>DASZAB010000137.1:0-22760 GCA_035945675.1 Verrucomicrobiia bacterium | reverse complement strand
CCTGAGCCGTCGTCTCTGTGGCTGGTTTTGCTTGGCGGCGGAGTTTGGTTTGGCCTTCGCGCCCGCAACAAAACGTTCGCCAACCCGTGATGAATTCCTCTCCGCGTAAAATTTTTCACCCTTTGGCGTGAGGTTCAGGTGAAATGTGGCAACCAATAGCATGGCTTGAGCCACCCACTGTGAAGACGGTATCGGAGCAGCTTCACGCTACTTCACGGCTTGCAACTATAAGGGCAGAACAGCTTTTACTTATCATTCTGCCCGCTTCAATGCCCGGGCCACCCATGTTAACTCTAAACCTCTCCGACTGGGGGCCTTCTTCCCATTGACGATGCTGCCCAGGTGGTGTTTATTTCGGGGGAAGCGGATGGCCGTTCGATGGTAACCCGGATTTTCTGCCCATGCCCGACGAAATCACCAGCGACATCACCCAGATGTTGCAAGCCATGAAAAGTGGCGGCCAGACGGCGGAGGATCTGCTGCCGCTGGTTTACAGCGAACTGCGCCGTCTGGCCGCGTCGCACATGGCGCAGGCGGCCCCCGGCCAGACGTTGCAGGCCACGGCCCTGGTGCATGAAGCCTGGCTCCGCATGGTGGGCGCCGGCGACCGCACCTGGGAAAACCGCGTCCATTTTTTCAGCGCCGCCGCCAAGGCGATGCGGCATATCCTGATCGGCAACGCGCGGCGCAAGTCGCGGCTGAAACACGGCGGCGGCCAGTTGCGCGTGGACATTGACGAATTGAACCTGGCGGCCGCGACGCCGGACGACAAAATCCTGCTGATGGACGAGGCGCTCGAACGGCTGGAAACCGAGGACCCGGAAAAGGCGCGGATAGTCGTCCTTAAATTTTTTGGCGGGCTGACGAACCAGGAAGTGGCCAGGATTCTGGGGGTCAGCGAACGCACCATCGAGCGGCAGTGGGCCTTTGCGAAGGCCTGGCTGTTTGAAAATATCCGCAGCCGGACTTGAAGCCGCATGGGTTGGCAGCCAGCGAACCTTCGCATGGATTTGACGTTCGCGGACAGTTTTGGCGGAATAGATTATAACCACGCAGCGCATGACGAAGACGGCAGAACAGATCGAAGCCTTGTTTGATGCGGCACGCCAGCTCGCCAATCCGGCTGCCCGCCGCACATTTCTCGACGAGGCGTGCGCCCAAGATGCGGATCTTCGTGCCCGGGTTGAAGCACTGCTTTCCGCGCAGGCCGACGCCGATAAATTCTTCAGCGAAATCGCCCCCTTTGCCCGTACCCAGCCGCCAGGGACCGGGCCTTCGGCGGACGGCCCGGGTTCCGCGGGGAGCGGTGGCCCGACAGAAACATCCGTTCCGGCCGAAGGTCCGGGCAGCCGCATTGATCGTTACAAACTGCTGCAAAAAATCGGTGAGGGCGGCTGCGGGGTGGTCTATATGGCCGAGCAGGAGAAGCCGGTCCTGCGCCGGGTCGCGTTCAAAATCATCAAGCTCGGCATGGATACCAGGAACGTCATCGCCCGCTTCGAAGCTGAGCGCCAGGCGCTGGCGATGATGGACCATCCGAATATCGCACGGGTGCTGGACGCGGGCGCGACGCACACCGGGCGGCCTTATATCGTGATGGAACTGGTCCGGGGCGTCAAAATCACAGATTACTGCGATCAGAACCATCTCGACACCGGCCAGCGGCTCGATTTGTTCGTCCAGATTTGTCACGCCATCCAGCACGCGCATCAGAAGGGAATCATTCACCGCGACATCAAGCCGTCGAATGTGCTGGTCACGTTGCACGACGGTGTCCCCGTGCCCAAGGTGATTGATTTTGGCATTGCCAAGGCCATCGAGGGCAAATTGACCGAGCAAACCCTCTTCACCGCCTACGAACAGATTATCGGCACACCGGCCTACATGAGCCCGGAGCAGGCGGAGATGAGCGGGTTGGACATTGACACGCGCACCGACATTTACAGCCTGGGCGTGCTGCTTTACGAGTTGCTGACCGGCCGGACGCCCTTTGACGCGAAAATGTTGGTGCAATCCGGCCTGGATGAAATGCGCCGGACGTTGCGGGAAAAAGAGCCGCAACGGCCCTCCACCATGCTGACCACGCTCCAACGCACGGAATTGTCGGCCACCGCCGTGCAGCGTCATGCCGAGCCGCCCAAGTTGATTTCCCTGCTGCGGGGTGACCTGGACTGGATCGTGATGCGGTGTTTGGACAAGGATCGACGGCGGCGTTACGAAACGGCCAACGGGCTGGCCATGGACGTTCAGCGTTACCTCAACAACGAACCCGTCATGGCCCGCCCGCCCAGCCGGTTCTACCGCTTCCAGAAACTGGTTCGCCGGAACAAAATTCTTTTTGCGTCGGGCGCGGCGGTGGCGGCAGCGCTGCTCATCGGATTGGGAACGGCGACCCGGCTGTTCTTCATGGAACGGGCGGCCCGCCGGGAAGCGGTCGCCGCCGAGGAACAACAATATCTTCTGCGCCGGGAAGCGGAGCGCGCGCGGGCCAACGAGGCGGAATTGCGCCGGCAGGCGGAAATCCGGGAGAAAATCACGCTGGCCGACGTGCGGATCAGCCAGAACGCCTTCGGGGAAGCGGACGATCTGTTAAACGGTTATGTCCCCACTCAACCTTCCCTGGAGGGCGCGCGGGTGTTCCGCGCCGTCGGTGAATGGCATGCCTTGCAAGGCCGCTGGCGGGAAGCCGCCACCCGGTTCAACGTGTTGTTGCAGATCAACCAATTCGACGGGTGGGACATCGCATCGCTGGATTATCTCCGGCTCGGTCCGGCCCTGGTTGAGCTCGGCGACGTGAAAGGTTATGACCGTTTCCGCCAGGAAGCCATTGCCCGCTTCGCCGGCACGTCACATCCGGTGGCTGCGGAACGCGTGATCAAGATCTGCCTGCTCCTGCCGGCGGACCCAAAAACCATGAACGCATTGGGACCCCTGGCGGCGTTGGCTGCAAATTCCTTCAGCAGCGTCGCGCCCGACAATACCAACGCCGAAACCGTCTTTCAGGCGGCCTGGGGTTCCATCTCGTTAGCGCTCGTGGAATACCGCCAGGGCAACTACGCCAGGGCGGAAGAATGGTGCCGACGTTGCCTGGCTTACCCGGGCGACAACCCGCCGCGGGCCGCCACCGCCCGGGTGATCCTCGCCATGGCCTGCCATCAACTTGGCCAAAATCAGGAGGCGACTGCTCAATTGGCGGAAGGGCGGGAAACCATCGAAGCCAAATTCGGCGGCGATCTGGATCCCGGCAGCGCCGAGCATGGTTTCTGGTTCGATTGGGTCTTTGCCCGCATTTTATTACAGGAAGCCGCAGGCTTGATTGAGACAACGCCTCAAGCTCCCCATCTCTCCACCGGTGTAACACCAGGCTGACACAGGAGGGATTCCACCCCGGAACGCCACCTTCAGCCGATGGTCTTGATTCTGAACAGGTTCGAAGCAAACCCTGCGTGACGGAACTATTCGCAACGCGGGCAGCTTATGACTTTCCCGGTGGACTACAAGCGACCTTGTCGGGTTTGGGAGCCAAAAGGCGTATATAGATATGTAACCCCGAGTTGAGGTCCTGTCGGCGTAGAGCCCCAGGTTGACTCAGGACGGGGAAGACACATGCCGCGCGTGCCGAAAGTCATTCTGTTGATTGAGTCTTCGCGCGCCTCCGGGCGCGCGCTGCTCCGGGGCGTTGCGGATTATTCCCGGCATCATGGACCCTGGTCTTTTTCCTGGGAACCCGCCGGATTGGAAAAGGCCCAGCCGCTGCTCGAAACCGGTGACGCGGATGGGATTATCCTGCGCGATACGGAACAAGCGGAAGAGATCGCTGCTTACGGACTGCCGACCGTGGTGGTGGGGCACCGCAGTACCGAAGTCCCCGGCCTGGTCAACGTGGTGACCGACTCGGAAGCGATCGGCCGGCTGGGAGCGGATCATTTGTTGGGTTGCGGCTTCAAATATTTTGCGTTCTGCGGCTACGAAAAGAACCCGCTGGAAAATACCACCTGGTCGGACATTCGCCGGGAAAGTTTCTGCCAGCGCATTCAGGCGGCGGGCTTTGGAAATCCGCCGCAATATAAGTTGTCCATGTCGGGAAGGGATTGGTCAAAGGACTGGCGCTCACTCGCCAACTGGTTGAAGGCCCTGCCCAAACCGGTCGGCGTGCTGGCCTGCAACGACGATTGTGGCCAGCGTGTCATGGAAGTCTGCAAGCTGACCGGTCAGACGGTACCGGACCGGGTGGGCGTCGTCGGCGCCGACAACGATGAAGTCGTTTGTGGACTGACCGACCCGCCGATGTCGAGCATCGCCATCAATTTTGAGCGCGCCGGTTATGACGCCGCGCATGCCCTGAACGGGCTGATGCATCAATCGTACACCGGTCCCTCGCGCATCATGGCGGGGGCGGCCCATGTGATCGCGCGTCGCTCCACGGATTGCGTAGCGGCAGAAGATTTGCATTTGGCCAAGGCGTTGCGATTCATTCGTGATCAGGCGCGTCGCGGCGGCGTTTCGGTGGATGAAGTTGCCGGATTCGCAGGGCTGTCACGACGCATGCTGGAAAACCGGTTCCGCAAACTGCTGGGCCGTTCCGTGCTGGATGAAATCCGGCGCGTGCGCACCGATCAGATCGCCCAACTGCTGGTCGAAACGGACCTGCCGGTGGCGCAGATTGCGGACCTGCTCGGGTTTGCCGATATGCGGCATATTGCGCGCTATTTCCGGGCCGGCAAAGGAGTCAGCCCGCTCGCCTACCGCAAGACTTACGGTTCGCTGGAGTCAGCCGGTTGGGGTTCGCGAAATGGCGATTCTTTTCCGCAAAGTGGCGTTGTCGCCGCGTTGCCGCAAAGTTAAATGTAATTATCAACCAAATTAAACAATGTCTGTTTTTCCAAAACGAAACTTGAGAGCGTTTACGTTGATCGAACTGCTGGTCGTCATCGCCATCATCGCCATTCTGGCTGCGCTGCTGTTGCCGGCGCTCGGGGCGGCCAAGGACAGGGCGCTGCGGATTTCCTGCGAGAACAACGAGCATGAACTGGGCGTTGCCCTGCTGATCCTGGCCGACGACAATAACAACCTGCTGCCCGATCTGCATTATCAGCCCTATGGAACTGCCATTCCCGGCACGTCTCCCCCCCCTCCCGGCAGTGTGTACGGGCTCTGGCCCTGGGACATCTCTTCTGTGTTTTGCACGAACCTGATACAGAATGGAGCAACGCGGAAGGTGTTTTTCGATCCCGGCAACGCCACCTTTAACAAGGACAACGTGTGGGACTACGGCGTGGCCGGGGCCCCCGATGCCACGGTTCAAAGTCAATTTCGCATCACGGGTTATGTCTGGTTGTTGCCGGGTGCCGGTGCCAACGCGGGCGGGGCCGGCACAATTTCAGCGCAGAATTTTTGGAAGACAAATATTCTTGGCTCGCCGCTGCAGCGCCCGTCCGTTTCCGAAGTGTGCGTGGACGTCGTGGCCGCCGACTTGACCGCACCGAGCCCGTACGCTCATTTTCTGAAAGGCGGGCTCCCCGCCAATGTGATTCAACGCACCAGTCATTTGGACGGCCGGTTGCCGGCCGGGGGCAACGATTTATTCTTGGACGGCCATGTTAAATGGCGGGACTGGAGTGTGATGTGGAACAACAAGCGCCCTCAAAAATTCTTTGGCACCGACCCGCGTTTTTATTTCTGACCACCATAAAATCCAAACCTAACCAAAGCAAACACCACCTGCCTTCTCGATATTAACCCCAAACAAACAACAGTCTTATGAAACCAAACAAACTGTGTTATGCTGCTTCCGTTGCGGTGGCAGCGTGTTTAATTCACACCGCTTCAGCACAGCCCGCTGGACAAACAAATTATTTCTGGTCAGGCAATGGGGATAGTGCCACGTGGGATCAAGCGGCCAACTGGACCACCGGGATAGTGCCGGTAAATAATGGCACGACTTTCCAGATTTTCATCGGCACTGGTTTTCCGACCACGAGGCCCACGCCGATCAATCTCGCCGTGTCGGACAACATCGTGCTCAACGACCAGTTGTTCGGTCCGGAATGGGGAGAAACTCTTAATATTTACGGCACCGTGACCGCCGGCTTTGGCTTTGCCCCGGTCGGCGCCATGGGAGGGCCCAAATCCACGGTGAACATGTACGGTACGGCTGCGTACAATTCAAAGGACAGCATCTTTATCGGCGACATGTTCTGGTTTGCCGGCGGGCCAAATGTCGATTTCAATATGTACAACAACTCCTCGATTTCGGCCCCCTTTATTGCGGTGGGCGGGCACCTGAATGCGTACGACAGCTCCACGATCAAAATCATGCCCACTAACTCAACGGGCCTTGTCGGCCAGATTTTGACCGGCACCCCCGGAGCCGGTCAATGGGGCGGGGTGTCCTCGGATACCACCCGGTGGATCAATCTCGCCGGCGGCAAACTCATATTAAATACGGGTAACAGCAATTACGTGGATACCTTGATCGGAAGGGGTATTTTCCTGTGCTACGGTAAAAAATTTGATACGAATGAATTCAGCATTACCGACGATGGCACCAACACGATCATAACTGTCACCAATTCCATTGGCACCTTGAACAGCGTTGCGGTGCAATCCTCGTCCGGCGTCACTACTTTGATGCAGGGGACGCGCCAGGGCGTGGTGGCGGTGGGGAATTTCGCCAACATGTCCGCCGTGCCGCTGTTCGCGCTGGATGCGGCACAATCGGGGGGAGGGACGGTGGCTTACCAGTCCAGCGATGCCACTGTGGCCACGGTGTCATCCAACGGCGTGGTAACGGCCATCAAGCCGGGGACGGCATCGATAACGGCCACCTATACGGGCAGCACCTTTGGGTCATTCAGTAGCGTTAACAGCATTCTGATTACCGTGACGCCATATGCCAACAGCCTGGTGCATCGGTATAGTTTCAGTGAGTCGTCCGGTACAACCACGGCGGATTCGGTGGGCGGTTCAGCGTGGAACGGCACGCTCAATGGCGGAGCCACCCTCGGGGGTGGACAAGTTACCCTGGACGGTGCCAGCGGCTACGTGCAACTGCCCGCCGGGGTCGTCAGTGGCATGGATGCGATAACGATTGAAGCCTGGGCGAACTTCAGTTCTGCTACCAACGCTTTCGAACCACTGTTCTTCTTTGGAAACCAGGATGGCGTGTCATTAAATGGAGAGAATTACATAGCCATGCAGCCCTATCGAACCGGTGGTACTGCCGGCGCTATCTTCGGGGCTGGTGATCCCGGTGCTAATAATGAACAGGATGCCTTGGTGTCTCTGGTGACCGGCTCAGTAACCAATTACATGGGTAATGTGGGTGTGGCGATGGTCTATCATCCGTTCGGCGGTTATGTTTCCTTCTATACCAACGGGGTGCTGGCCGCAAACAATCCCAACGCATCGAATCCTCTGGCGGCAACCCTCGGCGCGGATCCGCTCAATTATCTGGGACAATCCCTCTATTTCACGGATCCATTCCTTAACGCGACCATTGACGAATTCCGCATTTACAATGGACCGCTGACGCCGGGGCAAATCGCGGCCGATTATGCCCTCGGACCAAACCAGCTGAGGGGCACCAGCACGAGCGTGTCGCTGGCGGTGACCCAGTCCGCCGGCAACATGGTCTTCTCATGGTCAACAAACTCCGCGCTGGTTGACTTGTTTGCCAGCCCGGTCCTGGGGCCTGGCGCCACGTGGACGCGGGTTACCGGACCTCTCACACTGTCGGGAGGCAACTATAATTTAAGCCTGCCGATGTCCGGCTCGGCGCGATTCTTCCGGCTGTCGTCACCGTCACCGTAGCAGCAAAATCAGGCGGCTCAGCAACGACATGGCAGATGATGGTTGGGCGCTCGTTCGCCGCGTGGGTGTTCCGGGCCAACCGGAGCCCCACGCGGCGGTTCTTTAAATAACCGGAACGGCTTGCGAGGCGGGAAGTTTTAACACCCGTTTACCTCCCCTAAAAAGTATCGGGCTGGACTCAGGAAATTGCTTTTGGCCCGGGCTCCACCTATGATTGGTCAATGGTGAGTCCGAAGACAGCATCATCGCACCCAACCGATGTAGGAAAACGGGAAGGCAAAACGGGCGGTTCCAGGCGTTCATCGAAAAAGATTCCCACCATCGCGTTGCTGGTTGAATCCTCCCGGGCGTCGGGGCGGGCGCTGCTGTGTGGCATCGCCAAATGCGCGCATCACTACGGGCCCTGGTCGTTTTACTGGGAACCCGTCGGATTGGAGAAGGCCTGGCCCAAACTCAAGGTGTTGGACTTGGACGGAATTATTTTGCGGGACGTGGACAAGTTGGACGAAGTGCTGGCTCTGGGCATTCCGGCCGTCGTCATTGGCCACAGCAAGACCGAGGTTCCCAATCTGGCCAATGTGGTCACCGATTCTTCGGCCATCGGCCAAATCGGGGCTGAACATTTGCTGCAATGCGGTTTCAAACATTTTGCCTACTGCGGCTATGAAATGGCGCCGTTCTCGGATTTGCGCGAGGCATCCTTTCAGCGGCGGATTCGCAGCGCGGGTTTCGAAGTTCGCACTTATACCACGCTGCCCCTGGCATCAAATACCTGGCGCGAAGAACGCCGCCAGATGGCCGCGTGGTTGCGATCCCTGCCCAAACCCGTCGGCGTAATGGCCTGCAACGACGACTGCGGCCGGCAGGTGATTGAAGCGTGCAAACTGGCGAGACTCGCTGTGCCGGACCACGTCGGGATCCTGGGGGCGGACAATGATGAAGTGGTTTGTGGGCTCTCAGATCCACCGTTGTCCAGCGTGGCCATCAACTTTGAACAGGCCGGTTATGAAGCCGCCTTGGTGTTGTTTCGGCTTCTGCGGCGCAGACGGCGGCTGCCGTCCAATATCATCGTGCGCGCAACTCACGTGGTCGCCCGCCATTCAACCGACATTACCGCGGCCGCCGATCCGCAGGTGACCAGGGCGTTGCAGTTTATTCGCGATCATGCCCGGGAAAACGTGACGATTGCGGATGTGTTTCAGGCCGCGGGCCTCTCGCGCCGCGCTTTGGAAATGAAATTCCGCCGCGAACTCGGCTGTTCCATCCGCCAGCATATCTGCCGGGTGCGAACCGACCAGATTGTCCGGCTGCTCGTGGAAACGGACTTGCCGGTGGGTCAGATTGCCGAGAGTCTCGGCTTTTCCGACGTTCAACATTTTGCCCGTTACTTTCGCGCCGGCAAGCACATCAGCCCGCTCGCGTTCCGCAGAAGTTATGGCCGGCAAAGGCGCTGAGAGGTGGCCGTCCCGTCGCTGCTTTCGTTTCCAGGCGGAGTTTTCTCGTTGCGCTTTTTGGCGATATTTATTCGCAAGTTGGCGTTTTTCCACAGCCGGCATGGCGATATTCTGAATGCACAACAACCAGAGCGGCTAACGACAGGCCGGTATTCAGCTTGCGGATTCTTTATGGTAGCAGGCCCGGTTATGGTGCGTTGGCCAACCAGGAAATGATATGATTGATTTGAAGCGTTTTGAGATTTGGTTTGTCACCGGCAGCCAGCACCTCTACGGGCCTGAGACATTAAAACAAGTTGCCACTGACTCCCGCGAAATGGCCGCGGGATTAAACAATGCCGATTCGATTCCGACAAAAATTGTCTTCAAACCGGTCCTTAAAACACCGGCGGAGGTGTTCGCGCTTTGCGAAGAAGCGAATCAAGCCGCGAATTGCATCGGTCTGGTGACGTGGTGCCATACCTTTTCGCCGTCCAAGATGTGGATCAACGGCTTGAAATCGCTGCGGAAACCCATCCTGCATTTGCACACCCAGTACAACCGCGACATACCCTGGTCGTCCATTGACATGGATTTCATGAATCTCAACCAGGCTGCCCACGGCGACCGCGAACACGGTTTCATCATGAGCCGGATGCGTCTGGAGCGGAAGGTCGTGGCGGGTTACTGGCAGGAGGCCGCGGTGCAGGCACAAATCGGCGCCTGGTGCCGGGCCGCGGCGGCGTGGCATGACTGGCAGGGCGCGGCTTTTTGCCGGTTCGGTGATAACATGCGTGAAGTGGCGGTCACCGAGGGAGACAAAGTCGCCGCGCAAATCAAATTTGGCTACTCGGTCAATGGCTATGGCGTCGGCGATCTGGTGAAATACGTCAACGCCGTGACGGACGCGCAAACCAATGCGCTGCTCAAGGAATACGAAACCAGCTATGAAATCCCGGCGGCTTCGCGCAAGGATGAGAAATATCAGGTTGCCTTGCGCGAAGCGGCGCGCATCGAGGCAGGTCTGCGCGCTTTCCTGAAGAACGGCGCCTTCAAGGGGTTCACCACGACCTTTGAAGATTTGCACGGCCTGGCGCAATTGCCGGGGGTGTCAGCCCAGCGCCTGATGGCCGAAGGTTACGGCTTCGCCGCCGAGGGCGATTGGAAGACCTGCGCGCTGGTGCGCGCCATGAAGGTGATGTCCACCGGCCTGAAAGGCGGCACGTCGTTCATGGAAGACTATACCTATCATTTGAACACCAGGAACATGAAAGTGCTCGGAGCGCACATGCTGGAAATCTGTCCCAGCATCGCCGAAGGCAAACCGTCGCTCCAAGTCCATCCACTCGGCATCGGCGGGAAGGCCGATCCGGCGCGCCTGGTCTTCGACACGCCGCCCGGCCCGGGTCTGAACGCCGCCCTCATGGACATGGGAAACCGGTTCCGGCTGCTCGTCAACGAAGTGGATGTGGTTGCTCCGGACAAGCCGTTGCCCAAACTGCCGGTCGCCCGCGCCTTGTGGATTCCCAAACCTGATTTTCATACCGCGGTTACGGCGTGGATTTATGGCGGCGGCGCGCATCACACCGGTTTCAGCCAGGCCGTCACCACGGAGATGTTGGACGATTTCGCAGCCATGGCGGGCATCGAGCTGGCGGTGATTGATGGCGGGACGACCCTCCGGCACTTCAAACAAGAGTTGAATTGGAACGAGATTTATTACGGCCTCCGGCAGGGATTGGGATCGTGACCGGGCGAAGTTATTGCAGGAGGATTCAGTTTTGCATTAACTATGGCCGGATAACCTCACGGGCATATCGGCGCCGAAGCCGGTTTTTGACATGGTAACGTGAACTATGAATCTCAAACGATTTTTCATTTTGGCGGCGGCGGCGATGATCGCCTGCGGCGCCCGTGCCGGGGTCCAGGCAGCGATTGATTTGCCGGCGCAACAGTTTCCACCTGAAGACGTGCGATTGCTCGCCGGACCGTTCCAGCAGGCGATGGACCGCGACGCGAACTATCTGCTCAGCCTGGATCCCGACCGGCTGTTGAGCGGGTTTCGCTCGGAAGCCGGATTGAAGCCGAAGGCCGCGCGATATGGCGGATGGGAATCCAGCGGCCTGGCCGGCCACACTTTGGGGCACTATCTGTCAGCCTGCTCGCGGATGTATCAGGCAACCGGCAATCAAAAATTCCTTGAGCGCGTTCATTACCTCGTGGCCCAGTTGGCTGAATGCCAGAAAGCCAACGGCAACGGTTACCTCGCGGCCATCCCCAAGGGCAAGGAAATCTTCGGGAAAGTCGCCCAGGGTGAGATTGACACCCGGGGATTCGGCCTCAACGGCGGCTGGTCGCCGTGGTACACCATCCATAAGGAACTGGCCGGGTTGATTGACGCTTATCGTTTCTGTGACGACTCGCAGGCGTTGGACGTCGCCACCAATCTGGCCAATTGGGTTTACGACACGACCAAAAATCTCTCCGCCGAACAATGGCAAACGATGCTGGTGTGCGAGTACGGCGGCATGAACGAGGCGCTGGCCAATCTTTACGGTTTGACCGGAGACCGGCGGTACCTCGAGCTGGCTGAAAAGTTCTATGACAACGCGGTGCTGGCGCCGCTGGCGGCGGGCCAGGATGATTTGAGCGGCAAACATGACAATACCCAGGTGCCCAAAATTGTCGGCGCCGCCCGGCTTTATGAGCTGACCGGCCAGCCGCGTTATGCGGATCTCGCCCGGTTCTACTGGCAATGCGTCGCTTTGCGCCGCTCCTATGTCATCGGCGGCAGCGGCGACAACGAGGGTTTCTTCCCCACCAATCAATGGGCCAGCCATCTCAACGCCGCCACCTGCGAGACCTGCTGCACCTATAACATGCTCAAGTTGACGCTGCATTTGTTCGAGTGGTCGCCCTCCGCCACCGACATGGATTTCTATGAGCGCGCTCTCTACAACGACATCCTCGCCTCGCAGGATCCCGATACCGGCATGTTCGTTTACCTGATGTCCTTGCAGCCGGGCGGATTCAAAACCTATTCGACCCCGGAAAATTCATTCTGGTGCTGTGTCGGCACCGGCATGGAAAATCACTCCCGCTACGGTC
Source organism: Verrucomicrobiia bacterium (assembly GCA_035945675.1). Classification (GTDB taxonomy): domain Bacteria; phylum Verrucomicrobiota; class Verrucomicrobiia; order Limisphaerales; family UBA11358; genus UBA11358. The sequence goes on along the minus strand of DASZAB010000137.1, from coordinate 10,407 downwards.
AGGCAATCTACCTGCATGGAAACGACTCGCTTTACGTAAACCTGTTCATCGCCTCGGAATTGTCCTGGCCGGATAAAAGCCTCACTGTCCGGCAGGACACGAAATTCCCCGGCCAGGACAAGACGCGGCTGACGTTCCAATGCAAACGACCTGTCAAACTGGCGTTGAATATTCGCTGGCCGGCCTGGGCGGAGTCCGCGCCCGGCATTTCGATCAACGGCAAGGCACAGGCCGTCAGCGGCCAGCCTTCCTCTTATGTTACCCTGGATCGCGAATGGCACGACGGCGATGTTGTCAATATTCAACTCCCGATGAGCCTTCACACCGAACCGTTGCCGGGGACGACCAACCTGCTCGCGGTGCTCTACGGGCCGATTGTGCTGGCGGGCGAACTGGGCACCAACGGATTGCCCGCCGACCCCTATGCGCCGGATCAGACCAAATTTGTGAAATGGCCGCCGGCGCCGGTGCCCGTCTTCGTGGGTGACAACCATTCCCTCCTGAAGCACATTCGCGCTACGCGCCAGCCATTGACATTTCGGACGAAGCATCTGGCGCGGCCCAAGGACGTGACTTTGGTCCCGTTTTACGACGTGCAGCATCAGCGTTACACCGTGTATTGGCGGGTGCTTTCACCGGCGGAATGGAAGCAGCAACACACGGAAATCGAAACCCAATGGCAGCAGCAGTCGTCTTTAATGAAAAATCCGGCCGCCGGAACCAATATCAAAAGATAGTCTCACCATGAACGCAAAGTACACCATCGGTCTTGATTACGGCACAAACTCAGTGCGCGCGCTGATCGTGGACACCGCCAACGGGCGCGAAGCCGGCACGGCAGTTTGGCATTATGAGCACGGCACTGCCGGTGTGATCCTGTCCCGCGACCCCAACCTCGCGCGGCAACACCCGGCTGATTATGTCAAAGGCGCGGGAATCACCATCAAAAAGGCGCTCGCCGATGCGAAGAAAAACACCCGCGGTTTCAAGCCGGAACAGGTGGTCGGCATCGGGGTGGACACGACCGGGAGCACGCCGTTGCCGGTGGATGCCAACGGCCAGCCGCTGGCCTTTGCTAAGAAATTCGCCAAAAACCCGGCGGCCATGGCCTGGCTCTGGAAAGACCACACCGGTGTGGCGGAAGCTTCGGAAATCACCGGACTGGCGCGGAAAATCCGTCCGCAATATCTCGCCAAATGCGGCGGTGTTTATTCCAGCGAATGGTTCTTCAGCAAAATTCTGCATTGCCTCCGCACGGCGCCCGAAGTATTCAACGCCGCGCATTCGTGGATTGAACTGTCCGATTTCGTTCCCGCCGAATTGACCGGCACGCTCGCACCGGACAAATTCATCGCCGGAGTTTGCGCGGCCGGCCACAAGGCGATGTGGAACGCGAATTGGAACGGTTATCCCGACGCGGAATTTCTGTCGGAATTGGACCCGCGGCTGGCTGAATTGCGCTCGCGCTTGCCATCACGCGTTTACTCGGTAGATCGCGCGGCCGGCCGCTTGACCGGGGTTTGGGCAAAGGAAACCGGTTTGACGGCGGGCATTCCCGTCGCCGTCGGCGCCTTTGACGCGCATCTGGGTGCAATCGGCAGCGGCGTGGCCCCTGGCGCGCTGGTCAAGATCATCGGCACGAGCACCTGCGACATCACGGTGTGGCCGGGCGGAGAGAAGCTGGCCGATGTTCCGGGTTTATGCGGCATCGTCAACGGCAGCGTGCTGCCCGGTTATTACGGACTCGAAGCCGGCCAGTCGGCCGTCGGCGATATTTTCAACTGGTGGGTCCATTACATTCAACCCGGCGGCAAAAAACCGCTGTCCCATGCCGATCTCGACAAGGCGGCCGCCCAATTGCACGCGGGCGAATCCGGCCTGCTTGCGCTCGATTGGAACAACGGCAACCGCACCATCCTGGTGGACCAGCGGCTCACCGGTTTGCTGATGGGACAAACGCTTTACACCACGCCGGTGGAAATCTATCGCGCGCTCGTGGAAGCGACGGCGTTCGGCGCGCTGGCCATCATCAACCGTTTTGAAGAATACGGCGTGAAGATTGACCAGATCATCAACTGCGGCGGCATTGCCGAAAAGAGCCCGCTGACCATGCAGATTTACGCCGATGTGACCGGCCGGCCGATGAAAGTGTCGCGCTCCGCGCAAACGTGCGCCCTGGGGGCGGCGATCGCCGGAGCGGTGGTCGCGGGAGTTCACCGGAGTTTTTCGGCGGCGGAAAAAGCCATGACCGGCCTGAAGGCAAAAATTTACCAGCCGAATCCGAAGGAGCATGAGGTTTATCGTGAATTGTACGCGCTGTACAAAACGTTGCACGACGCCTTTGGCACACGCGATTGGAGCGGCAATCTGCATAATATTATGAAGAAACTGATTGAAATCCGCAGCCGCGTTCGGGAATAATCCGTCTTTCCTCATGCTCGACGAACTGAAGCAACAGGTTTGCGCGTCAAATCTCAAACTGGTCGCCGATGGTTTGGTGATTCAGACGTGGGGCAACGCCAGCGGCATTGACCGCCGGCGCGGGTTGATTGTCATCAAACCGTCCGGCGTGCCTTATGACGGGATGAAGCCCGGACAGATGGTCGTCGTGTCGCTGCAGACCGGCAAAGTGGTCGAGGGCAATCTCAAGCCCAGCTCGGATACGCCGACCCATCTGGGGCTTTACCGCGCCTTTCCGGAAATCGGCGGCGTGGTTCATACGCACAGTCTTTACGCGACCGCCTGGGCGCAGGCCCGGAGGAAAATCCCGGCTTATGGCACCACCCAGGCGGATTATTGGTTTGGCGAGGTTCCCTGCACGCGCGCCCTGACGCCGCGCGAAATCAAAAGCGATTACGAAGCCAACACCGGCCACGTCATCGTCGAGACGTTCAACCGGCTGGATCCGCTGCAGCATCCGGCGGTGCTGGTCGCCGGTCACGGACCGTTTGCCTGGGGCAGGGACGTGGACGATGCCGTTCACAATGCCGTGGTCATGGAATTTATCGCGCGGCTGGCGGCCGAAACGCTGCGGATTAATCCAAAGACCAGGCCGATGGAATCCGCCCTGTTGAACAAACATTTTCTTCGCAAACACGGAACCAACGCCTATTACGGACAAAAATAACCGAGCAACTATTATGAAAAAAATCCTCCTCTCAACCGCACTGACGCTGGCCGGACTGGGCGTGGTTTGCCTGACCGGTTGCGCGTCCTTTTCAAAATCGGGTTCCGCCGCCAGGGGAACCATTACGGAAGCTCCGTTCGGCCAGATGCCCGACGGCACACCGGTGGAAATCTACACGCTCCGTAATTCCAAAGGCGCCGAGGCGCGCATCATGACCTACGGCGGCATTGTGGAGAAGCTCACCATGCCCGACCGGAACGGCAATTTCGCCGACGTGGTGCTCGGGTTCGACAACCTGGCGGGCTACGACAACACCAATTATCTGAATGCCTGCCCGTATTTCGGCGCCCTCATTGGCCGCTACGGCAACCGCATCGGCGGGGGCAAATTCACCCTCGATGGACAAACTTATACACTGCCACAGAACGACCACGGCAACACGCTGCACGGCGGATTCAAAGGATTTGACAAGGTGGTCTGGACGCCGGTGAAGGCGGATGTCGGACCCGACGGCCCCCGGCTGGAATTGAGTTATTTGAGCAAGGACGGCGAGCAGGGCTTTCCCGGCGACCTGAATGTCACGGCGACCTACACCCTGACCGACGACAATGCGTTGAAGCTGGTTTTCACGGCCACGACCGACAAACCGACGGTCTTGAACCTCACGCACCATTCGTATTTCAACCTTTCCGGGCAGGGGAACGGCGACATCCTCGGCGACCTGGTCTATATCAATTCGGACAAGATCACGGCGGTGGACAGTCATTTGATTCCGACCGGCGAATATCTGGATGTGACGGGCACACCGTTTGATTTCCGCGCGCCCACCGCCATTGGGGCGCGCATCAACGACCCGAACCAGATCCTGCAATATGGCCCGGGCTATGACGACAATTGGGTCATCAACAATCCGCCCGGCAAATTCGGTTTGCAGGCCCGCGTGACTGACCCAAACAGCGGTCGGGTGATGGAGGTCTGGAGCGACCAGCCCGGTCTGCAATTCTACACCGGCAATTTCCTCGACGGCACCCTCATTGGCAAGGACGGCAAAGTTTATACGCGCCGTTCGGCGTTCACCATGGAGCCGCAGGACTATCCCGACGCGCCCAATCACCCGGATTTTCCCTCGAGCGAGTTGAAACCGGGCCAGACCTACCACAATACCATCGAGTATAAATTCAGCGTCCAGTAATCGCACAATCAAATCCAACAACCATCCAACACTATGAATGAAATCACCAACAGCCTGGCGGCGGGCGCCACTGCCGTTGCCACGCCGGCCTCCAGCACACTCGTCCACCTCAGCCCGGTGGACATGGCCGTGATTGCCATCTATTTCATGATGGTGCTGGGCATCGGATGGTATCTCAAGAGATTCGCCAAAACCGGCGAAGGCTTCTTCATGGCCGGACGGGAAATGACCGCCTGGATCGCCGGCTTGAGCTTTTTGGCCGCCAACCTGGGGTCGCTGGAACTCATGGGTTGGGCGGCGGCCACTTACCAATACGGCATTCTGGCCACCCATTGGTATTGGATCGGCGCCATCCCCGCGATGCTCTTTCTGGGGTTGGTGATGATGCCGTTTTACTACATCTGCAAAACCCACTCGGTGCCGGGTTATTTGCATTTGAGGTATAATAACGCCACCCGCGTGCTCTCCGGAGTCACTTTTGCGTTCATGACGGTGCTGACCAGCGGCATCAACATGTATGCCATGGCGCTGGTGATGAAAGTCGTTCTGGGTTGGGACATCAACTTCAGCATCTGGGTGTCTTCGATCACCGTGGCCATCTACGTCGTCTTGGGCGGTTTGCTCTCGGCCATCTTCAATGAAGTGCTGCAGTTCATGCTGATCTGGCTCGGGGCATTGCTCATCCCGATCCTGGGACTCATTCAGGCCGGCGGTTGGAGCGGCATGGTCGCCAAAATCCACGAGAATTTCCCCGCCCAGGACTACACGCATTTGTGGTCCGGCTTGGGCCATTTCAACACCAATCCGATGGGGATCAACTGGGTTGGGATCGTGGTTGGCCTGGGCCTGGTCATCTCGCCGGGTTATTGGATGACGAACTTCCTGGTCGTGCAGCGCGTGTTGACGGCCAAAGACCTGCGTTCGGCCCAATCGGCCCCCATCATCGGCGCCGGGTTCAAAATGATGATCCCGATTATTGTCATCCTCCCGGGCCTGCTGGGACTGGCGTTGTTGCATCCGCATCTCCTTCCTGAGCAGGTGGCGATCAAAACGGGCGGCAACAGTTACAACGAAGTGCTGCCCCTGTTGATGGGGCGCTACCTCGGCCCCGGTCTGCTGGGACTGGGCATCACCGCCCTCGTCGCCGGTTTCATGTCCGGCATGGCGGGCAACGTCAGCGCGTTCGCGACCGTGTGGACGTATGACATTTATCGGCCGCTCATCCGGAAGCAGGCCAGCGACGAACATTACGTGAGCGTGGGTCGTTGGTGGACATTTCTGGGCGTGCTGATCAGCATCGGCACGGCTTACCTGGTCATGCAGTTCAACAGCATCATGGACTACGTGCAGGCCCTGTTCAGTTGGTTCGTCGCCCCGATGTTGGGGACGGTGCTGCTGGGCATGTTTTGGAAACGAACGACGGGACCGGGCGGTTTCTGGGGGCTGTTGCTCGGCACGTTGAGCAGCATTGGCCTGTGGGCCTGGGTGAAGATCGTGCCCTCGGCGCTGGCCATTGTGGCCCTGTCGCCCGACGCCAAGCCCCTGGCTCAAGACATGTTTCAGGCGCTCTGGTCTTTCATCGTGACCGTGATCGTGACAGTGGCGGTCAGTTTGGGGACCAAGGCGAAACCGGAAAGCGAACTCGTCGGTTTGGTCCGCGGCTGCACGGTTATTCCCGTCGAACATGGCATTCCGTGGTTCAAGAAGCCGCTCTTCTGGGGCACCGTGGTGTTCGTCGTCTTTATCATCCTTAACATCATTTTCTGGTAAATTTTATGCAAAAACATCGCATTTCCATCTGGTTTTTTATCGGCCTCCTGCTGACCGTTTATGGCGTGTTGATTTTCGGGGCGGGGATTTACGAACTGTCCCATCCGCAGGAGCACCCGGTGCAAATGGCCCAATACCACGCTGGCATCTGGTGGGGCGTGCTATTGTTCGTGATGGGGCTTTTTTATACCATCAAGTTCCGCCCCAAAAAAGAGCAGTGAAGCAACGAATCGATTCGCGCTGCCAAACGGCCTGAAAATCCGGCCGGGCTGCGGCCAACGTCCAATCCGCGTTGCCGGCAGGCAGTAGGCGAGGCTTCCGCCGCAGAATCAAGCGGTGGAGCTAGGGACGGACTCCGTCTTTTTCAAGCCGAAGTCCCCGTCGGTCAGATGCAAGGCTGAATTTTCCCGGCGCCATGCGCCGAGTCGCTTTCGAAAAATCCAACCGGCCTTATGAAATTGGACCGCATGGATATATGGATAAAGTCCGTAGAGTGGAAAATTGCGGGAAACGGGTCATGCTTGCTTGTTCGCTTCTCGCGGCGAACCAGCTCAGCGCCGCTGAAATGGTTTCGCCCGATACCAACCTCACGGCCCGCCAGGAACAAATTATTGCCGCGGCGAAGCCGGCGGCAATTCCACAGTTCAACGGGGCGCGAATCGTCGGGGTCCGTTCCGACACCCCGCTGATTCTGTTGCTGGCAGTCAGCGGTGAACGGCCACTGGAGTTTTCGGCAAAACACCTGCCTTCCGGGCTGGTGCTTGACGCCAAAACCGGCGTCATCACCGGTTTGCTCAAAAGGGCGGGGGAATACGCCTTCGAAGCCGCCGTCAAAAATCCCGCCGGCAAGACTTCTGAAAGAATCAAAATCGTCTGCGGTGACACCCTGGCGCTGACGCCGCCGATGGGTTGGAACAGCTACGATGCTTATGGGGATTCCGTCCGCGAATCCGAGGTGCTGACCAACGCCGAATGGATGAAACAACACCTGCAACCCTTCGGCTGGGACACCGTCGTCGTGGATTTTCGCTGGTATGACCGGCTTGCCCACGGTCAACCCGGCCAGAGTCCCCAAGGGGTGATGATTGACCCATACGGCCGCTGCATTCCCGCCCCCAATCGTTTCCCCTCGGCAACGAAGGGCGCCGGTTTCAAAGCGCTCGCGGCCCGGATTCATGCCATGGGTTTGAAGTTCGGCATTCACATCATGCGCGGCATCCCCCGCCAGGCGGTGGAGAAAAATCTGCCGATTCCCGGCTCCAAATTCACCGCCGCACAAGCCGTGCTGCCGAAAGGTAACGTCAATCGCACCTGCGTTTGGAATCAAGACATGTTCGGCGTGGACACCACTACCGATGCGGGCAAGGCGTGGTATGCCGGCATCGCCAAACAATACGCTGACTGGGGTGTGGACTACATCAAATGCGACGACATCGCGAATTTGCAGCGCGGAAAAATCTATGACGCCGAAGAAATCGAAGCTCTGTCAACCGCGCTGAAGCATTCGGGCCGTTCCATCGTCCTGAGCCTTTCCCCGGGCGCGACTCCGGTGAGCCATGGCGCCCACGTCGCCCGGTTCGCCAATCTCTGGCGCATCTCGCCGGATTTCTGGGACAACTGGCGCTCACTCAACCATAATTTCGATTTGTTCAACCGGTGGACCGAATACACCGGGCCCGGCCATTGGCCGGACGGCGACATGATTCCCTTCGGGCACATCTGCCAGCGCAACTGCGACGTGCGGCCGGACCGCTGGACGCGTTTCACCCGCGATGAACAATTGACCCTCCTGTCGCTCTGGGCGCTGGCGCCGTCACCGCTCATGCTCGGCATGAATTTGCCGGACAACGATGAATGGACGACGGCGATTTTGACCGACCCGGAAGTGCTCGCGGTTGACCAGGATTCGCTCGGCAACCCAGCATGGCGGATAACGGATCCGAACGTTCCGGCGGAAATCTGGATCAAAAAATTGGCCGACGGCTCGTTGGCCGTCGGATATTTTAATCGCACCGATCAACCGGTCAAGGTGGCTGTTCCCTGGCAGAAGCTTGGATTTCACTCCGCACCGCAAGTCCGCGACCTGTGGCTGCGAAAGGATCTTGGCCGAGAGACGGAATTCACCGCCGATCTGCCCGCGCATGGTTGTATGCTCCTCCGCGTGCAGTGACGCGTTCTGTTGGATTTCCAAAACTTTGGCTAAAATGAAACAAACTGAGACACAATGGAACGGCCCGGCGTTGCGAGGAACGAGCTGCCAATGTTTATTTGTGGTTTACGCCCGCCCTCATCCTGACCTTCTCCCCCGGGAGAAGGAATAGCTGGCGCACGCTTTTGATTTTGCGGATATGCGTCCGGCAAATCCAGGTCTGCAAATTGTCAAATGCGCGGCGGATAATTCTCCCTCTCCTGGAGGAGAGGGCCGGGGGTGAGGACGAACGTCTAATCTAACTTTCTTCCCCAGGGAGAAGGAATGGCAGGCGCACGTATCTGGTTTTGCGAATGCCAGCCCGGCAAATCCGGTCGCGCGAATCTTCAAGGGAGCAGCGGATGTGAAAGCCCTCTCCTTGGGGAGAGGGTTGGATGAGGGAGGACATGGAGCACTTGAATTCCGCATTACGGATTCCGCGGCGGCAACGGGCCGCGTCCCGCGAGGCGGGACGGACGGGAACTCTTTTCCTGTATTCATTTTAAGATGAACGATTGGGGCAATTGGCGGTTGAATTGAAAGTAAACGAATCCCAATAAAATCAGTTGCAAAGAAAGTGAATGGAAGCGAATCCTAATGGATTGACGCTCCGCGCGTTCACGCCTCAACCTTGTCCACGTCCTCAGCGAGCTCCGGTCATTTCAATCCTTTGGTGGTTAGGTGTCAGCATCGTCTTTGTAACGGTCTGGGTCACTAATCTCAATACTGACCTGACGCATTGCCGCTCGAACATCGGGATGAATGTCCTCCACATCGACTGGATCCATGTCATCTCCGACCATCCGCTCCAGCAAGAATCCGGTGAACTCGATACGATGCTCCCGGTCGGGAATATTTTGCTGAATGAGCGGCCACATCTCGGCGAAAAGCTTGCTTCCTGATCTCCAACTCATAATGACTCCTCTCTGTGTTTGGTTGTTTATATGACGCGCAATGACACCTAACGACCCCAGAAGAGCCACGCCGCCGGTGACTCCCGCCAACCCGAAACCCGCAGCGAAAACTGACCGGCGTAACCGGCTCCAGCGCTGTTAGGATGAATCTTTGTCATCTTTATCAGTCCTCTCATTCGACGGAAACGAAAGACCAAAAATAATGACGCCGCCAATCGCAAGCACAATGGCTACTCTTTCGGAAAAGCTTGTCGCGGTTATCGTGCCTCTGTAGTTGTAGCCTTGCCGAACGTCGCCAGCCTGCCACTCATCGAAACTATGGATATAAAATCTGACCGCCAGCAAAACTAACAGGATGCCCACAACCCTGAGCCTCATGCGCACCCATGCTGGCCACGGCTTCTGCGGTCTTGGAGGTGTTTCCTTATTCATCCTAACGTCCAGATATAGGTTATCCGAAGTTATTCATCGGCGGTGCGGCGGGCCGGAGGGAAGTCCCCGCCGCTCCGACGGTGAATAACTTCGGCGCCCCGACACCGGGTGTCGGGGCGAGCGGATCAAGATGGCCGTCGGTGGTCATTTGCTGTATCCGGTTAAACGTTTTCCCGCCCCGGCGGGCCAGATCTGCTAACGTCCAGTCGCTTAGACGACTTTGAGCTTATGGACCGGCCCGTCGGGCGGGGCTTGGCCCTCTAACGACTACTCAAGAGGGCGTTGCCATATTACATGACGACTCTTCTATATTGCCGTCGCCGGGTCAAGCCTGCGGGAGACAACAAAACATAACCCAGTATTAAACCATGAACCCACCGCATCCTTATGACCTGATCATCGGTCTGGATCGTTCCGACAAAAAGGCCGACCTGTGCCGCATCACCACCGCCACCGGCCAGCGCCGGTCGGCCATCATCGACACCGCTCCCGAAGCCCTCTGGGAATGGCTGCTGGAACTGCGCCAGCAACATCCCCAGGCCCGCGTCGGACTGTGTCTGGAACAACCCGCCGTCCATCTGATCGCCTTCCTCGAAAGCTATGACTGGATCACGCTTTATCCCATCAACCCCATCACCCTGGACTTAGCCGGAACGATTCAGTTGAAGGGGATTGTTGCATAGGATTGGCGGGTTTATGCTTGAAGTGAGGCAACTGCATTGCAGTTGGGCAAAGCGGTGAGTTTGGTGAGGATTTCGCGCCACCAATGGCGGTGATCGTCGCC
>DASZAB010000136.1:0-3940 GCA_035945675.1 Verrucomicrobiia bacterium | reverse complement strand
GCGGCGGATCAGGTGGAGTGGAATTATCGGCAGTTTCGCCGGCGCGTGAAACGCTGGGTCAAGCTGCCGGCCGCAAACACGGAAGATGATATTAAGGCAGTTGCCAGGAACGTTTTTAAAAAAGCGCCGCCAGCCGCCCTGGATAAAATTGTCGGTTATGCGCTGTTGAGCAAACGCGATCTATCAGCAGTGGGTGACGTGGCCACCGAAGTCAGGGCAATGCTGGGCACAGACGATTTGAGCAAGACATCGGCCGAGCAAGTCCACCGGGCGATTTACGACTTCCTTTTGCCGGGTGACAAGACGTTCCTGGAAGGCATGGAAGCCGCGCGCCAAATCGGCAGGAAATCATTTCGCAAGCCTCGCTTGGCGTTGCCTGCTGAGGCCCTCCCGGAGCCGCAGGAACCGCCTTCGGAAGAATCCAAGGGTGCCAGGCGCGGCATTGCGCCGATAGCGACTGGCCATCGCCGCCGCGCCGAGAACCCAGCCGATTTGGTTGCGGCTTAAATGCACGCTTGCCGAAATCTAACGACAACGTGAAGAGCGACTATGGCAAAGAGACAAGCGAAAACTCAAAGACAGAATCGCATTGCCGATGGCAATGGATTGTGCCGAGCCTTCACCCCGCGTCGCGGCGATACATTTATTTTCCCGGATCAAATCGTTGTTGAAGGCATCATTGATGATGAAGTCTGGATCAAACGCAATCGGATCGACGGCGTAGAGGATTATCGTTGCTACCCGCTCACCAGGTGGCGAGAGCTAGTCCGTCAGGCCATGAGGAATGGGGCTGTCTTCAAAGCGGCATGAACAGCTTTTAATCGCCGGTTTAACCGGCATTAAAACACGGTTTTAACACCCGCCGAAGGGGGCGCAAATTCTCTGCCTGCCATTTTCGGAACTCGGAACAGACTCAATCCGGACAAAATCACCGTCGCTTTACAGGGTGGTAGCCAACGAGCGGAAATGCGCTTCGAGCTTCGACCCGGCAAGCCGGTTCTTTCCGGGCACCTTCGAATTCCCGCAATAAGAGAACTTCGCATCACTTGCGAAATGAACGGCGAGGCTTATGTTTAATCATGAAAACAAAAATCAAGGCTGCCAAAGCGTTTGACCAACCCAAACCGTTCACGCCCGGCGTGACCCGGGGCATGGTGCGCGAACATGCCTATCGCCTGTATCGCGACAAACTGCCGGAACACCCGCTGACGCTCGAAGACTGGGTGCTGGCCGAGAAAGACCTCGTGGCGACGATGGAAACGGAAAGCGTGGAAGGCTGAGCCTTTTCCTCTTTCACGGCGTGCCCGTGCGGACAAAGCCGGCCAAACGTCAGGTCCGCAAGCTGTGCGTATAATCAGGTTTTGGGCCGTAACATCTTCCACAGCCAGCCGAGCGGGTCATAGAAGTCATCCACCACGCGTTCCTTCAATGGGATGATGGCATTGTCGGTGATAGTGATGTTTTCCGGGCAAACTTTGGTGCAGCACTTCGTGATATTGCAAAAGCCGATGCCGTGCGCCTGACGCAATTCCGGCAGCCGGTCCTCGGTGTCGAGCGGGTGCATCTCCAGCGCGGCGGTATAAACGAGGAACCGCGGGCCGATGAATTCGTCATGTTTGTGGTGCTCGCGCAAAACGTGGCAGACATCCTGGCAGAGAAAGCATTCGATGCACTTGCGGAATTCCTGCACGCGGTCCACGTCTTCCTGCTGCATTCGCCAGCTGCCGTCCGGCGCGTCGGGTTTGCGCGGATTGAATTTTTTGATTTTCGTTTTGACGCGGAAATTCCACGAAACGTCCGTCGCCAGATCGCGGATGCCGGGGAATGCACGCATCGGCTCGACGGTTACCGGCTTGTCCGTCGGGATCATGTCCAGCCGCGTCATGCACATCAGCCGCGGGATGCCGTTGATTTCCGCCGAACAGGAGCCGCACTTGCCGGCCTTGCAATTCCAGCGGCAGGCGAGGTCGTTGGCCTGCTCCGCCTGAATTTTGTGGACGACATCGAGTACGACCATGCCTTCGGAAACTTCGGTGGTATAATCCACGAACTTGCCGCCCCCGTTGGTGTCCGTGCGCCAGATTCTGAAAGTGACCGTCTTCATCACTTCATCTCCTCAATCACTTGCTGCAATTCCGCCGGAAGGGGCGGGATCGGCTCGCGCCGCAATTTCATTGAACCGTCCGCCGCCTTGACGACCACCGTGTTGTATTTTTGCGCCTCAGGGTCCTTCTTCGGGAAATCCTCCCGGAAATGGCCGCCGCGGCTTTCCTTGCGATCGAACGCCGAGCGCGTGATGGCTTCGGAAACTGTCAGCAGGTGCTTGAGGTCGAGGGCGGTATGCCAGCCGGGATTGTATTCACGGTTGCTGGCGACGGCGACTTTGTTCGCGCGGTTCCAAAGCTGCTTGAGGCCGTCGAGCGCTTTGGCCATTTCCTGCTCGCGTCGGACGATGCCAACCAGCTCCTGCATCATATCCTGCAAATCGTGTTGCACCTGATACGGGCCTTCGGGCGAGCCTTCGCGTTCAAACGGTTCCAGCGCATAACGCGAGGCTTCCTCGATTTGCGCGTTGTTGACTTTGCCGGCGCTCTTTTCCCTGGCGAATTTCGCAGCGAACTCGCCGGCGCGTTTGCCGAAAACAATCAGGTCGGACAGCGAATTGCCGCCGAGCCGGTTCGCACCATGCAAACCGCCGGCACATTCGCCGGCGGCAAAAAGCCCGGGAACATTCGTGGCCTGGGTGTCGCCGTCCACGCGGATGCCACCCATGAGATAATGCGTCGTCGGGCCGATTTCCATCGGCTCCCTGGTGATGTCGAGGTTCGCCAGTTGCATGAACTGGTGATACATCGAGGGCAATTTGCGTTTGATGTGCTCGGCCGCGTTCGGGATTTTTTCCTTGATCCAGGCGATGTCCAGAAACACGCCGCCGTGCGGGCTGCCGCGGCCGGCCTTCACTTCGCGATTGATGCAGCGGGCGACGTGGTCGCGCGTCAAAAGTTCCGGCGGGCGTTTGGCATTCTTGTCGCCTTGCGTGTAGCGCCAGCCTTCTTCGGGATCGGTCGAGGTCTGCGCCTTGTAAAGGTCGGGAATGTCGTCAAACATGAAGCGGCGGCCCTCCTTGTTCTTCAAAATGCCGCCTTCACCGCGCACAGCTTCGGTCACGAGCAGGCCCCTCACGCTCGGCGGCCAAATCATGCCGGTGGGATGGAATTGAATGAATTCCATGTCCCGCAACTCCGCGCCGGCGTGATAGGCGAGGGAAACACCGTCGCCGGTGCCTTCCCAGGAATTGGTCGTGATTTTATACGCGCGGCCCAGACCACCGGTGGCCAGCACCACAGCCTTCGCCTGAAAAACCTTGAACCGCCCGCGCTCGCGGTCGTAGCCGAAGGCGCCGATGACGCGGTCACCGTCCTTGAGCAACGTCACGATGGTGTATTCCATGTGGACCGAGATGCCCTGATGAATGCCGTGGTCCTGCAAGGTGCGAATCAGTTCAAGGCCAGTGCGGTCGCCGACATGCGCCAGCCGCGGGTATTTGTGGCCGCCGAAATTGCGCTGGAGAATTTTCCCGTCCGGCGTGCGGTCAAAAACCGCGCCCCAGGCTTCCAGTTCATGGACGCGCTCCGGCGCTTCCTTGGCGTGGAGTTCGGCCATGCGCCAGTTGTTGACGTATTGGCCGCCGCGCATCGTGTCCGCGAAATGCACCTTCCAATTGTCGCGGTCGTCCACGTTGCCCATCGCCGCCGCCATGCCGCCCTCGGCCATGACCGTGTGCGCCTTGCCGAGGAGTGATTTGCAGACGAGGCCGACTTTTACGCCCGCCGCCGACGCTTCAATGGCCGCGCGCAGGCCCGCGCCGCCCGCGCCGATGACGAGGACGTCGTGTTCAAATGTTTCGTAATTGGTAGCCACGTTGAAAAATCCTTGGTTT
>DASZAB010000135.1:0-30012 GCA_035945675.1 Verrucomicrobiia bacterium | reverse complement strand
GTCCCTGCGGTAAAAACATTAGTGTCTGTATTGGGAAGGAGCAGATTGGAACCAAATACACCATATCCATTGGCGCCAGTTTGATTCGGGAAAAGGCTGATCTGTAATCCACCAACCGGGGACAAATTAATAGTGCCACTCACTTGCATATCGAAGGAAAGGGTGTAATTCGCCAAAAACGCGTTGGTATTGCCACTGCACGGATAGGGGATAGTGGTCGTCTGAAAGTTAATGTTGGGTTGGTTAGGGTCGAGAGTGATCTCCAGTGCTTGACTGCTACCTCCACCCTCTCCAGGAGTGACGATGTTTACAGCCACGTTTTCACCACCCTGAAAGTCCACGAACGCGCCGTACGAACCTAATGGGTCGTCAACGAAGTTTGTTGTTGACCAGACGACGAGTTGCGCGTGGGTTACCGTTGGAGCCAACGTTATGGCTATGGCGGCGGTACCAATCGCCAGTGCGGTCATGCAACTCCGCTGGAGGAATGTTGTTTTGGTTTTCATATTGGACTTGGCTTTTGATTTGACTTGTTTCTGTTTGTTTCTCCTCGGAAATCGCGAATGAGGTGCTGATGACATCAATGCATGCGGTCAACTCCTGGCAACTCGAGGATAATCATGGAGTAAATCCTATCATATAACCAAACCGACTTGGAATGAGTAGCAATGCGCATAAGATGAGTATGTTTACTCATTGAAAATGGCGACACCGCCGCACACCTTGCCTGGCCTCGGACTTATGATTGCATCAAGGTCCTAAAAACGGGCAGTTCTGCGGTTTATGCCGTGACGCCTGCCGGCAAAAACCGCGCCTGAAATCCGATGGCTTGTTATGCACCACAGCTCGGGACCTGCGAAAGTGCTTGCCGCAATAAACCAAGGTGATATGAAATGCTGTACCCATTTAAGAGACAATCGGGCGGGCTGTCCGACGTGAATTTAAGGTATGTTTCAACCGTCAAATCATCGCCGACAAATGCTCGCAAAATCAATGGTCCTGCTTTTGTCGGCGGCCGGCGTGTTGCTGTGCGGAGCCGAGGACTTTTCGTCGCGTCCGAACGCAGCCAGCCTGGCTGTGAATTCTGGTCGTTACGTGACGAACGTGGCGCAATTCAGAACCCTCTCCGACGCGGATTACCTTGCCGGGTGCGACTTCCGCCTGACCGGCGTCTTAACGCTGGTGGATACGAACCGCAATTTGGTGGTGTTGCAGGATGCAACCGGGGCGGTAGCCTTGAACTTTCACATTGGAAACCGGAAACCTCAGGTGGGACAGTTTGTTGCGATAGATGGCACCAATTGCTGTCCCCTTTTTCGAAGCTTTCCAAATTATCCGTATTACCCCTCGGGTCGGAATATTTGCAGTTCATTCGACGCCCCGATGAACTGGGGCGAATACAACTTAACGCGGATGCGAGGCTACCTGCATCCCCAGGTCACGGGTGTTTACACCTTTTGGATAGCCAGCGATAACTCTTCAGAATTGTGGTTGAGCCCGAACGCGGACCCATCCAAGGTCAGAAAAATCGCGTCTATCCCCCGTTTCGGCTGGGTGCTCGTGCACGAATGGTCGCGATATCCATCACAACGTTCAGAGCCGATACAACTCGAGGCTGGCAAGACCTATTACATTGAGGCGCTGCAGGAGCAAACCACCGTAGCCGAAAACCTCTCCGTCGCCTGGCAGGGACCCGGGCTGCCCAGATCGGTTATCGATGGCCCCTACCTCACTCCCTGGAACCAGGACCACCGTTCAACAGATGCCGCAACCAACGGCATCCTGCGCGAATACTGGACCAATTACTGGGATGGTGATTTGAGCGGCATGGGCGGGGCGCGCCCATTCGAATCGGCTTTGACCGTCAAGGAAGTTGGGATTCGCATTCATGGACCCGGAAAATTGCCAGAACCCAATCAAATTGCCATGGATCAGCCATTGCCGGTGGAGAATAACTATCGCTGGGTGCAAGCGGAGGGGGTGGTCACGTTTAAGGCCGTAGCCGAAAATAACGCCACCTTGGAATTGTCTGACGGGCGGGCGCAGGTGCAAGTGCGCGTGAAACACTGGAGCGAGGAAATGTCGAGACAATTAAAAGAGTCAAGCAACCTCGTCATCCGGGTCGATGGCGTTTGTGAGGGAGTTTATGATCAAAATGGAACGCTGATGCCGGGGCTGATCTGGGCCTCGGCAGAAAATTGCGTTTCCTTCCTCAAGACTGTGACGACAAATAAATTCACCTCGGCAAACCAACCTGCTCTGTCAACGGGTGCCACCCTTCCGGCCATGCAGGGCTTTTATGGAACCCGCGGCGTGACAACTTTTAACGATCGGGTCTTTGACAAGCACTACATCTTTGTTCAAGAGGACAACACCGCCATGTTGGTTTCTCCTGATGACCTCGCTTTCAAAAACCAACTGGAAGTGGGGCAAGGAGTTGATCTGGGCGGCGCGCTGGAACCGGGCAAATACCTGCAGGTCATCACCCCGTTGGTCGTCACCGAACTCGGATGGTATTCCATGCCCAAGCCCATTGCCCATCCCCTGGGCGCCCCGAACCCAGCCAGCCTGGTGGGGAGATGGAGTGAACTTGAAGGCGTGATCCATTCGGTGAATACTAACGGAACACTCACCATCGTGGGGAAAGACGGTCCGGCCTATCTCTGGCTCGGCAAGACACCCGCCAATCACCTCGCCCGTTATGTGGATGCAGAAGTGTGCGCCCGGGGCGTGCTGATGCCCAACATGCTGGATGAACAGCTGTTGCTCATCCCGTCTCGCAATTTTCTCGATGTCAAAGAGGAAGCGCCAAAAAATCCTTTCGGTGTACCAGGGCATTCAATCGCTGACCTCCTTTTCGAAGGAGTGGAATCTTCGTGGTCCCATCGGGTGCGAGTGGTCGGTGAGGTCACCTATCAGGACGCCCGTTCATTTTTTATTCAGGACGCCTCGGGTGGAATTCGGGTGCGAACCATCGATCAACCGAAAGTGAAAACAGGGGAAACGGTTGAGCTGCTGGCATTCCCGGCGATCAACGGTTTCATCCACACCCTCACCGAACCGCTGGTACGTCCATCCAGGTCAGTTGAGCATGTCAGTCCCAGGGATTTGGATTTGAACGAGGCGTTATCCTTAAAGCAGGCTGGCACTTTGATTCGCGCCAGCGCAACGCTGTTGGCTTGCACCACGAACGGCGAGAATCAGGTGCTGGAGCTTCAGGAACAACAGCACGTATTTGTGGCGACCCTCGCCGCCAATCGAGACGGATTGCCAGACCTGGTTCCGGGCAGCCGCCTCCGGATCACCGGAGTTTGCGACGACGAACCAACGGCGTCCCTGTCAACCGCAGCAAAGCCTGCAAGCGCACGACAAATCATGGCTTCGCTCAATATCCTGTTGCGCAGCCAGAAAGACGTGGCTGTGCTCAGCGGTCCTCCTTGGTGGACGTGGAAAAGAACCGCAACGCTGGTGGCGACACTGCTCACCATATTGGTGGTAACGTTATTATGGATTCACCTGTTGCATCGCCGGTTGGAACGGCAGTATGCCTCCCAACTCGCATTTTCGCGGCAAGTTCTGGAAAGGCTGGAAGATGAGCGGCGGCGGATTGCCGTTAACTTGCACGACAGCCTGGGACAAACCCTGCTGGTTATCAAAAACCACGCCATGTTGGCGATGCAAGGCTCCCCGGACGAAAAGGGTTTGCGACACCGTCTGGATGAGATTTCCGGCACCACGTCCCAGGCGATTGAGGAAGTGCGCCGGATTACCCATGGCTTGCGGCCTTACCAGTTGGATCGCTTGGGCCTGACCCAGGCGGTTCGCGCCTTGACCGACCGCGCCTCCAGGCACAATTCGATTTTATTCGCCAGCCGAATCAATGACATTGACGACCTGTTCGATAAAGATTCCGAAATCCACGTTTATCGAATCGTGCAAGAAGCCATCACCAACGTGGTCAAGCATTCTGCGGCCACGGAAGCGACGGTAGTCGTCAAGAAATGGGCAACGTTCGTTTCTCTTTCGATCCGGGACAATGGCCGGGGCTTTGATCCGGCGAAACAGTCTGCCCAACGGCACGACCTCGGGTATGGACTCAGCGGCATCGCTGAGCGCGTGCGCATTCTCAAGGGAACCCTGGCGCTTGATTCCAAACCGGGTGAAGGCACCAGCTTAACGGTCGAAGTTCCATTCCCTAATCCACCACTATGAATCAGGAAGTAACTGTGCTCATTGTGGATGACCACCCACTCCTCCGCCACGGGCTGCACGATGTCATCGCGCGCAATCCGCGCTTCAAGATCGTGGGCGAAGCGTCCGATGGGGAGGCGGCGCTGCAGCAGATGGCCTGCCTGAAACCCCAAATCGCCATCCTGGACATTGATATGCCGCGCCTCAACGGGTTGGAAACGATTCGAGCCGTGCGACAGTTGCCGTTTCCGGTCAAGGTGGTAATCCTGACAATGTATAATGAGGAAGACATGTTCAACGCCGCGATGGATTTGGGGGCGAAGGCCTACGTTTTGAAGGAGAACGCTGCAAACGATATCCTGGCTGCGCTGGAGAAGGTGGATCGCGGCGAAAGTTTTATGAGTGCCTCGATGCTGGAGGCTGGAAAACGCCGGAGCGATCGGGTGCGGGAATTGCTTTTGAGCAGACCGCAAATCGAGTCACTGACGCCCGCAGAGCGACGCATTCTAAAGCTTGTGGGTGAAGATTACACCAGCAAAGAAATTGCCAGCCGCCTCAACTTGAGCGTCAGAACCGTGGAAAACCATCGGCAGCACATCTGCGACAAATTAAAACTGCATGGAACCCACAGTTTGTTGAAATTCGCCTTTGATAACAGCGCATACCTGTAGCCAAACATGCTGATGTAGGAGCCGGGAGTATAATCCGTGGACCCGTCTCGAATCAGCAGTTCGACATCAGCTTCCCCATGGACGGAGCCTGCGCCTCGCCAAACCTTGCAGGGTGCACTTTTGACTGGGCGGGCAGGCGTTGTATTCAACATCTGTCTGTGATTCCAGTCGTGGCAGGTATTTTTCCCCGGCATACTTCACCGCATCCTCGCCCGCCATGACTTCGCGGGCGCGCAACCACACCGGCAGGGTCGCGTCATAATCGGGATGTGTCGCATTGACCGCCATCGCCGCAACATAGCACGGGATTTTGAAGGCTTATTCAACGCGCCGGACAATTAAGACATCTGCCTGCACAGAGCATCCGATAGGATGCAAGCAGGTGCAAACACGTACCAAAAATAAAATTTGACGGATTCGCCTCCCATCCCCCAAACACAAATTTTAGGAAACCAAGTTAAGCGCAAGAAGCAGTCGGCTTCGGATCCAGCGCGAGGCTATGTAAAAACTCATTTTTCGACCATCCCGTCCGTCTGCTCGATTCATCAAAATGCGTCAGAGCCAAATGTGAGCGAAGTTTTCCGCGTCCAGGATTTTTCACACGGCCTCGCGATTTGTTAGGTGGCGTATTCACGTCACGGTGCAATCACTGCGACACCAGCAGGCGGAGATATCGTTGCACACCGGTAATAGAGTTAGTGTACGGACTGGTGGCGCTCGCGATGTTTGTGTAAGTACCGGTCACCGCCGGGGCTGATTGCAATACAAAAGACGGATCGTTCCAGCTATAGACAATTGCGTTGCCAATGTTCTGATAAAAAAGGGTAATGGGTATGACCAGTTTGAAAACCGTGCCGTTGCCTGAATTGCCGCCATCATTCCCGGTTCCGTAGAGGTTGTTGCCGGACAGAAGCAACCCGCCATAGGGATATGTCCCCGCGCTGTTGGTGTATGGACCGGGAGAGGGCGGAACCCCAACGAAATTATACAAGTTCACAAAATGCGACCCATTGGTGTCGAGGGCGAAAATCATGCCATAACCTTCACTGCCAACATTGTATCCGACCCCATACAAAGTTCTCCCAGACAACACCAACCCGGCCTGCGGATTGGTTCCGTCCTCATTGGTGTAATTATTGAGCGCGCTGAAGTTATGCAAATTGGTAAAATCGGTGCCGTCTGCGTTGACGGCAAACACCGTGCCCTTGCCAGCACTGCCGCCAAATTCCGCGGTTCCATACAGGGTGTTCCCGGACAAGACCAATCCAGAGGAGGGAAGAGCCACCGCCGACTCGTGATGTGAACCGCGACAGCGGAACTGACCGCGCCAACGGCGGTTGTGCTACTTCCCCGGTCATTTCTTCCTCGTGGTATAGTTAGATTATTCCTTTCTTATGATCGGGCGAAAGTCACTTTTTGTGATGATCGCATAGCATCCTGAACTCGGAAACAACAGCAAGGTTCATGGATGGCTGATCCGCTTTCTCCTTCACCTCTGCCGCATTGATTTCCGCCCACGAGGGCGCGCGCCAGAGGCAAAGGGTGGTCGAGTTTTTCCAAGCGATGGTATTGCCATCGGGGGAGAACCACGCTCCGTGGAATCCGGTCCCCTGAGCTTTCAGCGTAAACACGTCCTGCCAGCTATCCGTGTCCCAGAGTTTCACCGCCTCCTGGCCATCGCTGGCGGTTACCAGCCGTTTGCCGTCGGGCGAAAAGCCCACCGAATGCACTCCGTTGAGAAAGCCGCCGAGATTCGCCACTTGCCGCCAAGTTGCGGTATCCCAAACACGGGCATAACCCAGATCACTGGCTACGGCGAACAGCTTTCCGTCAGGAGAGAACCAAGCATCGACGGCTTCCAGAGCGTCTAGATCGACTTTCATCTGGCGTTCATCGGCGAGGTTTCTGAGGACGACGTCTCCCCATAACCGATGGCCATAAAAAACCATTCATCAGGTGTAAGGGCGCGCGCGCCGCGAAATGCCGCCGGTGCCGGCCACGACTGGATTTCCAAGCTGGTCGTAAGATCCCATTCATGTAACAAATTGTCGCTCACCGAAAAGGTAATCAGCTTCTTTCCTTCGGCAAAAAAGTCTGCTGGATGTACCTCGCTTATTGTATTGGTCCATCGATGCGCCAAAACCCGTTGTGAAAGATCCCAAGCCTGAAGGATCCCGTTGGTCCAGCAGACGGCCAGGTAACGTCCATCCGGCGAAAACTCGGATGAATAAATATTTGACCCCAATTCCAGCCACGGTGTCTTCTCCTGAAAAGCAGCGCCCGTCCACTGTGCCACCTGTCCTTGCCGATTCAGCGTAAGGACGGTCCGACCGCCGGATGCCCAACTCCAGTCGCGAACGTTCTCCATGGGGAGAGTGATGCAGGGCTGATGCGGGTGCGTGACGGACGTGTCCCAGAAGCAGACCGTGCCGTCCTTGGCGCCGCTCACCAGCGTTTTGTCATCCGGCAGCAAGGCCAGCGACCAAATCTCCTGACGATGACCTCGCAGCGCATCCAGGCACTTCTGAGTCGCCACGTTCCAGATGCGGATCGTCTGGTCGGCGCTGCTCGAGGACAGCTTTTTGCCATCCGGCCAGAATACCAGGGAACTGACCCAGGAGCCGTGCCCTTCCAGTTGCCCGATCTGTTTGCCAGTGGCGACATCGCATAAACGGATGCTCGAGTCGGCAGATCCGGCACCAGACGCCAGGGTTTTTCCGTCGGGTGAAAACGCCAGGGAGAGGACATATTCTTTCGAAGCTACTGCAGTCCACAATTCCTTGGCGTTGCGGAGGTCCATGACCCGAATCTGCCCTCCCGGCAACTGGTTGGCGGCGAGACTCAGGTCGGTAGTTGCGGCGAAGCTGGTTCCCACCTCCATATCAAATTGTTTCTTGGGAAAACTGGCCAGCTCGGTCCCCTCGGGCACTCGCCAGAGAGTAATATGGTCTTGAGAGCCGGAGGTGCAAGTGACCAGCGTTCGCCCATCTTTGGCGAACGCCAACCCCAAGCACTCCCCCTCCAACGGTAGTTCCGCAACCATCTGTCGCGTCGCAGTATTCCAGAGCCGTAAAGTGGTTCGTTCCTGACCCGAAGAAAAAAAGGAGGAGCTGGTGAAGGCCAACAGCGGTTCCATGGGTGAAAAGGGGGCGCGGACATATGTTTCGTTTTTCGCCAGCCGGATCAACTCTTGCCGTGTCCGCAAACTCCACACGGACAGACCGTCTCGCTGACGCAATCCCACTGCCAGCAAGTAGCCGTCGGGCGAGATCGCCAGCGAATTGACCTCCGAGGATTCCTGGCAAAGGGTGAACAAGGCATCGCTGCGGGTTTGTTGCCAGAGATAACGCCATTCCCAACCGCGCAGGTCTTTCTGGCCGGGCCCCCGGCCGCTGCCGGTCGAGCAGGTCCAGCGGGCGGCCGAAATTGTTTCCTGCCAATGCCTGGGCTGCGACATTCATGTCCGAAGCGTAGGCCCGCTGGCGGGCGGCGAGTTCGTCTGCCTCGGCCTGACGACGCGCCGCATCGGCCTGTTCGCGCAGTTTAGCTTCATTGGCCTGTGCCGCCTCGGCGTCCTGTTTGGCGTGCGTCGCTCGCACCGATTGCCAGGTGCTGACGATGACACCGAATAACAGCGCCGCCGTCACCGCGCCCGCAGCAGCGAAAGCTAACTTGTTTCGTCGAACGGATTTTTGAAAACGGTAAATCCGGCTTGGCGGACGCGCGGCCACGGCTTCATTGTTCAGGTGCCTTTTGATGTCCACTGCCAAACCGTTGGCCGTCTCGTAACGCCGCGTGCGGTCCTTTTCCAGGCACTTCATCACGATCCAATCCAGGTCGCCGCGTAGTAGACTGATTAACTTTGGAACTTCAGCAGAATGGCGCGCGGCCGTCGTGGATTGCTCTTCACGCTGCAAGGTCGCTACTTTCGTCGAGGGTCTCACCGGCTCTTTCTCGCGGATGGTCTTACGCATTCCCTCCACGCCCGACTTCATCAACTCACTCGGATCAAACGGCGTCCTTCCCGTCAACAGTTCGTAGAGCAGCACGCCCAGGCTGTAAATGTCGCTGCGCGTGTCGATGTCCAGCCCGCTCATCTCCGCCTGCTCCGGGTTCATGTAGGCAGGTGTCCCGATAAATTGTTGAAGCTGCGTGTAAAGCGTCTTCTCCGTCAACTCTTGCCGCGTGGCTTTGGCGATCCCAAAATCGATGACCTTGGGCACCGGCACGCCGTCGTGCAACGTCACCAAAATGTTTGAAGGTTTGATGTCACGGTGGATGATCCCTTCTGGTGCGCGTGTTGAATCGCCTGACAGACTTTGACGAACAAATCCAAGCGTTCCTTCGTGGACAGTTTGTTCTGGTCGCAGTACTCGGTCATCTTGATACCGCGTACCAGTTCCATCACAAAGTAAGGGCGGCCCGCGTCCGTAGCCCCGGCGTCGAGCACCTTGGCGATGTTGGGATGGTCCATCATCGCCAGCGCCTGACGTTCGGCCTCGAACCGCGCGACGACCTGCCGGGTGTCCATGCCCAACTTGATGATCTTGAGAGCCACCCGACGTTTGACGGGTTCCTTTTGCTCGGCCACATAAACCACGCCGAATCCGCCTTCGCCAACTTTCTCCAGAATCTTGTACCGCCCGATAATGGCGCCAGGTTCCTCGGTCGGGGGCAATGAAAGAGCGATCGTTTTCTTGGCGCCCGGTGCCGACGCGGCAACATTCATGAATCCGCCCGCTTGCTCCTGCGTGGCCAGCAGGGCCTCAAGGCGCTGGCGCAGAGCGGGATCGCCCGCACACTCGGCGTCCAGGAAGGCGGGGCGCTTTTCCGGCGGCAATTCGATCGCTGCGCGAAACAGTGCTTCTTCGTTTTTTTGAGGCGACGGCATGGCGGACTGGGAATCGCTCATACCACGCTACCTGCAGATTCGCCCGGCTGAAAGCATGAATAATTCTATTCTATACTTTTCCTACCCGGTTTGCGCACAATAAGGTTGAAGCCGATGAGCACACTTGAGTTCAAATTTTACTGCTCCCACTGCGATCAACCCTTGAAGTGCGATCCGTGCCACGCCGGCCGTCAGATTCAATGCCCGGCTTGCCAACATGTGATCCGCATCCCCAATCCGCCGGCCGGTACCGGTTTCACTCATGTCGAGCCCGAATCTGGACGCACTTGGGACACGTATCCGCCGAAGGGCAACAAAGCCTGATGTAGCTGGACAATCAAAGTTCAGTGTAGCGGCGAGCCGCGCATTTCGACCGTGCGCTAGGCGCGGTCGTCGTTGTAGCTTGTCGGCTCCTTCGACAGTGTTTTTTCATGCGTTGCCCAAGGCCAATGTCTTGGAAACGGCACGATTGACTTCTTCATCGATGGGGAAATTGCTTTGACAAGGAATTGAACACTGATCAAATCCAGCTTCTTTTGATTGGGAATCTATTGGAGTAATTTACTGCACTTTTACTGCACTGCTACGTAAGTCGTTGATTATGAATGGAGCGGGTGAAGGGAATCGAACCCTCATTTATATGCCCCAATTTCCATCGTTAAACCGCAACGACTTGCGAAGTTTATTTTGGTATTTCTTGAACTTTTTATTCTCACTTTTATTCTCACCTGCATGGCGAGCGTTGTTAAACGAAAGAATTCAAGGTTCTGGACGGCTTGCTATACCAGCCGCGACGGTCGCCAGTTGAAGAAGTCCACCAAAACGACCGACAAAAATCAAGCCACCGAAATTGCCATTGAATTGGAACGGGTCGAACGCCGCGCCATGCAGGGCACGATTACCACCAATCAATTCAAAAAAGTCCTCAATGACGTGTCGGTAAAAATCAACGGCGATACGCTCATTGCCCCTTCAACCGAGGTTTATTTGAATGAATGGCTCGACGGCGTGCGGGCACGCTCGGCGCCCGCCACCCTAGAACGCTATCAAGCTTCCGTGAACCACTTTCTGGCCAGTCTCGGCGACAAGGCGCAAAAACCCATCACCTCCATAACCCCGCGGGACGTGGAATTGTTTTTGAACTCGCGGATGGACGCCGGAGTGGCACCGAAAACGGCGATTGTGGATTTGAAGACCATCAACATCGCGTTCCGGCGCGCGGATAAATTCGGGGACATTGACAAAAATCCCGTGGCGGCCGTTCGTCCGCCCAAGGAAGTCTGCTCGGAACGGGAGGTGTTTACTCCGGAGGAAGTGCAAAAACTTTATCGTGCCGCGCCAACCCATGAATGGCAGACACTCATTTTGCTCGGCTATTTTGTCGGCGCGCGCCTGACCGACTGTGTTCACATGAAGTGGGAAAACATCCAGCCGGAGAAAGACCGGCTTGAATATGAGCAGAAAAAGACCGGCAAAAAGGTCGGGGTGCCGCTGCACCTGAACCTCATTGAGCACCTGAATTTCATCTCCGCTTTCGGAACCAAAGGTTTTTTGTGCCCCAAACTGGCCGGCAAAAGCCCAGGCGGAAAGCACGGACTCTCGGAGGGCTTCAAGCGCATTGTGGTCAAAGCCGGCATTGATCCGATGGTGGTCAAGGGAAAAGGCACCAGGAATTTTACCAAGCGCACTTTTCACTCGCTCCGCCACAGTTTTAATTCGGTTTTGGCCAATGCCGGCGTCGCCGAAGAGGTTCGCCGGAAATTGACCGGCCATTCCTCCCCGATGATGAATGCCAAATACACGCACCTGGAAATGGACACGCTCAAGGGGGCGATGGATTCATTTCCGCTGTTCGATGCCGGTGCGAAGTAATTGCCAAACAAAAAACCGGCACATGCTAGTTTTGTGTCGGCTTTTCGCGTTTCGCTTTCGCGGTTTGCGTTACGCCTTGATGGTTTGGATGACCCCTTCGGTCTTGTGTCCCTCTTTTAGAATCACCCAATCCATAGAATCTTTGTGCGCGGCAAATTTCAAGAGGTATTGAGCCCGCTCACCCAGCGCATCGTCCGTCGTCTCCAAAACGACAAAACCGATGCATCTGCCGAACGCTGACAATTCGATTTGCAGAAACTCGTTGCCACCCTTGTTTCCGGCGCGGCTGTCGCGTTCACTGGTGATTTTGGCGTAGAGTTTCATTTCTTGATGGCCTTGTTAATCCATTCTACCACCTTTTTGTTGTGGCCGCCTACTGACCACTGTGTTATCTGGTCAACTGGCGTTCCGTTCCCTTCGCCATGATAGCTGTCGCCCTGTTTCCAGTCGTATATCGCGGCGATGCCACTGGGGGTTAAGATTGTCCATTCGGCCTGGGTTTTGTATCCATCCCCTTCATTGGGTTCACCGAACAGAGCAAGCAGCAGGGAATATGGGCAGTCAATTTCTCCTTGCCTCCATGTTCCTATGGCAAGCGACGAAACATCATGGCACGTCGAAACACTGCCATCGCCCCATATCGTTTTTATGTCCATGTTATTCTTCACTGATTACCTCGACATGGGCTCCAGTAGGTATTTCATCCTCAATGTCGTTGTCGCTTAAATCGAGCGTCGGCTCGGCGGGCAGGACTTCCACTATTTCACCCTCTTTGCCCTCATCGAATAAATTTCGACCTTTGTTGAATGCCTCCAATTTATTTTCTGCCTGAACTTCACACTCGAAGTTGTGCGGAATGAGGCAGGCCAGCGAAATCCTGTAGGTTTTAAGATTGGTTGCCATTTTGATTCCGATGCTATTTCTCGGCGATTACGACTTCGCTCCCGTCCTCGACAAACAGACGCAGTGTCTTTAATTCCTCGCGGATTCGGTCCTCAATGTCGTTAAGGCGGGAATAAATCCGGCTTTCACCGGCGTCAATTCTCTCCTCAAGCCGTTCAAAGGAACGGCCAATGGACACGGCGATGTCATCGCCGTTCTTGTAGATGACACGCTCGATTTGTTCGGGCAACGATTTCAGCGCGGATTCGATTTCCTTGATTTCTTTTTGCATTTTCAATGTGCACCACCACTAGCAAGCGGCGGGGAAGTATAACGCTAGATAAGATTGTTATAGCTCCCATGAGCGGCATGATTTCGCTACGCAGCCGAGGGGGATACAACTTTGAAAGGAGCATTGATATCCTACCAAATTGTCCCGATGCTGGCAACTTGACGCCGCTTCAGTTTCATTGCGAAACCACAGTCTGTGAATTCGGCAGGCTGAATATTAAAAACGTTCGCCTTGCCGGAGCAACTCAGTATTGATTTCGGAAAGTTCCGCCAATTTCTGCTGTAATTTTTCATAGGCGGCGATGCCGGCACGCGCCCGCCGCCGCCGTTCTGGAGTTTTTAGCAGAAATTTACGGACTTTCCCGCCGCGCAAACACTGCACGAGATAATAAAACGGACCGTGCTTGAATCCGCGCTGGCAACGGCAGTTGGTTTTGCCGCAAGTCAGGAATTGTTTGACATAGCTCGCCCGCAGAAAATCCGATGGGATGAGCATTTGTTTCAACAGCACGGCCTTCCTCTCTTGCAGGACTTCGACCGGCTGGTTGGTCGGATCAACTGTCTTAACCATAATAATAGTTAAGAATATGGATTTTGGGAGAATCGGCAACCAAGGATTCGTCCCCGGCTCCGCTGCCGGCTGGCGCCGGAATGGTTTGGAGAAAAAAACGACCTGTCGCGGACCAGCTCTAAAACAAATGAGGATGAAATCAGGAGATGGGCTATACGGCTCTGGGATGCGCATCCAATCCCAGAATGAAAAAGATCCCTTGCTGCTGCCTCCGGTCCAATTGCGCGGCGTGAGTGAAATCGGTGTCGCCGCGCAAGGTGATCCACCCCGCCACCGGCCAGCCCACATTGATGGCGCGGTCAATCCACTCCACGCTGTCCTGGTGACTGGCAACGGTGCCCGACCGGTTCACCAAATACAACACTTCCCGCGTATTGGCCACGCTCACCGTCAGCGACGCGTAACCCCAGCTGCCTTTATACGACAGCGCCATGCCAACTCCGACCTAGCTGGCTGCCGGTGCCGGCGGTTCGGGAAATTCCTTTGCCAGAATTGCCAGCACCGATTCTTTCAACTTGTCCGCCTCGACATCGAGCACGCCCCAAATCACTTCATAGTCCACGTTGTCATAGCCGTGCGCGATATAATCCCGCGTGCCGGCAATCTTTTTCCAGGGGAGTTGTGGATGCCGGGTGCGCAAATCATCGGGCAGGCGTTTTACGGCTTCACCCAGGATTTCCACCAATCGTTCGCCCAACATCTGCTTGCGCCAGTCGCCGCGAAATTCCTCCCATGTCGTCGCATTTCGCAACTCAACCGCTTTGTCGCAAACCTCAACGATCTGCCGCAACGTCACATCTGCGTCATGCGTGCTCATAGACGGGCAATAACTCGTCCTTGACCCGGCCCAGAATCAGCGGGTGCAACCGCGAACAAAAATCCACCTTGCGCCCAATGATGGACGCGAGTTCCTCACCGTAGCCGAAGTATTGGAAGCCGGCGTTTTTCAGCACGCCCGGTTCAAATTCCGCCAGCACGTCCACGTCGCTGCGCTGCGGGTCGAAATCATGGTGCAACACCGAACCGAACAGGCTTAATTTGCGGATGCCGCGTTCACGGCAGAAACGCGCAACCTGCTCGCGGTCAATCTGGATGGGCAATTCGGCAACACTCATGCTGCGATTTTGTCTAAAACTGCAGTGTTCGGCAACAATTCAATCTACCACACGGCCTGCCGGTTTCATTCCGAAAATGGCCTTCACAAATTGATCTCGCTGTATTGGTCTTTCAAAAAAACCTCCCGGTCACCTTTTCATCGCTTTTATGAGTTTTTCCAACTCATCCTTATGCCGCTGTTTTCGTTCTTCATCAGAAAGTTGGCTGGAGTTCGGCATATCCTTCCGTTTTACTGGCTGGCCGCGCTGAATGGCTCCCCCTTCCGGGTCATCCGCCGCCCAATTGAAAAGTTGAGTGATGAATTCTTGCGGCGTGTAGAATCCAACCTTTGAGACATCTGCGTTTGCTCCCAATCGTAAATATGCCTCTTTGATCAATTGGAGACTCCGGCGGTTTAAGGAAACAACCGCAACATGGCTGAATCCCGCTTTCAGGCGCAGACGGATATGATCAGCTTCGGTTTCCGGCCGTGTCGTCGCGTTGATTTCGCATGCCAGGGAGCGTTTTCCACGCGTCAAGATCAGGTCAGGGCGTCCGTGCCCCGGAATGGTTATTTCTTCCCTCACCGTGTAGTCCAGGCTTTCGGCTTCTGGAATGATTATGTCTTTGATGGAACGTTCACTTTCAATTGACTTCGGAATTTCGGCATCTTTCGGCGTTTCGGAAACGTGCGGATTGGCCACCGGCGGTGGGGAAGACGAGATTGGCTCAGTGACCGGTGGGGTTTCCAATTTTGCCGGCTTTGGACTTGGCTGCCCGCCTTCCGATGTAAAGGGCGAAGTGGTCTTCACCTGCGCCCTCGGTGTGCCATATTGCGCTCGTGACGCGGTAATGATTTTCTCCCGGCGCTTTACAGCTGCCGCTTCATCGGCTTTTTCAGGCCACGGAACCGAGAGATTGAAATCAAAATCGCTCCGTTCAACGCGGCAAATGGCCTGGCCGTCTGCGAGATTCTTGAAATCCTGCGCTTCAAAGAAGCTGAAACCGTCTGCCAGCTTTTTGGCATCGTCATCCCCGACGCGGAAAACAACCCGTGTTGCGGGATTGGACATTACCGCGCTTGCCACTTTTGAGTCAGCCTGCAACTGGTGCAGTTCGTGATGCGCCAGTGTGAGGCCAAGCCGGTATTTGCGCGTCTTGGACAAAATCCACGCCATGCTGGGCGTAATGAAGTTGTCGAATTCGTCAATGTAGAGCCAAAAGTCCTGGCGTGCGGATGCCGCTTGCGCCTGCCGCGTCATGGCCGTCTGCTGGAATTTCGACACCAGCAACGTGCCCAGCATGTAAGAATCTTCAGCGCCCATGAGTCCTTCGGGCAGCTTGGCCAGAAAGATTTTGCCGGTGTCCATGATGTTGGCGAAATCCAGCCGGTTCTCGCGTTGCGTAACCATGAGGCGGAAGGGTTTTTGATCAAGGAAGGTATGCAGCCGAATGAGCACCGAGCTGATGGATTTGCCGCCGGTCAAACGAGGGAAAACCCTCCGCCAGAAATCCAACACTCCCTCATCGCGCACCGTGTCAAGAAACCGGATTCGAAATTCATCATCAATCAGAAAACTTTGCAGATCGGCCAACGTGCCGCCCGTGCTGCTTTCCAAAAATGCACGGATGGCATTCCGCATCACAACATCCATCTGATCGCCCCAGGATGTGCTCAAACGCCGGAACATGGAAACGAGGTCGGAAGCCAGAACGTTTTTTTCGTCTTCGGAGTGTGCCTGAAGGATGTTGAACCCGATGGGGAAATCGGTGTCGTACGGATTGACCAAAATCACGTCATCAATTCGTGAATCCGGGATGATGTCTAAAATCCGGTCAATCAAATCACCGGAAGGGTCGAGCACGCCCACGCCTTGGCGATTTTCAATGTCCTGACGGATGAGGTTGAAAAGCAACGTGGATTTGCCGGTGCCGGTGGCCCCGATGATGTGAGTATGCCGCACCCGTTGTTCTGCTGTCAGCCGGACAGGGATGGATTCGCCGTTGTGGAAATTGCTGCCGAGCAACAGGCCAGTTGGATTTCTAACGACCGCCGGCGCGGCCTTGGTTTTAAAACTGTCCCGTGCCAAAACCGGTGAACGCACGGCACTGGATGGCAGATGAACGAAGCCGATCAATTCATCGCTGTTAAGCAACATCCCGGAGCGTCGGGACTGGCGACGAAGCACATCTTCGATATGGTCGTCAACAGGGTATTCTTCGTCATTCTCCAGCGGGATGAGTTCGTTCCCTTGGGGTTGGGCAAAAACACGCAATGAACTGGCCATGTCGCAGGCGATCTGCAACGCGCGTTCATGGGTTTCACCTTGAGTGGCAATCCGCACCACGGCGGCGTAAAGCGGGCGGGAGATTTTGTCCTCGGCGGCGGAAGTCAATTCCGGGGAATCAATAAAGAATGGTTTGCCATCACTGTGCGTCACGGCATCAGTGATGTTTTCCGCCCAAGGATTTTGCACCGGCTGCCATAGCACTTGGAAAAGGGCAAATTCCTCGGGCTGCAATTCTGCCAGCGCGCCGACGATTCCAATGAACGGGTCGAGCTTGCCGCTGGCCAACGGCAGCATAAACTCGCGCTCAAGGCCAAACTCGACCGCCAACCTCTCTCCGCCCTGGCTCGCATCCCATGCAGATTCCAACGTACCTTCCTGTTGTCGAAACTGAACATCAGGAAAGTGCGCCTGTAATTGTTTCCGAACCAGTGACGCATCGTCAGCGCTCGCAGCGAACTGAACCAGCACCCGTTTGTGTGTTCCCAATAGCTCAAAGGCAACCGGTTCACGGCACAAGGCTAGGTTGCGAAGAAACGAATCAAATGAATCCCTTGTGATGTCGAGCTCGGCTGGCAGGGAAACCTGAAACTCAACCAACGAATCACGAGTCAGTCCAATGGGTTCCGGATCGTCTTCGGGTTCGACTGCCGGGGTTTGAGTTGGGAGAGCAATTTTGCGAGCGAGCTTTTGAACAAGGGAACTAAAAATCGTCGGCCTGCGTCCGTCATCTTCCACTGGGGTTTCGGGCAGGTAACGGCGTTGAAAGGGAACAAAGGGCGGTTCGGGATATACCGGCTCGCCATAAACCTTCCAACCGCGCCCGCGCACTTCCCAGCGATGAAATTGTTCCGAGAATTGTTCGTGAGCCGTTGGCATGTCTCATGCCTTATTTTTCCGGCTCGGGTTTGTGCGGCGGCACCGGCTTGTAAAGATCGCCGAAAATCGGGGCGCGTTCATATTGGCGCACCAGCTTGATTCCCTTGGCGCCGGTGAACTCCTCAGCGACGCCTTTGACGATGGCGAGCACAATATTCAGGTACGCCAATCGCGCGTCCAGCCGGTAATAGGTCTCTTTGCGAAACCAGTTTTCGTAGATCGGGCCAAGGACGGGGATTTTCATGAGCGCGCTGTCCAAATCATTCAGGCCCATACTCACCGCGTTGCGGAACATCTCGACGATGGCAATCAAGAGGGCGACCAGGGCGATGATGGCAAACAAAAAACCCAGGTATTTGAGCAAGAGAGCATAGACGAGGTAAAAGAACACCAGCGCGGCGACGATGTGCCAAAGCCGCAGTGCGGGCGGCGAATGGACGGTGCGGCAGGAGAAGAAATAGCTTGTGCCGAAGGGCGAAGCACAGAGGTCAAACGCCAGCCGTTCACGGATCATTCGCAAGTAAAGCCGTTTGTCCGAAAGCAATCCGCCTTCGGCGTATTGGACATCCGACATTTCCATGCTGGGAATTTTCCGGGCATCGAGTTCTTTTTTGACGTTGGCATAGAATTCCTGCGGCGGCAGGCTGAATCCGTCCGCAAAGGAAATCCAATGATCTAAAACTTCGTCGTTTTTTGGCTTGAACCCAAAGATGCCCATACCCAAGATTTGAACGAATCATGCTGGGGTTGCTTCGGGTTGGTCAACTGAAAAACGAGATCCAATAATCACAATGGCCATTAGTGTTTCCACGCCTTCTGACAATCATCCGCGCGGATGGGCGCGCGGCCTGCGTCCCTTGATGTGGTGGCTGGTGCTTGTCCTGGTACTCTTTGGCATCCGCACCCATCAACGATTGAGCGGACAGACCATCCTGTTATTCAACCTCTCGATGTCGGGTCAGCCTTTGTTCTCCGGGGCGGTTGTCAGTATGGACGGACAACCCTTTGAAAGTGGTGAACACATCTCCATCGGTTCGCACCGGCTGGTGATAACCGATCCCAAGGCAGAATCTTTTTCCACAAATCTGTTTATCTGGTATGGCCGGCATGATTTGGGCGAGATCAAACTGATACGAAGCACCGGAACATTGAATGTGAAAGCCACACCCGATGCGACCTTGATCAGCATTGCCGGGCCGGAATTCTCAACAAACCTCTACAACACTGCCGGCACCAGTCTGACGGTGCCGACCGATCAATACGCTGTCCGGGCCGAATACCCGCACTGGTCGCAATCGCAGAATCCAATCGTGTTTGCGAACCTGACCGCACCCTGCGTTTTCGCGCCGCGATTTGGAGCATTGCACCTGACCTGCAACAAAGATGATGCAACGTATCGGTTGGAATCCGACAGCGGACAATCTGTGGACAGCGGCAATCTGCCTGCCACTGTGGTTGAGTTGCCGACTGGCAGCTATCGGCTCACCATCGGATACCACACCCGGCAAACGCAGGAATCCGCTGTTATTGAAGCGGGCGTAACTAATGAAATGCCGATTCAATTTCTGCTGGGCGCCGTGCAGCTGGAAACAGCGCCGCCCGGCGCAGAGGTTCACACGTCGCAAGGTGATTACTTGGGACAAACGCCGTTGTTGCTGCCGGACCTGACACCACAGACTGCGCAGTTCAAGTTGTCGCGGTATGGCTATGAGCCGGTATCGGTGACCCTGGCAATTACCGCCGATCAAACGAACTCTTTCAGCACCAACTTGGTCAGCATCGGTTATGTGTCGGCGATGCAACAGGCCCGGGCTTACCTGGCGGCTGGGAATTATGAAGGGGCGGTTCAGGCAACGAGCGCGGCATTGAACGCAAAGCCTGACGATGCAGATGCGCTCGCTCTGCAAAACAAAGCTAAGAGTCCTCTGGAGGCAGAGCAGCAGCGGCTTGACAGGCTGGCGCGGCCAAGGCAGGCGTTTGACAAGTTGTGTGAGCACTATCGGGACGCAAGCTTGTTTGTAGAGCACGAGTTGAACACGAGCAAACCGGCCAAAGAGGTGGCCTTGGCAGTCGTCAGCGCGCTGACCAACGCGCCGGGCGCATTCCAAATCGAGCGAAACGACTCAAATGAACCGGAAACCTACGAAATAGTGGCGCAATACACTTTTTCCCTGGGTATTCTGGGCGGCACGGAGCGCGACTGCCTGGTGGTGGTTAGCCAAGCGAAGGACGATGAAACGCAGATTTGGTTCAAGGTGCTGCAATATCAGATTCAACATACCGTGACCAGCAACGGATTGCTCAGTTATCACGACAACAAAAACTTAATCCCCATCAGTCCAAGCCGGATGCAAATGACCGATGTGCTTCAGACGCTATTGCAGCAAGGCGAGCAGATGGTGAGCGAACGGATTCAAAAGGCGCTTGGGCAGTAAAAGGGTCATCCTCCATCAAATGTTTCTCCATTTGACAAATGTATCATTTTTGATACACTATTCTTCAGATGAAGGCTGAACGCCCGCTCAAGGTCGTCTTTTTCAAGACGGAAGCGGGCAATGAGCCGGTGCGGGAGTGGCTGAAAGCATTGTCCAAAGAGGACTGCAAGGCCATCGGCGCGGACATTCTGACGGTGCAATATGCGTGGCCAGTTGGAAAGCCTTTGGTTGACAATTTGGGTGACGGACTTTGGGAAGTTCGTTCCCGGCTCGGCAACGGCATCGCACGAACGTTATTTGCGGTGGTGGATCAGGAAATTGTGCTGCTGCACGGCTTCATCAAGAAACTGCAAAAGACGCCGCCAGACGAACTGGCTTTGGCCAGGAAACGTAAAAAACAATATCTGCAAAATTTATGAGCAAGAGAATACATCGTGGCAGTGACTTCCGGGATTTCCTGAAAGAACAGGGAATACTGGGCGAAGTCGAGGCCCGTGCGCTTAAACAGGCGTTGAGCCTCCAATTGGATCACCTCCTGAAAGAGAGGGAACTGACCAAGACGCAAATGGCCGCACGGATGAAAACCAGCCGCGCGGCGGTGGACCGGCTGCTGGACGCGTCCAATTCCTCGGTCACGTTGAACACACTGGGCAAAGCCGCCCGCGCCTTGGGACGCAAAGTCAAAATTGAATTGGTGCCGGCATAACATTTACGTCACCAAAATTGATCAACAAAAAGCCCCGGCCAACGTTGGTCGGGGTTGTTTTTTAGCTGTAGAAGAACCCACTCTCCCGCAATGACGACCGGCCGGATGTTCCCATTATGACGTGATCGAGCACTTCGATCTTCATCAACTGGCCGGCACGAATCAAATCGCGAGTTATCTTAATATCGGCTTCGCTTGGCGTCGGGTCGCCGGAAGGATGATTGTGCATCAATATCACTGCAGCGGCACTGGCGATCACTGCCCCCCGGAACACCTCGCGCGGATGAACCAAGAGGGTATCCATCGTGCCAATGGTGACAAGCTGATGACCTTTGACGCGGCGGCGGGTGTTGAGCATGAGGACTGCCAGACATTCGCATTCCGGGTTAAAATACGGGTTCGTGGCCACATGCAACCGCCAGTAATCGGCAGCGTTGTCCGGGGTTTCACAAATCCGCAGAGATTCCGGCAATGGGCATTCCCGCAGCGCGACAACCTTGTACTCCTTGGCAATCGGCGGGGCATCATTCAAGGCCATCCCGGTTGCGGGTTTAACCTGATAATACGAACGCGGATCGCCGCCGGCGCGCGAACGGGGAACACCGCACGGGTGTTGCCAGCACTTGCGCTGGCCGTTCCAATGGAAGCCGAGCTTTTTTAAGTTGGCCCGGATTTCCTGCAATGGCGGCACGTTGAACTCAAGCCAGACCCATTTGCCGACGACTTGGGCTTGTCCCCAAATCTCTGGCATTTCGGTTTTGAGCCGATCGAGCAGGTTCATCGTGTTGGCCATGCCTGTGGTATGTTGAGCATTCATGCCGCGACCTCCATGGGCTCGGGTGGCGTGGCGTTTTGGGCGTCGCTGGCCTGGGTGTCGGCGGGGTTTTTGCCGAGAATGAAGTCAGCCGCCTTTTGCGCCTGTGCCGCCGCCTGGACAATCAGGGTTTTGTCGCTGCGCAACTGTTCAAGCCAGCCATTGAGATAGGCGGCAGAATTATCAATCGTCCGCTCGGCAATCTCGGCCTGGCCGCACAGAAACGCGGCGCCCATCTCGGCGATCAATTCCTCTTTGCAGTAGGGATTGGAGCCAAAACCGGCCTTTTCGGTGAGCGTCACACGATTTAGACGCGATTCGTGGCCGGTGGCGTGAACCAGTTCGTGGAAGAGCGTGGCGTAATAAGCCTCCGCCCGCTCGAACCGTTCCCGCATTGGCAAGCCAACGCAATCCTCACACGGCGAATAGAAGGCGCGGGTCATGCCGTGCTTGATTTCGGGTCGCTGCGGCATGTTGGCGACAATTCCCTCGGGCTTGACGATGCCGTCGACGGGCTCCTCTATCGGCCCGGTGCCGGTTTTGAGGCCGTCGCATTGCGCCACATTGAAGACATGGTAAAGGCGGAGCATCCGTTTTTTCTGCTGCTCGCCGGATTCGGTGTCTTCAATGGTCGTCTGTTTCCAAAAGACGACGGGACATGATTTCTCGCCCTTGCGCACCGTGCCGCCAAGCTGCAACGCTTGCCGGAAGGTGAGCCAGAACGGTGATTCGTAGCTCATGGCCAACAGCAGGAAGACGTTGATGCCGCGATAGGGGTTTTGACTGACAAGATTCCGGGGCAACCCGGTGCGTGCCTTCCACGGCTTCTGCCAGGGGACTGTGCCTTGCGCAAGCAAGGCCATGATACGTTCGGTGATCTGCTCATAGATGTGAGCATTCATGGGCTTTTCTTTCATGCCGTCCAACCCGCCGAAGCGGGTTTCGCTTCGGTTGGGTTGACTGTGGCTGTGAGCGCGGACGGCGTTTAACAGCGAACAGGGAGGTTGGGAATGCAATTTGATGAACTGATAACGGCTCACAGAAGATGAGCTGCCTCCAATAAGACATACTACCACAAGCAGCGGGTTTTTGTGAAGGGGACGGCTAAAGCAGACGGCACTGCATCATAAATGAAAAAAACGGTCAAATTGGCTGGGGATGAGCGGCTCATGTGTCGCCAATTGGCGACGTTAATTGGTTTACAGGATGGTCTTGGTCATTTCATCAACCGGCGTCTGCCACAGACGTCTGGCCACATCGGGGTCGGTTGGCCGCGAGCTGTTCGCGCAGCTCACCCCGCCGCTGGGCGTGTGTTCAGCCGACACCCAGCCACCGCCAGAGCTCCACGGGAGATATTCGATGAAGACTCTTACCACGGCGTATTGTGCCTGGCCGTATTTGGCGAACATCAGGTCCATCACGTCGTCTTTGCGGTCGTGCAGAATATCAATGTCAATGTCCGGCAACACCAGAGCCAACAACTAACATGAACCCAGTCCCCAGATTAACTCATGAGTGCTACAGAAAAGTGAACCCGGTCATCTGTCTTCAGACATAATCACGTGGATGCTGAATTGCATGCAGCAGATTCTGTTGGTCTGCCAAGTTGTCTCATCTCTCGAAAAGGTAGGACAACGCTCCGTTCAAGGTCATGAACTGTGCGGATATAACGTATGGAACAGCTAGGAGCCAGCATTATAACCGAATGGGTGACCGCTGCTTTACCCAGCCACTTGACTCCAGGAAGCATAGGGCTATCCAAAATACCCGTGGCACAAAAGATAACATTTTCTCCGGGAACTATCTCTTCTTCTCTGTAAAGACGAGCGCATTCAGGTTCTGAAACATTCCGGCTCAAGGCCACTCGTTCATCTTCTGAGCGAAACCACATCCGCATCTGCATACCACCACCTAACGCACGTAACGCTGCGGCCGCAAGAATGCCTTCTGGCGTTCCCCCGATGCCGACGTATAGGTCCACATCAGCATCAGGAAGCGCAGGAGCTATAGCGCCAGCTATGTCACCATCTGATATCGTACGCAACTTAGCACCGG
Organism: Verrucomicrobiia bacterium; assembly: GCA_035945675.1. Taxonomy (GTDB): domain Bacteria; phylum Verrucomicrobiota; class Verrucomicrobiia; order Limisphaerales; family UBA11358; genus UBA11358. The sequence continues at coordinate 6,371 of DASZAB010000135.1, read as the reverse complement.
AATTACGAATGTGTCGGATAAATGCTTCATTCCGTGGTCGATCAAGGACAAGCGCCACCAACTCAGTGACGGGCTTGTCTAACATTTGCGCAATGTCCAGCAGAGTCTCCTCCAACGGCTGATCCAGCCAGTTGACAGACAGTTTACTATTCGTGATTGTTTGAGCGACACGATGTCCGAAGGTGATCTTATGCGAATAAAATGATGGTAACGCGAGCACACGTGAATGTTCTTCAGACAGAATCAGAGATGCCCCAATTGCCGAAATCGAGTTGGTCATGCCGCGCGCCAAATTAGTAGTTCCATCAACTGGATCCAATACGATATCAAAACGCGGTGAACCTGGGGTCCACGTGCCGAGTCGCTCACCGTGGAATATGCCTGGTGCGTTATCCTTGATCCCCTCACCGCTAATGACCTCTGCACATATGTCGACCTTATCAAGCGCACTGCGTATTGCATCACACGCAGCAAAGTCGGCTCTTTCCTTTTCCCCACAGCCAACCCAGTGGATTGCACTAAGGGCCGCGTTTTCGGCAGCATGTAGAAATTCATACTCAATCGAGCGAAAGCGCTTGCAGTCGAAGAACGATTTATTTGGTACAGTTGGATTGCTCATAATAACCGGCGCATATGTTCTAGAATATCATGAAGCACCTCGGTCGGCCTATTTTGAGAGTTCACAACACACACGAGTTCAGGGCCGTAAAAATCAAGTAACTGCTTGGAGGTCTGTTCAAATATATTCAAACGATTGCGGATCACTTCTTCATTCATGTCGTCAGGGCGCTTTTCGCGCCGCGCACGTCTGCCTATCCTGACTACGAGTTCAGTGTGGTCCTTAAAGTACATGTTGAAGAATGCCCTAACGCATATGGTCTCCTGAAGCATCATAGCTTGGGTCCTGTTTCGGGGAATACCATCGAGAATCAAGATGTCTTTCTCTGGGACGAACAAACCATTTTCGACACAGTTATCAATATACTTCTTCCACAGTTCTATCGTGATGGAATCCGGCACGAGCTCTCCTCTGCTGGAATACTCGGTCACTGTTTTCCCTAGCGCGCCTGCGGAGCACATTGCCCGAAATACCTCACCGCACCCGCAGTAATAATAACCCGGCAATGCCCCAAGAGCCCGTCCTTGTGTACCTTTTCCACAACCCGGAGCACCATATAGTATGAAGGCTTTATATTTTTGCATCTCTCGATTAATTATTTAATTCACCGTGAATGCACAACTAATTGATTCTGCAACAATTGAAAACCATCCGCCTTCTCTTTTTCGTACAACTACACGTTTTTTCAGCTATTGTTGCTAAGGCTACTCGATCAATGATTTCCAGACCTTGTCTATCTCGAGACGAAGACTTTTAGCATCTTCCCAACAGCTTCGTAATGTGGAAAGGTTATAATCACTAGACAGCAGCCCCATCCTGGAATAAACATAGATTTAACGGTTTTCATTATGGTTACCATACAGCACATATTCCAAAATGACCTCGGTAAAGCGTAGCTGGTCTTTCGTCTCCGAAGTGAGATATAAAGCCTATCTGGTCACAGAGTATTCATGACCATGTCACCCGGAGTGATTTCAACACTCGGGAATTACGCTTCTCGATGTCCCAATCAGGCTTAGGATCTGCCAAGCGCAGGTGAGGCAACTGTTCTATCACTGTCCCGATAGCGATTAATGCCTCTGTTCGGGCAAGCTTTGCGCCAATGCAGAAATGTTCCCCAAAGCCAAAAGCGATGTGCCTGTTGTCTTCCCGCTTCACGTCAAATTTATCCGGGTCGGTGAAATGTGCCGGATCGCGATTGGCGGCATTGAGCATCTGGAAAACCATCTGCCCTTTCTGGAGATGCTTGCCACCCAATTCAGCATCTGCCTTCATATAGCGGCTTTGGCGTGACACAGGGCTTTCATAGCGAAGCGATTCTTCAATGGCTTGCGCAAGCAAAGCGGAATTCTCCCTTAATAATTTCAGTTGATCCGGATTTGAAAGAAGCAAGTAAATCGTGTTCCCGATTAGCGAGACAGTTGTTTCATGCCCGGCAACGAAAAGCGTAACGCAAGTGTTAATGAGTTCATCCTCACTCAGCCGCTCTCCTGTCATTTCGGCTGCTACAAACTTGCTGATTAAATCGGATCGCGGAATACGGCGACGATCCTCAATCATTTTTCGAATATAGGGGCGCATCTCCTGAAGCGCGTTTTGGGCACGGAATAAATCCGCCTCGTTCGGTTTATTGACGCCCTGGAATGCAAGCATTTCGTTTGCCCATTTTTTGAATAGATAACGGTCCGATGGTGGCACGCCAAGAATCTCCGCGATTATGCCAACCGGCAGCGGTGAAGCAAACTGGGATACGACGTCCATTGCTTTTGAGTTTTGCATCGTGTCAAGCAAACCAACGACCACGTCTTGAATCCGTGGTTTCATTTTTTCAACCACGGCCGGTGTAAATTCCTTGGTTACGAGGGAACGAAACCGAGTGTGATCCGGTGGATCCGAGTGGAGCAAACCCTTTGTGGCATAATGGTTTCGGAATATCGTAAATTTGTCACGCTTTTCTGGTGGCAGGTACTCGACTGCCCGTCCAAGACGATTTTCATTGGAAAATGCTTCTGTATCTTTAAACGACGCCATGATGTCATCGTACTTGGTAAGTATCCACCCACCAATTGCATCACTCCAATAAACCGGGGCTTCAGCCCGGAGCTTGTGCAGGGTTGGATAAGGGTCAGCGATAAAGTGTGGCGAGGTGATGATTGATTCGATCCTCGAAATGAAACTTGAATTCATAAGTATAAATCAGCCTTTTGGCATTTTTGCGATTTTATTTCTCACAAAGAGGTGAAGACTGCTTGACTTGGCGGTGACCTGAACACGGAGTTCTAAACTTTTAATAGTCGAGCCGGTAAAAGGTAGGCGTATTTTGAGGCGTAACAATAACCGCATTATTAGTGCCGCTAGGCATCGCCGTCGCTGTTGAGTTTGTCCATGTGAGAAGGTCCGAACTCGACTGAAGTAATGCACCTTCAGTACCATTTGTAGGCCAGGAAACAATAATATTCCCGCTGCTAAGACCAATAGTTAGGAGTATCGGCGAGGTGAAGTTGGTGCAAGCCGTGACTGGACTGTAACTACTGAATACTTCATTCGACGCCATGGTCAAATACTCAGCCCAAACCCAGTTTGAAGACCTGGCCAGAGAAGACAAACGCACTTCATCCAAGGTACCGTTATACCAGTAGTTGTACGAAGGCCGATTCTGCGCTCCAAGCCAAAGCGAAAGCGCATTGCTGGTCGAGAGTGTGCCAGCGAAAGTATCGCTCGCCTTGAGAGTCCCATTTACGTATAGGTACTTATTATTTCCGTCAATCACGCCCGTGATGTACGACCATCGGCCAGACGGAGTGGCACCGCCATCGCTTAGCCAGTCCTCAGTATTGGCGGATGTAAATAAGAATGAGGACACTCCCGACCACTCCAATCCGTAGGATTGACTGGTGACGTCATTGCCTTTCATCATGATAACGAGGCCTCCGACAGGAAAGACCCAAGCGCTCATGGTGGCTTGCAGATTAACCATCGGATTGGTCGCCGTCCCCGAATCCACGTAGGCGTTTGCGCCATTAAACTGCGCCGCACCATCTACTTCGCCGTTGGTCGCTGTGGCATTGTAAATGGTCCCGTCGTTGCCATTTCCGCTTGAATCAGTCCCGGATAAAACCACCCCGTTGGCCAAGTGCCAGACACCCACGTAACCATTGGACCAGACTGATCCATTCGTTATGCAAGGGGCTGGCGTTGACTCCAAGTTGGTATCTCCCCAGTACGCCCAAATGTGAGTGTTGTTGGTCAGTTGCGGTACTTGTACCCATACATAAGAGTTACCGTTGGTATTCCATTCTTCAATTTCGTAATTCAAGGGTTGAGTCTGATTTGAATTCATGAATACCAAATCCCACCCATTTGAGGATGCGACCTGATTATATGAAAAGCCTTGAGCGGCCAAATTGGTGCCGAATACGAACAGCAATGGAAAATTAGTCAAAGTCTCCGCCTGGGTATAACCTGCAATCGCAGTCTGCATCTTCCATCCAGTAGGACTCATTACCGTGATCGGAACGGTGGCTGTATTTGTGTTACCTTGTCCGTCACTCGCCGTCACCTGCGCCACGTACCTTCCCCCTGAATTGAAGGTGTACGTGGGATTTTGATTACTCGAAGCACCTCCGTCCCCAAAAGCCCAGGTGTATGACAGCGATGCGTCGGTTGTAGAACTTCCTATCGCCGTAAACTGCACCGTCAGGGGTTTGACACCGGCCAAAGGACTCCCCGTCGCCGACAAACTGATCGTCTGCACGTTGGTATAATAAAGAATCGCCGACTGCCGCGGATTTAGCTGAACCGTCAACCCTGTTGACATCAACTGGCTTCCCGTATAGGTGCCCAGGTCGCCCGTATCGAAATTCTGCACGTCATACACTTTGCCCGGCACCAGACCTTGCAACTGGAACACCATGGAGGAGACCGGGCTGTTCGTTCGCCGGAAAACTTGTACGCACCCTTGTCCTGTCCCGGGCCAGTCGAATTGCCACGCCATCCACACATTGTTGGCCTGACTATACGGCGTCAACGGGTAATAATCCCCATTTAGCATAATCGGCGCAATCCGCTTGCATTCTCCATAGGCTTGTTGCTCATTAGGCGTATAAATCATTCCGAAAGAGGCCATATAGAAGCTACGGAATGAGTACGGATCAGTGAAATAACTTCCGGTACCTTGAAACGGCAGCCAATATGACAAGCCATAAGTCTGACATTGATTGCCATCTGGAACAGTCCCCATGTCTCCGGTTAAATAGTCACTGCGGGTCAATGGAACCGCCCGACGCATAGCCTCTAAATCGTTGCGCCTGCCACCGGAACCGCAGCAATCGATCCTCAACCCGGGATTCATAGCTAGCAGCGCATCCCAATAGGCGAGGTGATTCTGCACGTAAAAATTCTCCGTGATTCCCTGACGATTGCTTGCGTCATTATTTTGCCAAGCTGGCAAGGGCCCGTTACCGTTCATGTCCTCACGATACCAATCAATTCCATTGGACATGATCAATGCTTCAAAATGATTGGTCATCCAGCTAAAAACACCCGGGTCGCCCTCGTTGAGAATGGCGCCAACTGTCGAACTTGTTGCCGGCAGCAGCCAAGCGGGATTATTTGTAGCGAGAAAGGAGTTGTTGGTATTCCCCACCCTTTCAGGCTCAAACCACAGCAGAAATTTGACGCCTTGGGTGTGAATCTGGGTACTAGTCGGACCGAACCCGTTTGGATATAGATTTGTGTTCACATCCCAAGTGCCGGTATTGAGCCAGGAATTGGCACCCGTGTAGGGACCCTGACTGTCCGGATACCAACCTGCATCGCGCCATAAAATGTCGGGGTGGATACCTGCCTGAAGATATGAGTTGACCACGTTCGAACTGTCTCCTTGCACCTGCAAAATGGTTGCCGGTGGCTGACCATTGACCTGCGGAATGATGTGCGCCAGGTAAAAATGCCGCCACAGGTTTTGAGCCCGCACCATATTGGTTCCCTGCCAAAAAAACAGCGCTATTAGCGGCGTACGAATCTGCTCACCGGGTCTCAGATAGAAATCGGTAACTTGCTGCCCGGCCTGAATCCGCAGATCATTCCCGGTGTCACGTGAAAACGAACTGGCCCATTGACCCGGCCACCCGATCGCCAAAATAACCCCGTCGCCAGCCATCTGTAGATCGTAATAAGGCCAAGCATTGGGGCCATCGCAAGACCTCCCGGAGTTAGAATACGGAGAAAAATTGTTCACGCTGGAAGGGGAAAGAGTAATCTGATAGGGCTCATAACTGGAGGCCACATCATAATCTCCTTGGTTGCCATTGAGGACAAATTCCGGCCCGTTCGTACGCGTAAATGTAAAATCCAGTCCTTGGATACCTTGCAAAATCGGCGTATTGTTCGTGCTGATGTCCTTCACATACACCGTCCATTCCACCTCGGGATAATCGTTATATTCTACCGCCACACAACTCACCTCTACGGCATTGTTGCTCCAAACAATTACATGCTCGGTACGATTGCTGTCCAGAACCGTATCCGTTTCCGTACGCGCCCACGAAGCCAGCAGCCGGGATGACGATAATCCTGCGTAAGTGAACGAAAAAGGAGGAAGATTGCTGGCGGTCAGCAGATTTTGCTGCACCCATTGGTTCTTCTCCATCATTTCTTGCGGCGTGACCGTAATCACGGCGCGCGTAGCCACCGTTGCCATCCCCGCCAAAAGCATGACGCTTAACCGAATCCTAAACAGCCGACTCAATCC
>DASZAB010000134.1:0-76511 GCA_035945675.1 Verrucomicrobiia bacterium | reverse complement strand
CTGCGCGACGTCCGCGCCACCGTCGAGCTTTACAAAATCTGGAAGGAACGGCTGGCGGGAATAAAATAAAAGAACAAAATCACTTTCTATGTCTTCAATTCAAGAATTCAAGCATCAAGCAAAGATTCTCGAAAATGCAGATTTTCAAGTGATAGCTGGACAGGTCGAACAATGGCTTGAAGACAAGGGCATGATTTGAAAATGGCAGAATTGTCCACGCTCATTTGCTTCGCGCTGAAGGAAGAAGCCGCGCCGTTTCGGACATTTGCGGCGCGCAAACCCGGCCTGGTCATTCTCCTCACCGGCATCGGCCGCCAGAACGCCGAAAAAGCTGTGCGCGATTTACTGGTCGGTGGGGCGAGCGTACCCGCGAGCCGTTCTCGGGGCGATTCAATCGCTCAAAACCGGCTCGTCAGTAGCCTCGCCCCACCGGAGCTTGTTCTCACCTGCGGTTTTGCCGGCGGGTTGAATCCAGATTTGAAACTCGGCGACGTGGTTTTTGACATCCGTAGGAGTCGAGGTGACGAGACTCAAATTAAGGGCGGAAAGCAGTCAGAGCCGACTCACGTCGGCTGCTACGATTTGAGGGAGCAACTCCTCGCCGCCTCCGCGAAGCCAGCAAACTTTTTCTGCGCCGACCGCGTTGTCACCACTGTCGCCGAAAAGAGGAAATTGCGCGACGAAAGCGGCGCGGACGCGGTAGAGATGGAATCAGCGGCGATTCATGCCGTCTGCCGTGAGCGTGGGATTCCCTGTGCCACGATCCGCGTGATTTCTGATTCCGTGAATGAGGATTTGCCGCTGGATTTCAATGCGCTTTCCAGACCTGACAAAAGTCTGGATTACGGCAGGTTGTTTCTGGCGATTGCCAAATCGCCGGGAAAAATCCGGGCATTGATGAAATTGCAGAAGCAAACCCGGTTTGCCGCGGAACGGCTGGCAGAGGTTTTGGTCGACATTTTGTAGCAGCCGAGGTGACGAGGCTCTGACTGGATTTATGATACTGGATTCACGATTTACGAATCCGTCCACAACCCGGTGTGCCGCGTAAATCGTATAGCGTAAATCGAAAATTAAGAGCCTCCTTACGTGGGCTGCTACGAATTATTGACGGGTTGCCGAAGATTGGTTGACCGGAGGAGGGGTGGGTTTTTGCTTCGCCTGCTGGCTGTAGCTGATGAACGCCGCGCCGATGACGATGAGCACCACGCCAACCCAGCGCACCATCGAGACCCGCTCGTCCAGAAACCAGATCGCGGCAAAGGTGGCGAAGACGAAGCTCAAGCCCGTCAGCGGCCAGAGGAAGCTGATGTCACTCTTCGACATCAAAATAAGCAGGCAGAGAAAGAACAGCGCTTCAAAAAAAATGCCGAGCAGGATCTGCGGGTTGGTCGCGCCGGCTCTGCAAACGCGGACAATTTCGCCGGCGGTGATGCCGTTCATGTCGCCGATATGGGTCATGCCTTTTTTCAACAGCACGACGCCGGTGGATTCAAAGGTGAGACCGACCAGCAGAATCAAAAGCAGTTTAATCATGGTTTTTTATTAACCGCGAACCACACGAAACACACGAAAATAAAGACTGGTTTGAAGGAATCGCTTTGCTGCCGGGTATCTTTCGCGTGTTTGGCATGTTTGGCGGTTTAACCCGGCATTTTGGTTACAAATCCCGATAACGAATCAGCTCGACGCCCAATTTTCCGACCAATTCCTTCACCCGCGGGCTGACGAGGGCGTCAAATTCATGTTTAAATTCGTCGAGCGAAGGGTGGGAGTAAAGCTCCGAATCAGCGGCCGGCAACTCAGGCAACAGTTTCAAAATGTATTCCTCGTCCACGCGCGCATTTTGCAGCAAGCCGAACGTGATTTGCGCGTGGCGGATGCCGCGTTGCTGCAACGGCCGGCGGGCGCAGCGGGAAAGCCATTCGTAAATCGTCGCGTGCGAGACGCGATAAAACCAATGCCCGCGCGCCATCCGCCGGCTGCGGGAAAGGCAGTCGCGTGTCAGCCGAAGGTGTTGGACACCAAGTGCCGTGGCATCTTCCATCAAAATACGGAAAACCGTCGGATGCAGGTGCAGGTGCAGGTGGCCGTTGACATGATCGAGCGGCAGGCCGGTGGCCCGGAACTTTTGAAATTGCGCGTGGATTTCCGCGCGCAGTTGTTCGCGCAGGCTGCGCTTGAAAAAGTAGCGTATTCCGGTACCGACGGGATGGCTGCTAAATTCGCCACGCGCATTGACGAGGCCGGGAATTTTCTCCGGCGGCAGGGAGGATTTGCCGCAGAGCAGCGTCAAGTGCAGGCCGACACCGAGCTTTGGGTTCTCCTGCGCCAGGGCGACGGCCTCGTCGCAACCGGCTTCGTTTACCATCAAACTGGCGGTGGTCAGGATCCCTTCGCGGTGGGCACGCACAACGGCTTCATTTATGGAGTGCGAACGGCCGAAATCGTCCGCATTAACGATGAGGCGCCGGCCGGAGTCAGGAGTTCGGAGTTCGGAGTTCGGAGTTGAAGAAACCGGCGGCATATCCTGAGCTTTGGCGCAAAATTCCCTACGGTATTCCGTAGTTTGGGGTCGCCGCGCCAAAGACAAGACGGAACGAGGCCCGGAGAACCAGCAGCGTTTTTTGCGCTTTGTTCAGGCGGGCGGGTTCCGGGCCGAAAACATTGAATTGTTGTTGTTCCAATTTTTGCAGCAGCCGCCAATAGACCGCACCCATCAGTTCGGCTGCGACCATCGCGTGACGGTCCTCGGCGGGCAGGGATTGCCGCGCCCGGCGGTAAAAATCCTTGGCGCGCCCGGCGACACCGGCGGCCAATTGCGCAAAACGGTCGGAGTATTCGTGCCGCAAGATTTCGCCGGGCGTGACGCCGGATTTCTTCAGTTCGTCCAGCGGCAAATAAATTCTGCCCCGCGCGGCATCGGTTTTTACGTCCCGCAGGATGTTGGTCAGTTGGAGCGCTTTACCCAGGTAAACCGCATAATCGCGGCAGGCGGGATTCTGGTAGCCAAAAATTTCGATGCTCAAAAGGCCGACCACCGAAGCGACACGATAGCAGTAAATTTCAAGCTGCTCGAAATTCTCATAGCGCTTGGTGTCGAAATCCATCTCACACCCCCGGAGCAGTTCATCGAACAACGGAAAGAGCAGGCGGTATTCCCCGATGACCGGCTGGAGTTCGTGGTTGACGGTGAATTGCGGGGTCTGCCCGGCACACGCCCGGCGAATATCGGCGCGCCAGGCCGCCAATTGTTCACGGCGTTTCTGCACCGGCGCGGATTCGTCATCCGTGACGTCATCCACCTCGCGGCAAAAGGCGTACAGCGCGGACATGGCATCGCGTTTGGCGCGTGGCAGCAGCAGGAAAGCGAGCGCAAGATTGGAGGCGCTTTTGCGGGTGATCACATGGCTGTGCGTCACAAGCGGGAGATTAACGTTGGCGTTGGCTGCTCCTCGGAGAGCTTATCGTCCCGGCGCGCCGGTGGCAGGCCGCCACTTTGCGCGAGGGTGGGGTAGGGCCGGAGCTGTTCATGGTGCTGAGGGCGGCGGCGGCGGTGGTGGCGCGCGTTTTTTCGGAAGAACAGGATCCACACCATGGCCGCCAGCGTCACCAACACCGCCGTCCCCATGACGATTACCACCCCGGCCCAGGCTGACAGCAGTTCATTCATCGCGTTTTACCCATCAGGTTCCCAAACCTTTTTGTTCAGCAGCGTCAGGCGGTTCATTGGCCGCACCGTCGCCGAGGTTCAGGTTTAAACGTTGCATCCGGTAACGAAGCGAATGACGGGTAAGTTTAAGCTGTTCCGCGGCGCGTGTCAGGCTAAAACCGCTCTGCTCCAAAGCGCCGGTAATCAGCTCTCCCTCGATGCGCGCGAGGGCGTCATCGAGCGATTCGCCGGGCGCCGGATGCAGCGCCGGAGTTTTCTGCAAACGCGTTTCGACTTGAAAATCCGGAAGGCTGGACGGCCGGATTTCGTTCGCCGTTTCCAGAATCAACGCCCGCTCAATGACATTGCGCAATTCCCGCACGTTCCCCGGCCAATGGTGCGAAAGCAATTTCTGTCGCGCGGGAGGGGAAATACCCCGAATGTTCTTATTCATCGCCACGCGGAATATTTTCAAAAAATGTTCCGCCAGCAGCAAAATGTCTTCGCCGCGTTCCCGCAGCGGCGGCAGGCGGAATTGGACGACATTCAGCCGGTGAAACAAATCCTCGCGGAACTGTTCGGCGGCGATGGCCTGGGCAATGTCACGGTTGGTGGCGGCAATCAAACGCACATTGACGCGCAATTCCTGCGTGCCGCCGACGCGCACGAAAGTGCCATCCTCCAGGAACCGAAGCAGCTTGGCCTGAAGCGGCTTGCTCATGTCCGCGATTTCGTCAAGGAAAATGGTGCCGCCATCGGCTTCTTCCACCCGGCCGGGCTTTTGTCTCAGGGCGCCCGTGAACGCGCCTTTTTCGTGGCCGAACAATTCACTCTCCAGGAGTGTTTCCGGAATGGCGGCGCAGTTGATGCGAATGTACTGCGCTTCGTGCCGCCGGCTCAAGCCGTGCAGGGCGCCCGCCACCAGTTCCTTGCCGGTGCCGCTTTCGCCCAGAATGAGCACCCGCGTGTCGGTGGGGGCAACGGTTTGAATCAGTTTCCGCAACTCGAGCATTTTCAGCGATTCGCCGACAATCTGGTCGAGACGGAAAATTTCGCCGGTGCGCAGGCGCAACGCGGCGTTTTCCCGGAGGAGTTGATGGCGTTCGGCGCAACGCGAGACCGCATGGAGCAGTTCCTCGGGCGCGAACGGCTTGGGGAGATAGTCAATCGCACCGGCCTTGATGGCTTCGACGGCGAGCTTGGGCGTCGCGTAGGCGGTGAGCATGAGCACCGGCAGTTCCGGCCATTGCTGGCGGATTTTGGCCAGAAAATCGTAGCCGCTCATGCCGCCAAGCCGCGCGTCGGTGATAACCATGAAAAATTCCTCCCGCCCGAGCGATTCCAGTCCGGCCTCGGCGGATTCCACCGTGCGGGCGGTATAGCCTTCGTCCCCCAGCACCGTTTGCAGCGACCGGCGCATGTTTTTTTCATCGTCCACAACGAGGACGGGTGGCAGGGCAATGCTCATCGCTTGGGTTGCATCAGTGTCTTTGCCGGAAAGAGTAGAGTGAAAGCCGCCCCTTTTCCAAGCCCGGATTCGACGCGCACGGTACCGCCGTAAAGTTCCACATTGTGCTTGACGATGGCCAGCCCCAGGCCGGTGCCATGCTCCTTGGTCGTGTAATAGGCTTCAAAAATGCGCCCGATTTTGTCAGGGGGAATGCCCGGGCCATCGTCTCGCACTGAAATTTCCACTGAATGATCGCGGTGGTTGCCGGCCGTGACGTAAACATGTCCGTTTTTGCCGACGGCCTCGCGCGCATTTTTCAGCAGGTTCAGCAGAATTTCGGCCAAATGCTGGCGTTGCATCAGCAAAGGAGGAAAACTCCGGTCGAATTCACGGTGAACACGGACGCCCGTCGGCACGGCCGAAGGAAAAACCTGCGCGAGGGCGCGATTGAGTTCTTCGACTACATCCAGTTTTTCAACCCGGCCTTCGGTCAATTGCGCATAGCCCATGATTTGCGTGACGATCCGGTCAGCCCGCGAAACCTCTTCCTGGATGATTTCGATCTGTTGCGCCGCCTCGGTTTTGCCTTCGCGCAGGGCGCGCTGGATGGAGAAGGCTGCGTTGTTGATGATGGCCAGGGGATTTTTGATCTGGTGGGCAAATTCGGCGGCGAGCCGGCCCGCGGAATGCAACTGTCCTTCGCGCGCGGCAAATTCATCGGCTTCCTCAACGGCCAGCCGTTGCCGTTCGAGCAATGCCTGCGTCCCATAGCAGGAAATCGCCATCAGCCACAGGACCGCCAACCGCAACATGAACGGCTGCCCCAATGCCGCGTGCGGCGTCACATTCAGGACCCGCTGCATGCTCGGCTCAAGATTGCTCAACACTGAAACGTCCAGCACACCCACCAGGACGTAACAAAGGCTGATGGCGAAATTCAAAATGAGTTGCGAAACACCGGGCGGCACGCTCACGGCATTTCGCACAATCAACCCTACGAACAGCCAGAACAAAATGCTGTCCAGGCCGCCGGTCAACAGCGCCATGCCCGCAAGGAAAATCCCGTCCACCAGACTGCTGGTGACCGTCGTCCATTGCACTATCGCCAGGGGCAACCGTGCCGGGTTCAGCATCAACAAGGCGAACGCCACGTTGGCCAGCACATAAAACCAGAAGAGGTACTGAATCGTTTCCACGGTGATGTCCAACATGCTGTACGCCAAGCCAAACCAGGGCGTGGAAATGAAGGAATAAAGAATCATCCCGATGACGAATGCCTTGAGCGGCAGCATGATGTCCCGCTCCATGATTTCAATGCGGCGAAGCAAACGCGGCGGGTCCGGCGCAGGTATTTCCATCAACGCAAGCGACCGTTTCAGCCATTGTTCATGGCTCGGTTTCATAAAAATGGTTGGGAACGGAAAATTTAGCGCAACAATTTCACGGCACGTTCGGCAATGGCCTCGACCGGCCACAAGCGGCCGATGCCTTCGTAACCGCAGGAAAGCATTCCCGCATCGGGCCCGATGAATTCCGCGCCGCGGGCCTTGAGCGTGGCGGTGTTTTCCTGCGTGGCCGGATGTAACCACATTTTTCCGTTCATCGCCGGAGCGATCAAAATTTTTGCCTTCGGATTCAAGGCCAGGGCCATACAGGTCAATGCGTCGTCCGCCATGCCGCGCGCCAGCTTCGCCATGACGTTGGCCGTTGCCGGGGCAATCAACAAAAGGTCCGCTTCGTCTGCGAGCCGGATGTGCGTGGGCTGCCAGCCCTCCTCTTCGTCATACAGATCGGTCACGACCGGCAGGCGCGTCAGCACCTTGAAGGGCAGCGGCGTGAGGAAGCGCTGCGCGTCAGCCGTCATCACCACATGCACCTGGCATTTCTGTTTGGCCAACAGGCTCGCCAGGTCCACCGCCTTGTGCGCGGCAATCGAGCCGGTCACACCCAGAATGACGTTTCGCGAAACACTCATGTGACCAATCTGAATCTAAATTCGCAATCCGCAACCGTAAACCACCGATCCTAAAACTCCGGCGCCGTGGCCCGGGCCGCACGCAGCTTTTCGGCCTCGACAATCGCCAGCATCCGCCGCAAGTCCTCCGCAATGGTCGAACTGATCAAAAGATAATCAAAATGCCTCCATTCCGCGATCTCCCGCCGCGCGAAGGCGAGGCGTTTTTGAATTTCTTCCGGTGCATCCGTGTTGCGTTTGTTCAACCGTTCCTCCAGCGTGGCGACCGAGGGAGGCGCCAGAAACACCGTCACCAGGGCTTGCTTCAATTCCGGTTCGGCCTGCGCGCGTTCGCGAATCGTGGCCGCGCCCTGCACATCGACGTTGAGTAAAACGTCCCGGCCCGCCCGCAATTTGTCGAGCAGTTCGGAACGCAACGTGCCGTAACTCCGGCCAAACACGGTGGCGTGCTCGATGAAATCCCCGGCCTGGACATGTCGCTGAAAATCCGCCGGCGCGAAAAAGTGGTAATCCACGCCGTCCTTTTCCCCCGGTCGCGGGAGACGGGTGGTGCAGGTAATCGCGCGCGTCATGTCCGGGCGCGCCCCGAGCAATTGTTGGCTCAAGGTCGTCTTGCCACTGCCCGAGGGAGCGGAAATCAGGATGAGGAGCGGTCGGCGGTCAGAAGACTGAAAGCGGAGGTCGGACGTCGAATTTCGAGCTTCTGACTTCTGATTTCCGGCCTCTGGCTTCTGTTTTGCGGCTTTCATTCGACATTCTGGGCCTGTTCGCGGAATTTCTCCAATTCCGCCTTCAGCGTGACCACCTCGCGCGAGATGGCCGCATCGTTGGCTTTCGAGCCGATGGTGTTGACTTCGCGATTCATTTCCTGCGCGAGGAAATCCAAAGTGCGTCCGACCGGCTCCTTCGCTTTCCGGCAATCCTCAAACTGCTGAAAATGACTCTGCAACCGCGTCAATTCCTCCGAGATGTCCGAGCGGTCGGCGAACAGGACGATTTCCTTCAACAAGCGCTCGTCATCCGGTGAGGGCGACTCCAGGCCGGCGCTTTTGATTCGTTCGACGAGTTGCTGCCGGTAATTTTCCGCCGTCAGCGGCGCTTGCTTCTGAATTTTGGCAACGGCCTTTCGCATGAGGGCGATGCGCGCTGCCAAATCGTCCGCGAGATGCGCGCCTTCACGTTCGCGCATTTTCACCAGCGCGGCCAGCGCCTGCTTCAACGCGTTTTCAATGACCGGCCAGATTTTTTCGGTTTCCACCAGTTCTTCATCCGTCTGCAGGACACCGGGCGCGCGAATCAGCTGGTCCAGCGTCACCTGGCCGGCCAGCTTGAGTTGTTTGGCGAGCCGGTTCAGTTCCGTTGTGTACGCCCTGGCCAGCGGCAGATTGATGTGCATCCGCGCGGACAGTTTGTCTCCGCCCGCGTGGACCGACACTCGCGTCATGACGCGGCCGCGCGCGATTTTTGCGTTGATGGCGTCGCGAATCGGCGCTTCCAGCATCTCCAGTTCCCGCGGCAGGTTCAGGGAAATCTCGGATTGCCGGCGATTCACGGCGCTCAACTCAACGGTAATTTTGAAGCCGTTCTGGGCGCAGCCGCCGCGACCGTAGCCCGTCATGGATTTCATCGGGCGTAATATGCGAAAATCCCGCGCCGCAGGCGAATATATTTTGTGGAGACAAACCGGAGGGGTGAGTGATAGGAACCCTCATTTTGATTTACCTGGATTCCGCTTTCCTTCCCTGGCCGCTCGGCGGGCACCTTTACCCAACCATTAGAATTTTCCGTGCCTCCCGGAAATCCTCCGGCAGCGGCGCTTCAAAACTCAACGATTCTTCCGTTCGTGGATGAATGAAGGAAAGCTCGCGGGCGTGCAGCATCACCCGCGGCGCCTCGTAACCGGTCAATTCTGTGAGCTTCCGGTTTTGCCGTGCACCGTAGGTTTCGTCGCCGGCGAGCGGATGGCCGAGGAACTGGAAATGCACGCGAATCTGGTGCGTGCGGCCCGTATGCAACTGCGCCTCCACCAGCGTGGCTGAATTCAATCGTTCCAGCACACGCCAGGTTGTGTGCGCGGCGCGGCCCGAATCGTCGTCGCGCACGGCCATGCGTTTGCGATGCGATGGGTGCCGCGCGATCGACGCGCGGATTTCACCCGCATTACGCGCCAATTCGCCGCAGACGATGGCGCTGTAAATTTTTCGGACCTTCCGTCCGGCGAATTGGGCGGACAGCGCAATATGCGTTTCATCATTTTTGGCAATGACCAGGCAGCCGCTGGTTTCCTTGTCGAGCCGGTGGACGATGCCCGGACGCGCCACGCCTCCGATGCCGCTGAGGTCGCCGCCGCAATGATGCAACAGCGCATTGACCAGCGTGTGTTCCTCGTGTCCGGCGGCGGGATGGACCACCAAACCGGCAGGTTTGTTCAGCACCAACAGCGACCGGTCCTCGAAAAGGATGTCGAGTGGCATTTCCTCCGGCTGCGCCCTGGCAGGCTGGGGTTCCGGCCAGTGGACTTCAATCGTTTCGCCGGCGCGGGGAGCATGCGTGGGCTTGACGGTCCGGCCATTGACGCAAATATGGCCCTGTTCAATCAGCCGTTTCAGCGCAACCCGGGAGGCAACGGGA
This sequence comes from Verrucomicrobiia bacterium, assembly GCA_035945675.1. Taxonomy (GTDB): domain Bacteria; phylum Verrucomicrobiota; class Verrucomicrobiia; order Limisphaerales; family UBA11358; genus UBA11358. The sequence continues at coordinate 66,803 of DASZAB010000134.1, read as the reverse complement.
AATCGCCGGCGTAGAAACGCATCCAGCCGCTCGGCGGGCAGCGATTTCTCGACGACGAAACTGTCCGTGCGTCCGGTCACGGCGACGTTTCCGCGTTTTTCTTCGGCGCATGTTCGCTCCTCCAGGTGATGAGAAAAATCAACGCCACGCCGGTACAAATTGCCGAATCGGCGACGTTGAACGCGGGAAAGCCAATTTCGTCGCCGCCGCGCTGCTGCAAGTAAAAATAGATGAAATCAATGACCTGATGGCGCCCCGGCAGCAGGCGGTCGGTGAGGTTGCCGGCAATGCCGCCAAAAATCAGCCCGAACGCAATCTGGCCGGCCAACGTCTCGGAACTGAAATGATGCCGCGTCAGAAAGAGGGCAACCATCGCCAGCAATGCGACCAGGGCGAGCGTGTTGTTGTTGCCGCGAAAAAGGCTCCAGGCCGCGCCGGTGTTTCCCCAATGAACGAATTTAAAGAAGCCGTCAATGATGATTTTCTCGTGGTACGGCGGCAGCATCCGCAGCACCAGCCATTTGGCGAACTGGTCGAGGGCGAGGATGACCAGCGCGATAACGGCGATGCGGCGGTTCGAAGCCTGGAAAATGGATTTGGCGCCAAACATTCAAGTCTAAAGTCCAAAGTCCAAGGTCCAAAGTCAAGCCAACCGCCACTTGGGTAGTGTCCTGATTTGAAGTTCGGAGTTCCGCGTTTACGTGGTTCCGGGCCGCCTAAAGGCGGAACTCCGAGCTGATTCAGGAGAGTACCGCGACTTCAGGCCGCGACTTTAGGCTTTGGATTTTGGGCTTATTCCACTACCCTCGCCGCATGGCGTTGGCGCGCATCCTCGTGGACGGCTATAGCCTGTTGCATAACTGGCCGGGACTCGCTCCGGGCCAGCCGCGCCATTCGGCGCGCGCACGTGACGAACTGATTTATGTCCTGACGCGTTATCATGACGCCACCGGTGAGCCGGTTACGATCTTTTTCGACGGCGCCGGCGCGCCTCCTGGCGTTCCGCCAGGGGAATCCAGCACGCCGGTGGAGGTTTTATTTTCGCGAGCGGGGCAGACGGCCGATCAAATGATTGAACGCGCGGCGCATCGGTTTCAGGCCTATGGCGAAGTGCTCGTGGTGACCGACGACCGCGCCGAACGTGACACGGTCGCGGGCATGGGCGGCATGACGGCGAGCTGTGCGAACTTCATCCGCATGATTGAAGGCACGCTGATGGAATTGCGGGACGAATTGCGAAATCACAACCGGGCGGAACGAAATCGTTTCAGTCGCCCATATAAAAATAAGAGCCAATGAACAGTCCGACATTTTCACACCGGTTTGCCCTGTGCGCGCGAATCATCGCCCTGTTCGGCACCGGGATTCTGCTGACCCCGACGCTGCAGGCGCAACCGACGGCAAGCAGGGTGGACAGCCGTTTTCTGCTTGTCTTCGACACGTCGGCGGCGATGAAAGTGCGCGTGCCGGCGACTCAATACGCGGTGGAACGTTTGTTCTTCTCCATGATGAACGGGCAATTGCGGTCGGGCGACACCATCGGCGTGTGGACGTTTGGCCGCAAATTGCGCCTGGGGGAACTTCCGCTGCAAAGCTGGCTGCCGCAAAACGCGGCGGTGATTGCGTCCAACATCACCAACTGTGTCAGGCTCCAGCACTACTCGAGGAGCACGCGCTTTGACGTGCTTATGCCGGAGGTCAACGACCTGGTGCAAAAGTCGGAACGGCTGACCGTGCTGATTTTCTGCGACGGCAATGAAGTCATCAAGGGAACGCCGTATGACAACGCGATCAATTCCACTTTCAAACAAAACGAGAGTGCGTTGAAAAAGGCAGGCGAGACATTTATTGTGGTGCTGAGAGCGCAGTTTGGCCAATACATCGGTTATACCGTGAATTCCTCGGCGATTGGAGTGAATTTCCCCGACTTCCCTCCTTTGCCCCAGCCGCCTCAACCCATCGCACCGGCTAAAACCAATCCGCCGCCGCCGCCGCCTCCGGCACCGGTCGTCACGGCGCCGCCGCTCGTGATTGTGGGCACCAATGTCGTAAGCAATCTGCTTCCTCCCATCCCGGCCAGGTCGGTGCTGTCCAATTCAACGCCGGTCCAGCTGGAACCGAATCCGCCCCCTGCCGAAGCGCGGCCAACGCCCACAAACGCAAGCCCAACGAATGCGACGCCATCAAAAATGGCAGAAACACAGACCAACGCCCAGGCGTTATCGGGGGAAAATTCCGGGCTGAGCCGCAACGGCGCGCTGGCCATTGGCGCGGTGCTGTTGGCGGTGGCGGTCGTGGTAATCATCGTCGCGCTGGTTCGTTCCCGTCGGCGCGGTCGCGGCAGTCTCATCACCCGCTCGATGAAATAGCGTGAATTCCGGGCGTGACTTTTCGCCGCGTGCGTGGAAAATTCTCCGGCCATGAAAATGATCAATTTACTTTGTGCGCTCGGCCTGTTGGCCGCCGTAGTCGCGACCAAAGCCGAAGATGCCAAGCCGCCGGTAACCAAGGAGAAGCCATCGGCGGCTTCACCGGGCTTTGCCGACCCGGCCAAACTTACCGCGAAGGCACCCGAGACGTTCAAGGTGCAGTTCGATACCACCAAGGGTAAATTCACCATTGATGTCACCCGCTCGCTTGCGCCCAACGGTGCGGACCGTTTTTATAACCTGGTTCGTTCAGGCTATTTCACCGGCGTCGCCTTTTTCCGGGTGATCCCTGGTTTCATGTGCCAGTTCGGCATCCACGGTGACCCGAGTGTCTCGGCGAAGTGGCGCGAGGCGACGATTCCCGATGATCCCGTCAAGGGCAGCAACACACGGGGCACCATCACCTTCGCCACCGCCGGCCCCAACACGCGCACCACGCAGTTGTTCATCAATTATGGCGACAACTCCCGACTCGATGGGGATGGTTTTGCGCCGTTCGGCAAAGTGAGTGAAGGGATGAACGTGGTGGACAAAATCAATGGCGAGTATGGCGAAGGCGCTCCCGGCGGCCGCGGGCCGGATCAGGGCCGCATCCAGATGGAAGGCAACGCCTACTTGAAAAAGGATTTTCCCAACCTGGATTACATCAGGTCCGCGACCATCGTATCAATGGAATTGCCCGACAGGAACAACCCCACCAGATAATGATTTATGAGTGAACTTGCCCACATCACCACCACCGAAGGCGAAATGGTCATTGAATTTTGGCCCGACGTTGCGCCCAAGACCGTCGAAAATTTCAAAACCCTCGCCCAAAAAGGTTTTTATGACGGCACCTGTTTTCACCGCATCATCAAGGGCTTTATGATTCAAGGCGGCGACCCGCTGACGAAAGATCCGGCTGCCGAAAATCGTTGGGGCACGGGCGGGCCGGGCTACCAGATCCGGGCCGAGTTCAACGACCGCTCCCACCAACGCGGTGTCATTTCCATGGCGCGCAGTGCGAACCCTGATTCCGCCGGCAGCCAGTTTTTCATCTGTGACGGCGACGCCTCGTTTCTGGACCGCCAATACACCGCGTTCGGCAAGTTGATCAAAGGCGATGACGTGTTGGCGAAGATCGCCGGCACGCCGGTGGGCTCCGGTGGTTCCGGCGAGCAGAGCAAGCCGCAGAAACGGGTTGGCGTCATCAGCATCAACATCGTTTCCGCCGACGCCGGGAAATGATTTTGTAGCAGCCGATGTGAGTCGGCTCATATTGAATTTTGTCCAAAATTGGAGCGGACTGACGTCCACTGCCACAGTTTTATGGAAATTTCTGAACTGGCCAAAACCCTGGCAGCGCTCGGCTGTCCTGCCGAAAAATCCGCCGAAATGGCCGCGCAACTGGATAAGCGCGCCCGCCAGCTGGCCGAACAAAAAGGCCGCTCCTACGACGAGGCGCTCAAACACTTGCTGAATCTTATGCGTCAGGGTTGGGCAGCGCCAAAACATTTATGATTTACGATTGATGATTTATGATTGCCCTTCGTGGCGGAAGCGGTTTGTGTTGACGTCAATCGTCAATCGTAAATCATAAATCGTAAATGATCAGGCCCTGGAAAAAAATCCGCTCGACGCCCATCGGCGATTTCCGCGTCTTCAAGCTGCGCTCCGACGTGAGCATTTCACCGCGCACCGGCAAGGCGCATGATTTTTATGTTCTCGACAGCGTCAATTGGGTCAACGTCATCGCCGTTACGCCTGACCAGCAGCTCGTGATGGTCGAGCAATTCCGGCACGGCTCGAACACCATCGAATTGGAGATTCCCGGCGGCATGATGGATCCGGGCGAGACCGAACCGGTAGCGACTGCCGTGCGCGAACTGCGCGAGGAAACCGGCTACGAAGGTGAAAACGCGCGCCTGCTCGGCAAAATCTGGTCCAACCCGGCCATCATGAGCAACTTTACCTACACCGTGCTGATTGAAAATTGCCGGCTGAAACACAAGGTGGATTGGGACCATGCCGAGGATTTGGTGACGCGGTTAGTGCCGGTGGCGGAAATTCCGAAACTCGTCTCCGACGAAAAAATCGGCCATTCCCTTGTCGTCGTCGCGTTGTATCATTTCGATTTGTGGCAAAGGGGATTGAAAAAATGACCGGCTCCCAAAATTCGATATGGTTGCCTTGCCGCTGGCACGCGAAGCAGCGCAGCTGCTCCATAATACCGTTTCGGAGTTTATGCGACTTCGCAGAAATGAGTAGAAATCAGGCGCGTTCCAGCCGGGTCAGCAATCGATCACTGTAGCCGTCTTGGCGAAGTTTGCCGCAGTCCACGCGGCAGTTCTTCTTCTGCATATCGCTTGAGTGCACACAACAGGTTGTTCGTGGCGTAATCCAGCAATTCAGCCTCGGATTTGGCACGTCGCTTCGCGGTCGCTTTCACACGCTTCACATGACTCAAAGACTGAGTGTTTCAATTTCTGATTCATCCTAAATTCACCGGGTCAATGTCCACTGATAATGTTACATCGTCCGGTAACGCGAGTGTTTCGATGATTTTCGCCAGCCTCTGGCTGAGTTTGCTCATCGCGCGTGTTCGCAGCATGATTTGGTAGCGATAATATTGTTCCGCGCGCAACAACGGCGCCGGCGCGGGTCCGGCGAGTATTAAATCCTTGAATGCGCCCCTCGCCCCGGCCCTCTCCCCGCCGGGTGGGGAGAGGGTGTCCGCGGGACAGGAGAGGGGTTCCACACCCGTCAGGTTCTTCTCCAATTCGCGTTTCAAATGTTCGGCAGAAAATTTCACCTTGTCTTCGTTGCGGCCTTTGAGCGTGAGCAACGCGACCCGGCTGACGGGCGGGTATTTCAATTGCTCGCGGAACTCGACTTCCTGTTCGTAAAAACCCGTGAAATCATGGCGGCGCGCGTATTGGATGGCGGGATGAAACGGTGCGAACGCCTGCACAAACACTTCGCCTTCCACGTCGCCGCGTCCGGCGCGTCCGGCCACCTGGGTGAGGAGCTGGAAAGTGCGCTCGCCGGCGCGAAAATCCGGCTGATGCAGCGCGAGATCGGCGTAAATGATGCCCACGAGCGTTACGTTCGGGAAATGCAATCCCTTGGCAATCATCTGCGTGCCGACCAGGATGTCGGTCTTGCCGGCGCGAAAGTCGCCGAGCGTTTTCCGGTAATCGTCTTTGCGTTTCATCGTGTCGGCGTCCATGCGCCGGACGCGGGCGTCGGGAAACAGTTTCGCCAGCGTTTCCTCGACTTTTTGCGTACCGGTGCCGGCAAAACGGATGGCCGGGTTTTTGCATTTCCCGTTCGGGCAAACGGACGGAACTTTCTCGTTATGGCCGCAAATGTGGCAGGATAGCCTTTGTTCGATGCGATGGTAAGTCAGCGCGAGGCTGCAATTCGGGCAGTTCGCAACGAATCCGCACTTCGGGCATTGCAGGGCTGTGGAATAACCGCGCCGATTCAAAAATAAAATCGTCTGCTCACCGCGCTCGAGCCTTTGCGTGATAGCTTCCTTGAGTTGTGGTGAAAAAATCGGCGGCCCTTTTTCCCTGGCCGCCTGCCGCATGTCCACGACGCGGACATGCGGCATTTTCTGGTTATCCACGCGTTCCGGAAGTTCGAGCAAGGTGTATTTGCCCCTTTTGCAGTTGTAATAGCTTTCGAGCGACGGCGTGGCCGAGCCGAGTACGACGACGGCGTTTTCCATCCGGCCGCGCATGATGGCCACGTCGCGCGCGTGGTAACGCGGTGCTTCCTCCTGCTTGTAAGTGTGCTCGTGCTCCTCGTCCACAATGATCAGCCCCAGCGGCTCGACCGGCGCAAAAATTGCCGAGCGCGCGCCAATCACAATGCGGGCACGACCCTGGCGAATTTTGTGCCACTCGTCGTGCCGTTCACCGGCGGAAAGATGCGAATGTAAAACCGCGACGAGGGTCTGGAGTTTGCCGGAACTGAAGCGCGCCTTGAATCGTTCGACGGTCTGTGGCGTGAGTGAAATTTCCGGCACCAGCACAATGGCACCCCGGCCCTGTTCGAGCGCGTGCGCGAGGGCCTGGAGATAAACTTCGGTTTTGCCGGAGCCGGTGACGCCGTGGAGGAGGAAGACGGAAGTCGGTGGTCGGAGGTCGGAGGTCAGACTTCCGGTTTCCGGCTTCTGACTTCTGACTTCCGATATCCGGCTTTTAATTTTCTCCAGCGCAACGGATTGGGCCGGGTTCAAGGACAGCGGTTGCGTCGGCAGAATATGTTCGTGCGCGTAGGGATCGCGTTCGGAAATTTCCGCAGTGACTTCCACCAGACCGCGGTCTTCGAGCTTCCGGACGGTGGTGGCCGTGGTTTCGGCCAGCTCGACCAGTTCCGTCAGCGGCAATTCGCGTCGCTCTTCGATGAGGTTCCAGACTTCCTGCTGGCGTTTCGGCAGCTTCGGAAATTCGCCGCCAACCGTCAGCGCACGGACGAATAGTTGTTTCTTCCAGCCTCCCTCCTTTTTGCGCACGGCTTCGGGCAGGACGGATTTCAGCGCGATTTCCGGCGCACAACAGTAATAATCGGCAATCCAGCGCGCCAATTTCAACACTTTCGGCGTGACGAGCGATTGTGCGCCGATGACTTTCAGAATGGGTTTGAGCTTCGCAAAGGCCGATTCCTCCACGAGTGCGGTGACGGTCCCAAAAACCTTCCGTGCGCCAAACGGCACCTGCACGCGGCTGCCGGCCTCAATTTGTTCCGCTAATCCGGGCGGAATCAGATAATCAAATTCCTTGCGGAGCGCGATTTCCAGACTGACTCGGGCAATCATAATCCGGTCACGCGTGAAAGGTGACCGGTGACAAGAACAAACAAGGTCGCGCTGGCATTTTTCATGTCACTTCTCACAGGTCACATTTTTAATCCCGCGAAATGGCGACCAGGTCGGCTTCAAGCTGCTGGCGCAAAGCCTCGCGTTCGGCATCGGTGGCCTCGCGGGGAACGCGCAGGACATGGCCAACGGTGACTTCACAGCGTGAAAACGGCAGGGGAATTTGAAAACGATCCCAGCTGTTGGCGCGGATTTTCCAGCTCAAGTAATAGGACACCGGCACGACGGGCAGGCCGGTGACTTGCGCCAGCGACATGGCGCCTTCCTGGACCACATAACTCGGGCCGCGCGGGCCGTCTGGCGTAATGGCCAGGTCATAACCGCGCTCCGCCCAGGTGGTCAATTCCAGCAGCGCCTGCGGACCGCGCCGGCTGCTGGATCCGCGCACCGGCAGCACACCGAAACGTTCAAGGATCGCCGCGAGGAGCGCGCCGTCCCTGCTGGCACTCACCAGGCCGGCCAGCCCGGCCGACTGATGATACCTGCGCCCCAAGGCGAAGTATAATTTCAGGGAAAGCGCGAGGCGGTTGTGCCAGATACAATAAATCGCCTGCTCGAAATCTTTTCGCGCGGTGAACCCGTGTGGATCATTGACATGGTAACGCAGCGTCGCCGCCACTGCGCGCAGCATGGCCCAAATGATCCAGGCGCCGAGCCGTTGATGCCATTTCGGTGAATTGGGGACAACCACGCCGGATTTCCGGCGTCGGTGACGGGTAACCGGCGCTGGTGGTCGCAGGTTTGCGGCATCCATCACGCACCTTTTTTCAGGCAAGCCCGCACGAGTTCTTCCACGGTTGCCTTTGCGCCGAGCATGGTTTGTGCGGCCCGGACGGCGTCGTGCGCCTCAACCTGTTTAAAGCCAAGCGCCATGAGCGCCAGCACGGCGTCGTTGACTTTTTGGTCGTCGGGCGAAAGCGCGTGTTTGGCGCTGGCGGCTTCCCACGCGCCCGCCGCGCCGATTTTGTCGCGCAACTCGACAACGATGCGCTCGGCGGTCTTCCTGCCGACGCCGGAGATTTGTGAAAGCGATTTTACATCGCCGCCGGCGACCGCGCCACGGAACGCGACCGGATTCATGCCACTCAGGATGTTCAACGCGGTTTTGGGACCGATGCCGGAGACGGTATTGACGAGCAGGCGGAACAAATCGCGTTCCACCATGGTCATGAAGCCATAAAGCGTGTGTGCGTCTTCGCGAATGACGAGTTGGGTGAGCAATTTCACGTCCTGGCCCGACGGCGGCAACTTGTCAAAGGACGACAGCGGAATCAGAACCTCGTAGCCGACGCCGTTCACATCCACAATGACCTGCGTGGGCAGCGACTCGACGAGTTTGCCGTGAAGAAAGGTGATCATACCGGGGCGGAATGAACAACGCCGGATAAAGGATTCATATGCGTTTTGGCGGCGTTAAATTATATCGCGAGTTTTCCTGCGCGTGGGCCAGTGCCAGCGCCAAAGCGTCGGCGGCGTCCGGTGCGGGTGGTTTGGGCAGGTTTAATAAACGCTGGACCATTCTGGCAACGGCGGATTTTTGCGCCGCGCCGTAGCCGACGACGGCCTGCTTCACCTTGCGTGGGGCGATTTCAAAAATTTCCAGACCGGCTTCGGCGATGACCGCGAGCGCCGCGCCGCGCGCTTCACCCAGGACGATGGCGGTTTGGAGATTTTGCGCAAAGAAGAGCCCTTCGACCACGCAGACGGCGGGGTGATGTTGTTTCAAGACCTCACGCAGGGTTTCCACAATTTTGACGAGGCAGCGGGAGTGCTCCCAATTTTGCGGGCAGGAAATCGTCCCATGGCCGAGTGCGACCGGGTGCGGTTTGGCCCACCGGATGACGCCGTAGCCGGTGCCACGCAGGGACGGATCCACGCCGAGAATCACACGGTGAGTGGAGGCCGGCACCCGCAGGCTCGCCGCAAAAGCAGGCACTGCGGCACGCGCGGTCGCGCCGCCGAGGCGCTGCTGTATTTGTTCGTATTGCCGCCGGGTGATGCCCACGCGCGTATTTTGCCCCTCACGGAAAAGTTACGAAAGAAAAAAGCCGTTTGATTTCCACCCGGCCGTGCCTTCAAAACAGCGGAACTTCAATGTCCGCCCCGGCCGTTGTTCTGGTTCTGGCCCGGTTTACCGGACGCTGGCGACGATGACGGGGAAGGTTGGGATGGCGCGTGAGGCTGGACCGCCGACCGCGTTGACTCGGAATGAGAATCAGAACGATTGGAATTCTGGTTCTGGTAACGGGATTCATTCGACGGCGGCGCATAATTATTTTGCGGCTGCCCAGCCGGCGGAGAATAATGATTGGCGGTGGAGGAACCGGTAGGAGATTGTGGTACCGTGGTGTTCCCATGCGGTGCCTGTTGTTCAAAACCCCGCGCCCTCGGGGTCAAAACCCGGTTGCCGGGATTGTTGTAATAGTAGTTCGGCCTCTGATTTTGAGCCGGCCAACCCGAATAATTTCCGTGCGGCGCAGGAGCTGAATTATTGGGTGCCTGCGGGGCAGGCGTGTTGACGTGCGGAACCACCGGCTGCTGAGTCTGCGGCATTCGCGGCGGGGTCCGGTTGAAATTTTGATAAGGATTTTGGTTAACATTCTGGTGAGGCGAATTGATTTGCCCTGGATTCACCTGGTGTGCAGGCCCGTTGTTTGCATTTCCGCGGACCACGGGCTGAAATGTGTTTTGCCGGGGTTGGGTTGTCGGCGGAGTTCCCTGATGCACTGACAGAACCGGAGTGCCGACAAAGCGCGGTCGATTCACAACCAGTGTGTTTCGATTGCGCTCAAATTGTTCATGCCGGCCGCCCCACGCAACATTGCCATTCCCGGCCTGAATGGTGACCGGATGAATCTCCCGCCGGGTGACAGCGGTAATGTCGTGCGGCGGGATGCCGGCATTGACGATGCCCTGATGGTGACTGTCAAATCTGACGTTGTTAATCATTGTGGTTTGATTGTAAATCCGCGCTACCTCACCCGCCTGGATGCGATGACGTCGTGGATGCGGATCGTAGAAGTCTTTTGTAGCCACGAACGTAAAGGCGCCCGCGTTCAGACCGAAGTCAAAACCGGCGTTGACCGCGTGACCTTGATAAACGAACCCAACCCCCGATTGATAAACCGCATGGGGCGGCAATGGCGCCCAGCCACAGTAATCCCGGTCATGGCGCCAGAGCACCCAGGATGGCGCCCAGGTCGTATCCGGGCGCCAGCACCAGCCGTAGCGCGGATGATGAAACCAGCGACCGTAGTGAAATGTCGCCCAACCCCAGGAATAGCCTGAAACCCAATACCAACCGTAATCGGTATAAACCCAATGTCCGTTGTCGCAGTAGGGTTGCCAACCAGTGTTGTAAACGACAATCGTTGGCCGCCAGCACCAGCCGTAACCCTGGAAATTCACCCAGCCGCCATAGGGCGCGAGGTTGTCGTAAAAATAATTCACCGTGACCTCGGCCGGTTGCGTCGTCGGGGTTGAGGTTGTTTCAGGAGGCGGCGCGGCCGTGGCGGCCGTCGTCACGCCCATCTGCTGCAATTGCAGATCACGCTGCTGCATGGCGGTGACAATTTCTGTCGGTACACCCAGGTCATTCAGGTAAATAATCTGGTCCGCATTGAGGTTGAACGGATTCATGGAGTTGCCGATGTACGACAAAATCACGCTTTGCTCGACACCGGCCTGCACCAGCCGGATGACTTGTGCCAGCGGGCTGTCGGGATCAATGTCTGGCGGCAAGGTGCCGGCCGTTGAGGCGTTGTCCGGAGCCGCAGGGACGAGATCGGCGTTTGGCGGTGGGGCCGGTTGTGTCTGGGCATTGGAATTTTGTACTGAGAGAACACCAATCAATGCCCAGGCCAGGATTACTGAACTGCAAAGGAATTTAATTGAAATTGGTTTTTTCATGCGGGGGGCTTGGTTGTTGTCTGCACCATAACATATAAACCCATTTAATTCGACCAGTTGCCAATAAAAGTATTCAAGGATGACGGAAATTCTGCCAAATGGGCCATAATATGGCGTCCCCGCCCGGAATTGAACTGGGATACGCGGTTTAGGAAACCGCTGCTCTATCCATTTGAGCTACGGGGACATCGTTGATTACCAATGGCTTGGCCAAAAACTGAGCCGTCGGCTATGCGCCATCAGGCGTGTATTTCACACGAATGGAGGTCGCTGGCAAGCTCGTTCGTAAGAGTCTTCGAACAGAATTATAGACGATGACCAGACACGGCCGCTGTTTCTGCCGGAAAAAAACGGAATCCAATCCGGGATCAGGCTTTTCCGCCGGATGCGTCACCGAGATTGCTGCCAAAGGTTTCCACCTCCTGCAATCTCGCTTGTAAGTGGTGCATATTTTCGCGCAAACCCTCAACCAGTTTCTTTTGCCGGTCCCGCAATTCGGCTTCGCGTGCCGTCTGTCGCTCGCGCAAGCTGCGCAATTCCAAATTCAGCGCCTCCCTGGCATCCGCCACGGTTTTACACTCCGATTCCAAGCGCGCCCGTTTGGTCGATTCCTGTTCCAGGCTGGCCCTGGCGCGTTCCAGATCTGCGCCGCCCTGGCGCAACCGTTCCTGGAGTTCTTTAATCTCCTGATGGGATTTCGTCACGGCCTGTTGTTCGGCCGCAAACTTGCTCTGAAGTTCATCACGAACCTGACGCAATCCGGTCAATTCCTTTTCCAACTGGCCACACCGGCCTTCTTTTTCCTTGAGCGCGGTTTCCGTTTGGGTGGCGGCCGCCTGCACCGCCTTCAGTTGCACGCGCCATTCTGATTCCAGGCGCATTCGTTCGGCCGTTTGCTGCCCCAAACCGGCCTGAAGTTCTTTGATTTCCTGTTGCAACTTCTCAGTCGTCTTTTGCCCGGTGACGAGCTTGTTCTGAAGTTCGTCGCGTGCTTCCTGCAATTCAACCAACTCCTTTTCCAACTGGTTGCACCGGACCTCCTTTTCCTTCAGGGCGGTTCCCGTCTGGCCGGCTGCCGCCTTCACCGTATTCAACTGCTCGCGCCACTCCGATTCCAAACGCGTTCGCTCAGCGGATTGCTGTTCCAGGGCGGTTTTGGCGCGCGCTAATTCCGCGGTACTCTGACTTTGGCGTTCCTGGAAAGCCTTGATTTCCAGTTGGGACTTCGCAATCGCTTGTTGTTCGGCCGCAAGTTTGCCCTGGAGTTCATCCCGCACATTTCGCAAACCGGCCAATTCCTCTTCCAGCTTGCTGCACCGGGCCTCCCTTTCCTTGAGAATGGTTTCCGTTTGCCCGATCAGTGCCTTGGCGGCATTCAATTGTTCGCGCCATTGCGATTCAATGCGCGTTCGTTCCGCCGATTCCTGTTCCAGATTGGCTTTGGCGTTTTCCAATCCTGCGGTGCTTCGGCGCAGGCGCTCATGAATTTCCGCACTGGGGGTTCCACCATTGTCCTCCGGGCCGGTTCGAGCGGCAGCCTTCGGTCGTGGGGTGGATTCGGACGGGTCAGCGGGATGCGGTTCAGGTTCGGACTGTATCTCGGGAAGAGGACCAGCCGTTCTGGGGTTTCTGGTGCTCCGCTCAGGAGTTGGTGTCATATGCGAGGGGGGTGCCGGGGGTGGCACTTCGGTTGAGATTTGCCGATCCGTTTTGGTCTTGGCTACAGGTTGAGGTTTGTGGGAGGAACCGTTGGCCGCAGCGGCCGGGGCCTCCAATTGTGGAGCCTGGGTGCCTTGCACTCGCGCCTTGATTAAATTGACGCTTACTTTCAGCGCCAGTTCCACGGGGGAAACCGGCTTGGAGACGAAATCATTACCGCCGCTGAGGACGCTCTGTTTGCGGTTGTCGAAATTGCTGAAGGCCGTGACAAAAATCACCGGCGTTTTCTTGCAATGAGGCAAACGGCGCAGTTTCTCGCACACATCGAAACCGGTCATGCCGGGCATGTTGATGTCCAGGACGACCAGATCGTATTGGGTGGTTTCCATCAGGCTCAGGGCCGCCGCCGGATCCTTGATCCCTACGGTATCGAAATTGGCCCGCTTAAGGGAGGTCACGTTGACATGATTGCAGACGGCGTCATCGTCCACGACCAATACCTTGGCCTGGAATGCCGGGCCCATGGAATAACCGTCGGTATTCTTCAACAAGCCATCCAGACAGTCCACCGCCTGGGCGATGGTCTGCAACACCGATGGGGTAATCGTCGAGGGCTTGTCCGCAATTCCCGAAAGCAAGGCATCAAATGCGCTGGTCAGCAGCCCAACGCGGGCGCAGTCGGCCTGGGCGGCAGCGGTATTCAACAGCTGCACACGCTGGTGAAGGCCGGATAAATGAGCCCGACTTGCGTCCGAGTCGGGTGCCTTTATGTATCCCATGCTGTGCTCCCGAAGCTTGGGCATGACCGCCACGGCTTCTTTTAAAAAATCCGCGCGCGCTTTCGTGGCCTTGCCTTCAAGTTCAGTGGCCGGCAGGGAGTGAGCGTGTGCGGTTTTGCCTTCCCCTTTGCCGTTGTGCGCCGGCACTGGCTTGGCCGAGGACGCTTTGCCGGCTTCGACCACCACCAATTCGGGGGTTGCGGCAAGCGTCTCCTGAATGGTTTCGAGCAGCCTGGGAAAAGTACAATCGCTTTTAAGCAAACGTTTGGTGCCCTGGGCCAGGGGACTGTCCGGCGGCACCTCTGTCATCGCCGCGTTGGAAAAAATGATGACAGGAACGGTCGTCAGGCGTGGATCGGCGTGCATGAATTTGAGCACGTCGGCGCCGCTGACCCGCGGCAGCATCAGGTCAAGCAAAACCAGATCCGGAGCATGGTCGGAGAGAATATCGATGGCGACCTGGCCGTCCTGGGCGCATTCAAGGTGAAAGCCTTCGCGCTCCAAGCGTTTTTGGTACAGACTTTGTGAAACCGCGTCGTTTTCAACAAAGAGAATGGTTTTAACACTCATCATCGCTTTAAATGCCTTTCAGCACACCAACTCTGCGGCGAGCGTGGGACTCGGCAACTTCTCCCCGGATGGTTGACCCGGCGCAGGCACAGCTCTCGTTTCTGTCTCTCACTTCACAAGAAAAAGCACCACTCGTGCCAAAAATCCTCTGTTTCCTTTTGTATCTTTTGGCGGAGAACTGCCACTGGGGAGGGGCTTCATAAGTCTGAATTCGAGGTGTTCTGGACCGCAAGAAGCGCCAAATCAGAGGCTTTTAATTTCCATCAAACTTGGTCCGCAGCGGCACGGAAGGTGCTGAAAACGTTCCCGCTGTAGCGACTTTTTTAGAGTAATGCCTTAACCCCAACGCGAAGGACAAACAATGCAAACAACCAGCAAAAAGAACGAAAGAAAATCGCAAAATCGCAAGACGAACGGGATGTTTGAAACCGCTTCTCTCCGCGAACAGATCGAAGCCCGCGCGCACGAAATTTATCTCGCCCGCGGCAGCGAACCAGGCCACGAACTGGACGACTGGCTGCAGGCCGAGCGCGAAATCATGGGATGGCTGTAAAATGCCCTCGGCCAGGGCATGATTGGCGGCGCAGGGTGCACGGCAAGTTAATTCAGAAGCCATGCCAGCGGCTATCTGCGACCGCTGCCTGTTTTTCGGGGAAATAGCACCAACGCGCGGCGGTTACCAGCTCCGCTATCGTTTAAGGGAGGCTTCAGTATGGTGATGTTCAACGGCGGCGACGATGGTATTGACGCTGTGAATGACCTTTCGCGCGGTTTCCGGGTCGGGAATTTTCAGGCCGTAGTTTTTATCGAGCGCCACCACCACCTGGAGCGCATCCACGGAATCCAACCCCAGGCCGCCGGGACCAAAGAGCGGCTGGTCGTCTTTGATTTCATCCGCCGTATTCTGCAGCATGAGGTTTTCCACCAGCATGCGTTTGATTTGCTTTTTGAGTTCCGCTGAATTGCTCATTGAAAATTACGCCGTCAATTTTGAATGCCGAGCCTGTAAGGTAACCCGCTTCAACGCAAGCCGGAAATCGCGCTGGAATTTCTTCCACGGACACCCCAGGGTCAGAAAATTTGGGGTTGTCAACCTGGCAGATCGTGCCTAAGTTTTGCTGATGAACATGAGAATGAAAACTTTTTTCATGGCGGCGCTGATACTGGCGGTGGCCGGTCGCGCGGCGGCGCGTGATTTGACGGCGTTTGAATTAATCAAGGCCGGCGATCCGTACGTGGGCATCCAGAGCAAGGACAAGGTGGTGGAAATCCACTCCGAGAAATCCGTGGCCGGCCTGACCCCGGACATCTGGCAGGTGGTTTATTATGATCCGGACGCGACTTTCAAGTCCGTGGAAGTGAAATTTGGCGCGGGCAAGGAAATGGAAACTTCGCATCCGATGCGGATGTTTCAAATGGCCGGCAATCACGAGGCATTGGACCGGTCCAAGCTCAAGGTGGACTCGGACAAGGCGCTGAAAATCGCCCGGGCGCAACCGTTGCTGAAAAAGCTCACCCTCAGGGCGTCCCAACTGACACTGCAACGCGGTGACGAAGGACCGGTTTGGAATGTCCGATTATGGGCGGCCAAACTGGACAATCCGGACAAGCAGGTGGACATCGGCGTCGTCACTCTTTCCGCCACCGACGGTTCGGTCGTCAAAAGCGATTTGCATCCGGAAAAGGTGGATTAGGGGCCGGTTCCGCCAGAGGAGCGGCTTGAAATATCAACCCTTTCTGCAGTCGCCGGAGCGGTAAGTACTCGCGTGAGTTGAAACAACTCACGTTCCTCCCCCGTAAACCATTGCACTGCCACCGTCGATTCGTTTTGACGGTGGGCCATTCCTCGCGTAGCGTGTCACCTGCTATTTTCGCAAATTGTCATGATTGGACTCATAAAAATGATCTTCGGGTCGAGGAATGACCGCGAGGTAAACAGGCTGAAGCCATTTGTTGATCAGATCAACAAAATCGAAAGCGGCCTTCACAACCTTTCCGACGACGAGCTACGCCAGAAAACCGTCGATTGGAAGGCGCGCCTGGCGCAGATTCAGGACAAGCAGGAATTGGCCGCCGCGCTCGACGAAATTTTGCCTGAAGCCTTTGCCGTCGTCAAAAACGCCTGCCGCCGGTTGACCGAGCGCAAATCGGAAGTAGTGGTGCGGGGACACCCGGTCGTCTGGGAGATGATTCCGTTTGACGTGCAGCTCATCGGGGGAATTGCGTTGCACAAAGGCAAAATTGCCGAAATGGCGACGGGCGAAGGCAAAACGCTCGTCGCCACCATGCCGATTTATCTCAATGCCCTCACCGGCCGTGGCGTTCATGTGGTAACCGTGAACGACTACCTGGCGGCGCGCGACTCGGAATGGATGGGCGCGATTTATAAATTTCTCGGCCTGAACGTTGGCTGCATTTTGCATGACCAGACACCGCAAGTCCGGCGCGAGCAGTATTATTGCGACATCACCTACGGCACGAACGCCGAATTCGGTTTCGATTATCTCCGCGACAACGGCATGGCCGTGCGCAAGGAGGATCAGGTCCAGCGCGGGCATCATTACGCCATTGTGGACGAAGTGGACTCGATCCTGATCGACGAAGCCCGCACGCCGCTCATCATCAGCGGACCGTCCCTGCACACTTTTGACGAGCAATACGCGCAATGGAAGCCAACGGTCGAATCGCTGGTCCGCGCGCAGGAACGCCTTTGCAGCCGGTTCCTGTCGGAAGCCGAGTCGTTGATGAAGAAATTGAATCCGGCCGACGGCTCAAACGTGCAGGACGGCGCGGGGCTGGAAAATGAAATCGGCCGGTTGCTGTTCCGTGTCAAAACCGGCCAGCCGAAATCCGAGGGTTTGATGAAACTTCTGGAGAATCCTGAGAACCTGCGGCTGATGAACCAGGCCGAGCTGGATTTGCACAAAGACCAGAAGAAAGTGGACCTGTACCGGGAAAAGGAGGAATTGCTGTTTGCCATTGACGAAAAGAGCCACGACGCCGATCTCACCGAAAAGGGCCGCAACGCCATCAGCCCCAAGGACCCGGATGCCTTTGTGCTGCCCGATTTGACGACCATGCTGCACGAAATTGATGTCGGGTCGGAAGCCGATCCGCGCAAACGCATGGAGGCCAAGACCAAATTGCAGCAGGATTTCGAGACCAAGGCGCAAAAAATCCATTCCATCTCGCAGTTGCTCAAAGCGTACAGCCTTTACCAGAAGGACGTGGAATATGTCGTGCAGGAAAACAAGGTCATCATCGTGGATCAACACACCGGCCGGCTGATGAGCGGCCGCCGCTGGAGCGATGGTTTGCACCAGGCCGTTGAAGCCAAGGAAGGTGTCGAAATCGAGCACGAAACCCAGACGCTCGCGACCATCACCATCCAGAATTACTTCCGCCTCTACCAGAAACTGGCGGGCATGACCGGCACGGCGGAAACCGAGGCGACGGAATTTCTCGACATTTACAAACTCGGCGTGCTGACGATTCCGACCAACCAGCCGAACATCCGCAAGGACACGCACGATTCGGTCTATAAAACCAGGCGCGAGAAATTCAACGCGGTGGTGGCGGAAATCAAGCAGCTGCATACGCAGGGCCGGCCGATTCTGGTCGGTACGGTCAGCGTGGAGACCAGCGAAATGCTGTCGCGCATGTTGAAGCGTGACGGATTGATCCACTCCGTCCTCAACGCGAAATACCATCAACAGGAAGCGGAAATTATCGCCCGCGCCGGCCAGCGCGGCGCCATCACCATCGCCACGAACATGGCCGGCCGCGGCACGGATATCAAACTGGGTCTCGGTGTCACCGAGGTGGGCGGCCTGCACGTGCTCGGCACCGAACGTCACGAGTCACGACGCATCGACCGACAGTTGCGCGGCCGCTGTTCGCGCCAGGGCGACCCCGGGTCGTCGCACTTTTTCATTTCGCTGGAAGACGACTTGATGCGGTTGTTTGGCTCCGATCGCATCGTCAAGATGATGGAAAGAATGGGCCTCGAGGAAGGCCAGGAATTGTCGCATCCACTGTTGAACCGGTCCATTCAGCAGGCGCAAAAGCGCGTCGAAGAGCATAATTTTCAGATCCGCAAACGCACGCTCGAATACGACGACGTGATGAACAAGCAGCGCGAAGTCATCTACGGCTTCCGCAACGAAATCATCGATTCTACTGACGTGCGCGACCGCCTCATGGACATCATTGAGGAAGTGGTCATCCTGAAGGTCGAGCAATTCACCGACACCAACGCCGAGCCGAACGAATGGAACATCCGTCCGCTGGCCGACTGGGTGAATTTGAATTTTCCGTTGGGCATGCCCGAAGCCGAAATCATCAAGGCCGCCAACTCCGGCAAGGAAACGCCCGTGTCCGGCTCGGTTTTCGAGGGCCTCAGCCCCGCGCAGTTTGCCGTCTCCAATTTCATCAGCGACAAAATCCGCCAGTCGTATGACTTGAAAATCAGCTTTGAGGACCCGGAAAAACTCGCGGTGGTGGAGCGCTACACGATTCTGAGCGCGATTGACAAGCTCTGGCAGGAGCACCTTTACGAGATGGACAGTCTGCGTTACAGCATCGGCCTCCGCGGCTACGGCCAGCGCGATCCGCTGGTCGAGTACAAGGCCGAGGCGTACAAGATTTTCGACGAATTGATGGTCAACATCAAAAGCGAAATCTGCCACAACGTCTTCCGCAGCGCGTCCTCCATGATGGCGTTTGAGAATTTCCTGCGCAACGTCCCCCGCCAGACGTTGCACCAGGAGACCAGCGCCTTTGGCGGCGGCACCACCACCGCCAGCTCCGGCGGCGCGCCGGCGGCCAGACCCAGCGACGTGGTCAGCGAAGCGGCGGCGGCGGCGGAAAAAGCCAAGCCCGTCCGCACCTGCCCCAAGGTGGGCCGCAACGACCCGTGTCCCTGCGGCAGCGGCAAGAAGTTCAAGCACTGTTGCGGCCGCTAAACCCGATACCCGCGCCGGTAAAAGCGCAAAAAGCCGGTTGTCGTCTTTCCCCAACGCAGCGGCATGCCAAAAATAAGACTTGCGGGAGGCCCGACCTCCGCTACATTGCAAATGATTTGCAATTAAAATCATGACCCCGATTGGTCTGTTGACGATTTATTGTGTGCTGGTGTTGCTGGCCTCGCTGGCGGGCGGCTGGTTGCTGTTGATCATCCAACCCACCCACCGGCGCCTCCAAATGGCCATCAGTTTCGTGTCCGGTCTGATGCTCGGCATCGCCCTGCTGCATTTTCTTCCGGACGCCGATGAACAATTGCATTCCCTGGACCGGACCGCGGCCTGGATGCTTGGCGGATTTCTGGCCATGTTCTTTCTCCAGCGTTTCTTTCATTTTCACCACCACGACTCGGCGGCAGGCGATCCGGAGGATTGCGACCACGGACAGGTCGTGTCGGACGACCACGATCACGGTCATGACCCTGCGCACCATGCCCACACGCTGGCCGACAAATCCGCGCAGCAACTTTCCTGGGTGGGCACGGCGCTCGGATTGACCCTGCATTCTTTGCTCGACGGTCTCGCCCTGGCCGCGGCGGTCGAGGCTGGCGCGCATGGCCACATCCGACTGGCCGGCCTCGGCGTGGCCCTGGTCGTGATTCTCCACAAGCCGTTCGATGCCATGGCCATCTCCACGTTGATGACGGCGGGTGGCAGTTCGCGATTCTCGCGCCACCTCTTGAACGGTCTGTTTGCGCTGGCCAGTCCCATCGGCGCGGTTTTGTTCTATCTGGGTGCGAGTGAATTTGCCGGATCAGATGCGATTTTCCTCGGTTGCGCTTTGGCCTTCTGCGCCGGCACCTTCCTTTGCATCGCCAGCAGCGATCTGCTGCCGGAACTGCAATTTCATTCCCATGACCGTTTCAAACTGTCGGCCGCCCTGTTGGCAGGCCTGACCATCGCCGTGCTGATTAAACAGTTTGAGGCGGAAGGCCAACCGGCGCCAACCCCGATTCCCGCTGCCACACAGACAACAGATTAAAATCATCCTGTCACCGTGAGCACGATGCCGGCCAGAATGCCGAGGACCGCGGCGATTTTCTGCCAGTGGCTTCGCTCGCCAAACAACAACAGCCCGCCCGCAAATGCCACCAGCGTGCTGCCTCGCCGCAGGCTCATCACCACCGACACCAGCGCGTGCGGATGCCGCAGCGCGCCGAAATAGACGTAATCCGCCGCCAGCAACGCCAGCGCGATGGCCGGGATGCTCCAACGCCAGCGGAACTCGTTGCGCTCCCACCAGCGCCGATGCCAGCCGATGGCGAACGGTGTAAACAACACCACCAGATAAATGGAAAACCATGCCTGCACGGTCGGCACCGAAAAGTGCGCCCGGCCCAGCAGATATTTATCGTACAGCGAGCTCACCCCGCCCAGGACCGTGCCGGCCATCAGGAACCAAACCCATTTGTTCCGATGAAAATGCACTCCCTCCAGCCGGCCAGCAACGGAAAGTCCCACGAAGGAAGCCAGCGTTGTGATGATGCCCAGCAATTGCAGCCCGGTCGGACGTTCGCCCAAAATCAGCAGCGCACCCGCCAATGTCCATAACGGCGACGTCGCGCGAATGGGTGAAGCGAGGGACAGCGGCAGATGTTTCAGTCCGAAGTAGGTGAAAATCCACGAGGCCGTGACGATGGCCGACTTCAGCAGCAATTGCAGGTGCTGCCCCGGCGTCAGCGGGTCGGGAACCAATGCCGCCGGCAGCAGTCCCGGGTGTGCCTCTTGCACGAACAGCAGCGCCGTCCATGCTGCCGCACCGGTCAACGTACTCAGGAACAGCACCGGCAGCACGGCGTTGTCCCGGATGGCGTGCTTGATGCAAAGATCATACACGCCCAGGAACAGCGCCGATACCAGGCTGGCTTCAATCCAGGTCATCCGACCAAAACGCAACGGGCGAACCATTGGGGGCCCGCCCGTCGAACTGACAGTTTCAATTTTTGTCTTCGCCGTTTACATGTGGGAAATGATGTTATCCCCGAATTGCGAACATTTGATTTCCGTCGCGCCTTCCATCAGGCGCGCGAAATCGTAGGTCACACGACGGCTGGCGATTGCGCCGTTCAAGCCCTTGAGAATCAAACCCGCGGCCTCGATCCAGCCCAGATAACGGAACATCATTTCGCCGGAAAGCACCACCGAACCGGGATTCACCACGTCCTTGTTCGCGTATTTGGGCGCCGTCCCGTGCGTGGCCTCAAAAATCGCGTGGCCGCTGATGTAATTGATGTTGCCGCCGGGCGCGATGCCGATGCCGCCCACCTGTGCCGCCAGCGCGTCGCTCAGGTAATCGCCGTTCAGATTCAGCGTGGCGATGACGTCGAAGTCCGTCGGGCGCGTGAGCACCTGCTGGAGCGTGATGTCGGCGATGGCATCCTTGATGACCAGACCTGCGCCGGGTTTGCCCTCGGGAATTTTGCACCACGGACCGCCGTCCGTCTCCACGGCGCCAAATTCACTCTTCGCCAGCTCATAGCTCCAATCACGAAACGCACCTTCGGTGTATTTCATGATGTTGCCCTTGTGGACAATCGTCACCGACTTCTTCTTCTGCGCGATGGCGTATTGGATGGCCGAACGCATCAGGCGCTGGGTGCCGGTCTTCGACACGGGTTTGATGCCGACGCCGATCACATCCGGCGTTTCACCGAAACGGATCTTTTTGAAATCCCTGGGAAAGTTCGCCTTGAGAAATTCAACGGTCTTGAGCGCCGCTTCCTTGCCGGCCTCGAAATCAATGCCCGCGTAAATGTCCTCCGTATTTTCGCGGAAGATGACCATGTTGACTTTTTCGGGATGTTTCACCGGTGACGGCACGCCTTGAAAATACTGCACCGGGCGCAGGCAGACGTAGAGGTCGAGCATCTGGCGAAGCGCAACATTGAGCGAGCGGATGCCGCCGCCGACCGGCGTGGTGAGCGGGCCTTTGATGCCGACGAGGTATTCCTTGAACGCCTCGACGGTGTCGTCGGGCAGCCAGTTGTCGAATTTATTCTTGGCGGCCTCGCCGGCGAACACTTCAAACCAGGCGACCTTGCGCTTGCCGCCGTAAGCCTTTTGCACCGCCGCGTCAAACACGCGCACACTGGCCGCCCAGATGTCCGGCCCGGTACCGTCACCGCGAATGAACGGGAGAATTGGGTTATCCGGTACGTTCAGTTTGCCGTTTTGGATTGAAATTTTCCCGCCCGCGGGCGGCGTCACGTCTTTATAGGCCATGGTCGGAATTGATGATTTACGATGTACGATTTTCAAAACCTTAAGGTGCGTAGAATCAAGTCGAAAACCAAGGAAAGCAAGGAAAGAAACTGATTTGATTGAGAGATGAACGCCCGCCCTCAACCTGACGTTCTCCACCAGGAGAAGGAACAGCAATCGGCCGCTCCTCGCTTTGCGGATGACAGTTTGGCAAAATCCAGTCGCGCAGATTTCCAAAGCGGCGGCAAACGTTTCTCCTTCTCCCTGGGGAGAAGGCCGGGATGAGGGAGGACCATCAGGCCACCTCAATCAGCTTCGTCACTTTCGTCGCAGTTTCATCGAATTGCGCCTTCACCCTGGCCACGGTGTTCTCCACCGTCAGGCCGTATTTCCGACGAAGTTCCTCCTGCGTCGTGGCGTGCTCGATGAACTGGTCCGGCCAGCCGATGCGAACGACGGGCGTGGTCACGCCTATTTCACTGAACAGTTCCAGCACCGCCGAACCGTAACCACCCATCAACGCGTGGTCTTCCAACGTCACAATCACGTCGGCTGCCTTGCCGAAAAATTCGTGCGTGCCGGCATCCAGCGGTTTCGTAAAGCGCGGATTGATGACGGCACAATCGAAGCCTTCCGCCACAAGCTGCTCGGCCGCTTTGCGCGCGAGGGTGTTCAACGGGCCCAGGCCGAACAAGGCAACCTTGCGTCCGCCGGTGCTGGAAAAGTTCTGGACGACTTCCGCCTTGCCGACTTCGAGCAGCTTCGGCTGTTCCTTGACCGGCACGCCTTCCGCCGCGCCGCGGGGATAGCGGATGAAGGAGGGGTGATTCTGGTGCGTGGCGGTGAACATCATATCTGCCAGCTCGTCCTCGTCCTTCGGCGCCATGGCGATGACATTCGGCAGGCAACGCAGGTACGCGATGTCGAACAGGCCGTGGTGCGTCGGACCGTCATTGGCGGAAAGACCGGCTCGGTCCATGCAGAAAATCACCGGCAGATTCTGGAGGCAAATGTCGTGGTGAAGGCAATCGTAGGCGCGTTGGAGAAAGGTCGAATAAATCGCGCAGACCGGATGGAATCCCATGGTCGCCATGCCGGCGGCAAAAATGACGGCGTGTTCCTCGGCGATGCCCACGTCGTAGTAACGGTCGGGCATCGCCTTTTCCAGGTGTTTCATGCCGGTGCCGCTGGGCATGGCGGCGGTGATGCCGACGAGCGTGTTGTCCTTTTGGCAAAGCTTCACCAGCGTTTGCCCCATGACGTCCTGATACATCGGCGGCGCGCCGGCCTTGGCGGGCAGGGAATCACCCGTTTTCATGTCATAAGGGCCGGTGCCATGGAACTTTTCCGGGAACTTGATGGCGGCTTCAAAGCCTTTGCCCTTTTGCGTGAGGATGTGGATAACAATGGGATGATTACACGTTTTGGCAAATTCCAGCGTGCTGATCAGCAGCGGCAGGTCGTGTCCGTTGATCGGCCCCAGGTAGCGGATGCCCAGTTCCTCGAAAATAACCGGGCTGCCGTAACCGCCGCGGCCATCCGCGTCCACCGGGTTGCCGGTCTGCCGCAATCCGACGTCGGTGATGGCGCCCTTGAAACCTTCCTCGGCCTTGCGGGCGAGCTTGATGGCAACCTCGCCCTTGGGAAACCGCCGCAGGAAATTTTGGAAATCCGTGGCCAGCTTGTTGTAACGCGGGTTGGTGATGAGCTTGTTGAGGTAATTCGAAATCGCGCCGACGTTCTTGGCAATGCTCCATTCGTTGTCGTTGAGGATGCCGATGAACTTTTTCGTCGTGTGGCTGATGTTGTTGAGCGCCTCGTAGGAGATGCCGTTGGTCAGCGCCGCGTCGCCGAAAATGCAGACAACATTTTCATCGGTGCCGCGTTTGTCGCGCGCCGCCGCCATGCCGAGCGCCGCCGAGAGCGCCGTGCCCGCATGGCCGGCGCCATAGCAATCGTGCTCACTCTCCGTTCGCAACGCGAACCCGTTCAGGCCGCCGGTCTGGCGGATCGCCGGGAAACGGCTTTTGCGGCCGGTCAGCAGTTTGTGCACATAAACCTGGTGGCTCACGTCCCAGACAAACTTGTCCTTGGGCGTGTTAAAAACGCGGTGGAGTGCGAGGGTCAGTTCGACGACGCCGAGGTTCGGGCCGAGGTGCCCGCCGTTCCGGGCCAGCACCGAGATGAGGTCCTGCCGGATTTCGCCGGCCAGTTCCTGCAGTTGCGGCAACGTGAGTTTCTTCACGTGTTCCGGTCCGTCCACCATGTCGAGATATCGGCTCATAATTGTTGGTTCAATCAGTTAAATGAGTCACTGGTTAAAGGGGTTAAACGAATGACCGACCAGACTCATTTAACCAATTACTTATTTAACTCATTCACTTTCTCCCTCAAACGGTTTCAACTTCATTTCGCCCGCCGCATCCTTCTCCAATTGCCGGATTTTCAATTCCGCCTCGGCCAGCTTTTCCTGGCAGATTTTCGCGAGCCGGGTGCCTTCTTCATAGCGGGCCAGCAAGGCTTCCAGAGATAAATCCTCGGACTCCATCGCCTCGACGATCCCTTCGAGCTTCTTCAAGGCATCCTCAAACGGCAGGCTGCCCCTGGCGGCCTCGGCCTTGGCTGGTTTTGACATGTCGGCAGGATAAAATAAGCCGCTGCATGCGTCCAGCTTGGAGTCGGGTCCGCATCACGCGTTTTTATTCCTCGGTCCGGCTGAAGATTTCGCCGGTTTTTAGCCGCGTTTTTAAGCGTTGACCGGTTTTGACTTTGGCGGCTTCGCGCAAAACCGTTCCCGTCACGGCGTCCGTCGTGATGGAATAGCCGCGTGATAAGACCTGCTCCGGACCGAGCAAACGCAGCCGCGCCTCCGTGGCGTGGAAACGATTTTGCCACGTTCGCCAATGGCCTTGCGTCAGTTCGCTCAGGCGGTGCCGGGTCGCCTGCAACAGCTCGCGCCGTTGCTTCAACAAATGCGCCGGGCGCACGCGCAAAAGCCGCGTGGCCAGATTATGCCAGGCCAGCTGCCGCCCTTTGGCTCCCTGTTTTGCGCAACGCAACAGGCCGGAATGCAAATCGTCCAGCCGTTGCAGGAATTCATTCAATCGCCGGCGGGGATGCGCCCGCGTCAACCGGCCCTGGAGCTGCTCGAATTCCGCGGTGACACCTTCCAGCCGTTGCCGGACGATTCGCTGCAGCACGCCCGGTGCTTCGGCCACGAACTCGCGGCTGGCGAATACGCCTTCGGTAACGATTTCCGCCGCTGCGCTCGGTGTGGCCGCTCGTACATCCGCCACAAAATCGATGATGGTGAAATCAATTTCATGCCCGACCGCCGACACCACGGGAATGGTCGACTCAAAAATTGCCCGCGCCACGGCTTCCTCGTTGAACGCCCACAAATCTTCCAGCGAACCGCCGCCGCGCGTCACCAGGATTAAGTCTATTTCTGTTGTAGCAGCCGACGTGCGTCGGCTCTCACGTTCAGATGGAGCAGACTGACGTCCGCTGCCACGGGAATTGAATTCGTTGAGCAGCCGGATGGCCGCCGCGATTTCCGCTGCCGCGCCGTCGCCTTGCACGCGGCATGGCGCGAGGATGATTTCCAGCGCCGGATTCCGCCGTTGCACGACGTGCAGCACGTCGTGAATCGCCGCGCCGGTCGGCGACGTGACCAGGCCGATGCGTTGCGGATATTTCGGCAACGGACGCTTCCGTTCCGGTGCGAATAATCCTTCCGCGGCCAGCTTTTGTTTGAGCTTCTCAAAGGCGATTTGCAGCGCGCCGACGCCTTGCAACTCGACCGCTCGCACAATGAGCTGGTATTGGCCGCGCGCCTCATAAACCGTCACATCGCCTTGCAGGAGAACCTTTTGGCCGTCCTGCAACGCACTGCGGTTCATCACCGCCTCGCCCCGGAACAGAACGCAGTTCAATTGTGCCTCGGCATCCTTGAGTGTGAAGTACATGTGGCCGGAACTCTGCGCGCGCAGGTTGGTGACCTCGCCCGTCACCCAGACCGAGCCGACCTGTTTTTCCAGCAACCGCTTGACCTGCGCCGTCAATTCCGAGACGGATAAAACTTTTCGCGTTGCTTCTGTTGGAAACAACTCACCGAAGTCCCATTGTGATTTGGATGGTTTACTCATTTAGGCCGCCGCAGTATGGCGGCAGAGACCGGTTCGGCAACTAAATCGTAATCCGTGTGGCCGATGACTTTGACGCGGGCAAATCCGCCAATCGGCAACCGGCCGCGGATATAAACCCGCCCATCAATGTCCGGCGCATCAGCCTGACCTCGGGCCATTAAAAAGTGTCGAGTGTCGAGTGTCGAGTGTCGAGAATCACCTTCGCGGACGAGGCCGTGCTCCCAGGAACTGACTTTCGCGGCCTGCAACTGTTTTGCCTCCGCTTTGCCTTCAACGAGCACTTTGATTTCGCGGCCGACGAAGGATTCGCAAATTTGCCGGGCGATTTTGTGCTGTTCGGCCATGGCCAGTTCGCGCCGGCGCCTCTTGACTTTGTCGGGAATCTGGCCGGCCATGGCGCCGGCGCGCGTGCCCTCTTCTTTGGAATAGGTGAACACACCGAGCCGCTCAAATCTGGTTTCGCGGATGAAGTTGAGCAGCGCTTCAAAACTCGCCCCGGTTTCGCCCGGGAAACCAACAATGAACGTCGTCCGCAACGCGATCCCCGGCACGCCGGCCCGGATGCGTTGGATGAGATCCACAATGTATGGCTGTGAGGTTTCGCGGCGCATCCGTTCCAGCATGTTTTCGTGGATGTGCTGAAGCGGGATGTCCACGTAGCGTGCGACCTTCGGGCATTCGGCGATGGTCCGGATGAGCTCGTCTGTCCAGTGGGCCGGATGGGTGTAGAGCAGGCGAATCCAAAAATCGCCGGGCAGTGAATTCAACTCGCGCAGCAACGTGCAGATGGTCGTGGCATCGGCGGCCAGCGATTCGGCAGCGGCGGAAAATTTCTCCGGCGACGAAATTGCCCGCGAATGATCGGGTCGTAAATCGAGTCCGTAGTAGGTCGAGTCCTGCGAAATCAGATTGATTTCCTTCACGCCGTCGGCGAGCAGTGCCTTTGCCTCGGCGACAATGTCCGCCTGTGGCCGGCTGCGGTGCGAACCGCGCATCCGCGGGATGATGCAAAAACTGCACGGATGGTTGCAGCCCTCGGCGATTTTAACGTAGGCGAAGTGCCTGGGCGTCAGGCGGAAGCGCGGGGTGGCAAAATCGGGGATAAAGGTCGGGCGCCGGCTGACATCCAGGAGGGTCGAGGGTTGAGAGTCGAGGGTCGAGGGCGGCACGATGACGGTTTTGGTTTTGCCAACTTTTTCGGCACGGCGGACGGACCCGGATTTTTCATATTCGCCATCGGCGCGTTTTTTTTCCAATTCAGCCAATCGTCCGGTGATTTTTCCCTTTGAGGTTCGACGTTCAATGTTGGACGTTGAATGTTTGCCGATTTTGTTTTGCCGGTTTTGAACTGCTTGCTTTACGATCTCCGCGACCTGCGCGACCTGGTCAATGCCCATGAACGCATCCACTTCGGGCAGGAGTTTGGGCAGCTCCTCGCGGAAACGCTGCGACAGGCAGCCGGCGACAATCAAGCCCTGGCCGCGATGGTTCACCTCGCGGACTTCAGCGGATTCAAGGATGGCGTCCACGCTTTCCTCCTGCGCGGAGTCGATGAATGAGCAGGTGTTGACGATGACGGCGTCGGCCTGGGCGGCGTCATTGGTGATTTCCACGCCGCTTTTCAGGAGCGAACCAAGCATGATTTCGGCATCCACGAGATTCTTGGCGCAACCGAGCGAAATCAGGCCGACCCGCAGCGGGTTATTGCCACGTGGCCTTGTCCCCGCAAGCGGGCGTTCACTGGAATGTTTTTTCGTCACAGGCGGATCAAACTACGCGAGGCGGCGGGCGGCGTCGAAAATTATTTGGCAAGGGAACTGGTGGTGTTCGTCTCCCCGGTTCCGGGCAAATTGGTGGAAACGGCCGCCGCCGGCGATGTATTGGTGGAAGCGGTTTCCGGCGGCAGGCGGAGTTGCGTGCGGAGCACGGCGCGCGCTGCGTAAGGCAAACCTTTTTGCGGATCGAGCAGCTGATTGAGCACCGTGCGATTGACGTCGGCGAGCGGCGGCAGCCCGACCCGCGCTTGCCCCTGAAAAGAGGCGACCTGCTTCGAATAACGGTCGTAAATTTTATTCGCGAGCAGCTTGAAGCCGGCGTAGCGGTTGTCATCGCCCGTGGCCAGTTCGTAATAGGCCCGGCCCAGCAAGCCTTCGACCGCCGACAGGGTGCGGTTCTGGTCTATATCCTTGACGTCTCCCTGCACGCACGCGACGGCGTACTGGTCGAGGGTCAATTGCGACGGCAAGGAATTGGGATCGTTATCCAGGATAGGCTGGTTGGGGAAGTTACGACCGAGATAAGCGAACCATTTGGCCGCCTCGGCAATGCGGTTGTCTTCGTAAAGAAAATAAACGGCATCCCGCAAAAAATTCCGTTGCGCATGCTTGATGCTGTCCTTCTGACCGGGGTCGGGCTCTTCGGCGTACATGGTGTCGTAGGCATCGTTGAGCTTGGAAACCAGGTCGAGGTCCGGATAATAGTCGTAAGATTTGTCGAAGGGATTGATGACCAGCCGCCCATGATACAGCGCCTGGAGCATGGATTGGTAAATGGAACGCCGGAGCTGCATCAAATCGGATTGCTTGACCTTGCTGGGGTGTTGCTTTGCCTGTTCCAGACCGAGCGCGGCCCAATAAATCGCGCTTGCCTCCGGCAAGCGCCAGTCCAGCGGCCCCCATTGTTCATCAACCTGTTTTGCGATAACGGGATCCATTTTGTATTTTTCGCGGAACAATTTGGCGCGCGCCTTCGCCCCGGCGGTCTGCGGATCAATCAACTCGTCAAAATTCGTTCCGTTCGGGCCGAAAAACGGCATCATCTCATTCGCCCACTGCTCCTTGTAGTAGAGATTGGCATCGTCCATGTTCTGCCCCATCTTGCTCTGAAAAATCCAGCTTAACTGCTGGTAAAGAAGCGGCTCGTAGGGGTTGTAGCGCAGGCCTTCGTCGCGCAGCAATTCCATCCCGCGCTCCACCCAGTGCCAGCGGTCCGAAAAATCCTTGAAATTGACCGAAATGTTCCAGGCCATGTTCCAGGCCTGAAAAGCCCAGACCTGCGGGTAGTGCGGTTCCAAATCCGTGATCCAACTGGCAAGTTGCACCATCTCAAAGTACTTGCCCGCCTGTTGCAGGTCATTGGCGCGAATCCAGAGGAAGTTGGAAATCAAACCCCGGAAACCGCCCAGCGCCACCGTGGTGAACGCCAGCAGCGGCGGCGCGCTTTTAAGCGGGGTGGTGCGCGTCAGATCCAGTTGCGCCCGGTCGCGGTTCAGGACTTTTTGCATCTGGCCCGAACCGGCCAGCAACGCTGCCGCCAGCACGAGCAGCAGAATTTTTTTTGAACGGCTCTTCATTGGTTTCCCTGCGCGGTGGCCAGTTCGCGCCGCGCAAACAAACTGATGCCAATCGCACTGATGACACCGCCGAACAGGAGCACAATCTGTCCAAACGCCGCGCCCAGTTCGCCCCACGAAATGGCGCGACCGGTGCTCAGCGAATCAATCGGCGAAAAATTCTTCACGACGTTGACGACGGCGACAATTCCCTGGAAAGCCGGGATGAGCACAAAATCGGCGATGAAATGTCCCGCCGTGCCGGTTTCTTCATTGACGCCCGTGATTGTGCCGTTGGCCACCGCGTCAGACAAGGTACCGCTGGAAAACACGACCACCAAAAGCGCCAGCGAAAAAAACGTGGCGACCGGAAACGACAGGAAGCTGGCCGAGGCCAGTCCAATCGCCGCCAACAATGCCATCCAGCAAAAGAGGATCCCCAGTCCGCGGGCGAAATTCAGCGTGAAACCGCCCTCGGGATATAACACCGCCATCCCGTCCGCGATGGGAAACAGGAGGGTCGTGTTGTTGGCATTCAAAAAATCGATCGTCAGCACGCCCTGGCTGTCGAAAAGGTCCGCCGGGATTTCAAATTCATGATAAGCGTTCGGCGACAGGCTCATCGGTCCGCTATACCAGGCGTTTGCCGTTCCCGGCTCGCCAACGCGCCACTGGCCAACAAAGGTGCCGGACAGGCCGATTTGCGCGGTGTTGAATTTCACGCGCAATTGCAGCGGCTTGCCGCGCAGGAAATTTTTGGCGAACCCCAGATTTATCTGCCATTCGCGGGTGTACTGCGGCGGCACCAGTTGAAAGTACGCCTTGACCTGCTCGCGGATTTGTTGCCGCGCCAAAGCCAGGTCCGCGCCTGAAATTTGGGTCTGTTTCAGGCGTTCCTGCAATAGTTGCTCTGTGCGGGCGTCAATTTCCGCGTTGTAATCCGGCGGCTGCGCCAGCCCGCGCGCCACGAGCACCTGCGTGCGCAAAATTTCCTGTTCGGCCGCCGGCAACCGGGTGGCGCGCCATTGCAGCAGGCCGTACACGCACGCCCCCGACAACACCAGCAACGTCGCGTTGAGCGACACGATGCCCAGCCATTTGCCGAGCCAGATTTGCCAGCGTGCCACCGGCTTGGTCGCCACCACTTGAATCTGGCATTCCTCAATGTCCCGCGCCAGCGTGCCGCAGGAAAGCCAGAGCGTCGAAAGGCCGAGCAACGCGGTGATGACGCTTAAAGTGTAGGTGATTAAGATTTGCGTGAACCCGCGCGCGGTGCCGTCGTCCTTGAGCACCAACGGCAACCCGACGACCGCCGCCAGTAACAGCACCGCCACGACCAGAAACAGCCGGAAACGGAACGCGGCTTTCCAGGTCAACCAGGTGATGGCCAGAATCTTTTGCATTTCAAGTTAATGCCACCTATGAATACTGATCCACACAGACTTATTTTCGCGACCAAACCACTTCTTCATCTGCGTCATGTGTGTCAATCTGTGGCTGAAATCACTCTTTGTTTCCCAGCAGCGACGAAAGTTTCTCGTCCGCTTTGGTCAAATCCGCCGGCTCTGCCTTGACGGCATCCGGTTTGGCGGGCGACGCGGGCGCTTCCTCCGCTTTGGTCAGAATGTCGAGTTTTTGTTCGTTCACGGCCGGTTCGGTCCGGGAAGCCGGCGGCAGTTCGGCCACCGGTCGGGCGGTTTCCGGCAAGGTGAGGCGTTCCAGGATTTTTTCCGCGGCCGGCGGTTGTTCCTGGGCGCCCGCGCGCAAATACGCCGCCACCCGCGCACCGGAAATCGCGCCGCTCGTTTCAGCGGCGGCCTGGCGGGCCCGTTGCACCACATCGAGAAAATAGCTCTCCAGATTTTGCGTCGGGTTGTCCACGCGCACCTTGTCGGCGGCGGTGTCCCGGCGGATGATATCCAGGACGCGCTCCAGGGTTTCGCGCGGCAGGACCGGCGTCGTGATGCGCAGGGTGTCCGGCTTGGCGAGCAGTTCCTTGAGCGTGCCCATGGCCTGGATTTTGCCGCCGTAGTAAATCACCACGCGGTCACAGACGTCCTCCACATCCGCGAGCAGATGGCTGCTCAGGAGCACCGTCTTGCCGCGGCGCGCCAGCGCGAGAATCAAATCCTTCACTTCGCGGCAGCCAATCGGGTCGAGGCCGGCGGTCGGTTCATCGAGAATCACCAGGTCGGGATCGTTGATCAGCGCCTGGGCCAGGCCGATGCGGCGCTGCATGCCCTTGGAAAATTCGCCGACCACGCGCGTCTGGACCTTGCCCAGCCCGACCATTTCCAGCAGTTGTTCGGTGCGGTTATTGCGCTCACCCCGGGCCAGCTGAAACAGGTTCCCAAAAAAGTCCAGCGTCTCGCGCGAGTTGAGATAGCGATAGAGGTACGATTCCTCCGGCAGATAACCGATGCGGGATTTGGTCTGCACGTGCCGCGGCGAATGGCCGAAGACCTCGATGTGCCCCTTCGTCGGATACAACAGGCCCAGAATCAACTTCACCGTCGTGGACTTGCCGGAGCCGTTTGGACCGAGCAGGCCGAACACCTCGCCCCGGCGCACTTCAAAATCCACATTGTCCACGGCGCGGGCCTTCGGGCGGTTCCAGAAATCCTTGAAGATTTTCGTCAACCCGCGCACGGACACGACAACCTCTGGCGATTTCGAATTGGCAACCGGCGATTGCGGATTTAATTCAGCAACGGGCATATACAAAAGCGGGCATTACCGCGTTACGCCATCTTCGGCGTTAATTGACCGGTCGGGGCGCGCGGCGGTGCAGTCGGTTCGGGCTGGAAATGCTCCAGTTCCTCGCCTTTGCGCACGAGCCGGGCGCTGTTGAAAATCACAATCAGCGAACCGACGTTGTGTAGAATGGCCGCGGGAATCGGGCCGATATAGCCGAGCGACGTGACCGTCAGGCCGACCACGATGAACAACAGGCCGAACAGGAAGTTCTGGTTGATGACGGCGCGGGTGCTGCGCGAAAGCTTTACCAGGAACGGCAGCCGGCGCAGGTCATTGTTCATCAGCGCAATGGTCGCGGTGTGGATGGCCACTTCGCTGCCCGCCGCGCCCATGGCAATGCCGATGTCGCCCGCCGCCAGCGCCGGCGCGTCGTTGACACCGTCGCCGACCACCGCCACGCGATAACCCCGCGCCTTCATGCCGCGGACGAATTCGACTTTGTTCTGCGGCAAACAATCGCCTTTCGCCTCTTCGCAGCCGATTTCAGCGGCCACCCGCGTCACCACCGGCTGGCGGTCGCCGGAAATCATCGCCACGCGGCGGACACCACTCTCCTTCAAGTCAGCGAGCGATTCCCTGGCTTCGGCGCGGGTTTTGTCCTGCAAACCGACCCAGCCGACGCAGTGATGGTCGCGGGCCACAAAAATCAAACTCCACCCTTCGGTTTCGTTCAGGTCAACGGATTTGAGAAAATCCTCCGTCACGCCGTTGTCCTTAAGCCATTGGGCGCGCCCGACGAGCACGGTGGAACCATTGACCTGCGCCTTGACACCGCGGCCGGCGGCTTCGCTGAAATCCTGGGGTTCGATGAGCGGCACGCTGGCTTCATTCGCCAGTTGCGCGAGCGCCTTGGCGGTCGGGTGATTGCTGTACTTTTCGGCGGACGCCGCCAGGCGCAGCAGTTCAGCGGGTTTGACTTCGGCGGCCGGGGCCAGGCGGCTGACAGCGAGTTGGCCGGTGGTCAGCGTGCCGGTCTTGTCAAAAACGAAGGCGTTGATCCGGGCGGCCAGTTCAATATCGGCAACGTTTTTGATCAAAATACCCAAACGCGCGGCGGCCGAGAGCGCGGCGACCATCGCCGTCGGCGTCGCCAGGATGAAGGCACACGGGCAGGACACCACAAACACGGCAATGACGCGGTTCAAATCGTGGGTGAACGCCCAGACGAGGGCGCCGATGACCAGCACGAGCGGTGTGTAAAAGCCCATGTACTGGTCCACGATTTTCATGATGGGCAGCTTGGTTTTCTCCGCCGCCAGAATCAGTTCGCGCACCCGGCCCAGGGTCGTGTCCCGGCCGGCGCGGCTGACCTTGATCTCCAGCACCCCGGTCAGGTTTTGCGTGCCGGCAAAAACGTCGTCACCCGCCTTCTTGTCCGCCGGGAGCGATTCGCCGGTGATGGTGGCCTCATTGAATGAACCCTGGCCGCTCTGAATGACGCCGTCCGCCGCCACGTTGTCTCCCGGACGGATGCGGATGAGGTCGCCGACGGCCAGTTCGCTGGCGGCCACTTCCTCTTCGCTGCCGTCGGGTTTGAGTCGGCGCGCCCGGGTGGGCGTGAGTTTGATGAGTGATTCGATGGACAGGCGCGCGCCTTCGGCGGTGCGGGATTCAATGATTTCACCGGTGAGCATGAAGAAGGCAACGACACCGGCAATTTTGTAATTCCCCGACGCGAACGCGGCGAGCACGGCGATGGCCACCAATTCGTTGATGCTGAGGCGGCCGACACGCAAATCCTTGATGGCGGTGACGACGATGGGATAGCCCAGAATAATTGAGCCGAGGCAGGCGCTGGCGCTGGCCACGCCGCTGCCCTGCGCAAACAGCCAGTCCACCACATAGGCATTGATGACGAGCACAACGCCGACAATGGCCTGCCACAAATGCGTTACCGAATGTTCATGGTCGTGGCCGGACCCGGCTTCGTGTTCGTGCCCATGTTCGTGGTGGCTCAAAAGTGATGTGACCTGCATACCGATTTACGATTTATAATTTACGATTTTAAAACGCCGGCGGCGACCGCCGCCCGGGGCGCTATCGCGCTACGCCAAATTTATCATTTTACTCGCCCGCCGCGCCCGTTTTCGGCCCCGGCGGTTCACGGTTCAACATTAACCTCAATTCGACCGGTTCGCCATTGGCCGAGGTCGGCAAATAGGCCTTGAAATTCGCGTTCGTCAACGCTGCGCCCAGCGTTTGCACCAGTTCCTGCTGCTCAAACAATCCCGGATTAATCCGGTAATTGGGCAGCAGCGCGGTGAAGGCCCGGGCGTCGGCCTGGACGGCGGCGACATAATTGGAGCGTGCGTAGATGGCTTCGTTGAGGATGGCGGCCGCCTGCGCGGCGGCGCTGTTGGTGGCGCCGTTTTCGTAAGAGTGCGCCTCGTCGAGCACCCGGGTCTGGTTCTGACGCGCTTCCGTAACCCTGGCAAAAATGTCCGCCAACTGCCGCGGTGGCGTCTTGTCCACCGTGCATTGTTTGATGGTGATGCCCAGCCGTTCCGCGTCGGCGAGTGTGCTGACGCGCAGTTCGACGGCGTCCTTGAACGCGGCAAAGTCGTAGTAAAGGATGTCATCCACCTTGAAGTGCGCGGCGGTCTCCAACAGCGCGTTGTCCAGCGCGTTCTGGACGGTATTGGAAGCCGAGACAAATTCCAGGGCGTAACGGATGGGATTGTCCACCTGATAATAAAGCGTGGCGCGCACATGCAGGATGTTACGGTCGGCGGTAATCACATATCCGTCAACGCCTGGCGTCAGGGAAGGTCCGGGCGGCGGCAGGTTGCCGCTCAATTCCTGTTCCGGCGTCACCGCATACCAGCCGATGTTGGAGGTAACCTTTTGGATTTCCGTAATCGGAATTTTGACCACTTCATCAATCGGATAGGGAAACGACCAGTGCAATCCGGGTCCTAACAACGCCTGCGTTCCCTGGCCGACCGGCTTGCCGAAACGCAAAATGATCGCCTTTTCCTGGGGGCCGACCTGGAAAAAACCGGAACCGAAGAAAATCACCACCAATACCACCATGACAAATTTGACGATGGCAAAGCTGCTGCGCAAAGCCTCAGCCAGTGCCTGCGAACCGGCGTCCTCCGGCGCCGCCGGAGTCAGCGGAGTCGGCGCGGTCGCGCGGGGTTCATGCGCGTGATCGTGATGGTCGTGTTCGTCACTCATGGTCAGTGGCCGGGCATATTGGTCGGGATGCCCTGAAACAAATCAAACGGCGGCGTGCGTTGGTCGAAGATCAAAGTGGATTTTTGGTTGAGCGATTGCTGCAGGGCGTTGACGCGCAAAAGGAAGACCGCCAGATCGGGATTTTGCTGGAAGATGCGCAGGGTTTGGGCCGCTTCCGCCACGCCCTCGCCTTCAATTCGCGTGGCCTCGGCCCGGGCGTTGGCGAGGGTGATGTTGGCCTGCCGATCGGCATTGGCCCTGATCATAATGGCCTCCTTCTGGCCCTCATTCTGCGCCTGGCTGATGAGGATATTGCGCTCCGCCTTCATGCGGTCGAATACCGCCTGGGTGACGCTTTCGGGCAGACCGAGCTGTTTAATGCCCAGAAATACGACTTGAATGCCATAACTGTTGGTCTGCAATTCGTCCTGAACCATCTGTTCGATTTCATTTTGGATTTGATCAAACCTCAACTGTTTCGTGTCCGCGTTGACAAAGTCGGCGAGGGTATTGCTGCCCACCACGGCGCTTTTGGCGCTGGTCAGAATGCTTTGCAGCTGGCTTTGGGCCGCGGCCACGGAGCCGTTCCGGAAACTATTCAAAAACGCCGCCGGATCCGAAATGCGCCAGCCGACATAGACGCTGCTCAACAGGGTGATACTGTCCCCGGTCAGGTTCTCGCTGAACTTGTCATCGAAGTTCTGGGTACGCTGGTCGAATTTATACACTTGTTGAATCGGCCACGGCCAGCGCAGGTGCAGTCCGGGCTCGCGCGGCGCACCGGTAATCCGCCCGAACGTCGTCACAACGGCCACTTCGGAGTAGCGGACTTGAAAGGTGAACAGCAGCAGCACAAAAATAATGATCAGCACTGCCGCGGTGATGAGGGTGATGAAGTTCCGTTTCATGGCGAATTGGTGGGGACGTTCAGGTTCAAAAGGTCTTCGCGAATTTTGTCTTCCAGGTCGAAAATGACCACATCGTGCGTGTTGGTCACCAGCAGGATGTATTTGCGCGAATTGGCCGTGGCTTCGGGGAACATCTGGAAATACACACGCTGCCGGTAAACCGACGGCGCGGCTTCGTAGGCGGCGATCTGGTTGGTGAACAAGTCCGCCCGCGCAAACGCCGACAGTTCGGTCTGTTGCCGCACGGCCTGGGCCTGATTGACGTCAGCAAACGCCTGCGCGTCGGCCAGGGCATTGGTTTGGATGGCATCGGCGTGGGCAAAATTATTTGTGGCGATCCGCTCCTGCTCCGCGGCAACCACGTTTTCATAGTCACCCGCCACTTTCACCGGCGGATGCAGGTCCTGCACGCCGACAAAGAGGATTTTCACGCCGAGCCGGTGCCGGTCCGCGTCGTTTTGGATGCGTTCACTTAATAGCCGGGTCGCCTCCACCCGTGATTCGGACAGAACCGAATTCAAGTCCGAACCGGCGAGGAAACGGACCACCTCGTGGGTCGCCACGTCCTTGAGCAGGTTGGTCGGATTAGCGATTTGGTAGGCCCAATCCAGCACGTTGGTGATCTGATACTGGATCGGGATACTGATGTCGATCAGCCCGATCGGCGCCATCTTCACCTGATCGCGGCTGTTGTCGGTTTGATTGGTAAGGGTGGCCGGCTGCCGGTTGCCGACCAAGAAATTAACCTCGGTCGTGTAGTGCGCCACGCTCCACAAAAGCGTTTTGGCTGCCTGGCTTTGGGCATCGGGCACGTAGCCGACCTCAAAGGTCTGAATCTGGCCGGTGCGATAGCGACGGACCTTGTCAATGGGCCAGGGCCACAGCAAATGCCCGCCCGGTTCCAGGACGGGCCGGGCCGCCAGCCGGCCGAAGTGCTCCAACACACCCTGTTCGCCGGGATCAATGAACACCACGCACGTGGACAAGAGCAACGCCGCCAATTGTGCCAGGAACAACACCGGCAGGCTGCGGCGGAGCATCTGGAAAAACCACGTTTCCGATACCTTGAAGCCGAATTGATAATCCAGCGCCTGGGCCGCCGTGGTGAACAGGCTTTCCGGCTGGGCCAGCAGGCCGACGAGCCGGCTGTCGTAAAGCGGCCGGGCGACTTTGCCTTTCACGCGCGGGCGGTAAATTTCCAGCAGTAAAGTCAGGAAAGTCTCCGCCGCCATCAAACCGAGCAGGACGCACAAGGCCCGCGCCAGGTAGGCATCAATCCGGGGAAACTCCGTCTTGACGCCGGCAATGCCGAGGGCCGTCACAAAACAAATATAGGCGCCGGCCAGCAAAAAGCTCGCGCCGGGCCGCAGCAGCCGGTGTTGTTCCAGCCGCGCGATGGTCACCGAAAAACGGCCAACCAGGAACAGCACCAGCGCGAAAATGCCGAAAAACGCGAGGGCCGGCATCGCCCGCTCGGGCGCCATGCCGCTGGTCGTTTGGGAAATCCAGCGCCAGAGCAGATACGCGCCGCCGCCCTCCAGCAGCAACAACAGCACGCTGAAGCCCGGCACAAAAAATTTCTCGAATTGTTCGCGGGCGCGTTGCGCGGGGAAAACCTCCGCGTCCTTCGATTCAAACAGCGTGGTTTCGCCCCGGCGGCGGGCGAGTTCCTCCACCTCCAGCTTTTCCAGCCGCTCGTTCTCCTCGAGCCGCATCTGGAACCAGCTCGCAAACGCCACCAATACGCCCAGGCCCAGGAAGAGGGAAGCGGCCTGCCCCGCCTGTGAGTTCACGTAGAGGGTCGCGCCAAATGCGGCCAGGAAAATCACCAGCGCGGCGGCCAGATTTACCAACCCATGTTTTTGAACATTGCGTTCCACGAAATTAAATAATGCAAAATTAAAAATTAAAAACTAAAAATTGGCAGCTGTGGTTCGCGCGGTCGGGTTCCAAATTCTGCAGTTTTAATTTTGAATTTTTCATTCAACTCAGTTCCCGTTCTTCAAACAGCGCCGTGCCCACGGCCAGAGCCGCGCCCGCGTAGCCGACGGTATAGGCAAACGCCCGGGCCACATAATGCCAATGAAATGTGCTTTTGCCCATATCCAAGGCATCCGCGAGCCAGAAAAGTTGCCAGTTTGGAATGACCGTGTAAAGCGTCGAAGCCCACCAATTGCCTGCCGCCGCGCGCTGGCCAAAGAGATAATCCGACATCAGGCCAATCAAAAAAAACGCCGAGCAGACCGCCAGTGTGGGGATGGTGTCCAGCCGGGTCGAACACGCCAGCGCCAGCGCCGCCAGAATCCACAGCGCGAACAGGATCAGGATCCCGGCCGGCACCAGCCGCCAGTCCACATGCCCCTGCGCATAAAAGCCGGTATCCGATTGTGTGAATTGGAAGATCACAAACGCCGCAATGGTGGCCATCACCACCAGCGCGAAAACCGCGTCGCTGACAAACGGCCGGCGCAGGAAGAAATTGCTGAACCCGCCGAGGGCATAGGCGACGGCCACCCCGGCCGCGAATATGCCGAGCGCCGCCAGGTCCGTGCTGCCATAGGCGTCGAACGCTATTTTGCTGCAGAGCAGGACGCCGATCAGATCCACGTACGCCAGCACCGTCAGCGCCGCCGCCAGCCCGGCGAATTTGGCCAGCAGAAATTGTGCGCGACCGATGGGTTTGGACAGCACGGCCAGCGCCGTGCCCACACGGATTTCGCGCGCCAGCGACGCGGAGGCGCTCAGCACCGCGCCGAACAATCCCGCCAGCAGCATCACCGCCAGCGCACTGTTTTTGACCAGCTTCGATTCATCGCCGAACGCGAAATAGTAGGGCACCGCCAAAAAAAGCTCAAAGAGCACCGACCCGGTCATCAACAGCAAAAAGACCGGCTGCCGGACCAATTCCATGAAGGCATTGGTGGCGATGGTGAAAAATTGTCGCATTTAAAGTCCGAACAGCTTACGAATCCGGCGACAAATTGCCAGCGGTTAATCCATTCGACACACAGGTCATGATTGCGTTTCCAGAAAAATGGAGCGTCGGGAGCGCTGTTTCGTTCAAAATGAAGACCGACCAATCCATTATCGTGTTGACGCTGGTTTAAGTTCCTGGCACAAGCCGGTAAAACCCAACAACACGGTGTGAGCGGAACCGTCAATCCCGACTACTCCATTCTTGACGAATTCAAGGGAACCATCGTGCGTCCCAAAACCGGGCTGCTTTATCATGCTTGCCTGTTACTGGTTGCCGGCGCGATGTTGATTCTGCCGCTGATTTACCTTGTCATGCTGGGTGCTTTGGCGTGGGTGGTTTATTATCACGCCGTTTACGACTGGACGCCCATTATGCACTTCGGTGACTTCACCGGCGGCGGGCGGGTTATGATTGTCAAATTCCTCATTTATTTCGTCCCGCTGTTTGCGGGCGTCGTCGTTCTATTTTTCATGGTCAAACCACTCCTGGCCGGACGACCAAAACGGGCGCAGCCTCTGGCAATGAATCCAGCTGATAATCCGCTGCTCTACGCCTTCATCGCCAAAATCTGCGATATCGTCGGAGCGCCTGCGCCAAAGCGGATTGACATGGATTGTCAACTGAACGCCTCCGCCAGCTTTCATCGCGGTTTTCGTGGTATGATGGGCAACGATTTGGTACTGACCATCGGTCTGCCCCTGGTCGCGAATCTTTCGACGCGCGAACTGGCCGGCGTGATCGCCCACGAGTTCGGCCATTTCACGCAGGGCGCGGGAATGCGGTTGTGTTACGTCATCCGCTCGATCAATTTTTGGTTTGCCCGCGTCGCCTACCAACGCGATGCCTGGGATGAGGCCCTTGAAAATTGGTCCAGTGAAGTGCGGGATGGCCGGGTGGCGATCCTCGTCTGGTCGGTGCAAATCGCCGTCTGGTTCTCGCGCCTGATTCTGAAACTCCTGATGCTCATCGGCCACATCCTTGCCGGCTTCATGCTGCGACAGATGGAGTACGACGCCGACGCCTGGCAAATCAAAGTCGTCGGCAGTGAAACCTTCGAAGCCACCCACCGCAAACTGGCGACGCTCGAAGCGGCGCTGGCGGGGACTTACCAACAAATCCGGATGCGATGGAAAAAGGACCATCACTTGCCCGACAACTTAAGCGAACTGCTGCGTCAAACCCATGAAAGCCTGCCGCCGGCCGTCCTTCAAAAAATTGATGACACACTCGGTTTCCACCGCACCAGTCTTTTTGACTCGCACCCGTCGCCCGCCGATCGGATCCGCCGGGGGCGCATGTCCGGCGAGGCGGGGATTTTTCACAACGTCCGCCCCGCTTCGTCCCTCTTCGCCAGTTTTGAGCATCCGGCGCGGTTTGTGACGTTGCTGCATTACACCGACCATCTGGGCATTCCTGTTACCAGCCAGATGTTGCTGCACGTCGAATCCACGCAGCCGAAGGCGGCCCAGGGCTATGCCGCTGCCGCCAACAGCCCTGCGGACGATTTTTTTCTCGGCGTGCTCCCGCTGCTGATGCCACTGCGGCTCGCAACGCCTGCGCCCAGTGCGAATTACGAAGCCGACCTCGCCGAGCTGAATCAACTTTCCGCCAGCCTCCGGCAAATCAGTGCCAGGCTCGCGCCAATCGCGGAGCAATACACGGACGCTTCCCGGAAATTAATCCAGGCCCGCGCTGCACAGCGGCTGCTGGACGCGGGAGTTCCAATTCAACCGGACGCTTTCGGCCTGGGCGACGCGACCCCGGAATCGGCGCAGGCTGCGGAAACCGAAGCTGCCGCCGGGCGTGACGATCTGCGCCACTCGCTCCGGGAAGTGGCCGCCGCGCTGAACCGCCGGATGCAACTGGGGCTTGCCATCGGGCTGTGTGACGCTGAGAAATCGGACGCCGATTCCGGTTCTTTGGAACGCGTGCGCGAACTCGCGTCGGTGCTAAACCGGGCTGCGGACGATTACGCAAATCACCTTGAAACAATGGATGCGCTGGCGGTGTTTGACCGGGTCGTGGCGGTCACGAAATCGGCGGGCGAAACGCCCGCGTTGTCGCAGGCGCTCGACGCGCAGAAAAAAATAGTCAATGCGTTTGTTGCCGAGTCGCCAGGGGAAACGAAGACTGTTACCATCAGGCCTGCGCTTCAACTGGCCAGGCGGCAAAGTCATCTGAACTCGAACGAAATTGAATCACTCCGGCAAAATTCGCTCCGGTGGTTTGTTGACTACCGAAAAATGGTGGATCAATTGGTGGAAATGGCCGTGGCGGCGGGGGGAATATCCGGGTGATACGACGACCTGCTATGCCATCGCCCGCGCGATGGCGTTCCACCAGGCGTCGTGCAATTCGGTTACCGGGGCGCCAAATTCGCCGGCGACGGTCTTGATCATCAACCGGTCACCGCCGACTTTGCCGATGGGCACCGCCGGAACGCCCATCAGCTTCGCGCGCTCGATTACTTTCACCGCATCGAGCGGCTGACAGGTGATGACCACGCGGCTTTGGGTTTCGCCAAAGAGCAGGGCGTCAATCCGGTGGGGCGAGGCTGCTGACGAGCCGACGTTCCCTTGTCCATCGGCTCGCGAAGACGCTCGCCCCACCGGGGACAAATCCACGGTTGCCCCAATCAGCCTTGGCGTTTCGCGCGCGACGAGCTGGCTGATGCAGCTTTCGGCAAGGCAGACCGCCAGTCCACCTTCGCTGCAATCGTGCGCGCTTTTCACCAGGCCGCTTTGAATCAAGCCGAGCAGCGTCGTGTGCAGCGTTTTTGCCGTTTCCAGATCACAACGGGGCGGCACGCCGGTTTTCATTCCATGGATCGCCTGTAAACAGGCCGAGCCGCCGAGGCCGAGCAATGGATCGTCGGTGTCAACCGGTTCACCGAGCAGGATAATGGTGTCACCTTCGTCCTTGAACCATTGCGTCGTGATATGCTCCGGTTTTTCGATGAGGCCGACCATCGCGACGGTCGGTGTGGGGTCAATCGATCCGGCCGGACTCTGATTATAGAGCGAGCAATTGCCACCGGTCACCGGCGCGTTGAATGCCCGGCAGGCATCC
The DNA here is from genome assembly GCA_035945675.1 of Verrucomicrobiia bacterium. Taxonomy (GTDB): domain Bacteria; phylum Verrucomicrobiota; class Verrucomicrobiia; order Limisphaerales; family UBA11358; genus UBA11358. The sequence goes on along the minus strand of DASZAB010000134.1, from coordinate 24,001 downwards.
GCGAGCCCGCGCACGGATTCCTTGAGCTGCCAGAATAATTCCGGTTTCATCGGATTGCCGTAATTCAAATTGTCCGTCACTCCCAGCGGAGCGGCACCGGAGCAGGCCAGATTCCGCGCCGCCTCGGCCACAACAATTTTCCCGCCTTCGTAGGGATCGAGATAGACGTAAGCACCATTGCCGTCCACCGTCAGCGCGATGAGTTTTTCGGAGACGGCCGGCACGCGCCCCGCCCCGAAAGCATCCGGGGTGAACGGCGCGTCCTGGCCGAGCGGCCGCCCGCCCCGGCCAAGTTCAGGCAAAGAGTCAGATTTAATCCGCAGCACCGCGGCGTCGCTGCCGGGGCAAACCGCCGAACCGTCGCGCACCATGTGGTCGTACTGCCGGTAAACCCAGTTCTTCGAGGCAATGGTCGGCCACGACAAAAGCCTTTTCAAATCGGCCATCGGCCTTTGACAATCGGCAACCCCATCAAGTCGGAACGCCCGCACTTCCTTCAAATACTGCGGTGCCTGTGCTTCACGCTGATAAACCGGTGATTCGTCGGCGATTTTTCTGGCCGGGATGTCGGCGACGACCCGGCCGTGCTGTCTCACGACCATACGGCCGGTGTCGGTGACGAAACCGATTTCCGACCACGGCAAATCCCATTTGTCAAAGATGCGTTTGACTTCGTCCTCGCGGCCTTTATGGACGATGATGAGCATCCGTTCCTGCGATTCGGACAGCATGAGATCGTAGCTCGTCATGTTCGGGGCGCGTTGCGGCACCTTGTCCAATTCGATTTCAATCCCCGTGCCCGCGCGGGCGGCGGTCTCGCACGTTGAGCAGGTCAGCCCGGCCGCGCCCATGTCCTGGATGCCGGCGACCGCGCCGGTGGCCAGTAATTCGAGGCACGCCTCGCACACGAGCTTTTCCATGAACGGATCGCCGACCTGGACCGCCCCGCGCTGTTGCTCGGCGGATTCCTCGGTCAAATCCTGCGATGCGAACGCGGCGCCGGCGAGGCCGTCGCGGCCCGTGGGCGGGCCGACGTAGAAAACCGGATTGCCGATGCCTTTGGCCGCGCCGCGCGCAATTTGCTCGTGCCGCAACACACCCAGACAAAAGGCGTTCACCAGTGGATTGCCTTCGTAGGATTTGTCGAAATAGACCTCGCCCGCGATGGTCGGAATGCCGAAGCAATTGCCGTAATGCGCGATGCCGGCCACCACGCCGGCAAAGAGCCGGCGATTGTTCTTCAGGGCGGCTTCAGCTTCCCCATTCGTAGCAGCCGACGTGAGTCGGCTCTGACTTTTTTCGGAATTTGAAGTGAGCGGACTAACGTCCGCTGCTACATCCTTAACAATCGGTCCGAAACGGAGCGAATTCACCGAGCAAATCGGCCGCGCGCCCATGGTGAAGATGTCGCGCACGATGCCGCCGACGCCGGTGGCCGCGCCCTGAAACGGTTCAACCGCGCTCGGATGATTATGCGACTCAATCTTGAAGGCGATGGCCAGGCCGTCGCCGATGTCAATGATGCCGGCGTTTTCCTCGCCGGCGCCGACGAGGATTTTCCTGGATTTGGTCGGAAAGGTTTTGAGCAGCGGGCGGGTATTTTTGTAGCTGCAATGCTCGCTCCACATCACCGAGAAGATGCCCAGTTCGGTGTAACTCGGCACCCGGCCCAGCAGGTCGAGGATTTTCTGATACTCGTCGGGCGTGAGGTTGTGTTGGGCAACCAGTTCGGGGGTGATGGCGGGTTCGGTCATTCGGCAATAAATTATTTCAAAACGTCGGCGCAAGATGCGCCATTTTCGTGTGCGAAACAAGCAAATCAAGCAATGCCCGCGGTGATTGGGGACGCGACTTAAAGCGTGTCACTTAAATGGCTCGGGAAACCATGGCATGGAGCACGGCGGTCGCGACAGGGCCAGCCGCGACGCACGCCGGATAAATTTCATTTTTCGTCTGTGCCGTCCAAACCAACCGTGCCGCACCAGCGATCCATCCGGATGGCATTGGCGGCCAGCCGTGTGCCGGCGGCGTAACGACGCCAGAGCCAGGCAGCCACAACCGAGTTCCGGGCCTGAATCAACGCGGCGGCTTCCTTGTCCAGCGCCTGGGGAAACGTGGCATAAATTTGTTGACCTGCCTCCAGCACACCGACGACATCTCTGTTTGGCCTCGATTCATCAAGTCGCGCCGGGTTCATTCGACAGCCGGTTGAAATTGGTTTACTCTTCACTGCCATGCGAAACCTTGCGCGAATGTCGGCGGCGGCCGCTGTTTTGATCGCGGCGCTGGCCATCGGTTCGCCAAGCGAGAAGCTGCCGGCACATTACGAAACGGCGACGCTGGCAGGCGGTTGTTTTTGGGGGTTGCAGGAATCCCTGCGCCAGATTCCCGGGGTCATCCAGACCACCGTCGGTTACACGGGCGGGACCACGCCGGATCCGACCTACGAGATGGTCTGCACCGGCAAAACCGGCCATGTGGAAGCGGTACAGGTCATCTTTGATCCGACGAAATTAAGTTACGAGGATTTGCTCAACCATTTTTTCCAGAGCCACGACCCGACCTCACCCCGCCATCAGGTCAACAGCATGAAAGTGCCCTATCGTTCGGCCATCTTTTACCATAGCGAGGAACAACGCCGGATTGCCGGGCGCGTGAAGGAAGAAGTCAGTCAATCGGGCAAATGGAACAACCCGGTGGTCACGGAAATCGCGCCGGCCACGGAATTTTATCCGGCGGAAGCGTACCATCAGGATTACCTGCAACGCATCTCCGGCGCCCACACCTGTCGCATAGCCCGGAATTGAGCGGATTCACTTGTGGCATCGCCCGGTCTTTTCCTTTCGTCGCCCGTTCCTCCGCCGGTGTGTTTAGCGTCTTTGCGCCCTGGTGTTAAAATCTGTATCGTGACGTCAATGCACTCGAAGCGGATTGGGATTGTCGGCGGCGGCGCGGCCGGTTTTTTTGCCGCGCTGGCGTGCGCGGAAGCTGAAAGCGGCGCTGAAATTTTCATCTTCGAAAAAACATCGCAATTTCTTTCCAAGGTCAAAATTTCCGGCGGCGGCCGGTGCAACGTCACCCACGCCTGTTTTGATGAACGCGAATTTGCCGCCCGTTTTCCCCGGGGCGAGCGGGCCTTGATTGGGCCGTTCAAGCAGTTTCAGGCGAGCAATACCGTGGCCTGGTACGCCGCCCACGGTGTGAAACTGAAAACCGAGGGCGACGGCCGGATGTTTCCCGTGACGGATTCGTCGCAGACGATCATGGATTGTCTGCTCGGCGCGGCGCGCCGGGCGGACGTGAAGTTGATCACGAATTGCGGCGTGGAAAACGTCACCAGAAAGCCGGACGGACGTTTTGAGATGACGCTCGCAAGAAATGTTTCCCCCGCTCCTCCGCCACCGGAGGAGCGGGCCGTGGCGGGGAGGTCATTAAGATCAAATCCCCTCGCCCCGCCCAGGCGGGGCGCGGGAGAGGAATTCGCGAAGGAGGGAATCATTTGTGACAAAATTTTACTGGCCACGGGCGGCTGCCGGACCCCCGCGTTGGGGCAACTGGCGGTTTCGCTCGGTCACACGCTGGAACCGCCGGTGCCCTCGTTGTTCACATTTCACATCGAAACACCGTGGCTGCGGGAGCTGGCCGGCGTGTCGGTCGAAATGGCCGAAGTGTCCGTGCCCGAAACAAAACTCCGCGAGCGCGGGGCGCTGTTGGTGACGCATTGGGGTCTGAGCGGCCCGGCCATTCTCCGGTTGTCGGCGTGGGGCGCGCGGCAGTTGCACGAACTGAATTATTCCTTTCCGCTCCAGGTGAACTGGCTGCCGCCGCTGAACGCGGAAAAGCTCGCGGGGGAATTTCAATCGCGACGTAATTCGCAGTCGGCAAAAATGATCGTCAATTCGCCCATCCCCTCGCTGCCGGCGCGCCTTTGGGCACAGCTCGTCCAGGCCTCCGGTATCTCGCGCACGACGAGATGGTCGGCGCTCTCGCGGGCGGCGCAGCACAAGCTCGTTGACCAGTTGCGGCGCACGGAATTTACCGTGAGCGGGAAGAGTCTGAACAAGGATGAGTTCGTGACGTGCGGCGGAGTCCGGTTGAGCGAGGTAAATTTCAGCACCATGGAGAGCCGGATTTGCCCCGGACTGTTTTTTGCCGGCGAGGTGCTGGACATTGACGGCCTGACCGGGGGCTTCAATTTCCAGGCGGCCTGGACGACCGGTTGGATTGCCGGACGGGCCATGGCGGGAAAAGGTGCCCGGGGGACAGGACGTGACGAGGTTTCGTCTCCCGTTGTTTCCGGATCTATTTCATCAGCTGGGTCTTGAATTCCGCCAGCCGGTCATCGTAGTAGTCCATGGATTTCGGGGTGGTGGTCACCGTCGTATCGTAATTCACGAGGGTGACCAGCGTGCTGTAGGTGGCAATGTCGTGAACCGGCAGCACGGCGCGGATGCCGCCGGCCGGGCCCATCCGGGAGTAGCAGTCCTGCTCATGGATTTGCGGCACGAGGATGAGGCGATACCCCAGCTTGCTCAAAAAATTCCGATAAGAGTTGGTCGTGACAATCGCGCCGTGCATCGCCGTGGCGTCCATTTGCAACTGGTCCAGGACGGCTTTCAGGATTTTGAATTGGTCGTGCGACAGGAGGCGGTCAAAATGTTGCTCCACCGATTCCGCGACCTGAGTGACTTCAGGCAACGGCGTGCTGATGATTGCTGGTTTCTTGGCCATAAAATTTTGGGGTCGAAAACAAACCTTGATCCGGCGCGCTGGGCGGGAACAGGCTTACTATCGTTCACGACGGGCGGAATGTCCATGATTCATTTGCGGCTGACGGATTCACCGGAATCCCTGGGTTGACTCGCAGGGCGACTCCAGACTGGCCATCCGGTTCATTTTGCCTCATATTGTTCATAACCATGGCAGGCGTTTTGAAATTTCCGGACAATTTCCTCTGGGGCACGGCCACGTCGCCGACCCAGGTGGAAGGCCACGTCGCCAACGAATGGACGGATTATGTCGCGTCGGATGGCGGACATTGCCGCGTGGCCTGCAATCATTATCACCGCTATGCCGAGGACGTCGACTGGATGGCGCAACTGGGCGTGAATGCCTACCGCATGGGCATCGAATGGTCGCGCCTGCAGGCCGCGCCCTTTGCCCCGCTCAATGGGCCGGAGCTGGAGCGGTACGCGGACCTGCTCGACCGGCTCAAGGCCGCGGGCATCACACCCATGGTGGTGCTGCATCACTTCTCCAATCCGCCGTGGATCACGTCGGCGGGCGGCTGGTTGAATCCGGCCACGGTCCCGGCGTTCGTGGATTATGTGGCGAAGCTGGTGTCGGCCTTGAAGGAGCGGGTCTGGCTCTGGAACACGTTCAACGAGCCGGACACGTATGCGTCGTTGACCTATCTGCTGGGTGGCTTTCCGCCGTTCCACAAATGGCGGCTGCGGTCCTATCGAAAAAGCATCCAGCACATGGCGGGGGCGCACGTTCGTGCCAGTGAAGTCATCCGGCAGGCCGGCAACGGCGGCCGGACGCCGGAGATCGGTATCGCGAAAAACTGGACCTTTTTCCGGCCGTTCGCAAGGCACGCGCTGTGGGACCATTTGCTCGCGGCCATTTCCCACCACGCCTTCAATGGTTACGTGCTCGACGCGTTTCTGGGCGGGCGGCGCCGGGCGGCGTCCACGTTTCTGGGCGTGAACTATTACGGACTGGCGCGGTTCAAAAATTTTGAACCCATGGTTCCCGCCGGCGGGGCCCGTCCCGAGCAACTCGCGCAGCTGGGCGTGGTCTGCGATGACATGTTTGAGCGGCATCCCGGCGGTCTGGGAACCGTCCTGCGGAATTTTCACCGGCGGTACGGCCTGCCACTTTACATCACCGAACATGGTTCGGCCTCGTCCGACGAAAATTTCCGCATTCTCGACCTGACGGAACATTTGCGTGAAATGCACGGCGCGGTGAAGGGGGGCGTGGACCTGCGCGGGTTTTTCTACTGGTCGCTGCTGGATAATTTCGAGTGGCAATTCGGCTACTCGAAAAAGTTCGGGTTGCTGGCGGTGGATTTCACGGATGAACGACTTCCGCGCAAAATGACGCGCGTCGGCGAATTTTACCGCGGCATTTGTCAGGCCCGGGCGACGACGGTCGCGCCCCAAAATTCCCCGGCCGCCCTCCGACGGTAGCCCGGGTTGGGTGGGGCGGGGCTGCGGACGAGCCAATGCGCGCCGACGCTGGTCCTGCCAGAACCGCACAAGCAGCCGGGACCTCAATTTGCTGAATTTGCATTCCGCAAAAAGCGTGTATATTTCGCCCATGCTCGCAACGCCCGAATTGATTCGTGAAGCCGCGCAAATCCCGCAGCTGGAGGAGCTTCTCCCACGCTGGCGGGACGTGCCGCTCTATCGCAATTCGCTGGCGCGAGCGGGGTGTCAACGCCCTGATTTCGAGTGTTTCCAGGGCCTGCCGCTGCTGGCGAAGCGCGACATGCGGAATGGCTTTCCACAAAATTTTCTTTCCGATGGGCAGTTGCTCGAAACATTGCTGGAAAAAAACCTGGTGGAGCTGGAACACACCTCCGGCACTTCCGAGGAACGGTTGCCGGTAATTTTCGGCCGCGGCTGGTGGAATGCGCAGGAAGAATGCGCGCTGCGGTTGAATGGCTTTGTCGCCCGGGTGCTGGACGAAGATCCCGACGCCCGGCGCGCCACGCTGGTGCCGCCCGCCTGCAACGGCCTGACGTGCCCGACGGTCTGGATCTCGCGCGAACAACGGATATTGGGCAACACCTTGTTCTTGAATCTGGCGCGCATTCCGTTTCTGCTGGGCGACGCGGACCTGGCGCGCATGGCCTCGGAAATCAGCGAATGGGCGCCGCAATTTCTCGACCTGGACCCGGTTCACGGCACCCGCTTCGCGCTCTATTGCGAGCAGCACGGCCTCCAATTCCCGTCGGTACGGTTTGTGTTGTGCAGCTATGAATTTGTCAGCGTGGTGCATCGCCGGATTCTGCAACGCGTCTTTGGCGTGCCGGTCTTCAACCTTTATGGTTCGACGGAGACCGGCCATCTGCTCATGGAAAATGAGCGGGGCGAAATGAAACCCAGCTATGACACGGCGTTTCTCGAGGTCGTGGACGCGGACGAACACGGCATCGGCGATTTGGTGGTCACGACCCTGACCAATGATTACATGCCGCTGCTTCGCTATCGCATCGGTGATCTTGCGGAACGGATCGAACGTCCCTACGCCAGTAACTTTGTGGTTCATGGCCGGTCGCGCGACGCGCTGACGGCGGGTGACGGGCGCCGCGTTACCACCTGGCAGGTAGACCAATGTTTCGCCGGAACGGCCGGCATGGCGCATTATGAATTGCGACAGGATCAGAACCGAGATTGCACTTTACGATTCGTGCCGGATGGCGCCGGGCCGGGGGAAAGGGAATTGGGGCGCCTCACCTCAAGGCTGGGAGAGTTGCTGGGATGCCGGGCACAGATCAAAACCGAAGCCATGCCGGTTTTGGTGCCGGCGGCTTCGGGAAAGTTTCGCCTGACCCAACGCACCGCCGGCATCTGAGGATTTGACCCGGCGGGGGGAATAACGGTATTAAACGGATCGTTGGCTCTTATCATCGAGAAATTATGGGCGGCAATTTGCTGACGAACAATCCATTTGCGGTCCTTACCTTTATTGCCGCGCCGGCGATTTTGACGAATGCGACCAGCGTGCTGGCGATGAGCACCATCAACCGCATGTTGCGCACCCGCGACCGGATGCACGAGTTGCTCAAGGAATCCGCCGACCCGGCCACGGCGCAGGAACCGAAATTCGTTGAAAAAGCCGACCGCGTTGAACAACAAGCCATGTTGTTACTGAGCTCGTTGCGCTGGATTTATGTGGCGCTGGGCGCATTCGCCGGGGCAAGCCTGGTGACGCTGCTTGGCGCCTTGTTCGGGGAGTTGGGCCATGAGATGCTGATCCGGGTCATCATCGGCGCCGGTCTGCTGCTCGGCTTTGTGGGCGTCGGCGGGTTGATTGGCGGCTGCGTGCATTTGTTTCATGCCACGCAGCTTTCGCTGTTGAATATCCGGGAGGAAGTGGCCTTGATCCGGTTGCGCCGCGAATCGCAGAAGAACACCAGTCCGGCGACCTGAATAAAATTTCGAGGCCGGCCCAAAACGGAAGGCGGATTTGGCTGCTGCGGATTTGGCTTGCGATGCACGCTCGCATTCGGGTCAAAGCGGAAAACGTGAAGGCTTTCAGGTCGGCCGTGGCTGTTTGTTCGACGCGAAAAAATGATTTTCCCTCGTGCGTTGTGCCGCGGCAGCTGTCCCGTCCCGCCTCCGGGTTGAGAAACCTGCCACCAGAGGTTGAAGAGTTGGCAAACTTCGGACACAATTTTGCATCAACCGCTTTTTATGAAATTCAAATTGCATTTTGCGTTTATGGTCAGCCTTGGCCTGCTCCTGCCGCCGCCTTGGGTGGCCAAATCTTTTGACGTCCGGTCCGCCGCCGGCATTGCCGTGAGATTGGACGAATCCTCCGGTCATTATGAAATCGCGTCACGCCGTCCGGGTTGGAGATTTGCCGGTGAGCTTGGCGCGAGGGTCGCAAAGGCAGACGTTAGCCGCGGCACCGACCGCATCGGGGCGTATCAGGAAATTCACTTTTCGTGGCGGGCGGGCGGGCTGGTGACGGGTTCCATCCGTGTTTACAACCAGCGGCCCGTCGTGCGCTTCACGCTGACGTGCGATCAGGCCGCCGACAAATGGCCGGCCGTTTTCCCGAAGTTCACCTCGTTTCCCGCCAAGCTTCATCATTTTAGTTTCGCTGATCAAAATTTTGCGCCGCCGCGTTTCAAACTCGAAACCAACGGCACACCGTGGCTCTTGTTCGACGACCATGCGAATGCCGCGCTGATTTCGCCGGCGGACGATTTTATGCTGGCGACGATGGCTGGCGACGGTGTGCACGAGATTGCCAGCACGCTGAACCCCGGCGTGCATGATTTGCCGGCGCATTTTTCCCACAGTACGTTGATGGCCTTTGCGCCGGGCATTCACGCCGTCTGGCAAACCTGGGGTGGCGCACTGATGGCGCTTCAAGGCAAGGTGCCGCCGGCGAACGACGCAGACACGGGATTGCGCTACCTGGGCTATTGGACCGACAACGGGGCGTTTTATTACTACAATTACGATCCGGCGTTGGGATATGCCGGGACGCTGGAAAAACTGGTGGCGCAGTACCGGGAAGAGGGCATTCCCATCCGCTATCTTCAACTCGATAGCTGGTGGTATGAGAAGACGTTTACCAGCACGGATGGTGGAACGGGGGAAACGAAAAATCCCCGGCTGCCGGCAGGGGAATGGAACCGTTACGGCGGACTCATGCAATACACGGCGGACCCGGCAATACTCCCCGATGGGCTGTCCGGCCTGCATCAGAAGATCGGCCTTGGTCTGGTCACGCACAACCGCTGGATCGATCCTACCAGTCCCTATCATAAGGACTACCGGATTTCCGGAGTCGCCGCGGTGGATCCAAAATGGTGGAACGACATCATGAGCTATCTCGCCGCCGGTGGGGTGTTTTGTTACGAACAGGATTGGCTGAACGAAATTTATTATCATTCGCCGGAACTTCAAACCACGCCGGGCCTCGGTGACGCGTTCACGGACAACATGGCACGGGCGGCACGGGAAAGAGGTCTCAGCCTCCAGTATTGCATGGCGTTGCCGCGGTTCTTCCTGCAAGGCTCGCGTTACGCCAATCTCACCACCATCCGCACCAGTGACGACCGTTTTCAACGCGGCCACTGGGACAATTTTCTCTATGATTCTCAACTGGCACGCGCGGCGGGCATCTGGCCGTGGGCGGACGTGTTCATGAGCAGTGAAACCAACAACCTGCTGATCAGCGTGCTCTCCGCCGGCATGGTGGGCACGGGCGATGCCATCGGGCAGGAAAACAAGGATAACCTCCTGCGCGTGGCCCGACCGGATGGCGTCCTGGTGAAGCCCGATGAATCGTTGTTGCCTTTGGATTCCGTTTATGTGGCCCAAGCCAATGGCCGCAAAGCCCCGATGGTCGCTTGGACCTACAGCGATCACAACGCTCTGCGCACGGCCTATGTATTTGCTTACAATCGCCAGCCGTCAGAGGCCGAAGCGGATTTCACCCCGACAGAATTCGGGTTGAGCGGAAAAGTGTGTGTTCTGGACGCACGCTCGGGCGACGCGGTATTCCAGTCCGCCCGCAAACGCGTCGAACTTTCATTCAAGCCGGGAAGCACGGCTTATTACATGGTCACACCCGTTGGCCGGTCAGGTCTGGCGTTTTTTGGTGACGCGGGAAAATACGTGTCCAATGGCCGCCAGCGGATCGCCGCGTTGGATGATGCAAAAGGAAAACTGACCGTCACCACCACATTCGCGGCCGGCGAAAAACCCGTCCGTCTGTTTGGCTACGCCAAAACAAAGCCGAAAGCCGTTGCGCAAAGCGGGTCGGTCGGGACCGTCACCTTTGATCCCAAAACCCGCCGGTTCAATGTGGAAGCCATGCCGGCGCCGGAAGTGATCCGTTCCAGTCCCGATCCGGTTCAAACGGCAGTGGTCGTGTTTGAAACCGAATGACCGGTTTCGGCACGATCGTTGGGTGAAACTGAGTTTGGAAATTCGGGGGGGCGAGCGTCCCCGCGAGCCGGACTTGGCACGCCGAAGCGAAGCGGCGACAACCCGCCAGCAGCCTCGCCCCACCACTGCACCGTTGTCGGCCAGTCGTAACGCTTGAGGTCTGCGCCGGTTTCGCGTATCCGTCAGTCATGCTTATTGTTCACGTTCAGGTTCACGTCAAAGCGGAATGTGTGGAGGCTTTCAAACAGGCAACGCTGGCCAATGCGCGCGCCAGCGTGCAGGAACCTGGCGTGGCGCGTTTTGACGTGGTTCAGCAACAGGATGATCCCGCGCGATTCGTATTGGTAGAGGGGTATCGCGATGCCGCCGCCGCCGCCGCGCACAAGGAAACGGCGCATTATCCAGTCTGGCGTGACGCGGTCGCGCCCATGATGGCCGAGCCACGCCGCAGCGTGAAGTTCGATAACGTGTTTTCCGGGGATAAGGAATGGTAGGGCTGGCCGCCGGTTGGCCAGGACGCGCGGCAGCGCGTTCCTGCCGCAAAATGTTGCCATGAAATTTGAATTTGCAACGGCGACACGAATCATTTTTGGCGCAGGCACGCTGAGCGAAATCCGCGCCCTGGCCAGGGAATTTGGTTCACGCGCCTTGGTGGTGACGGGGCGCGATTTGTCGCGGGCGCAAAAATTGCTGGCACCGCTCCGCGGGGCTGGCGTCAGGGCGGCGGCCTTTCCTGTTTCTGGCGAGCCGGAAATCTCCACGATTGAGCGAGGCACGGCTTTTGCTAAAAATGAAAATTGCGATTTTGTCATCGGGTTTGGCGGCGGCAGCGCGCTGGATGCCGCCAAGGCCATCGCGGCGATGCTGGCGAACGAGGGTGAGTTGCTGGATTATATGGAGATTGTCGGTCGCGGCCAGGCCTTGAAAAAGCGATCTGCGCCCTTCATCGCGATTCCGACGACCGCCGGCACGGGTTCGGAAGTGACGCGCAACGCGGTGTTGTCCTCGCCGGAACACCAGGTCAAAGTCAGCCTGCGCAGCCCGCTCATGCTGGCGCGGCTGGCGGTGGTTGACCCTGAACTCACCCATGATTTACCACCGGCCCTCACAGCCAGCACCGGTCTGGACGCGCTGACGCAGCTCATCGAACCGTACGTCGGTTCGCGGGCGAATCCGATGACGGACGGATTATGTGTTGAGGGCATCCGCCGGGCCGCGCGTTCCCTGCGGGTCGCGTTCGGGGACGGTCAAAACAAGTCCGCCCGTCAAGACATGGCCGTCGCGAGCCTGTTCGGCGGGCTGGCATTGGCCAACGCGGGCCTCGGCGCCGTTCACGGGTTTGCCGGGCCCATGGGCGGAATGTTTCCCGCGCCGCATGGCGCGGTTTGCGCGGCCCTGCTGCCACAGGTGATGAACACCAATATCCATACGCTGCGGCAACGCGCGCCGGACAGTGCGGCATTGCGACGCTACGATGAGGTGGCGCAGTTGCTGATTGGTAAAGGGGCAGCCACAGCGGATGAAGGCGTGGAGTGGGTTCGCCAGCTGGTGGCCGATTTGCAGATTCCGCCGCTGCGGACTTACGGCATTCGAACCGAGCACATCGCGGAGATTGTCACAAAAGCAGCGAATGCCAGCAGTATGAAGGCAAATCCCATCGTGCTCACGCCGGAGGAACTGGCCGAAACGCTGCACCTCGCGTTGTGAACTCACAACCACTCGGTGAACCGTCGGCATTTTCTCTTGGGGCCATTAAATCAACCGAGGCGGCTCCGGCTTCCTCAAGGCAGCGTCACCGTTCGATAGAACCGCTGGCCTGCACCCATCAGACGGTTGTCCCGGAATGGCACAAGCGTGTTGGTCGCCAGAACGGTCGTCAGGTTCTGCCAATCGAGTAAATTCGCTGACGCCTGCACCAGATACCGCCAATCCGGTTCGGCGCCGATGGCGAACTGGACGGGCCCGTTCGAAGGCGCGCTGAGGCCGGCAAGCGATGCCGGCGGCGGCGAACCCAGCGGCACAAACTGGAAATTTTTGATGACCAATTCCACTTCCCGGCCGTCCGATGGCGGGCGACCGAAAAGCAGCCAGAGATTTATTCGCGCGTTTTCATCGCCGGTTTGGGGCACGGCGGCGGCGTTGGCAAATGTCCAGGCGCCGAGCACGTTGGTCGGGTTTGGATTGGGCGAGTAGCTGCCGCTCTGACATTGAAAACTGACCGAGTTGCTTTGCCAGATGAACAGATGGGTCGAATCCGCCAGTCCGGCCGGCACCCGGTAGCGTGAGTCATGGCCGCTGAGAGAATACGGCTGGACCGTAAATTGCGTGTTGTTCGTATCCGCCGCGAAACCGCGCGAACATTCGACATCCATTTCCCGGTCCGCATACGCCGGGTCGTCACTCCAGGTAAACATGCCGAGCACGACATTGGTGTCCAGGTCATCCACGCGTGAACCCAGTTCAAACCGGTAGCTGCCGTAACCGAATGTGCGCGCGGAGACGATTTCAGCGCATTGCCATTGATTGGACCGGTGGGTGATGCGCAGGTGCAGCCAGCCCTGCGCGTCCGTCCAGACGTTATTGGTGCTGTCGGAAAAATAATTTGGCCCGGGGCCGAGCTGGTTGGTGCCCGAACTGGCCTTCACCCACCAGTCGTAACCCGAAAAGCCAATCCAGCGAACGCCCGGATATTCGCGCGTGACCACGGCGCTGGCCATCGCCCCGGAAAAAATGTTGGTGGGCAGAAACGGTTCCCCCAGCACGCAAGGGTGATCGTAATTGGTGCTGACCAGGAGGGCCGCAATCCGGGTGGCGTTGGTATCCGCTCCGCCGGTGGTGATGTCCGCGGACCAGCTCCCGTCGGGATGAATCGCGGTGAGGGCGAGCGCACAGGTGGGTTTGGAAAACCAGCCATACGGCGGAACATTAATGAACACGGCGACCCGGCACGCCGTCGGGTCCGCCCCCAACACCATTCCGCCGAGATCATCGCTGGAACCATAAGCTGGCAGGTTGGTGATGAGGATGCCGGTGGTGGGGTGACCCTTGCCTGAGCAGCCGGCAAGGAACAGAACGGTGGCACATTGCGCCATCAACGCGCCGATTTTCCGGAGGACGACCATAAGCAACCATAACAGTCCCGGCATAAACGGGCAAATCGAACTTCATTTTATCGCCGTTCGCTTGAGACCAGCCAATATGCTATTTTCACAAAATGCGAGTGCAGATTAAAACGTTTCCCGCCGGGTTGCTGGCGTGCGGGCTGGCGCTGTATCCCGTTCATGCTTTGCGCTCACAGCCTTCGGCCTCACCGCCGGCCAACCCCCCGGCAACTGCCACCCACCATCCATCATCCACCACCATGCAATCTTTTAAAAAGCCGTCACCCGCCGAGTTGAAGCAGAAATTAACGCCCGAACAGTTCGCAGTCACACAACAGGCCGCCACGGAACTGGCGTTTCAGAACGCGTATTGGGACCATCACGCGCCGGGCATTTACGTGGACGTGGTATCGGGACAGCCGCTGTTCAGTTCGCTGGACAAATTTGATTCCGGGTGCGGCTGGCCGAGTTTCACGAAACCGCTTGCCCGCCAGGCGGTGACCGAACATGCGGACCCTTCCTGGGGCATGGATCGCACCGAAGTCCGTTCCGGCGCGGCGGACTCCCATCTCGGGCACGTGTTCAATGATGGTCCGGGGCCGACGCATCTGCGTTACTGCATCAACTCCGCGTCGCTGCGATTCATCCCGCTCGACAAAATGGATGCGGAAGGCTACGGCGCCTGTCTTGAACCTTTCATCCAGGCCGGTCTTTACCCGCCGACCAACCAGTAGGCTGACCGTTCGTCGGGTTCCGGATGTCGCGCAACCGCGCGATGCCGTTCTTCGAATTTTGTTCCCGCCAGAAGTGAATTTTTTCGGGGGAACAATTTCACCCGCAGTCGCTCTGATGAATTAAGCGGAGATCAAGCCCGCGCAAGTGAAACGAAAAACTGGCATCGCCAGAACTGAAAGGTGAATTATGTCAAATGATCAAAACAGCACCAGGACGGCACAACCCTTTTCTTCCACGGAACCATCTCAACCCAATGCCCGTCGCCGCACCTTCGGACGTCGCACCTTTATGAAGCGATTGGGTCTGGCCGGGGCCGCGGCGCTGCCGGCCGGTGGCCTGCTCATGAGCCGGATGGGTGCCCGGGCGGCCGCGGGCAATTCACAGCTCACCTCGGGCGATGTTGCCATCCTGAGATTTCTGGCGGCAGCCGAGATTTTGGAAACCGATCTCTGGCAGCAGTACACGGAGCTGGCCCTGGGCAACGAAGCCTTTCAACGGGCCCTGGAAGTGCTTGACGGTGACATGCCTACGTACGTCAACCAAAACACCCGGGACGAATTCACGCACCAGAACTTTATCAATCATTATCTGATGTCCAAAGGTCATCAGCCAGTGAGCCTGGAACCCTTCCGCACCCTGCCGAGCAGCCAGGCCACCGGCGCGAATAAAGCCGCCAGGCGGTTGACCAACCTCCTGAATCTGACGGTGGACACCAGTTGGTTCCTGCGCTACCGCCTCTCGGGCAACCCGGACTTTGGCGATACATTTCCGCAGATCGTCAATCTGCAAAATGTGCCGGCCATTCCGGCCGTGGATTTGCCGCTCCCCACCGACCCGGCTTTCGGATTTCAAATCCAGCTCATCGCCAACACCGCCGGTTTTCATTTTGCCACCATCGAGCAGGGCGGTTCGAGTCTTTATCAATCGTTCCTGCCCAAGGCGAGCAGCCTGGAAGTCCTTAAAATCATCGGCGCCATCGGCGGCACGGAAATCATGCACTTCCAGACCTGGCAGGACAAGGCCGGCAATGCGCCTGAACTTGTGGACAATCAGGGCAACGAAGTGTTCCCCCAATTGCCGATTGCGCCCGACGCGACGCCGGACGGCGTGGACCACTCGGATCCGCAGGACACGAATCAAATCATGCCCGCGCCGTGCAAATTCATCAGCCCGCAACTGCCGTTGTGCTCGGCCATCCGGCCGGTCGCCACGGCACAGGCCGGCGCGCAAGCGGCCATTGCCGGTCTGACGGCTTCCGGATTGTTCAACGGTCAGAACCGGGCGTTCTTCAACCGGCTGGCCGAGCTGGCGGAAGAAGCGGATGAAGCCCGCCGCGAGGGATAAGTGTGCAACCAGCGGTCAACTAATCCCCAAATGCTGGTTGCCGGAGGCGGCTTTGGACGGAATGTCATTCTTGCATCTCACCGTCCAAGGCCGTTCTCCTTTCAGGGTTCTAGTTCAGCGTCGCCTGTTTGTTTGAGATGGCGCCGCCGCCGGTGCCATTCAGCACATGCCGAATGCCGCTGTCACGCCGCCAGCCGAGCCGGAGGGTCACCATGTGGTGCATCCGCACGCCGGAAACGGTCGGGGTTTCGATGGCGTTCTCCGCAAAAATGCCGCCGGCATGAAACACACTATAAACGCCCAGCCCCCAGGCTTCATGTGTCGTTACCCCATCTGCCACTTTGTACGAGGCAAAGCCGTCAACGTCTCCGTGCCGCCATGCTGCCTGGCTCGGCGGATCGTATGGCATCTCGGATTGATAGAAATAGACGCGGCCACCGTTGCCATTCCACATGGTTTGATAGCCTTGACAATGTTCCACAAACAATCCGTACAAGGTGGCGTCGTTCCCGTTTACGGTCAATCCGGTGACGTTTTTGTTCAGGTCCCACCCCACACCCCGGCCGTGGTCCGCGCGCCAGAGCCAGAAATTGTCGCCCACGACGTTGTTGCAGTTGATGGTGACCATGTCGGCAGCACTTCCGGCCGCCGCGCCGCCAACCCGGCAGAAAATGTCGTAGAAAAAGAGCGGGTCCGCGGCGTGAGACGCTGAACTGCCCGGCGGTCCGACCAGCAACAGCGTGGCGGAATTGTTTGTCCCCGCCTGGAAAAGAATGCCTCCCACTTTTACGCTATCCACGTCGGAAACCGTCAGTGCCGGGGTTCCCTGGTCCGGCACCAGCGTCGGGTATCCCAGTCCCAGCACCACCGTGTCGGGCCGGGAGACCTGAATGCTGCCTTCCATATGATAAATGCCCGGCGTGAGCAACAGATGCTTCCCCTGTTTCAGCGCCGCATTGATGCTGGCGGCATTGTCCTTTTCCGGATGGGCCAGATAGAATTGGTTGATCGGCAGAGGCGTTCCGGGGGTTGCGCCTTTTGACCAGGTAATTCCCTGCGTGCCGTTGGTTTCAAGATGGGGAACCATGACAAAGTAGTTTCCATCCCAGTCCATGAAGAGGTACGGTTTTTCCCGGACCAGCGGCGTTTGGGCGATCACGGTGTACGGTTCTGTTGGCCAGGCCCCCGCCGGGGGGTTGACCACGCCGACAAAAACCATGTTCCACGCCCCTCCCGTCCAACCGCCCCAGTCATCGTTTCGGGAAAGCCATTGCTGCTGGGTCCCCGAATTCACCCGGCCGTCAATTTTACAATCCGCCATGAAACCGCCGCTGGACCAGCCGCCATCCGAGAAAGTCAGATTCCCTTTCACATGCACGCGGCGCAGAGCCGTGCCCTGCGAGACCGCCCAGATGTTGGTATGCTGGTCCAGCGTCGGCGTCACCGACAGATTTTCGACCGCGCGCCAGAAATTAATCGTGGCATTCCCGTTCCGCCCGGTCGCCTTGGAGCGCACCGCGCCGGTGATGGCCACGTCGTCGGGCGATTTTCCCAGCCCCAAAACCTGCATGTAATAGCCCGCCTGCACGTCCAGATGATAATTCCCGGGTTTAAAGAGATACACGAAGCGGTTGGAACCAAACTCGCTGCGTGCTTGCTGGCTGAATATCGTGTCCAACCGGCTTTGAATGTTGGTCATCGACGGGTCAAAGAGCAGAACGTTCGGGCCGAAATCCGGGATGGAACGAGGCGAATCAGACACCGTTTCAGAAATGGTAACGCCGCGGCCGGAGAGGATCAGCGCGGCCGTCAGCGCGGCGAACGAAATGCGATTCATTAATTCAATTTTTGCCAGATTGCGTCCTGGATTAAAATAACTATTTCCGTATCCCGTTCCGGGTTGCCAACCAGCTCACCTTTTGCGTGCGCCGAGACGAAGTTTGTGGTTAAATCCACGCACTCTGATGGATGACACGAATTCATTGATCGAACAGCGCAAGGCCAAGCTCGCCGCCTTGCGCGCCAACGGCATTGACCCGTTCAAGAACAAATTCACGCCCACCGGGTCATGTGCCGACGCGCGCAAGAATTACACCGAAGGCCGGGAAGTGGCCGTGGCCGGCCGCATCACCGCGCACCGCGACATGGGCAAATCCATGTTCATTGACGTGCGCGACCAAAGCGGACGCATCCAGGTTTATGCGCAGAAAAATGTCCTCGGCGACGAGCAATGGGGCATCTTCACCCATCTTGATTTGGGCGATTTCGTCGGCGTTCGCGGAACTCTGTTCACCACCAAAACCGGCGAAATTTCCATCAAACTCGCCAGCTTCACAATTCTGGCCAAGGCGCTCCGCCCGCCGCCAGCCAAATGGCATGGGCTCGAAGACACCGAAATCCGCTATCGCCAGCGTTATCTCGATTTGATGGCAAACCCGGAAGTCAAAGAAACTTTCCTCAAGCGCAGTCAAATCATTGCTGAGATCCGGAATTTTCTGCAATCGCGCGGTTTTGTGGAGGTCGAGACGCCGATGATGCAGGCGATTCCCGGCGGCGCGGCGGCGCAACCCTTCAAGACGCATCACAATGCCCTCGGTTGCGATTTCTATCTGCGCATCGCGCTGGAGCTGTATCTCAAGCGCCTGCTGGTCGGCGGCGTGGACAAGGTGTTCGAGATCGGCCGCAACTTTCGCAACGAGGGCCTTTCGCGCAAACACAATCCCGAATTCACCATGCTGGAAGCATATGAAGCCTTTGGTGATTACGAGAGCATGATGGATTTGGTGGAGGGCCTCGTCTGTCATGTCGCGGAAAACGTGCTGGACACGCTGTTCATCGAACACAGGGACGCCGAGGGCAAGGTCACGAAAACGATTAATCTTACTCCGCCGTGGCAGCGCGTGAAGTACAAGGACATCGTTCGCGAAAAAGCCGGCGCCGATTGGTTTGAGATTCCTGCCAAGGAACGCCGCGAGCGCGCGGTCAAACTCGGCGCGGAAATCGGCAAGGAATACGAGGATTTTGAAGTCACCCAGGCCGTGTTTGAGAAACTCATCGAACCCACGCTGATTCAGCCGACATTTGTCACGCACGCCCCCAAGGAATTGATTCCGCTCGCCAAACTGTCGCCGGAGGACCCGACGACGGTCGAAGTTTTCGAGTGTTGCATTAACGGCCAGGAAATCGCGCCGGCTTACACCGAGCAGAACGATCCGATCGAGCAGCGCGAACGGCTGGAACATCAGGCCGGCGGCGAACAGCAGAAGCTGGACGAGGATTTTCTGGTCGCGTTGGAACACGGCATGCCGCCCGCCGGCGGCATGGGCATGGGCATTGACCGTTTGTGCATGATGCTGCTCGGCCAGGAAAGCATCCGCGACGTGATTCTGTTCCCGCAGTTGAAGCCGAAATGAATCAGACCTTGAGAGCAAAACGTTGGCTGGCAACTTTTGTTTTCATTTATTGCTTGGTTGCGTCTGGTTGCGGAGCGGAAGTGGTAAAAAGCCCAATTGAAGGACACGGCTTTGTTGCCGACTTCTATTACCGCCCGCATTCAACCAACAGGCTTGGCGTCCTGCTTTTAGGCGGATCGGAAGGCGGAAAACCTCATGGTTATTTTGCGCAGTTCTTGGCAACGAACGGTTATCCGACGCTGGCCTTGGCTTATTTCAAGGAAAAGGGTTTGCCGGACAGTTTGCAGTTAATTCCGCTGGAGTATTTCGACAAGGCCATCGCATGGATGGAAACCAACAAACAAGTGCATGTGGATCGCGTCGTGGTCGTCGGCGCATCCAGAGGAGCTGAACTGGCGTTATTGCTGGCTTCGACCAACCCGAAAATCAAAGGAGTGATTGCACTGTCGCCGAGTTCCGTTGTCTGGAACGGCATGCCGGAGGAGTTGCCAATCGTTCCTTGCTCCAGTTGGACACTTGGCGGAAAACCTGTTCCTTTCATGCCTTATGATTCCACAAAGGCCGCCGCCCCCACGGATATGCATGACATTTATCTATCCTTTCAAGCGGCCTTGCAGCACATGGAACTGGTTAAAAAAGCCACGATTATAGTTGAACGAATCCATGGCCCGGTGTTGCTCGCTTCCGGCCAGGACGATGCAATCTGGCCGGCAGGAGAAATGGCAGATGCCATCTGTTCACGGCTCAAGGAAAAAGGATTCAAATACAAATATGAGAACCTTAAATATCCTGACGCCGGGCACACTTTGGATGAGCGATGGATGATCGGCGGGACTTTTGAAGGAAATAAAAAGGCGAGAATTGACTTTGACGAACGGGTACTTGTTTTCCTGAAGGCAATTGAATGATGTGGTTCATCGAACATCGAGCCGGCGGCGGGGAGCAGACGTGATGTTGTTCCCGCAGTTGAAGCCGAAATGAGACATTGATTCTGCAAATAGCGCAGTTATATTACCGTCATGACAGTCGAAGCAATCAGAACCGCGGTTCAGCGGCGTCCGTTCCGCCCGTTCAGTGTGCGGTTGGCGGATGGTTCAGAGATTCAGATTCAAAGCCAGGATAATGTGGCGTTGCACCCTGCCGGAAAAACGTTCGTCATCTTTGAACCGGACGGAGGGTATCGCATAGTGGACATTCCGCTCGTAACGGACCTGTCGGTAAATTGAAGATTTTTCGTCGCACTCGAACACGGCATGGGCATTGATCAGCTATGCATGATGCTGCTCGGCCAGGAAAGCATCCGCGACGTGATCCTGTTCCCGCAATTGAAGCCGAAGTGACTGCGCGCTTGAAACCCGCGTCATTTCTTGCGATAGTGTGGGCATGAGTGTCAATGAAGCCACCGCAGAAGTTTTTGTCACCGCGTTCAAATCTTTGAAGCCGCGCCAGCGCGAAGCGGTGCTGGAACGAATGCTGGAGGATAAAGACATTTCCGCCAACATTGCCGACACGCTGGAATTGGAAGCGCGTCGTCACCAGCCGCGTCAGCCGTTTCGCCAGATGATGAAAGCACTGGGCGTCAAAGCGTGAGCTGGCAGATTGACATCGCCCGTGATGCGCGCAAAGAATTCACCAGATTGCATCCGCAGATGCAGGTTCGGATTTCCAGGGCGATTCTTGCGCTCGAAAATAACCCGTTTCCGCACGGCTGTATAAAATTGAAGAACCGGGACGGCTTTCGCATCCGCGTTGGCGACCACCGCGTGCTCTATCTGGTGGACACAAAGTTGAAGCGAATCACCGTTGGCGTCATCGGACACCGCCGCGAAGTTTATCGCGACTGATTGCGCCGGAGTTTCAACTCCAGTTTTTTTCACTTTTCATGCTCACCATTGCCGGACTTTCCAAATCGTATGGCGGACGCGTCTTGTTTGACGACGTTTCGCTCACGCTCCAGTCCGGCGAACGCATCGGGCTGGTCGGGCCGAACGGCGCGGGCAAATCCACGCTGCTCAAGATCATCCTCGGCCAGGAAACACCGGATGCGGGCGAAGTCACGTTCATCCGCGGCACGCGGTTCGGTTACCTGCCGCAGGAAAGCGAACCCGCCGGCAACGAAGCGGTCCTCGACATCGCCGTGCCGCATGACCACGAACACGACGGCCAGTTCGTCGCCAGGGCGAAACAGATTCTCGCCAATCTCGGTTTCAAACAGACGGATTTCATGCGTCCGGCGCGCGAGTTGTCCGGCGGCTGGGTGATGCGCGCGCATCTGGCGCGGTTGCTGGTGCAGGAGCCCGACGTGCTGATGCTCGACGAGCCGACGAATCATCTCGACCTCGAAACGCTCCTGTGGTTTCAGGATTACCTGCGGCACTATCCCGGCGCCATCCTGCTCATCTCGCACGACCGCGAATTTCTTAATCGCCTCTGCACGCACGTCGCCGAATTGCGCTCCTCGCGCGTTCTGCGTTACACCGGCAACTACGACGAATACCTCGAACAACGCGCCGCCGCGGAAGTAACGATGGTCGCCACAGCCAAGGCGCAGCAGCGTGAGATTGACCGGATGCAACTGTTCGTGGACCGGTTTCGCGCCAAGAACACCAAGGCCGCGCAGGCGCAGAGCAAACTGAAACAGATCGAACGTCTCAAGGAGGGCATGGTGGAGACACCCGACGGGCCGGGCCCGACGGTGGGTTTTCGTTTTCCGCAACCCCAACGCAGCGGCCATCGCGTCATTACGCTCAAGCACGTGAAGTTTGGCTACGATACCGGGAGCGCCGGCATCTTGCCGGCGGGTTCATCGCCTGTTGGTGAAAATCGCCGGCTGGAAGCCGGCGCTCCCGGCCTTGTGACCAAACTCATCTACGAAAACCTGAATTTCGAGGCCGAACGCGGGCAGCGCATCGTACTGGTCGGGCCGAATGGCGCGGGCAAATCCACGTTGCTGAAACTGCTGGCCGGCGTGCTGCACCCGCTGTCGGGCGAACACCGACTCGGGCACAATGCGAAATCCGGCTACTTTGCCCAGCATCGCGCGCAGATGCTCAATCCCAACCACACCGTCTTGCAGGAGGCGATGGAAACGCCGCAGCGGGTGACGGAACAGTTTGTGCGCACCGTGCTCGGCAGCTTTCTGTTTCGCGGCGACGACGTGTTCAAGCCGGTGAGCGTCTTGAGCGGCGGCGAGAAAAGCCGGCTGGCACTGGTAAAACTGCTGCTCGATCCGCCGAACCTGCTGTTGATGGACGAGCCGACGACGCACCTGGACCTCGCGAGCGTGGACGCGCTCATCGAGGCGTTGCAGCCCTACGAAGGCACGTTGATTTTCATCAGCCACGACGTGCATTTCATCCGCGTATTGGCCAATCACGTGGTGCGCGTTGAGAACGGCCGGCTCCGGCATTTCACCGGCGGCTACCAGTATTACCTCGATAAGACGTCCCAATCCGCCCGCGCGGCGCTGACCTCCAATTCCGGAGGGACGAGTTCCACGAGTCCCAATCATCAGTCAGGGCGTCGTCTAACTCCACCGTCCGCCGCAACGCCAACGATTGATCGCAAGGAACAGCGCCGCACCGAAGCCGAGCAACGCCAGGCGCGTTCACGAAAGAAACGTGAAATCCAGGATCGCCTCGCCGCGCTCGAAAAGGAAATCGCGCTACTGGAAGCGCGCGAGAAGGAATTGACGGCGGAACTGGAGAAGCCGGAAAACTACGCAGGCGGACGCGTAATGCAAATCAACCGCGAACTGATGGGAGTTCATGGCCACCTGGCTACGGCGAATGCGGAATGGGAAAAGGCCGGGACGGAACTGGCGCAATTCGAAACTGAGGCCGCTCCGCCGGGATTGGGTTCCCGCCGTTGAAGCCGGGATGGCTTCAACTACAGAATTTCGATTTTACGGCGGCGTTGGGCGTAAGGGCAGTGCAGTTACGGCAACCGGATGCGGAAATAGCGTTGCGGCGAATTGTTACCCATTGCATTCGTGAACAGCGAATAGCCATTCCCGTCAAAAGAGTTAGTCGCGATGACAGTCCAATTTGCCACAGGCATCGCTATATTGGTTGAGGCCAGAACATAATAGGTTCCCGACGCCGGGCCGTTTGTGCAATTCAGGACCAGATTGGCGCCCGACAAGGAAATATTCAGGCATGGGGGCAACGGAAGGTCGGCAGTGATGGTAACATCATCAATACAAACGCCAAATCCATAATTGGCATCGCCTTCAAAGGCCACAGAATAGGTGTTGTTGGGAGCGGGCAAGGAAACGGTCTGCTGCGTCCACGATGCCACTTCGCCCGGGTAGGTCGCCAGCAGATTCCAGGAACCAGCGGGGGATGTTTTGGAGTAAACGCTGAGTTGGTCCTGGTCCCCACCCCAGTTCACCATGCAAAGCCAAAAGGTCAATTGGGCGTTCCGGGTGGCCGACCCAAAGTTGAGCATCGGCGTGATCAGTTTGGTCCGATAGCCGTAGCCGGGATAATACAAGAGGGCGTTGTAGCTGCCTCCGTGGGCGCTGAGGGGAAAGCCGTCGTAGCCTCCATTTTGGAATGCCCAACTCACGGATCCGACCGCGTATTGCTGCGTCCATCCGCCGGGCATCGCGCCGGCGTGTTCAAAATTTTCTGTGAAAATGAAGTCATGAGGCGTTGTCGCCGAACTCATCACGCCGGACGAGTAACTGGGGCCGCTGCGCACGGACCACGCCTTGTAGTAATATCTGGTTCCTGAAGTCAGCCCGGTGTGAGACACCGTCGTGGCA
>DASZAB010000133.1:0-8101 GCA_035945675.1 Verrucomicrobiia bacterium | reverse complement strand
CTGCTGCTGCCCAAGCCGATGTGGATTTACGTGTTCGGCCACGAACTGACGCACGCGCTGTGGGTCTGGCTCTTTGGCGGCCGGGTAAAGAAAATGAAGATCACTTCCGACGGCGGCCACGTGGTCATTTCCAAAACCAATTTTCTCATCGTGCTGGCGCCCTATTTCTTTCCACTGTACGCCGTGCTGGTGATCGCGGTGTTTGCCCTCAGCCGTTTGATTTGGGACTGGCGGAGTTACCTCGTCTGGTTCCATCTGGCCGTTGGCGCGGCGTACGCGTTTCATGTGACCCTGACCTGGCACACCTTGAAGACGCGGCAGACGGACATCACGTCACAAGGCTATCTGTTTTCCGCGGTAATTATTTTCCTCGGCAATCTCGGTGTGCTATTGTTCGGCGTTCCATTGCTGACCGAAAAAGTAAAATTGCTCAACGCGTTGGGTTGGTGGCTGAAAGGCACGGGGGAATTTTTTAACTGGCTGGCACGGTGGCTTTAGCGGTGATTGGGCAAATTTGAAAATATTTCGCGCTTGTGGAATGCCGCGCGGTCTGGTTCAAATTGCCCGCAACGTTTGTATGGATTTAGGCGACATCTTAAGCAAAGCGCAAATCATCCCTGATTTGCGCGGGACGAACCGGTGGGAAGCCATTGACGAACTGATTGGCAATCTGGTGGCCACCGGCAAAATTCAGGCGGCCGACCAGGACGCCGTGACCGCCGCCGTGAAAAAGCGCGAGACGTCCATGAGCACCGGCATCGGGTTCGGCATCGGCATTCCGCACGCCTCGACCGACCTGATTCATGAAGTCGTCGGCGCGCTGGGCCGGTCCAAAAAAGGGGTCAACTTCGACGCGCTCGACAACCAGCCGGTCAAGCTCGTCATGCTCTTTCTCGTGCCGCAAGGCCAGTTTCAGAAACATCTTCACACGCTCGCCAACATCGCCAAGCTCCTCCACAAGGCCGATTTCCGCCAGGCGCTCGAACAGGCGCCCGAGGCCGAGGCGATGCTCAACATCATCAGGGAATACGGGAAGAAGTGACGCACGACTCGTGATTCGTTAGATGGTTGAACGGTTGAATCGTTGAGTCGTTCCCGCTATTTTTCCAGTTTAACGATTTAACCATTTAACGATTCAACGAACCGCGTGCTCCCGCACAAACAAATCGAACTCCGTTTGCAGCAGGCCGTCCGCGCCGTTTTGCCGGATGCCGATACAACCCCGGTGCTCGTCCGGCCGTGTCCGGACCCGAAGTTTGGCGATTACCAGAGCAATGCGCTGATGGCGCTGGCCAAGGAGCGGAAAATGAATCCGCGCCAGCTGGCGACCGGCGTGCTGGCCAAATTGGATGTTGCTGAAATTTGCGGGAAGGTGGAAATCGCCGGCGCGGGCTTTCTGAATTTTTGGCTGAAGCCTTCCGCGCTCGCCCAAACGCTCCAGGCCGCCGCCGGCGGCGAACACTTGTTTTTTGACAGGGCCGCGCCGCCACGAACCGTGGTGATTGACTTCAGCTCACCGAATGTGGCCAAGCCGATGCACGTCGGGCACATCCGCTCGACGATTCTCGGCGATGGTCTGGCGCGCACGCTGCGGCTGCTCGGCCATCGCGTCATTACCGACAACCACATCGGCGACTGGGGCACGCAGTTCGGGATGCTGTTGCTGGGCTGGAAACACCACCTGAACCCGGAAGCGCTCAAAGCCGATCCCATCTGCGAAATGGAGCGGCTCTACAAACTGGTCAATGCCGCCAGCGGGACAGACGCAATGGTTCGGGAGCAGGCCAAACAAGAACTTGTCAAACTCCAGAGGGGTGACGGGGAAAACTTGAAAATCTGGCGTGAAATGATTGCCCTGTCGGAAAAACAGTTTGACGCGATTTACTCGCGGCTCGGTGTGATATTCGATCAAATGCTGGGCGAGAGTTTTTACAATCCACGGCTCGAACCGGTGGTGGACGAACTCGTGGCCAGGGGCATCGCCCGGGAGAGCGAAGGCGCGCTGGCGATCTTTTTCGACGAAGTTCCGCAGTTGAAGTCGCATCCGGCGCTCATCCGCAAAAGCGACGGCGGATTCAATTACACCACCACCGATCTCGCGACGCTGGAACACCGCCTCAAGACCTGGCAGCCGGACGAAATCATTTACGTCACCGACGGCCGCCAGCAATTGCATTTCCAACAGATTTTCGCCGCGTTCCGCATATGGCAGTCCCAACTTCCAACTTCCAACTCCCCACTGCCAAAACTGGCCCACGTCTGGTTCGGCTCGATTCTGGGTGAGGACGGCAAGCCGTTCAAAACCCGCAGCGGCGAGACGGTGAAGCTGGCCGAGTTGCTCGATGAGGCCGAGGCGCGCGCCTTCAAAATCGTGTCCGAAAAGAATCCGGATTTGCCGGAGGCGCAGCGGCGCGAAATCGCGCGCGTCGTCGGCCTCGGCGCGGTGAGATATGCCGACCTGTTGCCGAACCGGCAGAGCGATTACGTGTTCAGTTGGGACAAAATGCTCGCGTTGCAGGGCAACACGGCGCCGTATTTGCAGTATGCCTATACGCGGATTCGGAGCATCTTTCGAAAGGCGGAAGAAACATCCCCTGCCGCGCCGAAGCAAAGCGAAGGCGGGAACATTCAACATTCAACACTCAACATTCAATTGGCGGCTCCGGAGGAGATCGCCCTGGCGAAGCACCTGTTGAATTTCGGGCTGACGCTGGAGGCGGTGGCGGACGAGTACCGTCCGAATTTTCTGTGCAATTATCTCTACGAGCTGGCGGGCAAATTCACCGCTTTCTACGAAAATTGTCCGGTGCTCAAGGCCGACGCCGCCACGCGCGCCAGCCGGTTGGCGTTGTGCGATCTGACGGCGCGCGTGCTCAAACAGGGATTGGAAACGCTCGGCATCGAAACCGTGGAACAGATGTAAGCGCCGGAGAACCGCTTGCCACGGGGACGGAAAGGGTTTAACAAAACATCATGCTGACTCCCTTGGTGATGACGATTATCGGCCCGGACCGGACGGGCCTGGTCGAATCGGTCGCGCGCGTGGTCGCCGATCATGGCGGCAACTGGCTGGAAAGCCGCATGTCCCGGCTCGGCGGCGAGTTCGCTGGCATTCTGCGCATCGAACTGCCCGCGGACAAAAGACAACCACTGCTCGACGCGCTGCAAAAACTGCAAGGCGCCGGCCTGACCGTGGTCGTCCGGCCGGGCGAGGCGGCGGTTCCGGCGGCAACAGGCCGGCAGACAAAACTCGAAATCATCGGCCACGATCGCCCGGGGATTGTCCGCGAAATCACCCATGCGCTGGCACGCGCGGGTGTGAACGTCGAGGAATTTTCCAGCGAAATCGTCAGCGCGCCGATGTCCGGTGAACCTTTGTTTAAAGCCGGCGCGCGCCTGCTACTCCCCGAAAACTGTGATCTCGCGGCATTAAAAACCGAATTGGAAAAAATCGCCGCCGATTTGCTGGTGGAGATTTCGTTTGCGGAACCAAGCGACCGGTAGGAAACATTCCGGCTTCCCTGGCCGGCAGGGACAGCTTTCGGACCGGCGGCCGGCCGGCAACTCATGCGCCATCTCACCCAACCTCGGGTCCTGAAATGGGCGAGCATCGCCGCGCTCGTCTCGGCGCTCGCGAGCTATCCCCGCCTGTCGTATTGGCCGGACCGTCCTTATGCGATCTGGTATCTGGAGGCCACGATTTTCCTTTGCAGCATTGTCCTCTGGGGGTTCGTCTTTGCGTGGCACACGGAATATACCCGGCGGCCGGTCTTTGTCCTCAAAATCGAACCAGGACCCTTCATCGCGGCGACCCTGATCGGCCTGGCCGCGGCGATGGTGTTTCAGCGGTTCCTTGACCCGTCGCTCCGAGCGAACGTGCCGGAAGAATATCCCGTTGACCTGAAACAATGGGCGGCGTGGTTGCTGTTTTCCCTGGCCTTCAACCAGTTGTTCCTGCTCTTCGCCCCCTTTGCCTGGTCCCTGCGGCTGTTTCAAAACCGTTGGGTGGCGGCTGGCCTGACGGTTCTGTTTGCGGCTTTCGTGCTGGCCTTCAAAATCCGGGCCTCCCCGACGCCGCTTTCACCATCGCTCTTCGACGCGCTGTTGGCCGGAAGAATCGTCACCGGACTCTTCGCTGTTTGGTTCTATTTGCGTGGCGGAGTATTCCTGGTCTGGTGGTGGACCTTGCTGTTTGAGGCCAGAAATTTGCTGAATTTGTCAGGTCACGCATAGTTGGATTCAGTCAAACTGCCAAATTCCTGTTCCATCGCGCCGTTTTGACCAACGCTTCACCCGATGTTTGAACGGCGCAAAACGGATCGGCGCACCCGAGTTGATGCGGTCGATGGGAGCGTCAGATCCAGCGGCGGACGCGGGTTTTGTAGGCGCGGTACTCGTCGCCGAACCTGGTTTCCAGGTACCGTTCCTCGCGCAGGACAATTCTCCGATGCACAAACGCCAGCACCGGCACCAGCATTATCAAGGGCCCGGGCGCGTCGCGAAGCAGGGTGATGCCCAGATACAGCGCGATGAGCGACAGGTAGAGTGGATTGCGCGAAAACCGAAAGGGGCCGCCGGTTACCAGCACAGTGACGGGGCGATCAGGGCGCACGTTGGTGCCGGCTCGATGCATGGTGGCGCTGCCCCAAAAACCCACTGCTACGCCTGCGCTGCAAAGCAGGACTCCGGCTACCAGGGCGGGTCCCGGCGGGAGCAGTCGCACGGGCATCAGCCATTGCAAAAACAGGCCCATCCCGAGCGCACCGAGAAAAACCAGTGGCGGGCACGCCATGACGCCGGGTGTATCGGTCGAGGATTCAGTCATACGTACGGGCCGGTTTATTCGAAAACCAGCCGGCTCTGCAATATAAACCAGCTTCCGGTTCGGCATCGCCGAAAATTTCATCTGCTTCCACGCGATTATTATCTACCCTCGACTCAATGTTTGAACTGCTCAGAACCGATGCGCAGACCAAAGCGCGTTTGGGAAAATTAACGACCGCCCACGGTGTCGTCGACACGCCGGTGTTCATGCCCGTCGGCACGCAGGCCAGCGTCAAGGCGCTCGACCCGCGCGAACTTCTGGAAATGGGCACACAAATCATCCTCGGCAATACTTATCATCTCAATATCCGGCCCGGACTCGACATCATCCGGGCCGCCGGCGGCCTGCACCGGTTTATGAATTGGGACAAGCCAATCCTGACCGACAGCGGCGGCTTCCAGGTCTTCAGCCTCGCCAAAATCCGGAAGATCAAATCGCACGGGGTCGAGTTCCGGTCGCACCTCGACGGCTCGCCATTGTTTCTCGGCCCGAAGGAAAGCATGGGAATTCAGCGCGTCCTCGGCTCGGATATCGCCATGGTCTTTGACGAATGCCCGCCGCATGACGCGCCCGCGCGCGAACAGCGACTCGCCGTCGAACGCACCATCCGCTGGGCGCGCGAATGTCGCGAACAACCCCGCGCCGACGGGCAACTGGTTTTCGGCATCGTGCAAGGCGGCAGCAACCCCGCTCTGCGCGAGGAATGTGCCCGGGCGCTGGTCGCGATGGAGTTCGACGGTTATGCCATCGGCGGCGTGAGCGTTGGCGAACCGGAACCGGAAATGTTGCGGGCCATTGAGATCACCGAACCCTTTTTGCCTGCGACCCGGGCGCGCTACGCCATGGGCCTGGGCACGCCGGCGCAGATGCTCGAACTGATTGCGCGCGGGGTGGACATGTTCGACTGCGTGCTGCCGACACGCGTCGCGCGCAACGGCACGGCCTTCACGCGGCGGGGTGCGTTCGGGCTCAAAGGCGGCGCTTACAAGGCAGACTTCCGCCCGATTGACGAAGGCTGCGATTGCTTTGCCTGCCAACGTTTCACGCGCGCCTATCTGCGGCATTTGCTGAACGTGAATGAAATTCTGGGCCTGCGGATGGTGAGCGTCCACAACTCGCATTTGTTTTTAAAAATTATGGCCGATGTACGCACGGCCATTGCCGCCGGGACGTTCGCCGAATTTTATCACAATTTCATTGCGAATTATGTGCCGTCACAAAAGGTGCTCTCCGCCCGACAGAAAGAAATCGAACGTTGATTCAGGCTGCAGCCGGGATCGAAAGCGGCGGAGGGCCGCCGCAATCCAAGACCTTTCGGATAATCTGGCCGCGGCGATTTACGCGCCAGTGTCATGGAGTGCGCCAGCCCCCTGGCGCTCTTCGTTGCACCGGTTTCAAGCTTATCCACAAGATTCCTTGCCAAGGACAGCAGATGTGGCACTTTATTGGCATTGGCAAGACAATATTTGAAATATTATGGAAAAACCCAAAATCATCGCCTACTTGAAACCGACCTGCGGCTGGAGCCAGGGCGTCCGCGCCGTACTGCGCAAATACGACCTGCCGTTTGAAGACCGCGACATCATCAACGATCCGTTGCAGCGGCAGGAAATGATCGAGAAGACCGGCCAGATGCTGAGCCCCTGCGTTGAAATCAACGGCCACATGCTCGCCGACATCAGCGGCGAGGAGGTTGAGGCGTGGATGCTCGCGAACAAAGTTGTGATGCCCAACGGCCGCGAGGCGGACGCGCCGACGAACCAGCCCTGCGCCCACGAAACGCCGGCCGGTGCGCCGCTGAACTTTGTGCGCTGAAGAATTTGTGGGGACGGTTTGTGAGTGTCGCTGAAATCAGCGGCGCCCAGAGATCGCACTGCCAACCGCGTTGGAAAACTCCAACGCGGTTTTTTCTTTCGTGAATTTGCCGGTAATTTCGGCTAAATAAAAGCATGCGGATTGTTTCAAGGGTTGCCGCCATGCAAAAACTGGCTCTGCGCTGGAAACGCGCCGGCACGCGCATTGGATTTGTGCCGACGATGGGCTGTTTGCACGCGGGGCATTTGAGCCTCGTCCAGCGCGCGCGGCGGGCCGTGGGCAGGAATGGCGTCGTGGTCGTCAGCATTTATGTCAACCCCACGCAGTTCGGGCCGGCCGAGGATTTTTCCAAATACCCGCGCGATTTGAAACGTGACCTGAAACTGTGTCGCAGCGCCGGCGTGGATATCGTCTTCACGCCCGGCGATCAAGAAATGTATCCGCCAGGGTTTGGAGGGAAGCGCTTCGTCGCTTCCCATTTCCAAATTCAGGGCACTGACGAAGCAGTGCCCTCCACCGGTTTCAGCACCTGCGTCGTCGAAGAGCAATTATCGCAAACGATGGAAGGCGCTGCGCGGCCGATGCATTTCCGCGGTGTAACGACGGTCGTGGCCAAATTATTCAACCTGGTGCAGCCGGACCTGGCGGTATTCGGCCAAAAAGATTTTCAGCAGGCGGCCATTATCCAGCGGACAGTGGCGGATTTGAATTTTCCGGTAAAAATCATCGTCGCGCCGACGGTGCGCGAACCCGACGGGCTGGCCATGAGTTCGCGCAATCAATATCTCACCGGCGATTTGCGGCGGCAGGCCACGGTGCTTTGGTGCGCAATTCAAATGGCGCGTGCCACGGTAAAAAAGTCGAAGACGTTCTCCGCGATCAAATTGAAGGCGGCCGTGAAAAAACTGGTCGAATGCGAACCGGACGCAAAACTGGACTATGTGGAATTTTTCGAGCCGGACACGTTGGTGCCCGTCGCCACGGTGGCCCGCGGCACGCGCATGGCGCTGGCGGTGTACCTCGGCAAAACCCGGCTGATTGATAATGCCCGAATTTGAATGAAACCATTTGATTTCATCGTCCTCGGCAGCGGCATCGCGGGACTGTCCTTCGCGCTGAAGGTGGCACCGCGCGGGCGCGTGGCCATCGTCACCAAAAAGGACCGCGCGGAGTCGAACACGAATTACGCGCAGGGCGGCATCGCGGCGGTGACGAGCAAGGAGGACTCTGTCGAGCTGCACGTGCGTGACACGCTCACGGCGGGCGCGGGTCTGTGCCAGGAAAGCGTCGTCCGCACCATCGTCGAGGAAGGCCCGGCGCGGATTCAGGAGTTGATCGAACTGGGCATGAAATTTTCCGAGCGCGACGCGCCGGCCGAGGACGGCGGCAAGGAACTGGACCTGGGCCGGGAAGGCGGGCATTCGAAGCGGCGCATCCTGCACGCCAAAGACGTGACCGGCC
>DASZAB010000132.1:0-25928 GCA_035945675.1 Verrucomicrobiia bacterium | reverse complement strand
CCAGCCGCTGGAAGAAGGCCGCGTGACCATCTCGCGTGCCGCCGGGACGATGACCTTTCCTTCGCAACTGATGCTGGTGGCGGCCATGAATCCGACACCGGACGGAAAAATGCCTGGCGAGTCGCGCAGTTCCCCGCGTGAAATTCAGAATTATCTCGGCCGCATTTCCGGACCTTTGCTCGATCGCATTGATCTGCACGTCGAGGTGCCGCCGGTAAAATTTCGCGAAATTGCCGGCGACCGCACGGGTGAAACCTCGGCGCAAGTCCGCGAACGTGTCATCGCCGCGCGCCGCCGTCAGCATGACCGCTTCCGGCACAAGCCAAAAATCACCTGCAACGCGCGGATGGGCCCGCGCGAATTGAAACAATTCTGTGAGTTGGACGAACCGACGAAGGAGCTGCTCAAGAACGCCATGGCCGATTTGAATTTGAGCGCCCGCGCTTATGACCGCATTTTGAAAGTCGCGCGGACCATCGCGGACTTGGCCGGGTCGGAAGAGCTGCTCAGCGACCATATTTCCGAGGCGATTCAATACCGTTCGCTGGACCGGCAGTTATGGGCCTGACCGTCGTCGGCTGTGCCCTTGCCAATTTACACAGGCTTCATTATTCTGACATTGAATCGTTCTTATGAACTACCGGATGCGTCGTCAAGGAGAGGACTTGGGCGTCTCTTCGCTGGACGAATTGCGCCGCCGCCGCGAGGCCGGCGAATTGACCGGTGGGGAGTACCTCCAGGAGGAGGGCAAATCCGACTGGCAACCGTTGGATTTGGTGCTGCAACAAGGTTACCGCGTTGTCCCGCCGCCCCTGCCACCCTCGGTTGCACGAAGCGGCCCGGGTCAAGGGGTCATTTGGATGATTATTGCCGGCATAGGGATTTTTTTCGTTCTCTTCGTCGCGTTTTTCTTTTATCTGGCGATCAATTTTCAACGCGGTTTTCAGGCCAGCATCAACTCCAGCCAGGCGCAGCGGCATTGGAACCAGTCAAGCACTGAGGGGGTGGCGGTGGCCAGCCGGCCGGTGACCTGGACCACGAACACGCTGACCGAACGGGACATTCGTAAACGGGCCCGACAATTCAGGATGCGTCAATGGCTGGGAGGTTATGAAGAAAACAGCCGGCGCAACCCGGCCCTTGACGCCGAAGTGGAGCAGTTTATCCGCGTCTGGATTGATCGCAATTATGGCGGGCCAGAAGCGACCAACACACTCTCACTGGAAGACGAGAGCGATCGGCTGGCCAACAATCCGAATTGCACTGATCCGCTGGTGTTGACCGTGGCGGCGGACAACAGCCTGAACTATTTTGACGTCGTCCATCGTTTCCAACGCGCGCTGGCAATGTACCCCGGAGCCGCCCACCGGTCGTATCCGCAGCTATACGCCACGGTCCGGCTCCGGAGGCAATTAAACAACGATTCCTACCAGGCCGGGGCGCTGGATACTGCGGCCTTGGAGTTATTGCCGAAATGTTTTGCCGACGGCAGTTTTACACCCGCCGATCAACAGGAGATCGCGGAAATTTTTGTAAACGGATGGGGGTATCGTTTCTTTTACCGCAACGCAGACTCAGTTTGTCAAATCGTTCACCGGGCCGGTCCCTCCTACCAATGGCTGGCGTTGACGATGGATGGTGAAAAAGAAATTGATGCGGCGTGGCGGGCGCGTGGCGGCGGCTACGCCAACACCGTCACCAAGGAAGGCTGGCAGGGTTTTAGCGGTCATCTGGCAAAGGCCCGCGAAGACCTCACGCAAGCATGGAAAATGCACCCTGATTTCCCGCTGGCGCCCTGCCGCATGATTTATGTCTCTTTAGGTGATTCGGATCTCGAACAGATGCGCGTCTGGTTTGACCGGACGCTGGCCGCCCAGATGGATTGCCCTCGCGCCTGGTCCGACCTGCGTTGGGGCTTGCGACCGCGCTGGTATGGCAGCGAGGCGGCCTTACTGGCGCTGGGCCGGACCGCCATTAATACCGGGCGATTTGACACCGATGTCCCGCGCAAGTTTTTTGACTGTGTCGCGGATGTGGAATCGGAAATGGAGCTGCCGGCGGGCCGGCATATTTACGGCCGCGCCGACCTCTGGCCGGAATTTCAGAAGATGTATGAGGGATACATTGCCGAACCGGCGCAATCGCCCTGGCGTAACGGCTGGCGCACCTCGTACGCCGTGGTCGCCTATTTTGCGGGCAAATACGATGTCGCCCGCAGGCAAATGGACGCCTTGAATTGGCAACCGGTACCGGAGAATTTGCGGAACTGGGGGGTTGACCTCTCCCTGATGCCGCTTGAAGTCGCAGCCCGGACAGGACCGCTCGGCGCAAAAATTTCCGCTGCGGAATCCGCCCGCGATAGCGGCGAGGTGGTGACCGCCCTGAAGCAGTATGCCAGTCTGGCATCCGCGCCCGCCGCCGACTCGCGCACGGAGGAATTCATCCAGCGCCGGCTGGCCCAGCTCACGGTCGAGGCGCACCTGCAACAGGGCAAATGGGTGGATTTGTTGCCGGAAACCGACCATGACCCCGGCTGGGTCTTCAGCTTCGGCAAAGTGCGCCGCCTCTCCGACGGCGCGTTGGAAGTGGAGTACGGACCCAAAGGCTACATGCTGTTTTCCAGGGTGCCGGTGGGCGAAGATTTTGAGGTGCGTGGCCAATTCGAAGTCATCCATTCCTCCAACAAGGATTTTCAAGCGGGTCTGGTCATGGGTGTGCCCGACTTCGGGAGCTACAATTGGTACGGCTTTCGTATCAAACGGCATTCTGTGGAAGGTGACGTTGCCTGTCTTGGCGTCGGTTGGTCACGGGATCAGATCGTCCAACAAATCGTTCTGAATGACGTCACCAACTCGTTTGACTTCATCCTCCAGAATGGACGGGCGACTGCATTGGTCAATGGAGTGGAGGTCTTTCACGAAGCTGTCCCGCCGGGAAACATTGAGGTGCCGGCTAACAATTATCTGGTTGGACTGGGCGCGTTCAGCGACAGCGCGGACACCGTTGTCCGCTATCGCGACGTGCAATTACGGCAGCTTCATTGAGAGGGTCCGGTTGGAACACGGTCCTCTCCGCGCGTGCGATAAAGGATATCCACCACGTTGCGAAGATATTGTTCGTCGGCGAGGCCGTCGGTGGCCTCAGCGGGAAATTCGACCCTGGCCCGGAAATATCCGGCCAGCTCGCCAAATAATTCCACCCGGGCGACCAGATCAAATTCTTCGCGCCGCAAGAGCGCCTGCAGGGCAACGTCCGCTTCTGCCGGTGAAATTCGCTGGCGCAGCCGGCCGGCCAGATGCGGATATTGTCGGAGCGAGTTGTATTTGCCGGCGAGCACCTGGTCGAGGTCCGGCTCGGTGACGCGCGGGTTCCGGATGACGACGGTGTTGGCGGCAATGTCACCGAGGCGCTGGCATTTGGAATTCAACCAGCAGGTCAGACCACCGACAAAATAGAATGCCGGCAACGCATCGACAAAGCGCAACAGGTTGCGCACCACAATCTGGTTGAATTGCAGCTGCATTCCTTCCACGTCCACCACGCGCAGCCGCAACAACTTCTTGCCGACCGTCTGGCCACGCCAGTTCCATTCAAAAATAATCCCGTAACCGATGCTGATGACAAAATAACTGATCACCGATAAGGCAACGCTGAAGTTCCAGCTTATCAAGGCGAACAGATTCAAAGCGATTCCCAGGATGGTCATCGCGGCACTGATGCAAAGCTGGTCGATAAACCAGGCAAAAAATCTCGTTACCGGTCCCGCGAGTAATTGGGAGAACACGATGCCCTCGGGGGTGCGAATGAAAAGTGCGCTGGTCTTCATCGGCCTCAGTTCAGGGTTCCGGTTTTTTCCCGGTTCCCGATTTCGCCAGAAACAGGGACAGCAGAATCAGCTCAACCGTGCCAAAGGCAATTTTGGCTTCGTAGGGAATGACGGGTTCGTGATACTGAGAGAGGAACGCTTCGATAAACCCGGCCCAGACCAACAACACCCCGACGCCAAAAATCAACGTGACCACGTCGCCGGAAATTTCGCGTAATCGTGTCTGGAGCGAAACGCGGCTGCCCCGGCCAATGAGTGCCCGCGCCAGCAAGAGGCCGGCCTGGCCGGCGATGAGGATGGCGGGGATTTCCACCACGCCGTGGGGCATCAGCCAGCCGAGCAGGAATTTCGTTTGCCCCGCGTGGATGTAATCCACCGCCACGGCGCCGAGAATCACGCCGTTGTAAAACAACATGATGATGGTGCCGATACCCCACGTCATGCCGAGGGCCAGGGTGAAGATGGAAACCTTGGTGTTATGCGTCATCAGTTCCACCGAGAAGGTGGTTTTGAAACCTGCCAGCCGGTCATGCGTGGCCTTTTCCTC
This sequence comes from Verrucomicrobiia bacterium, assembly GCA_035945675.1. Lineage (GTDB taxonomy): Bacteria > Verrucomicrobiota > Verrucomicrobiia > Limisphaerales > UBA11358 > UBA11358. The sequence continues at coordinate 21,555 of DASZAB010000132.1, read as the reverse complement.
CTCGGCCACGCGTTTGGCCGGGTCTTCGAGCAGGTGGGAAAAGGGCATCAGCACCGGCTTGGCGTCCTGGTCAAAGGCGATGGCCAGCCCGCCGAATGCGCAGCCTGCCAGCGTGATGGCCAAGGACAGATAAAAGGCCCGGACATGGCGTCGGAACGTCTGCGGCAGCGTCTGGAAAAACCATTTCAGCGGAAAGAACCGGCGCCGTTTCTCACGCGTTTCATGAATTTCGCCATAGGCGCGGGCCACCAGATTTTCCAGATACCGCCGGGTTGCCGGTTCGGCGGAAAGCGTGGTGATTTTTGCCAGATCGGCGGCGGTGCGCTCGTAAAGGCGGTGGAACAGCTGCAATTGCGGCAGTGTCATCCGCAGTTCCGGCTCCGCTTCCAGCCGGTCGAGCATCCGTTCGAGTTCGGTCCAGAACGGCCGTTCGCCGGAGAGGAAACGCGGCAAATCGACAATCACAGCAACTGCCTTTGTTTCACGTTCAGGTATTGCGACACCAGCTCGGCGCTCAAGCGCTCGTTGTCGAGCAGTGAGAATTGCACGCCGTACCGTTGCAGCACCTTTTGCAGCTCGCGCAATTTCTGCCACTGCAGGTGGCCGCCGAGCTGGCGATACAAATCATCCGGTCCGGCCACGGACGGGTCCGTGAAGAGCGGTTTCACGCCGGGCAGCTGCAGCATATTCACCAGCACCAGATGTTGCCGCCGGATCAAATCCACGTTGCGGACGAAACTTTCCGCCAGCGCCGGGTCATCCAGCGCGGTCAGGAAGACCAGCAAGGCGCGGCGACGCAGCCGCAGCCGGATAAACGTACAGGCTTCGTCGAAATCCGGCGTGGTGATTTTGGGTTCCAGGGTGTAGAGCGCGTCGCGACAGACGCCATAATGATTCCTGCCGTTTTTGGCGCGCACAAAGTTCTCCACCTTGTCCGTGAAGGTCAGCAAACCAAACAAATCGCCCTGTCGCTCCGCTGCCAGCCCAAGGACCAGGGCGGCGGTTACGAAACGCTCCAGCGTGGTGGTCGAGGGTCGCGCGTCGAGGGTCGATGTCAAAAGCTGGGAGTTCGGCTCGCGATTCGCGGCTTTTGACTTTTGCTCTGTTCTGCGGGCGCTCAATCGCGAGGCGTCCAGCACCACGTAAACTTCCTGGGTTTTTTCAATCTGGAAAACCTTCGTGATGGGTTTTCCCCGCCGGGCCGTCGCTTTCCAGTGAATCTCGTTGTAATCATCGCCGGGGACGTATTCGCGCAGCTTTTCAAAATCGCGGCCTTTGCCGACCTGCCGCTGCGCGTGCACGCCAAAAGCGCCCCGGTTCAAAAAGAGCGCCGCAACACTCTTCCGTTCGTTCAGCAGATTGGGATAGACGCGGAGCTCCGTCCGCACCGGCACGGTTTTGCGCACGGCCCAAAAACCGAGGGGTGAACTCCCTTCGAGATAGGCTGAATGCAGCCGATAATTGCCGCGTTTGCGCGGGGTACAGGGCCAGGCCAGCCGCGACCACTCGCCTTGGGCGGGCAACAACGTATCCAGGGATTCGGAGAGGGTCTGGATGTCCCGCGGCCAGGGCAGCGCCACCCGCAAGCTCTGCTGCCGCTGCCGTTGGTTACGGATGCGCAATTCCAATTTTGCCTCGCGATCCTTCGACATGCGCATGAGGGCAGGCAATTCCACACCGACGCCCGCGAGGCTCTTGCGCGCGCTGATGGCATCGGCCAGCGTTATCATCATCAGTCCGCCGATGCACGACAGGGAGACATCGGCGGTCCAGGGCGACACCGCTGCCAGCAGGGAGAATGGCAGTGCCACTGCGGCTACCCAGAACAACAGCCTGGAACGGGGAATGATCATCGTGGCACGGCAATTTGCTGAAGAATTTGCTGGATGACCTCCGATACCGTCAGGCCTTCGATTTCGAATTCCGGCCGGAGAATCAAACGATGTTCCAACACCGGCGGGGTCATTTCCTTGATGTCATCGGGCGTAACGAAATCACGGCCGGACAGGGCGGCCCGGGCGCGGGCGGCCATCATGAGCGACTGCGTGGCGCGCGGCCCGGCGCCAACCAGGATACTTTCCTGCTTCCGGGTGGCGCGAATGACATCCACGAGGTAACCGACCAGTTCTTCGTGCATGACAATGGCGGCCAGGCTTTCCCGCAACGACCCCAGATCTTCGGCGTGGATGGCGGGTTGAACGGCGCCCTGCGCCAGCACGGTTTCCGGGGCGTCCTTGGTCATGGTCCGCTGGGCCAGCACCAATTCCTCGGCCCGGTCCGGCGTGTTCATGGTGATCTTCAGCATGAACCGGTCCTTCTGTGCCTCGGGCAGCGGGTAGGTGCCCTCGTATTCAATCGGATTTTGCGTGGCGAACACGGTGAAATTTGGCGGCAGCGAATACGTTTCACGGTCAATCGTCACCACGCGTTCCTGCATGGCCTGCAACAGCGCCGACTGGGTCTTGGCCGGCGCGCGGTTGATTTCGTCGGCCAGCAAAAACGAGGTGAAGATGGGGCCTTTGATGAGGGAGAATTCGTTGCGCTGCAGATTAAAAACGTTGGTGCCGGTGATGTCGGCCGGCATCAAGTCGGGAGTGAACTGGATGCGGGCGAAGTCGGCGCCGAGGACGCGGGCCAGCGTACGCACCAGCAGGGTTTTGGCGATGCCGGGTACGCCTTCGACGAGGGCGTGATTGCCGGTGAAGATGGCGATAAGCGCCTTTTCGATGGCGTCGTGCTGGCCGATGATAACCTTGCCGGCCTCGGATCGTGCCCGGGCGAGGACTTCCTTGAGTCGTTCGGTATTCATGATTTTGGTGGTGCGTTGCGGGTTCCCAGAATGGAGCAGATTTTTCTATAGGTGGCGACAGGATTTCGGTCTTTGGGTGGCAGGGCGTTTTCTGCCGCGAACACCGCCTCGGCCTGTTGTCGTCGCGCGGAGGCGGATTGGCCGGCCGGCCCGGCCGACTTTTTCCATTCGGCAAAACAAACCGACAGCAGGTCGCGCGGCGCAATGCTGCGACGGAGCAGGTTGACAAAACCGGCCGCGGAATCCTTGCCGGCGATGTAACCCTGCGGTTCCGGTTCGGCGGGCGGCGGCACGAGACTGCTGGCGTTTTTCCAGATGAACAATCCGGCCAGCAGCAACAATCCGGCCGCCAGTCCGTGCAACCGGTATTTGCGCATTAACATCGCAATCCCCGAACGATCAACAATGCCAAAATGCGATTCGTCAAAAACGACATGCTGGTTGGCACCGACGAGCCAGGCCAGCAAATCCGCGTGCCGGTCCTTTTCCATCGCCTCGTTGCTGACGAAGTAGGAGTCGGTGGCCATCACGACTGAACCTTTGCCGAACTGCCGTTCCATCAGCACGGCATTGGAGCCGCGCGCGTAAATCACGCGCCACGCACGGTCCAGGTTGGTGAAAACAGTGCCGCTGTGCCAGTCGAGACGGCGTGGCAATGACAGGTCCGTCTGGTTTACTGCCTGCGCCGGTTCGTAAACATCCCCCGCCTGCGCCAGTTTGACAAAATCCACGTCGAAGCCCCAACGCTCGGTCAAGTCCACGTCTTCATCTTCATTTTCAGCGTGGTACTTTTTCCTTGCCGGTTGGTCGGGCGTCATTTTTTTGTCCTTCGCTCTGGCGTGGCCCGATTTTATGGCATTGGTTTCGTTTTCACTGTCGTCGCGGAATTCAAACGACCGGGCCTGCGGATAAAGCAGGATCACCAGCCGGTTGCCACGGGCGAGAAACGCGTCCAGTTCGTGGAACAAGTCCGCCGGCACCCGGTCCCAATCGTAGTCGGAGGCGCCGGCCTGCAGATAGACCGTGTGCGGCTCCTCCGGCAAACGGTTCCCGGCGCTGAAATCACGGCGCACGACCATGCCCGGCACCTTGCCGAGACTTTCGTAAAATGCCATTGTGCCGAGGGGATCCGAGCGCAGCGACGAATAAGCCGGATAAACGTCGCCCACCTCGAACCGGAGTTCGAAGAGCCGGATCAGACCCAAGGTGAACAGGGCCATACAGCCCGCCAGCAGGAAGAGGGAAGGGTGTTTTTTCATCCGGCGACCCTGATCCTTTCCACGTTGGCCAGAAACTGTTCCACCCGTTCGCGGTTGACCTCGTGCAGGCCGTACCAGGTGGATTCGAACGACACGAGGTTGTCGCCAAACACCAACAGCAAATCGGGAATCGAATGTCCGCGCCGGCGCAATTCCCGCTCGTAATCACGGTTCGATTTGAACCGCGCAAGGCTGATCAGATTGCGCGCCGCCAGGTAGGCCAGGCTGGCGAGGTAGAACGCCCGCATGGCCAGGCGCAGTTCACCGCGTTCCAGCAGGTCACGGCCTAATTTTGTCCAATCGTCGCCCGGCAATCGATCGGCGCCCACATGCTCGTCATTGATGTCCGGCAGCGGCTGGACAGGTTCGCTGGCGACCATGGCCGGGGATCGCCGATCCCGCCAGACGCGGTAAAGCAGGATGGCCAGCGCGGCGAGCACCGCGGCCACCAAGCCGTAAAGCAAAATTTGCAGCGATTCGATCCAGCCGTAACCGGAGGTAGCGGAATGGGTGTTCACCCGCTGGTGCCGGAAAAGTTTCCGGAGCCATTCGTCCAGCCAGTTCACAACGTCGCGCACCCCTCTCCGCAGCATGGCGCCGACCTTGTCAAAAAACCGCGCCAGCATGCCTTCCTGCGCGTCCGGTTCCACGATTTTTTCCCGCGGCATGCGCCAGGCGTATTTGTCTTCGTGGATGGTCTGATTGATGGCGTGGTCCAGCTCCGCCGGTGTGACCGGTGAGGAAACGGGCGCCTGGGCGGATGGAACGACGGGCGCCGGCGCGTCGGCGGCCCGCAGCGGCGCCGTCCAAAACAGCAGCCCCAGCAGGAGCACCGCGAGGGCGGCCACGGATGGCGCCGCCGCGAGGGAATTCAGTTCTGCGCGCAAATCCTCGCCCGATTCCAGCGACTCGCCATAAAAACAGCGCAGCACATAGACGGTCTTCAAAATCGGGTCCACGCACAGGTACGTCAGACCCAGCATTCCGGCGAAGAACGTTGTATTTAACAGGCTGAGTGTGCTTCGGGTGAAGACCGATTCGATGCCAAACAGCATTTTAATCAGATGCGGCAGCACCAGGCCCGCCACCATCCAGTTCAAAAAAACGTAAAAGCCGAAGCCGATCATGATGGCCAGGACAAAGTGGTTTTGCCGCGGCCAGAGCGTTGCCTGTTTCCAGGATTTCTTCAGAAGTTTTGAAACTCCTTCCGGACCGCCGTCGTCGAGCGCGGTGGCATTCTGGTAAAGGGCATAGACCCAGGCCGCCGGCAGCACCGGAATCAGCGAGAGCGGGATCACAAACAAACCCGTCGGCTGCACGAAAGCCTGGGCGAATAAGACGCGTCCCCAGCGGCGGGCGGTCCAGCGTGGTATGGGTTCGGCGGCAAGCCGGGCCCGCAGGTGGCGGGCAAAGATGACCTGCCAGAATTTCATCCAGAGAAACAACGTTGCCAGGCCCAGCGCGGAATCAATCAGGTGCTGCCCGGCAAACGGACTACGGCTCATGTCCGCCCAGAAATAGAGCAACCCCAGCACGAACGGAACCGCCCCGAGATAATAAACCGCCAGGGTTGCGACCGGCGCCGTGCGCAACAGATGCGTGGCCTCTTCCATGAGGTCGAAGGCGCCTTTGCTTTGTTGTCGCCGTGATTTCATTCAGGAAACGGGAAAACATTCGACGTTCAACATCCAATAGTTGGACCTGCGGGCATCCGCTGGACGTTCGCAGTTGAATGTGGAATGCTGGATCTTCATTCCTGGTCCACCCAGGGAACCTGCCAAAGCGTTCCTTCATGGAACGAATCCGGCAGCTTCAACAAACTTTCGCCGATGAGAAAAAAGAAGAACCAGGCAACCAAAATGCCGAAGGCACACTGGGCGAGCCGCAGAAACCAGGTGAACGCGAGGTGCCGGGCCAGGGGTTGCCGCGTCATTTTTTTCAGACAGGCGGCGCAAACCACCCGGTCGTCGTGTTCGGTGATGCACTCGCGACAAAAACACTGCCCGCACTCCGGGCAGCGGGCCACCGCTTCGCGGCCCGCATGATTAAAACAGCGTTGTTGGGTCAGAGTGTGCATGGTTCACAGGGTTCCCATTCAGGAAATGACGGGCGGCGGCGCCGGAGGGTGCGGGGTCGTTGGCGGTGAAGTGGCCGCCTGCGGTGCCATCGCTGGTGTTGTTTCGGGCGGGGTTCCGGCCGCGGCCCGTATCCGGGAGGAAATTTCCTCCGGCGTCAGCTCGCCCTGGGCGGCGACGAGCAAGGGGCGAAGGCGTGCCAGGGCCTTGTGCGCGCGCCGCAGGCGGTTGAGCGATGGCAGCTCTTCAATTTGCACGGCGGTGCGGAGGAAACACTTGCAGGCGGGGCCGTAAAAGAAATTGATGAAAAGCAGCAGGATAAAAAGTCCGGTCACACTGCCCAGAAAAATCCCACCCGCCATCTGACCGCCGGTCCATTGCGCGGGCGGGATTTTAGGCACACCGGCGACGGTCAAAGCAAAAAAAATGAAAGCCAGGAAGCCCAAAACGGCACCCCACCACAGATGTCGGTCGGTTCGTTGGAGAGAAATCGTCTGGATGTCGCGAAAATAAAACCGCTTGTAGGTTTCCGTATAACCGTTCGTTGACACGCAGAGCAAATGATCTTTCCCCAACCACAGACTCGAACGCGAGACGAAGGCGAAGGCAAACTCCGACCGGGATCGGGCTCGGGTCAAGCGCTGGTATTCCTTCTCGGCCATAACTTAGAGGCGGTGGGTGGTCAAGGCGACCAGGAGCAAACCCCAGCCCATAATTTGCATCGAGGCCAAAACAATCGCGGCAACGAAACGAATTTTCGTCCGGCGTACGATGCTGTGGGGTGCCTTCCAATAACGGATGGCCACCAACAGGGCCATCGGGGCGGTGACCAGGGTGAAATAATAGATCAGCAGCGGCAGAATTGCCAACGACAAGGCGATACTATCGTAAAGCGTGCGCTGGTTTTCCAGATTTCTAATTTTGCCCTTGGTTTTCCCTGTTTCCAGACACGTCGGGCAGAAATGCTGTCCGTTGAATTCGCAATCGCACAGCGCACAGAGGAACCGGCCGCAACCCTGGCAGGGGATGACCGCTTTCTTCTGCGGGTGGTAGAAACAACTGGATTCGCCCTCTACCAGGACCGCCTCGCTGCTTCGGCCAACCCGCTGGTTGCGAAACAGGGCCGGGAAAACTTCAATTTGCAGCGGTGTGCCGCAGGCCGGGCAGGGCAACAGGTCGGGCTGGTTGAAGACGCCTTCCAACAGCCAGGCCTGGCATTTGGGGCATTGAACCAGCGAGGTATTCATGGCCTATCGGTAAACGACCCGCGTATTGCAGATATGATCGTGCAGGGCACGTTTCTGGCCGTCAAAAGCGACCATCAGGTAGCCGATATAACAAATCATGCCACTGAGCATTTCGGCGAAGAACCTTCCTGTTGCCCGGCCGTACCCGATCCGACCGCCTTCCGGCGTCACTACCTTGATTTTGCAGGCCATCTTTCCCAGGGTGGCGCCGTATTTGCCCAGGAAAAAAATCTGATACGCCATTTGCACGAAGATAAAACAAAATTGGACCAGGTAAGGGAGAAAAATCGCCGCAGTCGGTTGGCCGGAGCGTATCTGCGGAATCATTACCAGCATAAACACCACGATCAAAGGCACACCCAAAATCAAGCCGTCCAAAAGCTTGGCCGCGAAGCGAATCCAAAACCCGGCGTAATTCAATTCACCGGTGTTGATCGGCGCACCTTCAGCCAGTTTTTGCATGAAGACCGGCTTGCAATTGGCGCAAATGTAAACGCCACCGTGGCGGATCATGTCTTGTATGGCAAATAGTTTGCCACATTCGGCGCAGGCAGCCTCCGCGCTTTGGCCGGCCACGTAACCGGAACCGCCGGCGGAAGCAGGGACGGAGGGGTTGGTGGGAGTGCTGACTTCCCGGTAAGGCGCCCAGGCCGCCATGCCTTCGCGCCAGACCAGAGTGTCGGGCTGGATTTTCCCGCTGCGTACCAGCTCTGTGAACTGTTCTTCGGTCACTGGGCCGGCCGGTTGTCCTTGGTCAGCGTAATACCAGTTCATGTTTGGCCTTTGGAGGAGCGTTGTCTTGGTTTTCTCCGCTCGACTTGACTGGCAGGAAACATGCCAGACCGGGGGCCGCAAAGGCAAAAAAAAACTGGCGGAGGGACCGGCGACCAAGGTTCACGAGCCGTTCCGCAGGAAAATCGGGTTGGCGCCATCCGGCCAACTTACCGCAGCCGATCAGGTTCGAGCCGGGGGCTGGGATTCATTTCCCCGACCCGTTGGCGCGTTGATTTCCGGTCGTGCCGGAAGACGATTGACGAGGGCAAGCAGGGTCACCGCCGACGCGGCCTGTCGTTCTGCTTCTTCAATGCGGGCGAATTCTCCATAGACTTCCGTGCGCGCCGGTTCGTCGCACAGGGGCAATTCCTGTCCGGAACCCGCCCGCATGGCTTGCAGAACGTGGTGACCATTAATGGCGTCCAGCGGGCGGGCGGGTGCGAAAGCGGATTCCGCGCCGGCGACCTCGGTGACCAGCCGTGCGGCCAGGAGGGTTTGGAGAATCTGTTGCCCCAGCCGGGTCGGAATTCCAAGTTCGGCAGAAATTTCCGGAAGCGTCAAGGGCGGCTGGCCACGTTGAAACCGCCGGGCAATGCACGTCATCATTCTCAAGGCGATGAATTCACGCCCGCGCTGGTTCACATTTTCAACGAGTTTGTCCTGCAAATACGCCCGGCGGTTTTGAAAGGCATAGGCGACCTGCGCGCCAAACAACAGAATCAGCCAGGAAAAATACAGGCTCACCATGAACACCGGCACTAGGCCAAGGCTGCCGTAGATTTTACTGTTGGTGACCACGCGTGAGACGTAAAGGAAGCCAAAAACGTTGTTCAGGTGCCAAAGCGTGCCGCCCACAAGGCCGCCCACCAGCGCCGCGGCGAAGTGCACCTTTGTGTTGGGCATGAGCAAATAGACCAGGGCGAATGTGAGCCACAGCATGACCAGCGGCAACAAGTCAAAAATGAAGCTGCCAATCAGCGGCATGCGGTTAACCAGATTCCGGGCGGTTTCCAAATGCGGTCCGCCGGCCAGTCCCAGCGCAGCAATCAGGAGCAGCGGGCCGAGGGTGATGGCCGTCCAGTAAAGCACGGTGCGCCAGAGCCAGTTGCGTCCACGCGACACGCCCCAGATGTCGTTGAAGGTGGCTTCGACGCTCGCCAGCATCCGGATGGCAATGAACACCAGCAATACCATGCCCGTGACACCGAGCGCGCCGCTGCGCGTGGTCTGCACGAAATGGTGAATATATTTTGCCGCTTCCTTTTGCGCACTTGTGATGCGGGCATTGTCACCGGGCGGTGCCGGCGTCCCGCTTTGCGGGATCGCGTTCGTCGTGATGACGCCGGAGTTGGTCACGATTCCAGCGGTTTCAAAATTTGTCCGCGTTAAGGCGACCGACATGCCGGGGCTCAAGTTCAACGAAACCGCGGGGCCGGTCGTGCCGAGTCTTGCGGGCGGCATGATGTTGGCAACGAACTTGTCAATCGCTTCGTAAATTTTCTCCTCCCCCTCGCTTTTGAGAAGGCTGCTGGTGACACTGATGGCCACCGCCAGCAAAGGAATCAGTGCCAGCAGGGTCGTGTAGGACAACGCTGCCGCGCGCACCGGGCACCGGTTGCGCGTAAAACTTCGCCCGACGAGCACCCAGAAATGCGCGAACCGTTCCAGCCGGTTGAGTTCGTTTTCCGCGCCAACCCATTCTTTCTCCGCGTCGGCGCGGAGACCGGACAGAATTTTGACAAGACGCGATAACGACCTTTTTGCCATGACCAATCGCACGCTAACGGGAGCTGCGGGGCAAGTCAACCGGAGGCGTGCGAATCCGCTTTATCGTTGTCAGGAAGTTGGCAGACTGAGGCCGGGCGTCCGTAGCTCAATTGGATAGAGCTTCTGACTTCGGATCAGAAGGTTGCAGGTTCAAGTCCTGCCGGACGCGCCAGATTTGTCGGGGTTATAGGAGCTTTTCGCCTTTCCGCTGTGGATCCAGCCGTGACTGGCAAAAACATCGCGGCATTGATTACAAATTGGAGGTGGCCCGCCAGCCGACGATTCGACCGTCCGGCAAGCGCACGGCGTTGGTCTGATTGAAGGCCAATTTGTGCCGCCACGCACCGCCTCCGTCAAGACGCAAAACCGTGGTCCGTTTCGCTTCGATGATGATGGGAACCGTCACGCGCCCATAACCATTCGCGCGGGCAACGACGCGGTATTTTCCGGTTGGAAGCACCACGGAAGCCGGGCCTTGAAGAAGAGTGCCGGTATCGTTGTGGACTCGCTGCCATAACTTCCCGGTGGCGGTGAAAATTTTGTAACCGGAATATTCCGGCCGGTACGGATCGCGGCTGTTGAAATCGGCGTTCACGTCATAGGCGGAATAGACCACCAAGGTACCGGTGGTTGAGCGGGCCGGTGCCGTTTGCGCCGGGCTGGGGCCTACCGCGTCGAGCGCCAACCCGCTTCTGCCAGTGGTACAACCCAACAGGAAAACACCGGTTACGGCAGTCAAAGACGCAGAAATCGCTTTCATCATCCAGGATGTTTCTGCCACGGTTTGATGGGCATTTAAAGTTTCTGAACAAAATTTAATTTGGGGTTCAGCCATTCTTAATGATTATCCCGGCGATCCACCGTCATTCATCCCGGTGCAACTGACGGCGACCAGTGAAACCAGCTCGCCCTGTTCATCGTGCGTGGCGCCAGTGGCGTGCGGATCCAACGTCGGTTTGCCGTCCACCAGAAACCGGTATTGATGATAACCTGGGGACCGCCGGATTTGGATAAACCACCGGCCTGGCTCCTGCGGTCGCATGAGGATGGGGTGCCAATGATTAAAATTGCCTGCCAACTGAACGGTCTTCGCCCCGGGTGCGGAACATTGGAAATTCACCGGTTTGATTTGGTCAGGCACGGAACCAAGCCCGCGGCCGGGTTGGTCGTGCACCCTGTTTTTGAAATAGATTTTCTCATTGGTACTTTCTTTCCATGGTTGATGCGTTTTCATTTTGCCTCCTTCGCGGTTCCGCAGAATCAACCGGCGGTCGAAGGGACTGCGTGGGCTGGCGACGGGTTGCCCCCGAAGTCCGGTAAATTCCGGGTGAACTCTTTAAGTCGGGAACGGTGTGACCTTTCAGCGGGCCAGGCCTCGAGGGGTGGCTGGGGCGAAGCGGGAAAGAGAGTGACCCGCATCAGGTGGGCGAGATTCAAGACGGCCACTCCACCATTGCGCATCCGGAAGCACAAGCTGCGGGCGTCGAACAGAAAGGAGATCGCCTCCAGCTGGTTCAGAAACTGTTGACTCGTGATTTCCCTGACCAGGAAAAGTGGTGATTGTCCGGCCATTTCAATCTCCAGGAAAATGATCACCGAGGTGTCTGGTGTGCGCGCCTGATTCCACTGATCACGCAGTTCCGGATTTTGGAGCAGCGCCCGGAATTCCATTTCGGTTAATTCCACGGCGTGGACGAGGTCCGGCGGAAATATCCAGTCGGACAACTGTTCGGAGACCAGATCCGCGCGTACCAGCTGGCTGACGGGAAAGGAAGTCAACGAATGACGGTCGGCAATGACGATTCGGTCCCGGTTGAAAATACAGTCGGGCTGAAATTCGCGGAGAATCAGTTTGATCAAGCCTTCTTCGTTTTGGACGAACGTTTCGGATGAACCATCCACTTTATGCATGTGAATCTGCAAAGGGTGAAGAATGGTATTCATAACTTTTTGGCGCCTAAAGTCGGGTTCGTTTTCTGACACCACTGGCCAGCGATGTTTGATTAATATCCGGCCTTCGCCCGGTGAACAGGCGTGCCCGGGTGGCGTCTCTCTGTGAACCTGAACCGGTGTCGATAAATTCCTTGCCCGGCTTGAGCACGTATCCGGGGCATTCGGTCACGGAAAAAGCGACCGGGGGAGCGAAGTGCGCATAGATCAGCTGGATTTCTTTTGGCCGGTGCTGTGGGTGATGTGCCTTGAGCCGGACCTTGACGTATCTGCGCAACAGGGATTTCCGGCGGGGCCGGCACCGGGGCGTTGATGGTGGGTTCATGGCCACACCTCCACGACGGAATTCAAGGAGCCAAAGGCGTTCGGGATGTTTGTGCCGGCGGCGGGATTATGCCTCCAGACGCCATCCACAATGAATTTATATTCGTAGCGGCCGGGTGGCAGCATCAGCCGCTTTTCCCACAGGCGACCTTCGATTCGCTCAATCATCGGCAGCCCGGTGGGAGACCATTCGTTGAAATCGCCACAGAGATAAACCGACCTGGCCTGGGGACTGTTCAAGATGAAAGCCACCTCCTTGGCGGCCATGCCGGCCGGGCGGCTGACCGGATTTGGCGGATCCATGATCCCTTTTCGCATAGATATCCTTTCAATTTTGTTGGCTCTTTCTCTTCCACCGGTCTGCCCGAGACTCAGCGGAAGCCAGCCAACATTTCTGCGCCTGGTATACGTGTCTTCATTTAATTGACACGCCGAAGATTAATAAGGGATGAAGGGCGAATTAAAATAGGAAGCGGAGCGGGGAAGGCCAATGTCGTTCCGTTCGGGTACGGGCCCGTGGAATCGCTGCCAACCGCAACTCCGGCAGGGTTGGGCCGGGCCGGGCCCGGGGACTGCTCTCCTGGCACCAGCCGTGTCTGTTCTCGGATTGACGAAGGTGTTTTAATCCTGGTTTTACGATCTGCATGGGAAGCTGGTGAAGCGCGTGCATAATATCGTCGGCCATTATGCCAAAGCTCCCCGCCGGGTGACGCTGCCGGTCGGAAGGTATCTCGTGGAAGCTCAAGCGAACGATTATTTCCGGGTGAGCTTGCCAGTGACGATTGAGAGCGGCCAGACGACGAGAGTCCACCTGGACGACCACTGGAAACCTCCCGCCGATACGCCCAAAACGGAACTCGTCTGGCTGCCCAACGGCAATGCTGTAGGCTGGCAAGCTGAACCCGCGAAAAAGACTGGAGTCAACTAATCAATCTCCGTGGGCTGGTGCGGTTTGTGGAACTGTGATCATTCGGACATAAATCACGCAGTCCTGTGCAATTGCCAGGCTGAACGTCGGCAGGATAATGTATCTGGATAAGTGAGTACCTACCAAACCCCCAGAAATTTCCGTTGTCGCGGAAAGGCTTCGGCAAGGCCAACGGCCAGGAAGACTGCGCTGGCAGCCAACCAAGGGAGCAGGGTTGGGGCGAGACCGGCCAGGTTTTGGGCTTTGAGGTGTGCCGCCAATTGCGAGGTGATCAGCCATATGAGCCAGCCCGCCATCGTAGCCAGCCCGGGCCGGGTCAGATGGTTCAGCAGGCTGCCTAGCGTTAAGGATCCCCGGCCGATTCGCGCCATGCCGGCTTCGAACTCGGCTTGCAACTGGCGTTTGCGCTGGGCCCGCTCTGCCTCTGACAAGACTGCCGGCGCGACTTGAATCCGTTCCCGAAGCCGCCGGTCGAAGTCAGCTGATAAAGCCGGGACTCTCACTCCGGCTGAGAGCGCCGCATCGAGTTGCTGAAGTTGTCGGGCGAATACCCGGCAGCCGGGGCAACCGGCAAGGTGTTTTTCCACTTCCCCCCGCTGGGCTGGGGACCACCGGTTTTCCTGATGATCCAGGATTCGGTTTTCAATTTCTTCGCATTTCATAAGTCATAATAGCGTTGGCTCGGGCGAATGCTGGATTCTGGGCAAAACGCTGACAGTTGCGGCAACCGGACTTCGCGTTGGGATTGTTTGAGAGCGGCCGACCTTAGCCGGTGCTGTTCGCATCTGCCCGGCATTGATTCGCAGCAGCTCTTTCTTCGCCCGGAAGAGGAGTGTCTTGACCGTTCCGAGTGGAACGTTGAGCATCTGAGCCACCTCTCCATATTCCTTCTGCTCCAGATAAAACAGGGTGATCACCTGCCGGAAGCGTTCCGGCAATTTCGCAAGGAGAGTTTCCACATCCATCCCCAATCCGGGTTCGGGATCGGACGAGCGCAACGCCAGGAGGCAGTTGGAGGCGGTCTCCATTTCCGGTTCGTGCAGCGAAACCGCGGGATGTTTGTCGCGTCGTTTCAGTTCAGTAAGGCAGGTGTTGCGAGTGATGGCATAGATCCACGTCGATAGCGAGGCGCCGCCGTGGTAGGCGGGAAGGGCCTTCCAGATTTTCAGGAAGACATCCTGCGCGGCATCTTCGGCCTGGGTTTCATTGCGCAACATACTGAATGCCAGCCGGAAAACCTTGTCTTTGAACTGCTCGACCAGCAAATCGAAAGCCTCGCTATAGCGCAGGGCTTCCAGTTGCCGTCGTATATCGTTTTCCATTGGCTGTGCGTTTCCCGGGCGGTAACCGAAACTCATCGGCCGTTCGAGTTTTGGTTTAAGCCTCGCTACCGCTCATTTATACTGCACCTGCGGCCTTCGAGTTTCAAAAGAATTTCATGCGGCAAATTACTCGTGCCTCCTGAAAGATTTTTGAAACAATTCCAGGCCAACCGAAGTCGAAAGGGTCAGACAGCGCCTGACGATCTGGGGTGCAGGCGTCAAAGAGATCAACTATATTGCGATACACTTATGTTAAGACCCGACGTGCTTATCTTCATGGTTCCCATCGTCGCGATCGTTATGGGCATTGGCATCGGGATGCTGGCCATATTTCTGAACTACCTGAAGCGCAAAGAAATGTTCGCCCTGTACCATCAGGAGCGCATGGCCGCCATCGACAAAGGCATTGATCTGCCCCCATTGCCTGAAGACTTCTTCCACGAAGAAGTCAGGACACCACGACGGTCATCGCACGGAACGCTTCTGGGGGGGCTGATCATGTTGTTTATCGGGCTGACATTGTACGTGGCGTTGCATTTCACGGTGCCGCGCACCGATACAGGAGGCGACGGAGCGCTGTATGCCCTGATTCCGACTGGGGTTGGAGTGGCCTGTCTGATCTACTACTTCACTGTGGGCCGGAAAATAGCGCAAGCAGTGGAAGAGGAGCGTAGAACCAGGATGGAGGAACCAGTCCGCCCTCGGAGTCCATCGGCGTAAATGCCGCTGCGCCCTTCGAAATGCGATCCTGCTTTATGAAAAGAACGATTTTGTCCACCTTCACGATCTGCATTCTGGCAGCCATGACCGGCTGCAATTCTCACTTCTCCAGTTATTCCGGCGGCTGGTCAGACGCGGATTTGAAGGCGGTCACCAATGTCGTTCAGACCGCCAGGATTCCCGCTGACCTTAAAGGCTTGACGGTGGACAACCGTTTTGGGGCCATCCGCATTACCGGAACCGACAACGGAAACATCGCTTGGACATGGAAGCTCACCGTCCGTGCCCGGAGCGATTCAGCCGCGCAACAAATCGCCAGCGGCGCAAGCTGCAAAGCTGAGGTAGAGGACGACCACCTCAGCCTCGTGGTTTCGTTGCCTGGTTCGACGGAAGCTCACAACCTCCAATCCGATCTTGACATCACGGCACCAAAATCCATCGTCGTCCGGGCACGAAACCGGTTTGGGGGGATCACCATCGCCGACTTGGCTGGCGACGTGGAAGCCAGAAACGAAAATGGCCGGCTGCATATCCTTAACATTGAAGGGAGCGTCCATGCCCGGACTTCCTTCGATGCCTTGTCCGTCAGCAATACCGGTCCCGCCACGTTGGAGAACCAAAATGGAGAGATCCGGGCTGCCGTCGTCGCCGGGCCTTTGGAAGCCACTACAAGCTTCGCGCCACTCGTGGTGCGAGACATCCGCGGGGCGGCTTCGCTGGCAAATCAAAACGGAAAGATCATGGCAGTCGCCATCCACGGATTGCTCGACGCCAAAACCAGCTTTAACTCGCTGGTCGCGCGCGATATTGGCGGTCTGGTTCGCCTACGGGATCAAAATGGAAGCATCAATATCACCCAGGCCAAGGGCGATGCGGATATTGGAACTTCATTTGACACCCTGAGCGCCGAAGGAATCCAGGGGAATGCGATTCTGATGAACCAAAACGGCGACGTGAAGGCCAGCGGAATTACCGGCTCCGTAACAGCCTCCACCTCATTTGCAGTAATGGAGGTTACAGGCTCCGGTCCAAAGTTTGTGTGCCACAATCAGAATGGGGCCATCCGGCTTCACGCCACCTCCACTGGACTAACCAATATCGAAGCCAACACGAGTTTCGACTCGCTGGAAGTCCGTCTGCCGGCGGGTCTGAAACCTGCCATTCAAGCGCGGACCGCGTTTGGCGACATTGAGTCCGAATTCCCTGTCCTGATGAAACCACGCGGCGAGGACCCATTTGCCGACGTTGCGCCAGATACACCGAGGATTACGTTGCAGAATCAAAACGGAAATATCCGCATTGTCCGCGACTGAAACTTGTCGTTAATAGCCTGCAACCTCCATCGCGCAGCAGAAAGGTTCCAATCAACCGGTTGGCTCAAGCTGGGAAAGACCACTTGTCCTTTCGCTCTGGCCCAAGCCATCGCGTGAACTGGTTCAGGTGCCCCGACTGTGGACCGGCCTGGAGTTGCTCAACCACACATACAAAATAATGCCGAGTAAGAACGAATAATCCAAACCCAGGACCCGCCGGATTTCATTATCTCTTCCTTCCCACCCTCGATGCAGCGGGCACCCGATCCAGGATCAGCTCACCGCCAGGAGGGAAACATGCTCATCCCGTTCATCCCGGGCGACGCCGGTGGCATGCGGATCCAGCATCGGTTTGCCGTCCACCAGAAACCGGTATTGATGATGGCCGTGACACAATTCGACGCGAGCGGACCACCAGCCGTCCACGGACCGTTGCATGGGGAACGGACGCCATTGGTTGAAATCGCCCACGAGTTCGACCGACCGGGCGCGCGGCGCCGCACAATAAAAGTTGATCGGCTTGAGTGAGCTTTTGGCGGAATACCGGCCCGGCACCGGATGGTTTTGCAGTGCATTCATAAATATCAATCTTTCGTAAAACAATCTTCAGTCGCGACTCGTTTCGTTTTGTCGCTGCATAGGGTATTGACCATCTGAAGATTAAGATCCGCTGAAGGCTGAATTAAAATGCCCGGCCGGGAGGGGGTAACGGGTTCTGAACGAATTTTAATGAATTGTTTAGAACCTTTTAATTATCGGATGGTCTATTCTCTTGTAAATTTTTATGCGAATCCTGCTGGTTGAGGATGAAAAGAAAGTGGCTGACTTCATTGAACGCGGTCTGAAGGCGGAGCGCTATGCCGTGGATGTCTGCCACGACGGCCGCGCCGGCTGGGAAATGGCCGAGGCCTACGATTACGATCTGGTGATGCTGGACCTGATGCTGCCGGAATTGAGCGGCACGGAAATCCTGGAACGGATCCGGCGCAAAAACCAGCAGGTGCCCATCCTGATTCTCACGGCGCGCGACGGGATGGACGACAAGGTGAAAAATTTCGAGCTGGGCGCGGACGATTACCTGACCAAGCCTTTTGCCTTTGCCGAGTTGCTCGTGCGCGTCAAGGCGCTGTTGCGGCGCGGGCCAGTCAACCGCTCCAGCGTGTTGCGCGTGGGGGATCTGGAGATCGACCGGTTGACACAGAGCGTCAAACGCGCCGGCAAAAAGGTCGAACTCACCGCCAAGGAATACTCACTGCTCGAATACCTGGCCACGCAGCCCGGCCGTGTTTTTTCGCGCACCATGATCATCGAGCACGTCTGGGATCAAAGTTTTCAGGGACTGACCAACATCGTGGATGTCTATGTGCGGCATCTCCGCGCCAAGGTGGACGACGCGTATCCGGTCAAACTGCTCCGCACTGTGCGGGGGGTGGGCTACAGTTTGAGTGATGGGGTGACCACGTGAACCGGCGATCGATCAGTTTCCGGCTGGTTGCCTGGTATGCCGGTTTGCTCGCCGGCATTTTTGTGCTGCTGTGCGCATCGTTGTATCTCGATCTGCGTCGCTTTCTGGTAAACGACCTCCGCGAATCGCAACTGCGCCGGGCGCGTGAGATTGGGAACACGCTGCTCGTGCACGTCAAACAAACCGGCGAGTCCTATGTCGCCAGCCAGACCGAAGATTGGTATGACCCGGAAATCAACGACCGTTTCATCCGCATCACGCGCGCTGACGGGACCTTGATTTATACTTCCGGCAAGCCCAAAGACGGCAGCTTTAATCCCGACGAAGTCCCAAAACTTGCCCCATCGCCACACGTGGTATTTTCACGCGAATTGAAGTTGTCCGGCAACAAAACGCTGCTCGTCGCCGCGCTGAATTTCAAATCGCCGGGCAATCCCACTTACCTCGTGGAATTCGGCGCATTGCTCGATCCGGTGAATACGATGCTCAATCATCTTTTTCTGCAACTCACCCTGGGTTTGCCGCTGGCGGTGTTCGTCATCACCGTCGGAGGTTATCTGCTGGTGAGGCGGGCGTTGACGCCGGTCGAACAGATCACCCGAGCCGCCGAGAGCATCACGCAGCACAATTTGAGCGAACGCCTGCCGGTCGCGCAGACCGGCGACGAACTGGAACGGCTTTCCGTTTCACTCAACCGCATGATTGCGCGGCTCGATGACGCCTTTCAGAACTCCAAACGTTTTGTCGCCGACGCCTCGCATGAATTGCGCACGCCGCTGACCATTCTGCGGGGCGAGCTGGAAAGCCTGGCGGAGGACCCGCGCCTGGCATCCGAGTGGCGTGACCGGGCGGCCATCCTGCTCGAAGAGGCTGTCCGCCTGAGCAAAATCGTTGAGCAACTCTTCGCGCTTTCGCGGCTCGACGCCGGCGAAGCGCAAACCGACTGGTCGCGTTTCGATCTGGCGGAGCTGGCCAAAACCACCGCCGAGCAGATGGGCTTGCTGGCCGAGGACAAAAACATCTCCATTCACTGCGAGGCGCGGCAGCCGATGCCGGTGGAAGGCGACCAGGTACGGCTCAAACAAGTGGTCGTCAACCTGCTCGACAACGCCATCAAATACACGCCTAAAAACGGGGCCATCCAACTGCGGGTCAGTGCGGTCAACGGCCATGTGGTTTTGGAGGTGGAAGACAATGGCGTGGGGATTTCGCGGGAAGCCTTGCCGCATATCTTTGAGCGTTTTTATCGTGTCGATCAAACCCGGTCCATTGATTCCGAAGGCGCCGGACTCGGACTTTCCATTGTCAAATCGATTTGCACAGCCCACGGCGCGGAAGTCGAGGCGGTGAGCGTGCCCAGGGAAGGCAGTTGTTTCCGCATCAAACTGCCTCTGTCCAAAAACTGATGGTTTTCGTCAATCCATGAAATTCTCTATGTTCAATTCGCAGTTTCGTTTCAAACCCGGCCGGTTCGGTATTTCGGCGGCGGCCATGGCCGTCGGCCTTGGCCTCTTATGGACGACGCGCCACACGCGTGCCGAAATCCCCGCCCCCCCCGACGCGTCCGCCGCGCCGGTGGCCGGCGTGGCGAAAGTGACCCGCGAAGACCTGTTCAAGCAAGTTGCGATTCCGGCGGAATTTCGGCCTTATGAGGAGGTAGAGTTGCACGCGAAGGTTTCCGGTTACGTAAAAAACATGAACGTGGATTTCGGTGACAAGGTGAAGGCCGGACAACTGCTGGCCACGCTCGAGGTGCCGGAATTGGGGGACGAATTGAGCAACGCGCAAGCCACCGAGAAGAAGGCCGAAGCCGATTATTCCAACGCGCATCTGGCGTACACGCGGCTGCTGGCGGTCAACCAGGCCCATCCCAATCTCGTCGCCCAGCAGGACCTCGACAACGCGGCGGCCAACGATCAGGCCACGGCCGCCGCCATCGCCGCCGCCAAGGCCGATGTAAGAAAATATCATACCCTCGTTAACTACACGCAAATCACCGCGCCTTTTGACGGCGTCGTCACCCGGCGCTTTGCCGATCCGGGCGCCCTCATCCAGGCGGGCACGTCCTCCGACACACAATCCCTGCCGTTGGTGCGGGTCTCGGACAATTACCGGCTGCGGCTGGATTTTCCCGTAACGGTGGATTACGTGAAAGACATCCGCCTGGGTGACTCGGTTGCCGTAAGTGTGGAATCACTGAACGGCAAAATCTTCACCGGCACCATTTCGCGCTTCACCGACGACGTGAGCGAAAACACCCGGACGATGATCACGGAAATCGAGGTGCCCAATCCGGATCTGAAGCTGGTGCCCGGGATGTACGCGACGGTGACTTTGAAGGTCGAGAAACGTCCCCACGCGCTGGCGATTCCCATCGAAGCCGTGGTGGGTGAAAAGCCCCCCCTGGTTTATGTCGTCAATCGGAACCATCAGATTGAAAAGCGCCCGGTCAAGCTCGGCCTGGAAACGCCGGACAAATACGAAGTCCTGTCGGGTCTGCGCGAAGGCGATCTGGTCGTGATCGGCAATCGCTCGAAGCTGCAAACCGGCCAGAAAGTTGAACCCAAACTCGTCCAACTCTCTCTGCGCGATGAAAATTGAAGTCAAGCCATTCCACGGTCCGGTGCAATTTGCACCGGCCATCCATTTTCTGCGGTTGAAAAAGCGGTTGCGGGCCGCCGGGGCGGTCCGTTGCGGCCTGGAACGCGATCTCCCGCCAAAAATGCCAACCCCGGTGAGGGCTCATTGAATCCATGAATCCGATTTTGACTTCCGAACAGTTGGAAATCCTGCGTCGGCTGGACGCCTGCACGCTGGCCAATGCCATCGAAACTTTTCATGAGCGGTTGCGCAACGAGGGCTTTGTCAACAGCTCGGTGCATTGCCTGTTTCCCGATTTGACGCCGATGTTGGGCTATGCGGCCACGGTCAAGATTCGCGGTTCGGCGCCGCCAGCGGCGGCCGCGCCCTACACCGACCGCACCGACTGGTGGGACTATATTCTTTCCCTGCCGGCGCCGCGCGTGGTGGTGGTGCAGGATGTAGCGACCCAGATTGGCCTGGGCTCGTTACTGGGGGCGGTGCATGTCAACGTTCTGCGGGCGCTCGGCTGCGTGGGGGCGGTGACCAATGGTTCGGTGCGCGACCTTCCGACGGCAAAAAAACTGGGGTTCCATCTCTT
The DNA here is from genome assembly GCA_035945675.1 of Verrucomicrobiia bacterium. Lineage (GTDB taxonomy): Bacteria > Verrucomicrobiota > Verrucomicrobiia > Limisphaerales > UBA11358 > UBA11358. Next base: position 421 of record DASZAB010000132.1, on the reverse strand, counting down.
TGCCGGGAGTGTTTCGGTCTCGCACGCTTACGTTCACATCGTGGAATTTGGCGCGCCGGTGGAAATCGGCGGATTGAAGATTCAATCCGGCGATTTGTTGCATGGCGATTTGCATGGCGTCCAATCCATTCCACTCGGCAACGCCGACAAGGTTCCCCTGGCGGCGGCGGAAATCATCGCGCGAGAACAGGAATTGATCACCCTCTGCCAATCGAAGGATTTTTCGATTGAGAAATTGCGTGACGCCATTGCCAAGGACCGGTCTTAAGCCAACCCGATTTTTTCATGTCGCGATTTGCCATACGATATCCCTATCTAATCATTGTCATCTGTCTGATCACGTGCGTGGTGGGGGTGACGAGTCTGGTGCGGATGCCGGTGGATTTGTTTCCGCCGATCAAAATCCCGGTGGTGGTGGTGG
>DASZAB010000131.1:0-5795 GCA_035945675.1 Verrucomicrobiia bacterium | reverse complement strand
CTTTCAACTGCATCCGGACCCAACTCAAGGCGAACTGTGTCCATCGTGGATTATTGAAGGAGAAGCGCATTGTTTCCATGATTTGTCCGATTTCTCTTGTTGGCCGGTGTTAACCAAAAAGGCGATTATCACTGACGGTCGTTTCCGTGGTGGTTGTTGTCCGGATGGCTGGTTAAGTTATGGCAGTTCAACTTGGATGACTGAAGATGAGGTCGAGGCCAAAAACCAGCAACATGGTATCAAATGTGAAAAGCAAATCCCACAAGACTAGAGTCTGCATGTCGGAACTTTTGATATTGCCCGATGGGAAGATTCTGGTCCACAACCTGAGCCAGCCGTTCGCCGAATTACTGCATGAGTTGAATCCCGACGACGGGCAAATTTCGCCTCGGATTAAGGTCGATGCAGAGCCAAAGCCGCGCCTGTACCGAACGAGAAGAAAATACAAATCAGAGACAGGCGCGACGCCTGTCCTACAGCCATGAACTTCCAAACTGAACTCGAAACGCTCATCCGGGCGCGCTATCCCATCCTCTACATCCTGAGCAGCGAGGAGATGCGCGTGCAGGACCTCGTACTGGACATCGCCAAAAAACGCCAGAAAAAGGTGTTCGAGTGGAGCTACAGCACGGGCATCGTGCCGGCGGGCACGTCCATTCAGTCGCAAAAACACCGGAACGCGGCCACCAAAGATCCCTTGATGGCGCTGGATCAGGTGATCGAGCAGGTCGAACCGGCCATTTTCATTTTCAAGGATTTCCATCCGTTTCTCACGAAGAACAATTTTGCGATCACCCGCAAGCTCAAGGAAATTGCGTTGCACCTGAAGAACAGCTTCAAAACCATCCTGCTGGTTTCGCCGGTGCTCGAAATCCCCGCCGAACTGGAAAAGGAAATCACCCTGCTCAACCATCCGCTGCCGTCCCGCGACGATTTGTCCGCGTTGCTGGACAAGATCATCGCCGACGTGAAGCAGTTTCATCAGGTGAAAATTGATTTGGATGACGCGGGCCGCGAACGGTTGCTACAGGCGGCGCTCGGCCTCACGCTCGGTGAAGCGGAAAACGTTTTCGCGAAAATCATCGTGCAGGACGAGCGGTTGAGTGCCGAGGACGTCAACGAGGTTTTTGCCGAGAAACAGCAGATCATCCGCAAGAGCGGCCTGCTGGAGTATTACGCCACGGACGAAAACTTTGCGAACGTCGGCGGGCTGGGGGTGTTGAAGGAATGGCTGGCCAAGCGCGCGGTGGCATTTACCAGTGAAGCGCGGGTGTTCGGACTGCCGTTTCCCAAGGGCATCCTGATGCTCGGCGTGCAAGGCTGCGGCAAGAGCCTTTGCGCCAAGGCGGTATCCAATTTATGGCAACTGCCGCTGTTGCGATTCGACATGGGCCGCATGTTCGGCAGTCTGGTCGGGTCGTCGGAGGAAAATGTGCGGCGGGCCATTGCCGTGGCGGAGTCCGTTGCGCCGGCCATTCTCTGGGTGGACGAAATTGACAAGGCGTTTGCGGGATCACAAGGCTCGGGCGCCACGGACGGCGGCACGACGGCGCGCGTGTTCGGAACGTTTTTGACCTGGCTTTCGGAGAAGACCGCGCCGGTCTTTGTCGTGGCCACGGCCAATGACATCTCGCAATTGCCGCCGGAATTGCTCCGCAAGGGGCGCCTGGACGAAATTTTCTTCGTGGACCTGCCCAGTCCGGACGAGCGAAAGGAAATTTTTCGGATTCACGTGGCCAAGCGCGGCCGGGACGCGGCCAAATTTGATCTGGCGGCGCTGGCAGGAGGCAGCAGCGAATTCAGCGGCGCGGAAATCGAGGAATCCATCAACAGCGCCCTCTACGACGCCTTTTACGCCAGGCAGGAATTGACGACCGAACTCGTACAAGTGGCGTTGGCCCAAACCGTGCCGCTGGCCAAGACGATGGACGAACAAATCAGCCGGCTGCGGAGCTGGGCCGAGGGCCGCGCGCGCAATGCCAGCGTACCGCGTGATGCGCAGAAGACCGGCGCCGTGCGGCGGATGGAATTGTGAGGCCGGTGGAAACGCAGGTTGGAGTTCCAATATGAATCCATTTTGGGGCAATCTGTATGATCGATACAAGGACCGCCGCTATGCGATCCTTTTTATCGCCACGCTCTTCGTTTTCTTTGGCCTGGTGGTTCCCGGAACGCTCCTTCTGATGAATCTCCGCTCAGTCTGTCCGCCTTTGGTGGATCTGCTGCCGGGCCTGAGCTGTTTAATGATTGCGATCATTGCGTCAATCTGGCGCGCGGTTTATCGGACTCGGAGGAAGCAAAAGCCCTCCACAGGGTTGCCATTGTCGCGTGACGAAGCGCGCAAAGCCCGGTCAAAGCTGATGAAGGAACAACAAAGACATGAGCGCAGTTTGCATTTTGGCCCCGGTGGTGATTGCGGCGTGGCCGGCCTTCAGCGCGGCGGTGGTGGCGGCCGCGACCTCGCTCGGTTACCAGGTGGCCCGCGAGGCCGCCAATGAAAAGCACGCCGCCAGGGTGGCGCGGGAGGATTCCCATAAGGTCGAACTCGAAATCGAGCGTAGTGAAGTGGTCACGAACCAGCTTGGCCGTGACCAGCGCATAGCGGTCACACGCGAGGGCGTCACCGTCACCTTTTCGCGCGATGCGCGCGGGAAGGCGTCCCTGTGCGTGACCGGGGAAGGCCACAGCCAGGAGGAATTGCGGGCGCTGGGCGAGGAATTGAGCCAGCGCGTCGTGCAACAGTATGTCTATCAAAAATTGATGGATGAAATGCGGGCACGGGGATTCAACGTGGTCGAGGAGGAAATCAATGAAGACCGCTCCATCCGGTTGAAAGTCCGGCATTGGGAGAACTAACAGACTGAATGTATGATGCCAGTACACCAAAGGCTCGGCTGGAGTTTGACGGAACTGTTGTGTGTCATGGCCATTATTTCCATCCTCGCCGCCCTTTATCTGGGAGTCATCGCCAAGGCGTTTATTCACGTCAAAAAATTTCTCGAAGGTATGTAGCGAGAATTTGAAAACTTTTATGCCCCAACGCGAATTTGACATTACGATCGGCAAGGACGGCAGCGTGGAGTTGCACGTCAAGGGATACAAGGGCCGGCGCTGCCTCGAAGCGGTGAAGCTGTTTGAGCAGATCGTCGGCGAAATGAAGTCGCAGCAACAGACCAGCGAGTTCTATGAGCCCGAAGAGCAGGTGCGTTACAACATAGACCAAAGGCTGTAAGCGATGGGAAAACATCCGGGCGGTTGGCCGTGGCAAACAGCATGAGCAAATTTGTGTCGCCGTACTATCCGCCGCGAGCGCGGTGGTACAGCCCGCTTTTTACTTTAGGCGGTTCCATTCGTCGCCACCTTGCCCTGGACCGCATTCATCTGCCAAAGGGCGTCACGTTTTGGGGACTCGCCGGAAGTTTCCTGATTCCGGGCCTGGGAATTTACATTCGCGGCCCCCGTCTTTGGGGAAAAGCAGCGTTCGTCGCCTGCGGATTGCTGTTTTTGGGATTCATCATCGGGCTGGGTTATCCCCTCGGCAATTTTGCCTTCGGCTTGATGCTTTCGATCCACGTCACCGGTTTTGTCTATTATTGCAGCCCGCTTTTGGCCGACCTGGAATTCGCTTCCCGGCTGCTATTTACCATCCTGGTTCTGGTCACCATGGGCGGAGTGGTTTACGCACCAACGCGGCACGCCATTCAAGAACACTGGCTGATGCCATTACGCCTGAACGATCGGGTGTTGGTAGTCGAAAAGCAGGCCTCAGCCGACACGGTCAAGCGAGGTGACTGGATTGCCTACCACCTGTCGGGATATGTTATTTCGGTTCATGGCAATCGATATGCCGGTGACCATCCGGGTTTGGGTTTTGGTCCGGTGTTGGCCATGGCTGGAGACCGGGTTGGATTTTTGACGAATGCCTTTACGGTGAACGGTGTGGCCCAACCGCGCCGGCCACATATGCCGGCTTCAGGAAACTTTATCGTGCCGGAAAACCATTGGTTCATCTGGCCGGATTTTGCTATAAGCGGGCATGGGAATATTGGCGAGGCCGACATTTCCGCCGCCATGTTGGAAAGGGCGGACGTCCCGGAAAATCAGTTCGTTGGCAAACCATTCAAACGATGGTTCTGGCGACGACAATCTTTGCCATGAGCCGGTTTATCAATCTTGAATTGGGCGGCGAGTCCGAAGATCAGTCCCACGAACAAAGGGCGCTGGTCAAAGACGAGGCTTATTATTTGCACGAAGCCCGCGCGGCCTTGGAAAATGGGAATTTTGAACAGGCCCTGCGTTTCTATTCCAAGGTTCTGGAGTTCAATCCGCAAAACGCCACGGCCTGGACGGCCCAGGTGCGGATGCTGATTGAACTGGGCGAATTCCGGGAAGCCCGGCTGTGGGCGGACAAGGCGCTGGAACGGTTTCCGCGGGAGCCGGAATTACTGGCCGCCAAGGCCGTCGCGCTGGCGCGCAGCGGCGACTTGCAGGGCGCGCTGGCGTTTTCAGACGCCGCCATCGAGGAACGCGGCGACACGCCCTATGTCTGGCTGGCCCGTGGCGACGTGTTGCTGGCGCGCAAGGAGCACCGTGCCGATTATTGCTTTGAAAAGGCGTTGTTGCTGGCGCCACGGGACTGGTTTGTCGCGTGGCTGGCGGCGCGAATCCGCTTCTACTACCATCAGTTTGTGCTGGCGCTGAAATTGTTGCAGCAGGCCATCGAATGGAACGCCGGTCATTTTCTCTTGTGGCTGGAATTCGGCCAATGCCAGCAGGCCTTGGGGCTGGTGGGTCCCGCGGAGAATTCATTCCTGCAGGCCCGGCAGTTGAACCCTGACTGCCGTGAAGCCGGCCAGGCGCTGCTCCGGCTTTCACAAACCGGCTTCTGGCGCCGCGTGCGCGGCTGGTGGTGGCGACTTTTCAACCGATGAGCACTCCCAACCTCGACCGCCTTTTGTCCGCCGTCAACGAGTTCGACGCCTCCGACCTGCACCTGGTGGCGGGGGTGCCGCCGGCCTTTCGCGTGAATGGTGAAATCATCATTGCCGACGAAGACGCGTTGACCGAGGACGAGATCACCCGCATGGCCGACAGCCTGCTCAACGAACAGCAAAAGAAAAAATTTGAGCAGGAATGGGAACTGTGCATTTCCTTGCTGCACAGCGCGGCCGGGCGGGTCCGTCTGACGTTTTACCGGCGCAATGGCCGTCCGGAGATGAGCTTTCGTTTTTGCGGCGACAAGGTTGCCGCGCGCGGGGAACTGGGTCTGCCGGAGAAAATTGATGATCTGGCGCGCAAACCCAACGGCCTGGTGCTGGTGACCGGCCCGACGGGCGCCGGCAAAACCACCACGCTTAATTACCTGGTGGATTTGATCAACAACGAGCGCCGGTGCAAAGTCGTGACAATTGAAGACCCGATCGAATTTGTCCACCAGAACAAGCGGGCCATCGTGGTGCAGCAGGAGGTGCTCACGGACGTGCGCTCGTTCAATCGCGCCCTCATTCACGTGTTGCGACAGGATCCGGACGTGATCGTCATCGGTGAAATGCGCGACCACGAGGCGATTGCCACCGCGTTGACGGCGGCGGAAACCGGCCACCTCGTGCTGGCCACGATGCACTCGCCCAATGTCTCCCATGCCCTGGAACGCATCATCGGGGTCTTTGAGGGAAACGCGCAGCGGCAAATCATCCTGCAACTGGCCAACGCGCTGCAAGGCATCCTTTCCCAGGACCTGTTGCCGGCGGCGGACCGGACGCGCCGGGTGCTCGCCTACGAACTGCTGATCGCGA
>DASZAB010000130.1:0-3134 GCA_035945675.1 Verrucomicrobiia bacterium | reverse complement strand
GACGCTAATTGAAGGATTTTGGCCTTACATGAGGATAGGCTGCACACTGGTTTCATAAATTTTGGGTTTGGGGGGAAGGAAATCCGTCAAATAAAATTTTGAAGAAAATGCGTCGGTGTGTGCCGGTGTGTGACATCGTGTGTCAACATCGGTCTTTCGTGTGTTTTTGGGTGGTTAAAATAGTCAAAAAACCCGTGGTAGAGTCGGCTCGATGCCAGTCGATTCGACTCATCCAGATTACGACGCAAGCCTCCCGCCATGGTTGAGGGCGCGTGATGTGTTGGCCGGTGAGGATGCGGTGAAGGTTGCCGGGGAAAAATATCTGCCACGGCTGGAATCGCAGTCAGACGACGAATACAAGGCTTATCGGGCTCGCGCAGCTTTCTTCAACGCCAGTGCCAGGACGGCGGAAGGATTCATCGGATTGGTTTGCCGGCGTCCTCCATTCATCAAAGTGCCAGAACCGCCGAGTGCGATTGGAAGGGCATTGGGCGTGTTCGTCAATGATGCGGATATGCTGGGAACGACACTGGCCAGTTACGGCCAGACGGTGGTAACCGAGTTGATCGCGGTTGGACGGGCCGGGACGCTGGTGGATTGGGAAGGCGAAGTGGAGAACCGGGTTTATGTCTCGCGATACGTCGCAGAAGACATTTTGAACTGGAAGACAGAACGCATCAATGGCCGGAACCTGCTGACATTGGTTGTCCTGCATGAAATGGCTGAAATTCCAAAGCCGGCAGGGAAGCAGGGACAGGGTGATGAGTTCGAAGTGAATTTCGTTGAACAAATTCGCGTCCTGAAATTGGTCGTTGGAAGAGGGCAGGGAGTTGGAAACAAGAGGAAGAAATCCTTCGAGTGCCAGGTTGAGATCTGGCAATTGCTGCCGCAAGGGCGTCAGGCCGTGCAAAAGGCTGGTGGCAAAAAGGAATGGAGGTTGGTGGAGACACGAATCCCGTTGCGGCGGGGCAAGCCACTGCCACTGATTCCGTTCATTTTTCATGGACCGCGCAATTCACTGCCGGAAGTGTGCAAGTTGCCATTGGGCGACATCGTGTTCGTAAATCTCGATCACTACCGGTTGGATGCCGATTACAAGCATGGGATGCACTTCACTGCCTTGCCCACGGCATGGGTGAGTGGTTTTGACAAAAGCGCCACGTTACGGATTGGTTCAAGCACCGCCTGGGTGACTGAAACCACGGGCGCGACGGCTGGATTTCTGGAATACACCGGCCAGGGGCTGACGACGTTTGAACGCGCAATGGACCGTGATGAACGCCTGATGGCGGTCTTGGGAGCGCGATTGCTGGAAGGACAACGACGGGTTGGTGAGACAGCACAGGCCATTGAACTGCGTCAAAGCGGTGAGAACAGCATTTTGAGCAATCTGGCGATGAGCGCCAGCTCGTCGCTGACCCAAGTGATGCGCTGGGCTTACTGGTGGAATTCTACCGAGGATTTGCCCGATCACGTTACCAATGAGCAGGTGGTCATGGAATTGAACACGGATTTCGCCATGACAGGCATGACGGCACAGGAACTGACGGCGGTCGTTGGTGCCTGGCAGAAGGGCGCAATCAGCCGCGACACGATGCTGCACCTGTTCCGCAAGGGTGAAATTTTGCCGGAAGGCCGGACGACGGAGGAGGAGGCGCAATTGATTGAGAAGGAGAAACCGGCTGGCCCGTAGTGGGTCGCGTTAACTATGGCACAATTGGAGTTGCCGGGCATGGCTCGTTTGATTACACCAGTGCCCGACATAGCCGGGATGGTCGCCGCCATGACCGAAAGCGAACCGGGCGTTGCGAGTGAAAGAGCCTCATGCAACGCCCTTGTGTTGACCGGGACGGCGCTCCGAGGCGGGCAAGGCGTTTGGCGGTTCAGATTGATGTAGGCGAGCTTTCTCATCGTTCGTAGCCGAGAAACTGTTCCAGCGCCAAATCATTTTTCGCTGGCACGCTTCTTGTATTGGTTGGCGTGTCGAGTTCACCCGTTGTAATTGTATCGCCAATAGGAGCCGTCTTCGAGCGTGGCCCGCGTCCGCCGGTTTAATGAGTCGAGCTGTAGGCGTGCGAAGTGACGCTGGTTCCATTGACAGCATTGTCAGTAGCCATCTCTGACCGCTTTACGCCATTTTCTTACTTGATGCTGCATGAAAAAATGATGATAGTTGCGGCCTGGGCGCATTTGATCGGCCAATTTATAACATAAGCCCATCGCCGTTAAAACTTCTTGATAATTTTCCGACGATATACATCTCTGCAAGAATCTAATTTCGGATTTGAGACTCAGCCATTGGCGATGTCGCATTCCGAAGTATCCGAACCGGCCATCCAATAGAATTGCCGTACACAAAGTTCCAACAATATATGCCGCAAAGTATGTTGCTCTAGCCGTGTCCGAATAGGGAGGCATTTTCCAGGGATTTACAAAGCAGCATCTATCTGGTAAACAGAATCTAGATATGCTTCCAAGGTCAGTAGTCGTAATACTTTTCACATATTTTCTCATGCGATCCATCCAGAAAGGTGATTCCGTTTTCAATATATTGAGCGATGCTTCAATTAATGACCATCCAGAAAGAAGATCATGGTTGCATTTTACAAGATATATCGGAACTTGGGAGAAAATCTCGACGCGCGTACTTAATTTCTTTCGCATAAGCATTCTTGCCGGGGTGGCAGCACCTGACGCAAATAGACACCATAATCTGTAGCAGCGAAAGAGGCAGTTTAACGAAGCATTATATTTAAACACACGCATGAGATTCACGACTACTACTGACTGTAGGCATCTTCGGCTTCGGAGAACACCCCCCAAGCCATTGTAGCTGCGTCTGCTGCACCGCCGCTGAGTTCCAGCGCGGCATCAAACTGCATCATAAACGGGTCGGTTCTTAGTATTGTAGTATTTCTACATTTCATGCTGCCGTTTTGTGCCGCTGTCAATATAACAGGTGTTTGAGGTGCGTCCAAGCCCCCATTCGGAGCCGCTGGGTGATCCATTTCACGGTCACGGTCGTTTCCGCTCGCAAGAAAACGGGTCAGTCCACACTATTGACAGTTTTCGATTCATTTCGCTTTGTTCGCCAGGCAATTGGCCACGTTCGTCCAACTGCCCATTTGCAGCCG
>DASZAB010000129.1:0-20920 GCA_035945675.1 Verrucomicrobiia bacterium | reverse complement strand
CGGCCTGGACGGGCTTTTGCGCCGGCGGCAGAAACAGCTTTTTGGAATTCTCAACGGTGTGGATTATGACGAATGGAACCCGGCGCACGACCCGTTTCTGGCCCGGCCGTACTCGGTGACGCGCCTGGCGGGGAAAGCCGTCTGCAAGCTCGCGCTGCAGCAGGAAGTCGGCTTGCCGGAGGGCAGGGGCGTGCCGTTGTTCGGCACGATTTCGCGCCTGGCCGATCAGAAGGGCGTGGACATCCAATTGGGCGCTCTCGAAGAGATGCTGAACACCCGGATGCAATTCGTGCTGTTGGGCAGCGGTTCATCCGCCTATGAGCGGGCTTATGCCGGACTGGCGAGGCGTTTTCCATCCAAGGTCGCGGCCCGCGTGCATTACGATGAAGGATTGGCACATCGGATTGAAGCCGCCTGTGATTTTTACATCATGCCGTCCCGCTTCGAGCCGAGCGGCCTGAATCAGATGTACAGTCTGCGCTATGGCGCCATTCCGATTGTGCGCGCCACCGGCGGCCTGGATGACAGTGTGATCGATTTTACGGAAGACACGACGCGCGCCACCGGAATAAAGTTTTATGAATACTCGGCGCGGGCGCTGGCCAAAGCCATTCGCAAGGCGCTGGTCCTGTATCAACAGCCCGGGTTGCTGCGGGAATTCCAGCGCCGCGCCATGAAGACGCTTTTTCCCTGGGAACACACCGTGCAGGAATATGTGAAAGCCTATGAGCTGGCCCGGGATATCAGGACGCGTTCGTTGCTTTCCTGAAGGAACTGGCCGCCTGGGTCTGGGGCGTATCGCGTTGGACCAGGTTGGCGAACCGGCGGGCGCGTTCCGCCACACAAGGCACCGGATGATCTATCTCCGCCGGCGCATTCCACAAAATGTAAAATTCAAAGTTGGTTGGGGAGCGTCCGTGGGTTTGAACGAATCGCTGTACACGCGCCTGCATGATATTCCGAGCGACCCCCAGAGCCTGCTGGGCATTTTGCGGATTGCCACCCGGCCAAAGCTCGGCACGAATTTGGAATCGCGAGATCTCGCCACAGCGTCCGACTGCAGAATCATCGTTTCCGGTTTCCAGCATCGACAAAGCTTCCCACCGGTTCATTCCTGAAGCGCTTACAACCACCCCCAACGCGGCCAGCGCACACATGGCCAATTTGAATCTCATCACAGATATTAGACACTATGTCCCAAATTTCGTCAAATTAAGATATTCACACATTAAATATAACAAACATTGTGCATCTATATTACTGCCGACTGGACGTTCGGGAAATGATGTAATTGACGATATCGCCGGGAAACGACAAATCCATGCGTCACGTCGAGGGTAAAACCGAACGGAGTTCGTTGATGACTCTCGCATGGGAAAGCGCCGCGGCAATCAGAAAGAAAACGATTAAACCGATAGCGGCCGTTCAGTTCTCGCGCCGCGTTTCGGTAATCGTCAACGCCAGGAACACCAGAGCCATCCCGATTTCCCAAGCGTGGAGAAATGTGCGATGGTGATCCATTCCTTCCCAGGTAACCTGACTGTTTTGGGTTTAATCCCGTTTGTTGGCTGGATCCAGGTTGTACGGAGGCTCTTGGGAGTCGGTGTGTTTGCGATATTCTTCGTGGAAAAACGTTACCAGGCGCCGGATTCCAAACAAGACCAGGCCAACGGCAATCAGCAGAGCGGTCCCGATCGCAAAGGTTGGTGAGGTCATCATGGCTGCAAAGTTCCTGGTTAATCGCTTCGTTGGTCACCGTCTCTCTAGCTGGTTCTTTGCCATCCTGGATGCCTGTTGCTTAAATTCCGTTAAATGTGCCAGCGGCTTTTCTAATGACCGAGCGCGGAACGAGCCGGGTGAGGAAGATCAGCAGGCGGTTTTGGAAACCGGGAACCGCCACCACGCGTTTTCTCCGAAACATGCGGTGGCCGTGGACAGCAACCGCTTCAGCGGACATTCGGGCCAGTCGAACCATCCGCGCCTTGTCGGCCCCGGCGACGTTGCCGAAATTCGTTGCCGTGGGCCCCGGGCATAAAGCCGTTACGGTTACCCTGGTGCCGGTCAAGTCCTCCGCCAGGGCTTCGGTGAAGGAGAGCACGAAGGCCTTGGTCGCGTAATAGACCGCCATGCCCGGCCCCGGTAAAAATCCGGCCACCGAGGCGACGTTCAAAATTCCGCCGCCCCGGCGTTGGACCATCCCGGGAAGAAACAATCCGGTCAGTTGTGTAAGCGACGTGATGTTGACTTGAAGCTCCTCAAGCTGTCTGGAGAGCGCCAATTCAGCGAACATTCCCCACACACCGAAGCCGGCGTTGTTCACGAGAACATCCACCACGATTCCCCTGCCCTGCAATTCCCTGAAGATGCGTTCCGGCGTTTCGGGCCGGGCCAGATCGCCGCCCACGACGAGCGCCTCAACCTTGTGCGTGCGGCGCAATTCATCGGCGAGCGATTGCAACGCTTCCGTATGACGACCGGTGAGCACCAGGCGGGAACCATCCGCGGCAAAACATTTTGCCAGTTCCCGACCGATGCCCGAGGAAGCGCCGGTGACCAGAACCGTTTCGCTGTTCGCGCCGCTCATGCTGCCGGGGGCTTATTGATTGCCCCACCCGAATCGTCTGGTGATGGGCCAATAGACGAAGAAGGATTTCCCGATGACGTGGTCGCTGGAGAAATCGCCCCAATAACGCGAGTCCGAGCTGTTGAATGTATTGTCGCCCATGACAAAATAATGGTTGGTCTCGACTTGAAACGTTTCGCCCGGGGCCAGCGCTTGCAGCAAGGCATGTCCATAATAGTGGTCGGGCTGGTACTGCAACACCTTTTGACCGGGACGAACGCCGGGAAAAGAATACAAATTCGCAAAATGAGGTGTCGCAGCGGACAACGGTTGTCCGTCCACCACCAGATGTCCGACCGGAACGGTTCCCAATCGCGGCACGTTCTCGACGTCATAGTCCTGTTTGAGCGATAAGGTTTCGCCGCCGAGTCCGACCAGGCGTTTAATATAAAAGGTGTTCTGCTGGTCAGGAGGCAGGCCGGTGATGTCGTGAGTATCGAACACCACAATCTCGCCGCGCCTGGGCGGGCGGAAATTATAAGTCAGCCGGTCCACGAACAAATGATCCCCGGCATGAACGCGGAGTTTTATGACATCCTCACCCTTGTGAAAGACACGGCCTTTAAGCAGGTTGATGCTCTCGCCGTCGCGCAACGGGTAATCGAAACCGGAACGGACTTCCAGAAGTTCCTCGCCGTAGTCCGGCGGAAACCAGATGGTGTGCCATGCCCCGGCGAATTCGATATGTTGGTAGATGGGAAAAAATGCCGGCGGCCAGGGTTTTGTTATCGCATCCACCGAGCCGTCCATCGGGGCCACAAAATGAACGTAGGAAACGCCATGGAACCAGTCCCGGATCCGTCCCAGGATGGGCGGGATCTTTACCGCCTGCTGTAATCTCAACTGGTCATTTATCTCAGCCTGGATTTTGGTTCTATCCGCCTGGCCGGCGCCGATGTCATTGAAAACGGAGCCGAAATCCGGCGTGGACGTCACCCCGAAAAGCGTCGGCTGCATCGAGCCGGTGGGGATTTTAAACGGCTGGATGAAAAACGTGCGGATGCCCATCGCCACGGCAATGGCCACCAGCAACACTTCCACGTTCTCGCGCCACGCGGCATTGGGATACGGTTTCAACCATTTATTGGCGGCGAACTCCAGCTCCTCCATCTTGATCCGGATCCGGCCTTTGTTGGGCTTCGCCTCGGTGATGGCGGCTTGCAGTTCGTTCATGGCGAGTATTACCGCGCCAATCGCCTGGGGCGAGAGCAGGTCGCGTTGGGCGCAATACCAGCGATGGACGTGTTTGCGCATCGCGACGGCTTCGCGAATCGTTTTGGAAGATAGCCAGCGAATCATAAAATGTGTCGGGGAACGAGTGTCGAGTGTCGGGGGCAAAAAAACAAGCCTTCGTGCAAATCAATCCCCTGCCCGCCCTTCGACCATTTTAGACACGAATGACACGAATTTTCACAAATTATTTTCCGAGTTTGCTTGCCGGTACCATGGCGTGCTTCGCGTCTCACGCTTTGAGAACCTCAATAAAAGCCTCCTGCGGAATGTTCACGTTGCCGATGGACTTCATCCGCTTTTTGCCTTCCTTCTGCTTCTCCAGCAGCTTGCGCTTGCGCGAGACATCGCCGCCATAACATTTCGCCGTCACGTCCTTGCGAAACGCGCTCACGTGTGCCGAGGCAATAATTTTCCCGCCAATGGCCGCCTGAATCTTCACCTGAAATTGCTGGCGCGGGATGACTTCCTTGAGTTTCTCCGCCAGCGTCCGTCCCCGGCCCTCCGCCTTGGTGCGATGCACAATGCTCGAAAAGGCGTCCATCGGCTCGCCATTCACGAGCATGTCCAGCTTCACCATGTCGCTCTCCAAATAACCGGCCTGCTCATAATCCATCGAGCCGTAGCCGCGCGTCATGCTCTTGATGCGGTCATGGAAATCAATCAGGATTTCGTTCAGCGGAATCATCGTCGTCAACATCACGCGCTTGGGGTCGAGCGTTTCGGTGTGGTCCAGTGAACCGCGTTTCTCGGAAATCAGCGCCATCAGGTCGCCGATGTTCTCGTTCGGGCAGATGATAAACGCCTTGACCATCGGCTCCTCGATTTTTCCGATGAACGTCACTTCCGGCAAAAACGCCGGGTTGTCCACCTCTTTGAACGTGCCGTCCGTGAGGGTCACGTGATAGACCACGCTCGGATACGTCGCGATGATGTCCATGTTGTACTCGCGGCGCAGCCGTTCCTGCACGATTTCCATGTGCAACAATCCGAGAAAACCGCAACGGAAGCCGAATCCCAGCGCCACGCTCGTTTCCGCCGAATACACAAACGCCGAGTCGTTCAGTTTCAACTTCGACATGGCCACCTTCAGGTGCTCGTAGTCGGCTGTGTTGATGGGATAAATCCCGCTGAACACCATCGGATGGATTTCCTTGAAGCCGGGCAACGCCGGCGCCGGATTCCGCGCATCCGTGACCGTGTCACCCATTTTCACTTCCTGCGGGCTTTTGATGTTGGCGGTGATGTAACCCGTCTCGCCCACTTCCAGCTTTTCGCGGACGTAAGGCTTGGGATTGAAACTGCCGACCTCCTTCACCTCGTGGCTCTTGCCCGAATACAGAAGTTTGACCTGCAATCCGGCGCGGATCTCGCCGTTGAAGACGCGCACATGCGTCACCACCCCCTTGTAAGTGTCGAAATAGGAATCAAACGCCAGCGCCTGCAGGCCGGGCGCGCCCGTCGGTTTGGGCGGCGGAATGCGTGCCACAATCGCCTCCAGGATTTCATCAATGCCAATCCCTTCCTTGGCGCTGGCGGGAATCGCCGTCTCGCCGGGAATCGCCAGGATTTCTTCAAGCTGCTGGCGCGCCTGGGCGACGTCCGCGTGCGGCAGGTCAATCTTGTTGATCACCGGGATGATTTCGAGGTTCTGTTTCATCGCCAGATGCACGTTGGCAACCGTTTGCGCCTCCACACCCTGCGCCGCGTCCACGACCAGCAATGCGCCTTCGCACGCACTCAGGCTGCGCGAGACTTCGTACGAAAAATCCACGTGGCCCGGCGTGTCAATCAGGTTCAACTCGTACGTCTCGCCGTTCCTGGCCTGGTACCGCATCGTGACCGGATGCGCCTTGATGGTGATGCCACGCTCCTTTTCCAAATCCATCGAGTCGAGCAACTGGTCCTCCATGTCCCGCGTTGAAATCGTGCCCGTGCGATGTAAAAGCCGGTCCGACAGCGTCGTCTTCCCATGGTCAATATGGGCGATGATGCTGAAATTTCGAATGTGCGCCGCGTCCATCCTGTGTCCTAAATCCTGATCTTAATAGTGCTCTTAAACGTAATTCTGCTCCCCTGCCCTGTCCGCCAAGGGAATCCGAGCGGACCAGCATAACCGGAAGACGCCTGAAGAAAAGAAAATTTGCCTGAGCAGTTAAACCTGGCTGTTTTCGTTGATAATGGCCCTGGCTTTCACCTCGTCATCCGGATGAACGTAGATTTCAATCCGCGTAGCTGTACCGTAGCAGCCGCCCAGGCTCGCCACGAACGGCGTCATCCTGCGCATCGGGGAATCGTCCTGACCGATCTCGAATCGGATATTTGCCGCATCAAATTGTCCGAGGAATCCTTGGGCATCCGCAACTGTAAATTTGCCCAGACTCCGGAAGGGAGAGTTGGCCTCTGTCAGGACCTCTGGCTCAGGTAACAATGTCCGATCAAAGAAAGGCTGTCCGGGCGCATCAGTCGTTTTTGTCTTCGCGTCACCGGCCATAAATTCAGCGCACCAGAGACTCGCTGACTGCGGCATGGTTACACCCCAACCGTCCGGCAACGAAATGCGCGTTGGCCTTATCACCCAATATCCCTGCACACGGTTCGCATCCAAAAACCTCCCCTTGTAGGTGATGGGCGGAGATGGCAATTCAGATTCGCAGGCATGGCCATGTTCAATGAAATACTCGCGCAGAGTAATTCTGTTGCCGTCAGGTTTGGCGATGTAGCCTACAGGCATCTGTTTCGCGAACTCAATCCTCGGCCATTCCAAGAAACCATCCACTTGCCCGACGCCCGGCATTCCATCGGGTATATCCTCGGTAACCGTGCCGCTGAAATGCCCCAGCCATCCTTGTTTTAGGCTGAGAGTGAACGAAACAATTTTTTCGCTCAGAGTGCCTTTGCTTTCATAGCCGTATGTCCCTCTCCAGACACCGCTGACTTTACTCCGCATGGTTGGTCCATTTTGGGCCGCATTGATCAAAGGTTCCCCATCAATGGCGCACACCCTCGCGTCGTCAGGGTATTCCTTGCCACAATAGGAGCAGGATTTCATGCCGCCGCATTTGCCTTGGCCGTCGGCGATAGCGCCGGCGGCTGGCGTTGTTTCAAATAGACCACCACCCGATATCCCAGCAGCACCGCCAGCACGGCCGCGAACACCAGCGGCTGGCGCGTGTCCGCCTTCACCTGCATGTAATAATGAATCACCCCGGCGATGGCGGCCACGTAGGCCAGCCGGTGCAATGCCCGCCAGCGTTTGCCGCCCAGCCGCTTGATCATTCCATTGGTGGACGTGATCGCCAGCGGAATCATGACGATCAGCGCCGTACTGCCTAGAATCAGATATTTGCGCTTAAGCATTTCCGTCAACGTGCTGGAAACACTGAACACCCGGTCCAGGCTGAAGAAACACAGGAAATGCAGGCAGCCGTAAAAGAAGGCGTAAAGTCCGAGCATCCGGCGAAACTGAATCAGCCAGTTCAAACCGGTGATTTTGCGCAACGGCGTCACCGCCATCGTGAGGATCAGAAAAATCAGCGTCATCATGCCGGTGGTGAGAATGAGGAAATTCTGCGGATTTGCGCCGAGCCGGTTGTGGGATTGATCCCAAACCAGCAAGGCCAGCGGCACCAGCCCGTTCACCAGAATCAGAAGCTTGATAAAACGAATGTCGCTTTCTTTCATGGCCGGTCAAAAATTCTTCCGCAAATCCATGCCGGCATACAAATGACCGACTTCTTCCTCGTAACCGTTGAACATCAGCGTCGGCCGCCGCCCGAATTCACCGATGCGCTGCTCGGTGGCCTGGCTCCAGCGCGGATGGTCCACGTGCGGATTCACGTTGGCATAGAACCCGTATTCGTTCGGCGCATACTTGCTCCACGTCGTGCCCGGCTGCGTTTCGACCAATTTGATTTTGACGATGGATTTGATGCCTTTGAAACCGTATTTCCACGGCACGACCAGCCGGATGGGCGCGCCATCCTGCGGCGGCAACGCCCGGCCATAAAGTCCGCTCGCCAGAATCGCCAGCGGATGCATCGCCTCGTCCATCCGCAAACCCTCCACATACGGCCAGTCCAGCACGCTGCTCCGCTGGTTCGGCATCCGGTTGGGATCCAATAACGTCTGGAACGCCACATACTTTGCGCTGCTCAGCGGCTCAACCACTGCGAGCAGCCTGGACAACGAAAACCCAACCCACGGAATCACCATGGACCACGCCTCCACGCAACGCATCCGGTAAATCCGCTCCTCCGGCGGACTGATTTTCAGCAAATCATCGAGGTCAAAAACCTTCGGTTTGTTCACCAAACCCTCGACCGCTACCTGCCAGCCTTTGGTATCAAACCCGGCGGCGGCGGGCGCGACTCCTTCCTTGTCCGTCGAGAACTCGTAAAAATTGTTGTAATGCGTGATGTCCTGAAAGGATGTTTCCGGTTCATCCACGCGGAACCCGTTGGCATCCTCTGTCGCTGTCGGTTTGACGAGACCCTGGATGACGGGCGTATTAACCTTGCCACGTCCAACCGGATTAAGATGACGATACGCCACGCCCGTGGCAACGGCGCTGGCCGCCAGGACGCCCGCACGAATGAATGTTCGCCGATTGAAATAAACGGCGGCCGGCGTCACCTCGCGCTCGGAAATTTTGTTTGGCTCTCTCAACGGACTCATTATGACCTGAACTTCACGGGCAGATTAGCATACCTCTCAAGAGGGCACAAATTTGAAAAGAGAAATTTGGAAAACCGGTCTTCGCGCTCTGACTGCTTTTGCCTTACCCGCCAACCTGGTATAATCTGGCGCGCTATTTATGACAGGAACACATCTCTTCGAGCCGTTGGCCATCAAATCCATTACCTTGCGCAATCGCATCGGCATGTCGCCCATGTGCGAGTATTCGTCGGAGGACGGCGTGGCGACGGACTGGCATCTGGTGCATCTGGGTTCGCGCGCAGTCGGCGGCGCCGCACTGGTCATCATTGAAGCGACCGCCGTTTCGCCGGAAGGCCGCATCACACCCGGCGACCTTGGCATCTGGGCGGACAAACACATCGAACCCATCGCGCGCATCAGTCGTTTCCTCAAACAACACGGCGCGGTTCCGGCAATCCAGATCGCCCACGCCGGCCGAAAGGCGTCTGCAGAAAGTCCGTGGGGCGGCAGCGCACAAATCCCCGACGCCCAGGGCGGCTGGCCAACGCTCGCGCCGAGCCCCCTGCCCTTCGGCGACATTCTGAACAAGGTTCCCCGCGAGATGACCGAGGCTGACATCCACCAGGCGCAGAACGATTTTGTCGCCGCCGCCAAACGCGCCTTGGCCGCCGGCTGCGAATGGCTGGAATTGCATTCGGCGCACGGTTATCTGAGCCACGAATTTCTCTCGCCGCTGACAAACCGGCGCACGGACAAATACGGCGGGAGTTTCGAGAACCGCATTCGCTTCCTTCTGGAAACCACGCACGCGGTTCGCGCCGTCTGGCCGGACAAGCTGCCGCTGACCGTCCGGATCTCCTGCACCGACTGGGTGGAAGGCGGCTGGGACATCGAACAAAGCGTCGCCGTGGCCAAACAATTGAAGGCTGCGGGGGTGGACTTGATGGATTGCAGTTCCGGCGGAACGGTGCCGCACGCGAAAATACCCGTTGGCGCCGGTTACCAGGTGCCGTTCGCCGAACGCATCCGCCGCGAGGCGAATGTCGCCACCGCCACCGTCGGCCAGATCACCGAACCAACTCATGCCGATGAGATTATTCGCAACGGCCGAGCGGATATCGTCCTGCTGGCGCGGGAATTCCTGCGTGAACCCTACTGGCCGTTGAAAGCGGCGCGCGTCCTGGGACAGAAAAATGCGCTGACGATTCCACCTCAATACGCTCGGGCGTGGTGATTTAACCTGAATTCATCGTTGGTACCCGCAATCGGGACGACTGCGTTACGAACCGGTTCATGGAACACCTCGCCGCACCGGGCTTCACCATCCCCCCTGCCCTGCCCGGCTCAGCTGCAATCAGGAGACGCTTCCATGCACCACAGCAAATCTCATTCGGACTTTGAACAGAAGACTTCGAAGATTCTTTGTTGCCTCCGTTTCCGGTTGTTAATTCGCCCGGACGATTGCCGCATCGCCGGTTCTTAATCCGAACCGCTTAGCGGCGGAGCCGCCATTCACCGCAATTTCCAGGAAACCGCTCGAACCAATCACGGCCACCGGGGAGTTGGCCGGTACGGCGCCATAAAACGGCCCCAAAGCACAATGCACCTCCCTTTTGCCCATCACTTCACATTTGACCTTCCGACCGGCGGGGAGCAGCTCGGCTTCGATGTTCGTGAGCGCGTTGCCGAAATGGTCCAGATGGACAATCTCGCCGCGAATCTCGCCGCGACGTTGCGTCGGTTTCGGCCAGGGCAGATGGACGAAATCTTTCAGCTCACGACCGAGCCGTTCCAGCGGCAAGCCGCGGCTCAGATGCGCCGCCACTGGTGCGAAAATGTCACGTCCATGAAACGTGCGGCTGATGGTTTCGAGGAAATACTTCGGATTCTCCAATTGCCGGACGGTTTTAATTTTCTCTCTCGCCAGCGCCCATGATAGCACGCCGTTGTCCGGGCCGACGAAAAGGTAATTCGCGGTCTGCACGGCAAGGGCCCGACGCTGGCTGCCCACGCCGGGATCAACCACCGCCACGTGCACGGTGCCTTTGGAAAAAAACCGGCAAGCGGCCATCAAAGCGAATGCCCCGGCGCGGATGTCGCCCGCCGGAATCTCGTGCGTGAGGTCCACGATGACAGCGCGCGGATTGATGCCGAGCACGACACCCTTCATCGTGCCGACAAACCAGTCGCGCACGCCAAAATCAGTGGTCAGCGTGATGGTGTGCATGGGAAAACACTACCTTGAATTGCACCCGGTTGAAATATCGGAAAGGCCGAAGTTTTTTAGCCGCAGTGGGACGCGGATATTTGGTTGAACAACCTCCCTCATCCCGGCCTTCTCCCCAGGGAGAAGGACAATTGCATGCGTTCCGGTTAGATTGCTCGACAGGGTTATGAATTCGGGTTATGATTTTTAATATGAGATTTTGTCCCCTGCTTTCACCGCCCGGCAACGCAAAACGAAAGAATCGTCAGGCGACATCCGTTGATGCCGGCCGGCCGGAAAGCCGGCAGCTATGACCAAAGCCGAACACATATTCCAGTTGGCCCAGGAAGACGCGGACGCTTATCACATGTTCGCCCTGAGACGTGCCGGCGCGGCCACTCCGTTTGTCACTGAAGTCATCAACCATTTGAAGTTTCTCGTGGGTCAGAAGTTTGGCGTTGAAGCAGTCAATCAATCCCTGAACCAGGCCAGCCGTCAGACGGTGGATTTTTGGCTCGAGGACGAGCACACCATCATGGAAATGGAGTTTAATATTCTGAGTACACCACCGGTGCTGGAAAAGGAGATATTCAAAGCGTTGCTGGCCAAAGAGGCTGGCAAGGATGTACGTCATCTCATTCTGATTGGAGATCCCGGCGCGGTCGGGCTGTTGCAGGCCCCCACGGCGGCGGTGATTGCAGACTGGGCGGAGCGGCGCCATCAAATTCGAGTGCAAGTCTGGGAATTGAAAGACAACAGCGAACGGTAACCCCCGACGCCGGTTGTGCAGCGGTCATAAAACAAGCCCCGGCCGGAGGATGGATCCACCGACCGGGACTGGAAGAATGAAGCCGCGTGTAGATTCCTGGCAGACTGCGTCAGTCCCGTATGAATTCCTGAACGCAATTGACATACCAGGTCCGTATCCCGCAGCGCCCTCCTCACAATTCAGCCATTTTAACTCCCGGTACGGGTTTTCCATTGGCGCTTATTGCCCCGCGCGGCCAAAAATATTCACGAGAGTTTGATTCCATCTCCGTGGGGTTTATATCCGTATTTGTCCGTGTTCATCCGCGTTAAAACGGTTCGGACTTGTGTTGATTCGTGATAACCCGGGCAATCCGTGTCAACCTCTCCAGCTCTTCCCCGCCCGCATCAATTATCACGCGTGATGGCCCGCATTTCCATCTCCAGTTGTTGCCTCAACATTTCACGGCCCGCTTCGGAGCTTTCGCGCGGCACCGACAACGTCCGGCCAATGGTGATTTCACAACGCGAAAACGGCAGCGGGATTTGAAAACGATCCCAGCTTTTCAATCGGACCTTCCAGTTCACATGATACGACACCGGAACCGCCGGCAGCCCGGTCACCTGCGCCAGGGCCAGTGCTCCGTCCTGCACAATATAACAGGGACCCCGCGGTCCATCGGGGGTAATGGCAATGTCGTAGCCGCGTTCAGTCCAGGTCGCCAGTTCCAGCAGCGCCTGTGCTCCGCGCCGGCTGCTGGAGCCGCGAACCGATTGCACACCGAATTGGCCGAGGATGGCCGCCAGGAATGCGCCGTCCCGGCTGGCGCTGACCAGTCCGGCCAGCCCCGCAGCCTGATGATGACGAAGCCCCAGAACCGAATGCAATTTCATCGAGAGCGCCAGCCGGTTGTGCCAGGTGCAGTAGATAACCTGGCGAATGTCCTTGCGCGTCAGGAAGCCATGGGGGTCGTTGACCCGGTGGCGGATGGTCAGGGAAACCAATTTGACGACCACCCAGATCATTCGTGCGCCAAGGAGTTGATGCCATCTCGGCGATTGCGGCACCACCCGTCCGCTTTCTTTAAGCGCGAATGGTTTGCCGGCATACGGTGAATCGAGAACTTTTGGCATGCGGATTAACTCGTTTCTCCAGTGTGGCCTTCCGGGCATGAGAGGGAAAGCTTATTGTGAGGTTGCGCAGAGCTTCTCCTGTCGGCCACCACCGTTTCCACGCGGAGGGAAGCCATCGGTGAATGAGTGCGCTTGGTTCGTAAACTCGCTTGCGGCGCCTGGCTGCGAGTGGTTGAATCCCAAGGTCAGCAAAAAACGACGCGGAAGGGAATCCCTTACGAAACTTAAAAACTTCGTTGCACTGATAATCGTCGCGCCCGGCATGCGAGTCAGAGTGGTTAATTGGGGTAATGACGTGATGCTGCTTTCTTTTGACTCAAACCTTCAACACAAAACCTGAAACACAAAAGACCATGAAAACAAATGATGATCACCTTGCCTGCCCAACCGCAAAACGCCACTCCACCATCAATTCTTCGGTTTTAAAACGCGGAAAACTCGTCACAAAACTTTTTATGCTGTTCATGCTGGGCGGGATGTTGTCGGCTGCCTCCGCCCGGGCGGATGCTCTCACCGGGCTCTATACTCAGGTCGCCCTGGGGGACCCGGATTTTTATGGAGGTTCCAACGCCGGCGCTACGTTGGCCACCGGCATGGTCCAGAGCCAGCTGGGACCAGACGGATTGCCTGTGCTTTCGGCGGCTGGAATCAGCAGACTGGGAACGGGTGCGGACATGAATCCGGCGACCGGCGAACTTCTCTGGTGGAGTGCGGGCACTGACCCCTACGTCAGCCTTGACCAGATCCCTGTTCAAATCAATTCCATGCCGCTAAACTACGGGTTTCCTAATCCGTGGTATCCCACCGGCCAGTCAGGTGATCAAAACTTTTATCGCTCCGTTCATTTTGAAGGCGCGTTTAACCTGGCAACGGCCGGCTCCATTTCACTCACTTTGCAGGTGGATGATGACGCCTGGCTTTTTATTGATGGGACACTGACTGCGGAGGATCATTACGGATATGTTTCTAATACCAGCACGCCCATGTCGGCAGGAACACATCGGATCGATGTGTTCTACGATGATCGTTTTCCGCAGTATGATCAAATGACATTGTCATCTTCCGTGCCGCTATCTCCAGTTCCTGAGCCAGGCCCCGTCACCCTGTTCATCACCGGTTTTGTCAACTTGTTAGCCTGCGGCTGGAAACGCCTAAAGGCAAAGAACCAGGGCTTTTAGCCAACGACCTGGCGAAACAATCGAGCCACCCGAGGTGGATGGCTCATTTCGCTTTTTTAAGTTCTACTGACCAGGCATTCGCCGCTATTTCAGCGCTTTAACCAGCACGGCCTTGTTTTTTTTGAGATATTTCTCGATGGTGCTTCGGCCGCCAACGGAGTTGGCCACCCTGACGGCGTTGGGCTTGGACAACTTGTAATGTACCAGCCATTTGCCAATGAGGCCCACTTGGAAATTTAATCCCGCCACTCGCCAGACTTGACCGGTTTCCAGGGGCTGCAAACTGATCCGGCGGGCGGGCTTGGTTTTGCTCATTTCAAAGTTTGCATTGGAACGCCTGATAAAACCAGCTAAATCGCGCACCAGATGGCGGAGGTTCCACGAATTGGGAAACCAAGCCGGGCCGTCCCGGGACGGATTGGTTTGACAACCTCCCTCATCCCGGCCTTCTCCCCCAGGGAGAAGGAGAATTCGTCGCCGGTTCACGGAAAAACTCGCAAGGCGTGTCAAACCCGGGCGCGCCGACGGTTCCATTTCAGTTCGCCCTGCCAGACTTGACATCCCCCCAAACCGGTATTTACTCCGCGCGATGCAGACGTTTTCAAAAACGCCATTTGCAGCCGGCCAGCCGAAACCTCGTGGGGCGGAACGAACCGGATGGAGACAATGGCTGGTTTGGCCGTTTGCCTTCTGCTCGATTTCGGTTGTCGCCGCGGCATCTGACCCAAACACGAACGACCAGCAGCTGGCGACCATCAAGGTTGAGATGCAGGCGGCTATCCAGCGCGTTCAGCAGATCGTCAATCAGCCGGTGACCGAGTTGCGGCGCACACCGGATATGCAGGTTGCCGAATTCGGCCCCGGCGGCTGGTTCCATCCGGGCGCCACCAGGCCGAACTTTCTTCTGGTGGACGTCCGGACCACCCAGGAATTCCCTTACCGCCAGTATGACTATGTCACCTCGGATTTGAATCCCGGCGTGGTGTTCGTCGGCAGTGAACTGGAATTCAATTCCATGACGAAATATTTCTACACCAACCGCTCGTTTCCCAAGAAGAGGCTGACCGAAGCGGAGATGCTGGAAATCAATCAGCTTTACCGTGTCATCGGACGTTGCGAACACCAATTGCTCGACCTGGAAAATCCCATTCCAAAACGTACCCTGGAAGCATCAGCCGGCTCGGATGAGCCCCAAAGCCCTCAACCCACGCTGGCTGTCATTCATCGGTGGATTTTTACGCACAAGCCGGTCGCCGTCGGAATCATTGCCGCGTTGGTTGTCATACTCGTTCTTCTGCGCAAAATGCGAGTGCGAGAATGAGTGGATTAATTCGTGCCGGCAAACATACCCGACCGACGGGCTTGGGAAGCTGGCTTCAGCTGTGTCTATCCGTGGTCAGGGAAGTCCGTTAGACGTTCGTTTCGCCGTTGAACACGGCGTCGGCTTGTTTTTTGTCGAACGCCTTTTCCCAGCGTGCGATGACAATCGTCGCTAACCCGTTGCCGATGAGATTCGTCACCGCCCGGGCGGAATTGACGAAGCGGTCAATCCCCACCAGCAACACCAGGCCGGCCACGGGAATCTTGTTCATCGACGCCAGCGTGGCGGCCAGCGCGATGAATCCGGCGCCGGCCACTCCCGCGGAGCCTTTGGAGGTGAACAGGCAGACGGCCAGCACGGTCAACTGTTCGCCCAGCGTCAATGGCGTGTTGGTGGCTTGTGCGATGAACATGGCCCCCATCGTCAGGTAGATGGACGTCCCGTCGGCATTGAAGGTGTAGCCGGCCGGCAGGACCATGCCCACGACCGGCTTGGGGCAGCCGAGACGTTCCAGCTTTGCAATCATTTGCGGCAGCACCGCCTCGGTCGAGGCCGTGGCGAACGTGATCAGGATCTCGTCTTTGATATAGTTCAGAAATCTCCAGAGCGGGACGCGGTTCAGGCGGCTGATCATGCCGAGAACGAGAAGGATGAACACCACGCTGGTGAAATAAACGCAGACAATCAACTTGCCGAACGAAGCCAATGTGCCCATGCCGTACGTTCCGATGGTGAAGGCCATGGCCCCCAACGCGGCCAGCGGGGCCAGGTACATCACATAACGCACGATGCCGAACAGGCCTTTCAGGATGGAGTCAATCACATCGACGATTAACTTTCCCCGATCGGGAAGCTGCGCCAGAGCCAGACCAAACAGCACCGAGAACAGAATTATTTGCAGCATGTTGCCCTGTACGAAGGTGTCCGCAACACTGGAAGGGATGAGGTTCATGAGGAAACTGGCGACGCCCTGTTGTTGGGCGGCGGTGGTGTAAGTAGAGACGGCCGTGCCGTCCAACAATGCGGGATCCATGTTCATCCCGGCGCCCGGTTTGAGCACATTCACCACCACCAGCCCGATGGCCAGCGCCAGGGTCGAGACGACTTCAAAATATATCAACGCCTTGATGCCAACCCGGCCGACCTCCTTCAAGCTGCCCATCCTGGCAATCCCGACGACAATGGTGCCGAAAATGATCGGCGCTAGCAGCATCTTGATGAGTTTGATGAAACCGTCGCCGAGCGGTTTGAGGGATTCCCCAAGGGCGGGATGCCAACAGCCGATGACGACCCCGAGCAAAGCGCCCAGGATCACCTGGAAGTAGAGGTGACGGAACAAGGTTGCAATCCGGTTTTTCACATTGTCCAGGAACGCCTGGAATGAACTTAACTGCTGAGCGATTTCATGAGAGCGAACAGGTCGGCTTTGGTTTCAAACCCGATGCCCGGAATGTCCGGCAGACCGACATAACCGTTTTCAACGGCGATGCCGTCCGCGAAACCGCCGAACGGCTGGAACACGCCCGGATAAGATTCATTGCCGCCCAGATGCAGTCCGGCGGCGATGTTGAGCGACATCTGGTGGCCGCCGTGCGGCACAACCCGCCGCGTTGACCAGCCGTGTTGCTTCAGCACCTCCAGAGTACGCAGATATTCGACCAGGCCGTATGAGAGTGCGCAGTCAAATTGCAGCCAGTCGCGTTCTGGATTCATGCCGCCGTAGCGGAGCAAATTGCGGGCGTCCTGGTGCGAGAAAAAATTCTCTCCGGTGGCCATGGGCAATGGATAATGTTTGGAAAGCTCGGCTTGCAGCGCGTAATCCAGCGGGTCGCCCGCTTCTTCATACCAAAACAGCTTGTAAGGTTTCATCGCCTCCCCATAGGCCATCGCCGTGTCGAGATCGAAGCGGCCGTTGGCGTCCACCGCCAGATATTTGCCGTCGCCCACCACTTCGAGGACCGCTTCAATGCGGCGGACGTCTTCCGCCAGTGGAACGCCGCCAATTTTCATTTTTACGACCTGATAGCCGCGGTCGCGGTAGCCTTTCATTTCGGTCTTCAGGGCCGTCAAATCCTTTTCCGGATAGTAATAACCGCCCGCGGCATAGACCCAGACTTTGTCGTCGGCCTGGCCGCCGCGATAACGTTCGGCGAGCAACCGATATAAGGGTCTCCCGGCGATCTTGGCAACGGCGTCCCATACCGCCATGTCAATCGTGCCCACCGCCACCGAACGTTCGCCGTGTCCGCCCGGTTTTTCATTCTTCATCAATGTGTCCCAGATGCGGAACGGATCCAGATTCGCGCCCGCCTCATCTACCAGGGTGTTCGGGTCGGCTGACATCAGGCGTGGAAAGAACCGTTCGCGCATCAACGAACCCTGACCGTAACGTCCGTTGGAATTGAATCCGTAGCCGACGACCGGTTTCCCCTCGCGCACCACATCGGTGATCAGCGCCACCACCGAACAGGTCATCCGGGAAAAGTCGATGTACGCATTGGTAATCGCTGAGGCCATCGAAACGGTTTTTTCCCGGATTTCCACAATTCGCATAAGACACCTGTCGGTTGAAATGTTTCAGGTAACGGCGTCAAATTAAACAACCGCCGGTCAACCGCCAGACCAAACTGTCCGAATCCGCTGTTCCATCGAGAGGACGGCGATAAGAGTGAAATAGACAAAACCCTGATCGCGGATGGGCGCGGACAAACGCCGATGTTTGGCTGAACGGCCTCCGTCATCCCGGCCTTCTCCCCCCAGGGAGAAGGAGAATGCTTCGCCGGATCACGGGAAAACTCGCGGCTGGATTTGCCTGACAGTCAGCCAAAAACCGAAAAGCGTTGGACCGTTACGCGGCGGGGGCGGCTTCTCCAAGGGCCAATTGGACGGTGGCCAGCAATTCGTCCATGTTGAGCGGCTTGTGAAGATACGCCGTTGCTCCCGCCGCCAGACAGCGGTCCCGGTATTTCGCCGGATCGGTGCCCGAGATAATGATGACCGGAACGTCGTCGGCCCCGCTCATCATATTGTGAAGCCAGCGCATGATCGCAAAGCCATCCCACGACATGCCGCCCTCCATGAGGTCCGGCGGGAACAGGATGTCGAGCAGAATCAGATCCGGTTTGTCCTTGTGAATCGAACTGACCGCGGCGGAACCGTCCTTGGCGGTCACCACTTCGTAACCGCAGGCCTTAAGCTTCATCTCCACCACCTTGCGAATGACCAAATTGTCATCCACCACCAGAATTTTTTTCGGTGCGCCAACGGGTTGCGGGTCTGTCATAAATTTTTCGACTTAACGGTTAAAGTGAAGCAGTAACGCTGCCAGAACAGCCCAGCCCCTCTACCTTCATAACTCTCCGTCGTTCAAGGGGTTAGAAATGAGCTTTTCTGATCGAAACAAACAGCTTACAAAAATCCACGGGGTCGCAACCTTATCACCAAACGCGTGTAATCAAAACGCTCATGATGGCCCTGTGGGTGGGACTCGTAGTGGCCGGTGTCATGACGGCCATTATCATTGTGACCGACTCCATGTCCGTAAGCCGGTGACCGCCCGTCACCGTTCTTGGGCTCAATTCCCTGTTATCCGGTAAGACCCAAACAATTTCCGGCGAACAACGCTTTTTTTGCGGGTTCTGCTTGGCAACCGGGGCATTCATCGCTTAGCTAGGCGCCATGGAATTGGTGCTCGATTATCTGAAACGCAACCAGGCCCGATTTGTGGCCGAGTTGTGCGATTACCTCCGCCTCCCCAGCGTCTCGGCCCAGCCCCAACATAAAGAGGATTTGCGCGCCTGTGCCGAATGGCTGGCGAAGCATTGCCGCCAGATCGGACTCCACGCGCGGGTCTGTCCGACGGACGGCCACCCGATTGTTGTGGCAGCGACCTGGCGGGGCGGGGCTGCTGACGTGCCGAAGAACGGCTCGCGAGGACGCTCGCCCCACCGGCGGCCGCACTTCATGGTCTATGGCCATTACGACGTGCAACCGCCGGAACCGTTGGAGCTGTGGAAATCGCCGCCGTTCGAACCGCGCCTGGTGGGCCGCTCCGTTTTCGCCCGCGGCGCCACCGACAACAAGGGCCAGCATCTGGCGCATCTCAAGGCCGTCGAGGCTTACCTCAAAACCGGCACGCCCCTGCCCTGCGACCTCACCTTCGTCATCGAAGGCGAGGAGGAAGTCGGCAGCGCGAACCTGGCAAAATTTCTCAAGTCACACCGGAACGAACTGAACTGCGACGCCGTGGTCGTGTCCGACACCGGTATGCCGGACAAAAATCATCCGGCCCTCACCTGCGGCCTGCGCGGCATCATTGCCTTTGAAATCACCGTCCACGGGCCGTCGCGCGATTTGCACTCCGGCACGTTCGGCGGCGCGGTGGACAACCCGGCGATGGCCCTTTCCCGGTTGCTGGGACAATTGCGCGACAAAAACGGCCGCGTCGCCATTCCCGGTTTCTACGACGACGTGGCGCCGCTCTCCGCCTACGAGCGCCGGGAACTCAAACGCCTGCCCCTCTCCGACGCCAGGCTCAAGACGCTGCTCGGCGTCCCGAAACTCTTCGGCGAACACGGGTTTACGCCGACGGAGCAACGCAGCGCCCGGCCGACGTTTGAAATCAATGGCCTCACCAGCGGCTATCAGGGCATGGGCAGCAAGACCATCGTGCCGGCGTGGGCGCGCGCCAAAATCACCTGCCGCCTCGTGCCGGACCAGAGACCGGCGCGAATCCGCAGGATCGTTTGCGATTATCTCAGGAAAATCTGTCCGCCAACGGTGCGGCTGGAAATTGAGGCCGGTCACGGCGCCGAGGCGTATCGCGTCTCGCCGGCCAGTCCGCAGGCACAGGCGGCGTTGCGCGCGCTGCGCGAGGCCTTTCACCGTGAGCCGGTCCTGTTGCGCGAAGGCGGCTCGATCCCGATTGTGAACGATTTCAAGAAAGTGCTCGGCGCGGACACGCTGCTGCTCGGCCTTGCCCTGCCGGAGGACAACGCCCATTCGCCAAACGAGAAATTCGATCTGGACTGCTTTGAAAACGGCCAGCGAATGAGCGCGCTGCTGTGGCAGGAATTAAGCCGGCCATGACGCGACGCGTCTAATCTTTCAGCGGATATTCCTGAAGCACGCGCACAACGCCGGCCGAGGCGTACCAGTTGCTCCAGATCAATTCCAGCTTCCGAAAATGCGTTCCGCCAAAATCGGTTTCCCGGTGCGACTCGAGAAAATCAAACAGCCTTTGCCAATCCGCTTCCGATTCGGCAAAGCGCATCACCGTCAAGTGTGCCGTCACCGTCTGGTAACGGCGATCCAGATTTTCACCGAGGCCATCCTTCCGGAAGGCGTCCCGTATCTCCTCCCGCAGCCCGGACAAGACATCATCCGCCGGAAATCCTTGAATTATTACCGCGTCCGGCGAAACCGTGATGCCGTGAAAATCAATCCGGAATGTTCCCCAATTCTTCAACGCCCTGTCCAACGCCGCTCGGCACGCCGGCAATTGACCGATTTCGTCGCGCCAGCGCTCCGACCCGGCAATGATCGCCATCACTGTCACGTGCATTTCCGACGGTTTGTAAAAATGCTGCCGGGGGCAGATGGCCGCTGCTTCGCGCAGGAATTTTCCGACCTGCCGCCGCACCGCCGCATCCGGCCGCGCCACCAACGTGACGCCCCGCCGGCCATCGCCGGCTTTGTTCCGCAGGCGGGGATCAATCCGCATGCGGCCGGATTTCAGCAGCGCACCCGTTTTGCTCCAAAGCTGCTCGTAGATTCGGCCCGGCCCGGTCATCGCGGTTCCCATTCTCGAATTTCCTCCTTTA
>DASZAB010000128.1:0-32232 GCA_035945675.1 Verrucomicrobiia bacterium | reverse complement strand
TGGGAGGCCGGGCCACGACCGGCTCGTTGTTCAGATACCGTGTCACGTCCATTGCCAGCCCGTTGGCGGTTTCATACCGTCGTGACCGGTCCTTTTCCATCGCCTTCATGACAATCCAGTCCAGATCCCCCTTTAAGAGCGAGATCATCCGGGCCGGTTCCAGGCCCCGCTTTCCGGCAATGGCCCGCAGCTCAACCGGCGGGAAGGTGGCAACCATATTCGACGGCCGCAACGGCTCCTTCTCCTGCAACATTCGGCGCATTTCATCCCAGCCCGAATCCAGCAGTTGCTTGTTGTCAAAAGGCGTCCGGTCCGTCAGCAGCTCATACAGCAGCGCTCCCAGGCTGTAGATGTCACTGCGTGTATCAACGTCCACCCCTCCCAGCTCGGCCTGTTCGGGACTCATATAGGCCGGAGTGCCGATGAACTGGCCGTAGGCAGTGACAGCCGGATTGTCAGCGAGCCGTCCCGCCGTGGCTTTGGCTATGCCGAAATCAATCACCTTCGGCACCGCCACACCATCATGCAGTGAAACCAGAATGTTCGAGGGTTTGATGTCGCGGTGGATGACCCCTTTTTGATGAGCATGTTGGATGGCGTGACAAACTTGAATGAATAAATCAAGGCGCTGGCGAAGGTCCAAATGATGCTGATTGCAGTAGTCCGTAATTTTGACTCCCCGCACCAGCTCCATCACGAAATAGGGCCGGCCCAGGTTTGTGGCGCCGGCATCCAGCACGTGCGCGATGTTCGGATGGTCCATCAACGCCAGCGCCTGCCGTTCCGCCTGGAATCGGGCGATGACGTTCTCGGTGTCCATGCCCAGCCGGATGATTTTAAGCGCGACCCGCCGTCGGACCGGCTCTTCCTGTTCGGCCAGGTAAACCACCCCGCATCCGCCTTCGCCCATGCGCTGCAACAGCCGATAGTGGCCGATGCGCGCGTTGGGACCTTCCGCCGCCGCCGGTTCAACTGCGGAAACGTCTGACTGGTCATCCGGGGCCGGGGCCGCGGCTCTGGAAGTTTCCGCCGCCTCAGCTTTCAATTCATGAACCGTAAAGAATTCTTCGGCCGGCTCTTGAACTGTCAGCAGGGTTTCAATCCGTGTCCGCAAGGCGGGGTTGCCGTTGCAGGTCTGATCCAGCAACGCCTGGCGCACGGCGGGGTCCGTCACGTTGCGCGCCGCGTCGAACAAAGCCTTTTCGATTTCTCGCAGATGTGTCATTAATCGCAGATCACGGTCCTACAATTGATTAAGCGTATTCCCGGCGCGAAAACCGACATCCGGGAATACGCCAAAGAATTGGATTTCAAGTTTCCTCCCGAATGATTTTGTAAAGACACGCCTTGGCGTATGCCCATTGGCGCTCCACGGTCCGCTCGGTCACGTCCAGGGTTTTGGCCACTTCCAGGTTGGTCAATCCGCCAAAAAATTTGAGGCTGACCACCCTGGCGCTTTCCGGGTCTTCTGTTTCCAACCGGCTGAGCGCCTCGTCCACCAGTAGAACCTTGTCGTCCGGGCTCGCGGCAGTGAGGTCCAGGTTCTCAATATCCAGCCGCTCCCGGTTGCCGCCGCATTTGAGACTGGACTTGTGGCGGGCCCGGTCCACCAGAATGCGCCGCATGGCCAGGGCAGCGGCCCGGAAGAAATGCGCCCGGTCTTGCCAGGTCTGTTCTCCCTCGGCCGTCAGTCGGAGCCAGGCTTCATGTACCAACGCCGTCGCCTGTAGGGTCTGGCCGGCCGATTCCTGGGCCATGCGTGCCTCCGCCAGATGGCGCAATTCATCGTACACCAACGGCAACAGGTCCTCGGACGCCCGACTTTCACCGCGTCCCACGGCCTGCAGCATCAGGGTTATTGCGCTCATGCTAATGGAACCAACTTACTATACACGGTCGCGTCCACTTTGGCGAGATTGGAACCGGCTGTCCATCGCTTCCGAGTACAACTTGCACCACCAGAGTGGCCTCGGCCTGGGCCTTAAATGAATACCGCGTCGGCTTAAATCTGGTAAAAGTCTTCGTCCGGATATATCTTATGCCATCAGTTGATAGATCCCTGTTGCATGAGTGATATAACCTTGATGCTTCAAGCGATTGACCGTGGAGAGGCAAAGGCGTCGGAGGAGTTATTGCCATTGCTTTACGGCGAACTGAGGCGGCTGGCGGCGGCGCGCATGGCGCAGGAGGCCGCCGGCCATACCCTGCAACCCACCGCCCTGGTGCATGAGGCCTGGTTGCGTTTGGTGGGAAACAACCGGCAGGCATGGCAGAACCGTGCCCATTTCTTTGGGGCGGCGGCCGAGGCGATGCGACGGATTCTCATCGAGCGGGCGCGGCGAAAGTCGCGGCTCAAGCGCGGCAGAAACCAAACGCGGCTGGATATTTCCCAACTGGAACTGGCCGCCCCCATGCCCGACGACAAGGTGCTGCTCGTCGATGAGGCGTTGCAGCAATTCCAGGCTGAGGAACCGGAGAAGGCGCGCATTGTTATGCTCAAATTTTTCGGCGGTTTGACCGACCGGGAAGTGGCGGAAACCGTCGGTGTCAACGAGCGGACCGTTCGGCGGCAATGGGTATTTGCCAAGGCGTGGTTGTTCCGCCATATCGCCG
Organism: Verrucomicrobiia bacterium; assembly: GCA_035945675.1. GTDB lineage: Bacteria > Verrucomicrobiota > Verrucomicrobiia > Limisphaerales > UBA11358 > UBA11358. Next base: position 29,619 of record DASZAB010000128.1, on the reverse strand, counting down.
CTGGGGGCTGATGGCCGGCATGGTTCTTTGTCCGGTTTGGCGGGGCGTTGGCGCATGGGGCATGGGAGATGAAGCGATGGCAGTTGTCGAACCAGGTGAAGATGCGGTTTTTGAGGCGGCGCTCGAAATCAAGGACGATGCCGAACGCGCGGCATTCCTTGCCCGCGTTTGCCAGGACGATACGAAACTCAGGGCGAAAATTGAGAAGCTGCTACAGACCTACAACCAGGCTGAAAAGTTTTTCGCTGATTGCCAACCTGCGTTGACAATTAATTGGGATGAAGAGCCGGTCAAACTGGTCACCGAAGCGGAACCAAACGCCGATGAACAAATCGGTTCGCTGGTGGGACCCTATAAACTGCTGCAAAAAATTGGCGAGGGCGGCTGCGGCGCGGTCTATCTGGCCGAGCAGCAGAAGCCCGTGCGCCGGCAGGTGGCGGTCAAAATCATCAAGCTGGGCATGGACACGAAGGCCGTCATCGCCCGTTTTGAAGCGGAACGGCAGGCGCTGGCGTTGATGGACCATCCGAACATCGCGCGCGTGCTGGACGCCGGCGCCACGGAAACCGGGCGGCCCTATTTTGTAATGGAACTGGTGAATGGTATCCGTATCACCGACTATTGCGACCAAAGGCAGATCGAGACCCGGCAACGGCTGGAATTGTTCATTCAGGTGTGCCACGCCATCCAGCACGCCCACCAAAAAGGCATCATCCACCGCGACATCAAGCCGTCGAACATTCTGGTGACGCTGCACGACGGGGTGCCTGTGCCGAAGGTGATTGATTTTGGCATTGCCAAGGCCACGGAGGAACGGCTGACCGACAAAACACTGTTCACCGTCTATGGACATTTTGTCGGCACACCGGCCTACATGAGTCCCGAACAGGCGGACTTCAGCGGACTGGATATTGACACGCGCAGTGACATTTACAGCCTGGGCGTGCTGCTCTACGAACTTCTGACCGGCCGGACGCCGTTTGATCAAAGCGAATTGCTGGAATCGGGCCTCGACGAGATGCGGCGCACCTTGCGCGAACGCGAACCGCACCGGCCTTCGACAAAGTTGGACGACCTGCCGGTGGATGAATTGACGGCCACGGCCACGCGCCGGCATATCGAACCGCCCAAATTGCGGCTATTGTTAAAAGGCGATCTGGACTGGATCGTCATGAAATGTCTGGAGAAGGACCGCAAGCGGCGTTACGAAACCGCCAACGCCGTCGCCATGGACGTTCAGCGATTCCTGAATGACGAGCCGGTCATCGCGCGCCCCCCCAGCCGCTGGTATCGTTTTCAAAAATTGGTGCGACGCAATCGCGTGATTTTTGCAGCGTCCGGCATGGTCATTTTTGCACTGGTGGCGGGCCTGGGAACGGCGACGGGAATGTTTTTCAAGGAACGTCAAATGCGCCATCGCGCCGTGGTCGCCGAACAGAAAGCCGAACAGGCGCGGGCGGTCGAAGCGGCATTGCGGCGGGAGGCGGAGACGCGCGAAAAGATAGCCAAGGCCGCGCTGCTCATCAGCCAGGGAAAGCTTGAGGAGGCGGACCGGCTGACCGCGTCCACTGTTTTCCGGCTGCCAACGCTGGAAGGCGCGGCGGTGCTGCGCGCCCTCGGCAAATGGCACGCCCTCAACGGCCGCTGGCAGCTGTCCGGCGACCGCTGGCGGCAAGCCCTGCAAGTGGACCAACTCGACAGCGGTGGAACGGCTTCGCTGGATTTTCTCTGTGCCGGCGCGGCCCTGGCGATGGCAGGCGACACCAACCGATTCGAATCCTTTCGCCGCGATTTGACCACCTGGGTTGCCGGCGAACGAGACCCTTTCCTCGCGGAGCGGGTGCTCAAATCGGCCCTGTTGTTCCCGGCAGGCGCCGACGTCCTGAAATCCTTGCAGTCGTTGGCACGATCCATCGCACCGCCCGCGGAAGCGAGCATCGGCAGCCCGCGGTCATCCAACCGGGGGGCAACCGGCAGCGCCGGGAATTTCCTGAAACGATTGACGCTTCAAGACGTCGGCACCCGGCAGCCCTGCTCGATGCAGGTTGAATATGGCAACATTACCATCGTTGCGGGCGGGGCGAACATTTGGGAAAGCAATGACGAATTTGCCTACGCCTTTACGCCGGTGGCGGGGGATTTTGATTTTCGGATGCGGGTACACTCCATCACGCCGATGTTGGACCCTTTTACCCGGGTCGGGCTGATGGCCCGGGAATTTCCTGACCAGCCGAACAGCCGCCACCTGATGGTGTCGGTGAATGCGCAGAATTCGTTTCAAGTGTTGATACGTTCGGACGCGGGGGCGCTGGCGGCGAGCGTGCCGCAAAACCCGTTGCCGGCGGCCTATGGCTCAAACTCCTGGGTGCGCCTGCAGCGCGTCGGCGCGATTTTTCTCGCTTACACCAGCAGCAACGGCGTGGACTGGTCTCAGTTATATCAAACCACCGGCGGCGACAAACCGTTCAGCGACCCGATTTGCTTTGGCATTGCGGCGTCCGCCCACAATCCGAATGCCGTGGCAACCAACGTCGTGAGCGATTTTGGCCCAACGGTGGCGGTACCCGTGGACACGGCATTGACATTGGCCTTACTGGATTACCGGCGCGGCGACTTCGCGCAATCGGCGACCTGGTGTCAGCGATTGCTGGCCTACCCGGAATGCAATCCGGTACAAACCGCCACAACCCACGTCATCCTGGCTCTGGCCAGGTGGCATTTGAACCAAACCGCCGAAGCTGAAGTGCAATTGGCGCAATCGCGCGACTCGATTCGAAATCGTTTCACCGGTGGGCTGCAAGTTGGGGATCAAACGGACGGGTTCTGGTACGACTGGATTATAGCGCGGGTGCTGTTAAAGGAGGCGGAAGGGCTGATTCGTTGAGTTTCGACGGCTTCCGCGGCCGATCTCGAAAAAACACAAGGGATGTCCGCTTTTTGCGCCCTTTGGCGCATTAAAGTTTGTAAGCCTTAAACCATGAAATAAAAACTATGAAAACAGTGATTAAATCCATTTGTGTCGCTTTCGCGATGACGGCCAGCCTTGCGCTTCAAGCCCAGGTAATCAGTTGGAGCTTTAACCAATACGGCTTCTCCAATGCGGGTCAAAACACCGGGGTTCCCGTCCCCAACACTCAGGCAGGCGTTGTTTCTGCATTTAATTGGAACGACAGTTGGTCTGAGAACAGTTCGGCCTATGCTTATGGCACACCGGTTACCGTAAACAACTTGTTTGACAACTCGGGCACGGCAACCGCCACCAGCCTGAGCTACAATTCCTACAACGGTTACTATATTCAGAACTCCAATCCGGCACAGGACGCCGATGGCACCTACAACAAGCAGATGCTGAATGGTTTCTTGAATGCCGGGCCGGCCACCTGGAGCCCGCCGGTCACTCAAAACACAATTTCACTAAGCAGCATTCCGTATTTGCAGTACGACGTTTATGTGTATGTGTCCGACGATACAGCGGGCCGCGTTGCGCTGGTGTCCGATGGGTCGTCGACCTACGATTTGTCCACGATGGGGGCGGCCGCCATCAGCGGCGCGAATGCTTCATTCATACAAAGCACTGACACCACCGGCGCCAATCCCACGGCGAACTACGTTGTGTTTAGCGGGCTTACGGGCTCTTCCCAGACGTTTACGGTTGCTCCGGGAGATACGAATCCCAATGACGCTGCCTGGATTGGCCTCGCTGGCTTTCAGATCGTGGCTGTGCCGGAACCGGGTGTGCTGGCCTTGAGCGTCTGCGGTTTTGGCCTGCTCGTCTCGAAGCTGCGTTCGGTTCGCCGCAAGTAACAGGTAATTTTCCCAGGATTAGAGACATGAGTTCACGCCTCGGGCGATGAAGCGTTATGATATTGGCTGAAGCAAATTGCGCCATATTCACCCGTAGAAGGGTGGCAAAGCACGGCAGCGAGGGGTTTACGCTAATCGAACTGCTGGTAGTCATTGCCATTATTGCCATTTTGGCGGCCATGCTGTTGCCGGCGCTGGCCAGCGCCAAGCGCAAGGCGCAACAAGGCGTGTGCTTGAGCAACCTGAGGCAGTTGTGCATAGCCAACATCATGTATGCCGGCGATAACCAGGGACTTATGCTGCGGCCTGCCGATGCGAACAGTCCCTATGGGGTCTATTCCTTATGGCTTGGCACTTTGCTTGATTCCTTTGCAAAGTCAACGAACCTGATCCGTTGCCCGACCGCAAATTTGCCGGCATCGCCCCCCTTCAACACCGCCGGGTCGCCGATGGGTGGAGCTGGCGGACAACCCGGCACTGCCAACAACTGTTGGGTTTTATATTTGGGCAAAAACTCGCCCCTGGGCTATACCCTCTCGTGCAGTTACACCTACAATGCCTGGTTTTACTCGGCTTCTTATGACGGCACTGCAAATCGAGACGCTGCTGCCACTTATCCGCAGTACTACTTCCTTAAAGACTCGGAAATTCAACACCCATCCTCGACACCTGTTTATGCGGATGGCATCTGGGAAGACGCCTGCCCTTTAGAGCAGGATCGCCCCTGCCGGGATCTTTGGAAAGGCATGAATTGGCTTCCGCCAAAGAGACTCGGCTATGAAATGGGCCGCATGGCGATTCAGCGGCATGGCGATGTCAACTCGGCCTCCCGCAATTACACCGCCAATTGGCAAACCGCACCGCCGCCCGGCGCGGTCAATGTCACGATGTGGGATGGCCACGCCAAATTGGCCAGATTGCCCGAGCTCTGGAATCTCGACTGGCATAAGGATTGGGGCCTAACCGTACCTCCCAAGGCAGGATTTGCCGTACCCTATTGACCGAATCTTTAAACCCTGAAGATTGCCTGTGCAATCCCCAAATAAATCAACCTACATGAAATCAATACTCTGCAGACATTGGAAGATGGCCATAGCCGCATTGGCCGCTCTCGCGTTAACCATCGCGGTTCAGGCTCAAACCGCCACTAACCCAAATCCGAACCTAATCATCAGTTGGAGCTTCAACCAATACGGATTTATAAATGCGGTTGGAGGCAGTGGACTCCCGGTCACCAACACTGAAGCGGGGCTTGCGGCCGCATACAATTGGAATGACAGTTGGGCAGAGAATAGTTCTACCTACGCCTATGGCAATCCCGTTACCGTAAGCAATTTGTTTGATGACACGGGTGCGGCGACGGCTGTCAACCTGACCTATAACGCTTACAACGGTTATCGTGTTCAGGCCTCCAATCCGGCACAGGATGCGAATGGCACCTACAACAAGGATATGCTTAACGGTTTCCTGAATGCCGGCCCCGCCTCGTGGGGCCCGCCAACGACCAACACCTCCGTTTCCTTGACCAACATTCCCTACCCGCTCTACGACGTGGTGGTTTATTTCAATTCCGACACCAGTGGTCGCCACAGCACGATCAGCGATGGCAAAACCACTTACTCGTTCAGCACCGTAGGCGGACCGTCCATCAGCGGCGCCAACGCCTTCTTCCAGCCCACCACCGAGACCAACAGTTCCGTTTTTCCAGGCGCCGACTTCGCGTTTTTCCGGGGTGAAACCAATGCCAACGTCACCTTCACCACCTATCCAAAATCCGGGAACGATCAATGGCTGGGCATTGCGGCGGTCCAGGTCATTCAGGCATCCAACGTTTATGTGCTGTACGGGCCGAGTCCGGCCAGCCAGATTGTTACGGTGGGCCAGCCGGCCGGTTTCAGCGTGATGGCCGGCGGATTGAATCCGCATTACCAATGGCAACATGCCGGCACCAACCTCCTGAACGCCACCAACGCCACGTATTCGATAGCCACGACCGTCCCGGGCCAGGATGGCAATTACGATGTGATCGTTTCCAACAATTTCAGCTCCGTAACCAGTGTGGTGGCGACGCTGACGCTCTATACGCCAAAGACGATTGAATGGGACGGGAACGGTTCCACCTGGGACACGACTTCACTCTTCTGGACCCTGAACGGCGGCGCGTCCACGACTAATTACACCGAAACAGACAATGTGCGCTTCGGTCCGCTCGGTTCCGCGCGGTCTGCGGTCACGCTGGCCGGCACGTTTTCGCCGACGTCCGTTACGGTGTCGAACGCGAATTATACGCTGACGGGTGGAGGTTTGGACGGTTCGGCTTCATTGCATGTGATGAATAACGGCCAGTTGATTCTGGACGCTGCGGACACGAGCACCGGCCCTGCGTTGATTGATCCCGGCAGCGTGCTGCAACTCGACAACGGTGATGCGGCCGGCGCGCTTGGCGCTGGCGCCCTGACCAACAATGGCGGACTCCTGTTCAACAGTTCGGCGGATTACGCCTACGGCTATCCCATTTATGGCACCGGTAGCGTCACCAACAATGGTTCTGCCGGGCAAATCACGTTGGCCAACACGGTCAATGCCAACTATCTCGTGCAGAGCGGCGCCGGTTCGATGCTCCTCCAGGGCAACAACAACATCTCCGGCGGGTTGATCGTCGCCAACGGCACACTGCTGGCGCGGGCTGCCGGCTGTCTCGCCTCCAATACCATTGTCACCGCCAACGGCCAGCTCCAATTGATCTTTAACATCGCCTTCACGGGGGGGAATATTACTCTGGATGGCGGGTTCCTGATCGGCGGTGTCAGCGGCAATGATAGCTACGACGGCACGGTCACGCTGGCGGCGGATTCCGAGATTGATGTGCAAAGCGCCGACACCCTTACCCTGAGCAATGCCTTTGGAATCTCCGCGAGTGGATACAATCTTTACACCGGCGGTGGCGGAACCTTGATTTTGGCCGGGACCAACAATACCTGGGGTGGTCTCAACATTACTCTCGGCACGGTGCAAATCGGGAATGGTGGTGGCGGCAGCCTCGGCGCGGGTACCATTGACGATGCCGGCACCCTTGCCTTCAACACGGCGGGCAATCTGATCGTGCCCAACACCATCACCGATATTGGCAACATCAATCAAAACGGCCCCGGTACGGTGGTTTTCACCGGCGATCTGAGTACACTGAGTGGCACGACCACCGTCGCCGCTGGAGGTCTCGGCGGCACCGCCACGTTTGGCGGTCCCATCGTCGTTCTTTCGGGCGGCACACTGGCCCCCGGCACGCCATCGGCCATCGGTACGTTGACCGTCAACAACAGCCTGACCCTTGGCGGCAATGTGTCGGTCAAAGTCAACAAGTCGCTCGCTCAATCGAACGACTTGGTGTCGGTCACCGGCACGTTGAGCAACACGAACAATGGCGTTGTGATCGTGAACAACCTTGGCCCCGCCCTGGCCGCCGGTGATAAATTTATCCTGTTCAGCCAGCCGGTTTCCGGCGGCGGATTGCTCTCGGTAACCGGCGGGGGCGTGGTCTGGTCAAACAACCTTGCCAACGACGGCAGTATCATCGTCCTCTCCGCCACGGCTCCGCATCCGGTCATTCGAAACATTACCCTCAGTGGTGGCAATGTCGTCGTCAGCGGCACAAACGGCGCTGCCAGTGGCACATGTTATTTGTTGTCCTCGACAAACCTGGCCACGCCGCTCGCCAACTGGGTCCGCGTCAGCACCAACAGCTTCGATAGCAGCGGCAATTTTAACATCACCAATGCCGTCGGCGGCGCGCGGCAGAAGTTTTACATCCTGCAATCGCAGTAATCCGCCATGACGACATGACCGTGAGTTGTTTAAAGCAAAGGCTCCCGGCAGAAATCCGGGAGCCTTTTTTACTAAAAAGAATGAAATACCCATCACTTTTTGGTTTCGTTGTTATCGTATGCATCCTTGCGACTAGCTGTGCCCGCGCCGCATTGCCGGCCGGCTGGGCAGATGTGGACGTCGGCTCGCCAGGGATTGCCGGTTCGGCTTCCTACACCAACGGCGTTTGGATCGTGGCCGGCGGCGGAGCGGACATCTGGAACTCCAGCGACCAGTTCAATGATCTGACGAACTCGCTGAACGGCGACGGCGCCGTCATTGCGCGAGTCATCAGCCAGACCGCCACGGACCCATGGGCGCAGGCGGGTCTGATGATACGCAACGGCGTTTCGTCCAATGCCCCGGAAGCGTCGGTTATGCTCACCCCCGGCAACGGCGTTGCGTTTCGCTATCGTTACACGGCGGGCGGCCCGACCTATCAAGTCAATCAGACGGCCATCACCGTGCCGGATTGGATCCGGTTGAGCCGGTCCGGCAATACTTTTACCGCCAACTATTCTTCGGACGGCATCAACTGGACGCAACTGGGCGCGCCTCAAACCATATTGATGGGCAGTTCAGTTTTGGCGGGTTTGGCTGTTACCGCGCACAATAATTCCCTGATCAGCACCGGCGGGTTTACCGGCGTCCTGATCGTGCCAGGGCCGCAAGCGGGGGTGCCGGCGAGTTTGTATAATCCGTACATTGGCTCGCATCCGTTTGTCTGGGAAACCACCTGGCCGCTGCCGCAACTGAACGTGGCGGGCAATGCGCTGACGCCGCAAATGGGCTGGAATTCCTGGTTCGTCGTTGGTGACAACCCCGGCCCATCGGAAAATTTGATAACCAATACGGCCAACGCGCTGGTGGCCGAAGGACTGGCCGCCGCGGGCTACAAAACCGTGACCATTGATTGCACCTGGATTGCCTCCGGTCGTGGTGACCGGAACGCGAATGGAGATTTGATTGTCACCAATAGCTACTGGCCTGACGGCATGAAAGCCGTGGCGGATTACGTCCATTCCAAGGGCCTGCTCATGGGCGGCTATTCGGACATCGGTTCCAGTGGCTATGGCAGTCCCGCGCAAATCGGCCTGTACGCCTGCTACCAGCACGACGCCGATCAATTTGCGTCGTGGGGCTGGGACTTCATCAAGATTGATGACCACGGGCCGGGGGATTTTTACGCCGCCTGCAACGCCATCGCCAACAATGCATCGGGCCGGCCGATCGTGTTAAGCCTTTCCACGCCGCAGGTGGACGGCTTGCAGTTCGCGCCCCGCATCGCCAACTCATTTCGTGTCAACAACGACATATCTGGTTTGAGCGGTTCCGTATCGTGGAGTTCGATTCTTTGGGAATTTGACACCGCGCAGGCCGATTGGTTTGCGCAGGCACCCGGACATTTTCTGGACCCGGACATGCTCATGGTCGGATTCAATGGCATCAGCGATCTGGAAGGCCGCACGACGTTCAACCTTTGGTGCATTCTCGGCGCACCATTGATGATCGGCACCGACGTTCGGCCGGGCGGCGGCGGGCTGCCTCCCCCCATCACCGCTACGACGATTAACACGCTGACCAACGCTGAAGTGATTGCCGTGGACCAGGACCCGCTCTGCGCCGTCGGCGTACCGGTGGCCGGCAGCACGGCGGTCTATGCCAAGCCGCTCGGCAGTTTGACCAGCGGGCAATTGGCCGTGCTGTTATTGAACCGGCTGACCACAACGCAAAACATTGCCGTGAACTGGCAGGGCCTGGGGCTGGCGGGTGGCAGTTCGGCTGCGGTCCGCGATCTGTGGGCACACCAGGATCTGGGCAGTTTCACCGGCAGTTTTACCGGAACCAATATACCGCCGCATGGTTCAATGATGCTCAAAGTCACCGGCACTTTTGACTGGAACCATCCGCGCACTTACGAAGCTGAATCGGCCTACAACAGCTTTTCCGGCACGGCGTATTACGTCCCGCGCAATCCGAACTTCTCCGCCGGCGCGTACGTCACCGGCATTGGCAACGGCGAGGCCAACACGCTTCAATTCAACCAGGTCGCCGCTCCCTCCAATGGCCTTTACGAGGCTGATATTTATTATGCTTGCAGCGCCAGCCGCACGGCCCAGTTGAGCGTCAATGGCGGCGCGGTGACAAACCTTTCGTTTCAAGCTACCGGCGGCGATACCAATGACGTTGGCGTTATGGCTGCCTATGTCCCGCTGCTTGCCGGGGTAAACACACTGGCTTTTGGCAATCCGACTGCATTGGGGCCGAACTTCGACAAGATTGTCGTCTCGCTCGGTACGCCGAGTGGCCTGCAAACCGGCGCGAGTGACGGACGCGTGAGCCTTTCATGGGTTGCGCCTGCGGGGGACGCAACCTTCAATGTGTACCGCGGCACGACGAGCGGCGGGGAAACGCTTCTGGCCAGCGGGCTTGCGGCAACCAATTACACGGATACCGCCGTGACGAACGGCACAACTTACTTTTACTTCGTCACGGCGATGAATCCCATGCTCGGCGGCGAAAGCCCGCCTTCGGATGAAGCCAGCGCCGAGCCGCGTTACGCGACGACGAGCTTCGCGTTTCCATCCTTTGTGCTGTCCAACAATCCCGTCGCCTACTGGCGCTTGAACGAAGCCAACGGCAGCACGACGGCTGTAGATGGCGGCGGCGGACACAATGGCACTTATGGCAGCGCGGTCACCCTCGGCGTCGCCGGCCCGCAACCACCGGACTTTCTAGGCTTCGAAATTACCAACACCGCGGCGCAATTCGCCAACGGAATAAACAACTCCTGGATCACCATCCCCGCTTTGAATTTGAACACCAACACGGTGACCATCACGGCGTGGATTTATCCGGTGGGCAGCCAGGCGGCCTATGCGGGATTGGTTTTTTGCCGCAGCGGCAGCACGGTGGCAGGCATGAATTACAACAGTGCCGGAACCGATCTGGGTTACACCTGGAATAATGATTCGGGATCGTGGGGCTGGAGTTCCGGCGTGCAACCACCGGCAAATGAATGGTCGTTTGCCGCCGTGGTTGTGCAGCCCTCCAGCACGGAGGTGTATCTCATCAACACCGATGGATGGCAGAGCGCGACCAACTTCTTGAACCAGCCAAATCAGGCCTTCGCCGGGACCGGAACGATCGGCACCGATACTTATTCCTCCGCTGCGCGCGTTTTCAACGGCGTAATGGACGAAGTCGCCGTGTTCAACGATGCGCTCCCGCGCGGGCAAATTGAGCAGCTTTACGAAAATGGCCACGAGCTGCCACAGGTGCAAATTGGACTGCAACGATCCGGCGCGAACCTGACCCTCTCCTGGTCGCAAGGCACGCTGTTGCAGTCAACCAATATTGCCGGACCGTGGTCGGCCATCACGAATCCTGCGTTGCCTTTCGTGGTCACGCCCACAAATGCGGTGACGTTTTTCCGGGTCTTGTTACAATAAAGAGTGAGACGAACACAAACGCTTCCATTCCTGCTTGCCGCAGCCGTATCTTTGCCCGCCCAAATTCTCTCGCCTGATACAAATCTCGCCGCGCGGGAGCGGCAAATCGTTGCCCGGTCGGAATCGGACGTGCACGCCGCGCCGCGCTTCAACGGCGCGTGGGTTGTGGGAATTTATCCGGAGACTCCTTGATCGATTCACTCGCCGTGAGCAGGGAACGCCCGGTTTCCTTCGCGGCCGGACCTCTCTGAGATTTTTGAGGTTTAGTCCCGGCCATTGGCTGCACCTCTTGATGTCACTTTTCCAGTCTTCCATGCGATTCCGCCCCCAGCCACCGTTCATGACGGCGTAATGGAAGAATGGTGCAAAAGGGTGACAGACTGGTCGTGGCTCGGTCCGGGATTTCCCGGCTGTGTTTTTCTAATGGTCAGGACCTGATTTCTGAAATTTCACTGTTCCCGTTGGCAATAGCTCGATAGGACTATTGATTCGAGGGGCGCGAATCTGATTCACTGCATCCATGGTGCGAACCATTTACATCACAGCGAGCCTGCTGATGTTCAGTCTTCGGCCCGGATGGGCGGCGGACACCAACGCCCCGTTTTCCATTGAGCAACACGAGGGAATCTCCTGGTTGACCAGGCCAAACGGGGAGCGGTTCTTTTCGCTGGGCGTTTGCTGCGTGAACCAGGGCGCTTCGCGCGAACGGTTCAAGCCAACGAATCCGGGTTACGCAGCCTTTCAGCATTACGCGAATTCAAATCGCTGGGCCGAGGCTGCGGTGCAGCGGCTCAAGTTATGGGGATTCACCACCGTTGGCGGCTGGAGCGATTATCCGGCCTTGCGGCAGTGCCGTGACGCGGACGTGGCCTTCATTCCGGTGCTGGCCGTCGGCATGACGGCCGGCGCGCCGTGGCTGGACATGTGGGACACGAACATCATCGCGCGCATGCGTCAGATCGCGCGCGACCAGATCCTGCCGCTGCGCAACGATCCGCGCCTGCTGGGCTATTTTAGCGACAACGAAATGGGCTGGTGGAACGCGACGCTTTTCAAGATGACGTTGGCTCAGCCACCCACGAGCGGCCAGCGGCAGCGATTGGTGCAGCTCCTCCGCGAGACTTACCGCAGCAACTGGTCGGAATTGCTCAAAGATTTCGAGCCCGAAGGCGTCGGGAGTTTTGAGGAACTGGACCGGCACGGGATGCTTTACCTTCGGCCGGGCAGCCAGGGCATTCGCGTTTACCGCCGTTTCCTGGGCCTGATGGCCGAACGTTATTACTCGCTCGTGCGCGAAATCATCCGAACCTACGATCCGCGCGGTCTGATTTTAGGCGACCGTTACCAATCGTTTTACTATCCGGAAGTGGCGCAGGCTGCGGGACCATTCGTGGATGTGGTCTCCATGAATCTCAACGCCGCATGGAACGACGGGACGTTTCCCCGTTTCTATCTCGATACGCTCCACGCGTTGACCGGCAGGCCGGTGTATGTCAGCGAGTTCTATATGTCCGCCGAACAGAACCGCAGCGGCAACAAAAACGACGTCAGTACTTTTCCAGTTGTGACCACGCAAAAGGAACGCGCCGCCGGTTTCCGCAACACAGTGGAGGCGCTGCTGCGAACACCCTGCGTCGTTGGCGCGGACTGGTTTCAGTACTATGACGAGCCAACGCACGGACGTTTCGACGGCGAGAATTACGACTTCGGGCTGGTGGACATCCATGACCAGCCTTACGAACCGCTGACGACGGCGGCGCAGGCGCTTGATCTGATGGCGATTAAAAGCGGGCCGCAGCCCGCGCGCCCCGACGCTTCGCTCGGCGTACCGCCCGCGCCACGCCATCCACTCGGCCATTTCACCATCCGGCGTACGCTCGCGGATTGGGACCGTGAACGCGGCTTCGTCAAACCGGTTTCGCAATTTCCCGTCGCCGATTTGTATGTGTGCTGGGACTCGAAGGCGGTTTATCTCGGCTTGTATGCCCAGGACTTGGCCGAGGCCGATTATTATAAGGACAAGGTCATACCCGAGGCGGACCGGGCCGAGTGGATGGTTTCCATCGGCGGAACCAACCAGCCGATTCATGTCCGGCTTGGTCCCGGTGGGCCGCCGGTTTGCGATGAGCCTACGGTCCGCATCGTCAACCTGGCCGGCGAGTACATGAACACGCGCAACATTGCCGCCCTGGAATTGCCGGCAACCCTGTTTGGGAAAACGAAGTTCAAGCCGGGCGACACGATTGAATTTGATTCCACGTTTTTCACGCAGGCCCGGGCGGACCGCGTTGAGTGGAAGGGCAGGTTCACCTTGCGGAAATGAAACACCAGCACGCCAGCCGGTGCGATGGGCGCGAGCATAGCCGCGGGACACACCCCGCTGCCAGGGTCGCAAATCCGAAATGGAAATGGCGCAAGCTAACGCAGCGCAGCACGTTATGGGATGGACGACCGGGGCAGAGGGCGTTTGAATTGCGCCGTGATTGACCTCGGGCAATTCAAAAATCTCCACCTTCACGGCGATTTTATCATCGAGGAAATCGAATTGACCGATGTTCCGATACCAGATGCCATCGGGCGTGAAGCCATCGCGTAAACCAGCGCCGTCTCTGGAAATTTTCGTTTGCTCGTTCGCGCCGGTTTGAGCGAGGAAGAACTGTCTGTCACGCTTTACCACGAAATTTTGGAAGCCGCCTCGGTTGCCGTGCCCGATCCGCCGGCCAATGTCATTGATTTCAACGAATCGGACTTCGAGCGGGCCGCGCGCGAAGCCCATGAACGTTGGGGAAACGCCTCGCCGGCCAATCGCAATCTTCGGCTGCAATTCCACGGATTTCGAGGAAAATAGAGTTATGGTTGACCGCGATAAAATCCAGTTCGACCTCGTCAAATTGCTGAACGGTGGGCGACTTTTGCGCCTGACCGAACCGCAATCTGGTCTTACTTTGGAGAAGAAACTCGCTCCCACCGACGCGGTCGTCCGGCAAAAGGAAAAGCTGTTTCAAGCTTTTGAAGCGGCCCTCGCGCGCGTTGAATTGTCACCGGCGTAAGTTCTTCCTGAAAAACTGTAGCAGCCGATGTAAATCGGCTCATTCTTTGGATTGGAAGAAATCAAGATGGAGCGAACTGACGTTCGCTGCTACGGCTCGCGAGGACGCTCACCCCACCAACAAAAGCGGCGGTGCTGGTGCTGGTTTATTGACTTGCCTCGATTTGATTTCAGCGCGCTTCGATGACAGCCGAAGTGGATTTGAGGCCCGGTGAGTCTGCCTGAATTGCAATCGTACCCGGTATGCGGGATGACTGGACAATCGCCAGGCATAATCCGTTGAATGCGCGGCGCTCGCTGCCTTTGTCCGGTTCGTGGCAGGTCGGGTCCCCGTTGCCCAGGCCAAGCAAACGGCCGGCGCCGGTTATCTTAAATATCACTTCGTTGGTCGCCACTGGAACGGTGCGGCCTTGGGCATCCACGATTTTCACGGTGACGAGGGAGATGTCCGTGCCGTCGGCGGCGAGGGTCGTCCGGTCCGGTGCGAGCGCGATGGCGGCAGGTTCGCCCGTGGTTTCCAGCCTGGTTTCGGCGATGACTTTATCGTCGTCGTTGTAGCCCTTCGCACTTAACGTGCCCGGTTCGTATTTGACATTCCACTCCAGGTGCGAATAGCGCGACATCGTTTTTCTGCCGAGGCTTTGCCCGTTCAGGAACAACTCCACCTGCTTGCAATTGCTGTAACACCAGACATCAATGTCTTTCCCTTCCATGCCCGGCCAATTCCAATGGGGAAAGATGTGAAGCACCGGTTGGTCTGTCCACCAGGACTTGTAGTAATAATAGACGTCCTTGGGAAAGCCGCAGGTGTCCATGATCGCGTACTGGGAACTGACGGCGGGCCATTCGAATGGCGTCGGTTCGCCCCGATAATCAAACCCCGACCACACAAAGCCGCCCGCCATCCACGGCCGCACGGCGACCGCTTGCCACGCTGTTTCCGCGGTCTCGGCCCAATCCGGCGCGTTCACGTCGTAGGCTGACACCTGGCATCGCGCGGGATTTCCCTGATACTGCGCTGTATCTTTGGGTACGGTGAACGGTTCGCGGGCATAGCAACCGCGCGTGCCGACGGCTGCCGCGATTTCCGTTGCGATCAGAGGTTTCTGCGGAAACTCGCGATGCACTTCGTCGTAAGTGTCCGGGTGATAATTAAAGCCCTGAACGTCGATCACACCCGTCAAACCGTGGCCGACGCCGTTATTCATCGCGGCGGTCACCGGCCGGGTGTTGTCCAATTGCCGAATCAACTTCACCATGGCGCGACCCTGCTTAGCGCCTAATTCGCTGCCTTGTTCCTTCTCCTCGTTGCTGATGGACCAGATCACAATGCTGGGATGGTTCCGGTCTTGCCGCACAAGGCTGTCCAATTCGCCGAGGATTTCGGGCGAATCACCCAGATGCCGGTTTTCCGCCATGACCAGAACACCGAGGCGGTCGCAGGCGTCGAGGAGTTCCGGAGCCATTTCATTGTGCGAATAGCGCATGGCGTTGGCGCCCATCTCCTTGAGTTTCTGCACCCGATATTCGTAAACGCGATCCGGAAGAGCGATGCCCACACCGGCAAAATCCTGATGGTTGCAGGTGCCTTTGATTTTGACTGGTTGGCCGTTCAGAAAAAATCCGTGGTTGGGGTCAAATCGGATGGTGCGCACGCCAAAGTCAGTGGTGATTTGATCGACCATCTCTCCGCCGACCAGCACACGGGTGCGGACACGATACAGATAGGGATGTTCGCAAGACCACAAATTCGCCCTGGACAACGCGAGCGACTGCCGGAATTCAAAACTGCCCATGGCTGCGAGGTGATGGGCAGTTCGTTCCTTCGCAACCACTGCGCCGTCAGCGTTGATGACCTCGCTCAATACCGCCGCGCGGTCGGTCGCGGCAGCGTCATTCGCGATGGTGGTGGTGATCTCCAGTTGGGCGTCGGCCCGTATGCCATCACCGGGATCATTTACCTGGGCAACCACGTGCACGCCCCAGGGTGTCACGTGCGCGGGTGCCACGGAAATGAGGCGCGTGTGCCGGTAAATGCCGCCGCCCTCGTACCACCAGCCTTCGAACCGGGTCGGATCAACGCGCACCATCAACAGGTTGTTTGTGCCGATCCTGGCGAACTCGGAAATGTCATAGCAAAAACTGGTGTACCCGCTTTCGTGGCGGCCCAGAAAACGACCGTTGAGCCACATCTGGCTGTCGCGGTAAACACCATCCAACTCGAGCCACAGCCGGCGGCCCTGGTCGCTGGCGGGAATCCAAATCGTTTTTCGATACCAGGCCGGTTCGACCGGCAGGTAACCGTGCGCCTGGTCGGCCTTCGGGTCGAACGCGCCTTCGACGATGTAATCATGCGGAATATTGACTCGTGGCCAGGAGGAATCGTCGTAGGCCGGACTGAGAAACTCCGCTGTCGGAGCCAGGTTCCCATTGGTCGAGTGATCGGGCAAAACGCCGGGAATGTCGCCCCGATGGAATCGCCAGTCGAAGTCGAGCGAAGTGATTTGTCGCGGAGCGGCGGACGCGCTGTCGAACGTGCCGGCCAGGGCGCCGCACAACAATGCCAGGAACAGAGGAGTGCACCAAATCAGGCTGTGCCTTTGAAAGGCTGAAGATATGGGGGCTGATTTCGACATGCTGAACCTATAGAGAACCAGGAAAAAGCATTATGCCACCGGGTTCGGGTCGAGAGAATAGTCCAATTGAGCTATAGGGCGGCGTTAAAGAATGTTGTACTTATGTGATAGTTCATGATTTGGAAATCACTTTCCCGGTCGGCGCTGTCCTTCTCCCGCCTTTTTTCAATCGCGGTGGCCCTCGCGATTTTAGAATCGGGCGCCGTCAACGCGCAGGTGACCAATCGTTACGACTCGTTTCGCTTCGGCGTGTGTTACTATCCTGAGCAATGGCCGGAGGGCTATTGGGAAAAGGACGCGCAACGGATGCAGGAGTGTGGCGTCAACACCGTCCGCCTGGGCGAGTTCGGCTGGGCCCTGATGGAACCGCGCGAGGGACACTATGATTTCAGCCTGTTCGACCGCGCCATCGCAACGCTGGGCCGGCACGGGATCAAGACGATTTTCGGCACGCCCACTGCGGCGCCGCCGAAATGGCTTACGCACAAATACCCTGAAGTGCTCGACGTGCTCGCGACCGGCCAGCGGGTAAACGACCAGTCGCGCCGCCAGATCTGCTATAACAGTCCGGTTTATCGACGGCTCTCCCGGGAAATTGTCGAGGCCCTGGCGCGGCATTATCGCGACAATACCAACATCATCGGCTGGCAGATTGACAACGAGCTGAACAACGAGAACCCGGAATGTTACAGCGACAGTTGCCGGACGGCGTTTCGCACCTGGCTGCGGAAGAAGTACGGGACACTCGACGAATTGAACGCGCGCTGGGGCACGGTGGTCTGGAGCCAGATCTACTCCGACTGGGGACAAATTGACCTGCCCTTTCCCACGCCGGCCTACCACAATCCGGCGCTGATGCTCGACTTCAAGCGGTTCATCTCGGATTCCGCCACGGATTTCCTGAACGATCAAATCCGAATCCTCCGACGCTACCGGCCCGACGATTTCCTGACGCACAACGGCGTGTTCAAAAACATCAATTACTACACCTTCAGCCGCAATCTCGACCTGTACGCGTTTGACAATTATCCGACCTTCGAGGATTCACCCCGTTATTCGACGGGCGCCAAACTGACGCTGGTGCGCGGCTTCGACGGGCGATTCATGATCATGGAGCAATTGATCGGGCCCGCCGGCCAGACTTATTTGCTGCGCACGCCACGGCCGGGGGAGGCGCGGCTTTGGGCCATGCAGGCGGTGGCGCACGGTGCGGACGGCTTGCTGCACTTCCGCTGGCGCTCGGCGGAACGCGGCGCGGAGGAATACTGGTACGGCGTGCTCGACCACGACAACGTCCCGCGCGCGCGCTTCGCGGAGTTCAAACAGGAAGGGCAGGAGCTGCAAAAAATCGGGCCGCAAATCATCGGCTCAAAAATTATTTCGGAGATTGCCGTAATCAAAGACTTCGAAGATGATTGGGTTTTCAATTACCAGTTTCTGACAACGGAAGTAAACGTCGGCGCGGCCGATAACGCGCTGTTCCAGGCCGCCTCGGAGCAGCGGTACAACATTGATTTCGTCAGCCCGACCGCCGACCTGAGCCATTACCAGCTGGTTTTCGCGCCCCAGTTGGCGCTGATGGATGACGAACTGGCGGCACGGTTGCGACGATACGTCGAGCAGGGCGGCACACTCGTCATGTCCGCCCACAGCGCCATCAAGGACCGGGACAATGCCTTCACCCCGGATGCCATTCCCATCGGCCTGACGAATGTATTCGGCGTTGAGCTGGACTCCTTTCAAACGTATCAACCGCCGTCCGGCACCAACAATGCCCTCCGTTTCGACGACGGCTGCACGGTGCCGGTCCAGGTCTTCGCCGAAGTGCTGCATCCCACCACGGCCCGCGTCATTGGCCGGTGGGAACGCGATTATCTCAAGGATTCGCCCGCGGCAACGGAGCAACGGTTCGGAAAGGGAAGGGCGGTTTATTATGGCTCGCTGTTCAATCTGGAAGCGGCGCGTTGCCTTATCAAACGTTGTGCCGGCGAAACCGGGTTGAAACCGTTGCTGGTGGACGTGCCCGAGCAGGTCGAGGTGACGTGCCGCACGAAGGGGGGCACTGATTTTTATTTTCTGCTTAATCACGGCAACTCACCGGTAACGGTTAACGTGGGCGCCGGTTTTACGGATGTCCTCACCGGCGAGGCGGCAGCCGCGAATCTCGCGCTCGCTCCGTTCGACTATCGCGTGCTCAAACGCGAACAGTTGGCTGAGTAAATGCGCCGGGATATAGTCACTTTAAGAACAGCCGCAAGACAGGAAATCGCGCCGCCCGCCAGCGTCACCCGGTTCGGAACGTAGTCCAATTGAGCTATAGCCCATGGTCGCCGGCGGGGAGTAACTTAACGAACCGACCGAATGAATATTTTACGGAAATCTGCCGGCGGACAGAGTTGGATCTACCGAGAACGATGTGAATCGGCTCCTGCAGTTACTCAATTCCCGCCTTTTCGCACAAGGCGCCAAATCCGCGAGCAACCGATGACAATCAAACCCTGAGCATATGCCCTCCTACCCTGGCAAACCCCGAAATTCGTTCCAGGCGTTGCTAATGATCAGCAACATGAACCTCATTAAGATCTTGGCGGTGTTCGCCATGGCCATGTCGCTGACGGGCGCGGCGCATGCCTTGGTCGTGACTTTCAGCGGCACGAACAACCCGCCGATACCCGGTCTGGGCACGGTCTGTATCTCGAACCTGGTTGGCGCGTCCGTGAATACCGCAAACGTGGACAGCAGTCAGACCTACACTTATATCGCCTATGACAAGGGCTGCCCCGGCCAGATATTCACGACGGGCAGCGATCCCAACGGATATAAGCTCCTTCAGGTCTCGTTCAGGGCGGTGAGTTACAGTTCTACCTATTCATTGATTCAGGGCTTGACTTACACCGTCCGCATTGTCAAACCCGCGAGCACCGCCCCAAATTTCAGCTCCGGCACCGGACTGACCAACATTATTGCTTCAGAAGGCGGCGGCTACCTTAGTGAGGCGGCGGCTGACTGGAGAAATTGTGATACATGCAATTTCCCCAGCATTGGCGATGGCAGCGGAACAGGCACCGGTTGTGGCCGTTGGATAACCTTCACCTTTGACACCCCTGTGTATCTCCAGCCGAATACATCGTATGGCTTTGACGTCACCGCATTCAATTTGCACAAATGGTACTATGAGGTGGACGGCTTCGGCGCTACGAACGCTTACCCCGGCGGCGTCGCTTATTACACGGGCGCCAACGGAGCCCCCTCCAGCAGTCAGAACAACCTTTTGGGGTCCCGCGTCTTTGTGGTTTCAATGGTCCCGGGCAACGCCGGTGTCGCTCCGGTTATTACAAGTCAGCCGAAGTCGGGAGTGTGGTATGGGGGAGAGACGGCGATATTTCGCTGCCAGGCACGTGGTGACACGAACCTCGTGTACCAGTGGCAGAAGGACGGCGGGAATCTGAGCGATGGCGCCGAATTCTCTGGTTCATCAACCCCCACCCTGGTGATCAGCAATGTCACTGCGGCGGACGCCGCTTCCTACGCCGTCGTGGTGACGAATGCCTCCGGCAGTGTCACCGGCGATGTCGCGACCCTTTCAGTGACGCCTCCGCCTACGAGTGGCTATGCCTACGTGGTCTATACCAACCATCCCATTGCCTATTATCGGTTGAATGAAACAGGGGTGAATCCCGCCACGCAACCGCCGACTTATGATAACATCGGCGGAGGGGCCGGCTATTGGGGAACCAACTGCATCCAGACGAACGGTCCGCAACCTCCCACCTTCCTTGGGTTTGAAACCAACAACACGGCCAACTTCAGCCGAACCAACGGGCCGTCCCGTGGCGTAGTGCAATCCTGGCCAACGTTTTCATCGCTGAATACCAACATTCTCAACGTGACCATTTCAGGCTGGATCTACCCCCAAGGGACACCTGCTCAATATACGGGCTTGATGTTCTGGGGCGGAGGGCAGGCGGAGTGCGGCATGGTGGTCTCGGATACTGGCGGTACGGTGAGCTATGATTGGAACGACCGTGCTGTCCGGGGTGATACCGCCACCGGGTTGGGTCTCACGGCTAATCAGTGGCAATTTGTCGCCATGGTGGTGAATTCAACGAGCTGCACACTTTACCTCGGGAATAACGCCAAATCGTTGAAAAGTTTTACCGACTCAGGCCACTCGGTAGGTACGCTTTATCCTGAACCGTTGGATGCGCATTGGTTTGCAGGCTACGATCCCCGATGGAACGGAGAATTCGGCGACACTCCGCAATATGTCCTGAACGGCATCGTTGACGAAGTAGCGGTATTCCCCCGTTCACTTTCATCCGCCGAAATCAGTGCCCTCTATCTTTCGGCCTTCACCAACATCGTCGGCCCGCCGGTCGCCGACTTTACCGCCGGCCCGACCAACGGGACCGCGCCGCTTACGGTTTCTTTCACCAATCTGAGCGCCGGCGCCACCAACTACGCCTGGACTTTCGGGGACGGCAACACCAGCGCCCTGACCAACCCCGCCAACACCTACACCAACCCCGGCACTTACCCGGTTACGCTCACTGCCGTCGGACCGGGTGGCACCAACACCCTCACACGTGCCAGCTACATTGTCGTTGCCTATCCGCCGCCGGTTACATTGACCATCCAATTGGTCGGCTCAAATGTCCTGGTGAGCTGGCCGCAAGGCACGCTCCTGGAAGCCACGAGCGTGGCTGGGCCGTGGACAACGAACAGCGCCACTTCCCCCTATCTGGTTGCTCCGACGGCGGCAACCAGGTTTTACCGGGTGATTGTGCAATAACCGATACGCGTCTGCCTGATATGCCAGGTCGAACGAAGAATTGTGAGGCGTCGGGCGGCTCATAGTCATCACAGTCAAGTATCGGCTGAGCCTTAAAAGCGGTCTCTTGGCAATTATCGCGTTGGAATATCGAAAACGAAATTGAGGACGTACAGTTATGCCTGCTTCACCTGAAATCCCCCGCCGACAATTCCTGCGCGCGGTTTCCATGGCGGCAGCCGGCATGGCGTTGCCCGGCCGTCGGCCCGAAAGAACATCGGCCACAAATCCGACGTTGCCGCCGCTGTTGCCGTTTGACCACGGAGACGTGGAATTAGCGAGCGATCTTCATGAAAAACAACTCGAAGCGACCCACCGGGTCCTGATGGGGCTGAGCGATGACAGCCTGTTGAAACCGTTCCGTCAAATGAGCGGCCTGCCTGCTCCCGGCGAGGACCTCGGCGGCTGGTACCATTACGATCCCGATTACGTGTGGGGCAAAGACACGCCGGGTTTCGCTCCCAGTTGCACATTTGGCCAATGGGTCTCGGCGCTTGCCCGCTGGTATGCCATCAAACGGGACCGGGCGACGCGCGATAAGGTGCTGCGATTGAATCGCCTGTATGCGCAGACAATTTCGGGCGAATATTATGACAAGAACCGCTTCCCGACGTATTGCTACGACAAAATCGTCTGCGGACTCATTGATGCGCACAAATATGTCGGCGACCCCGATGCATTCGCGATCCTTGACCGCACAACGGACACGGCATTGCCTCACTTTCCCAAGCACGCCGTCGAGCATGGGATCGCCTGGCGGCCGAATAAGGAGCCAAGCTGGACCTGGGATGAGTCCTACACGATTTCGGAAAATCTCTTTTTGGCATACCAACGTGGCGCGGGGAAGCGGTATCTTGAACTGGCGCGGCAATATCTCGACGATGTGTATTACGACCCGCTGGCCGAAGGCCGGAATGTGCTGGCCGGCAGACATGCCTACAGCTACGTCAATTCCTTAAGTTCGGCGATGCAGGCGTATCTGACTTTGGGTAACGGGAAATATCTGCGCGCGGCCGGGAACGCTTTCGAAATGCTCTCGCAACAAAGTTTTGCCACGGGTGGCTGGGGACCGGAAGAGACGCTGCGCGCTCCTGACAGTCCGGATGTCTTTGCCAGCCTCACCAATACCCATGCGAGTTTTGAAACACCCTGCGGTTCCTACGCGCACTTCAAGTTGACGCGCTACCTGTTGCGGGTGACGCGAGACGCGCGCTACGGGGACAGTATGGAACGGGTGATGTACAACACCGTGCTGGGCGCGAAGCCACTGATGGCCGATGGGCGAACCTTTTATTACTCCGACTACAATTTCAAGGGGCGCAAGGTTTACCGGGAGGATCAACATTGGGCCTGCTGTTCAGGCACACTACCCCAGGTGGCAGCGGACTACCGCATCAACACGCACTTTCGCGACCCGCAGGGTGTCTGGGTAAATTTGTACATTCCCTCCACCTTGCGATGGACCCAGAACGGCGCCGAGGTGGCGCTGACGCAGGAAAGCCAGTATCCGTTTGATAGCGTGGTGGAGTTCAAGGTGAACACCTCGCGCGCCAGGGATTTCACCTTGAATTTCCGGATTCCCGCGTGGACAAAAGGGGCTTCGATTTCGGTCAACGGCCGCCGGGTTGAGATCGAGATCGTCCCGGGAACCTTTGCGGCCATTCATCGCCAATGGACTGCCGGCGACCATGTCGAATTGGATTTGCCGATGGCGTTGCGCCTTGAGCCGGTTGACCCGCGGCATCCGCAGACCGTCGCGCTCCTCTTTGGCCCTCTCGTGCTGTTTGCCATTACGGACGCGCAGCCGGCGTTGACCCGTAAAGACCTGCTGGCGGCCAAAAGGATGGACCGGCGGACCTGGCAGGTAAAAACCACCGGTGCGCCACTCAACCTGCTGCCGTTTATTGACATCAGGGAGGAGCAATATTCGACCTACCTGCATGTCACGTAGCCTGTCTCATAACTTTCCAAATATGATGGTGTCGGTCCCTTCGCGAAAACGGGTTGCGGTGCCATTGCTTTTATTGCTGCTCGGCGCCGTGGCGGCAGTTGCAGGCGCACCTTCTTTCTCCAGAACAGCCTCCAACCAGGAAATCGAAAACAAAATCTCAAACCTGCTTGCGCGCATGACCCTGGCCGAAAAGTTGGGTCAGTTGCAGCAACTCGACGGAACCTGGGCAGGCGACATTCGTCCGGAGCAAGTCGAACTGGCGCGCAAAGGTTTGCTGGGTTCGGCCATCTACGTGCGCGGCGCCCGGCGCACCACGGAGTTGCAACGGGTGGCGATGAATGAATCGAGGTTGAAAATTCCCATCCTGTTCGCCTTTGATGTGATCCACGGTTACCACACCATCTTCCCTGTGCCGCTGGGCGAGGCAGCCAGTTGGGACCCGTCCGTGGTTGAGCGTGCCGACCGGATTGCGGCGGCCGAAGCTTCCGCGGCGGGCATCCGTTGGACATTTGCGCCCATGGTGGACATCGCGCGTGACCCGCGCTGGGGCCGGATTGTCGAAGGTTCGGGCGAAGACCCGTTTCTGGGCGCGGCGATGGCCGCCGCGGCGGTGCGGGGTTTCCAGGGAACCGATTACAGCCGCCCCGACCGGATTGTCGCCTGCGCCAAACACTGGGTTGCCTACGGCGCCGCCGAGGGCGGACGCGATTATAATACGACCGAGGTCTCCGAGCGGACCTTGCGCGAAATATACCTTCCCCCGTTCAAAGCGGCGGCTGACGCAGGGGTCGGGACGTTCATGAGCGCCTTCAATGATTTGGACGGCATTCCCTGCACGGCCAATTCGTTTCTTCTTACCGACGTGCTGCGCCAGGAATGGCATTTTGACGGCATGGTTATCAGCGATTGGAATGCGGTGAAGGAGCTGATTAACCATGGCGTGGCGGCCAACGGCGAGAAGGCGGCTGCACTGGCGCTGAACGCAGGCGTGGACATGGAAATGGTCAGCCGATTTTACAATGAATACGGAGAGCAATTGGTAAAGGACGGCAAGGTCCCGATGGCCACGATTGACCGGTCGGTGCGGCGGGTCCTGCGCATTAAATACCGGCTCGGATTGTTCGAGCATCCCTATGCCGACGAGAATCTGGAAAAGGCCACGCTGCTCAGCGCCGCCAATGCAACTGCGGCGCGCGAATTGGCTGCGCGAACATTTGTGCTCTTGAAAAACGACCACCAAACACTGCCCATCGGCAGGCAATTGAAATCCATCGCCGTCATTGGCCCACTGGCCGACGACGCGCAAGACATGATTGGTCCCTGGAACGGCGACGGTCGCGCAGCGGACGCAGTGAGTCTGCTGGCCGGCATTCGCGCAAAACTTCCCGTCGGCAGGACCATCCATTATGCCAAAGGCTGCGACATCGCCGGTGATTCGCGCGCGGGTTTTGACCAGGCGGTGAGTGCCGCCCGGGAAAGCGATTTTACCATCCTGGCCGTCGGTGAGTCTGCCGGCATGTCCGGCGAGGCGAGATCCCGCAGTTCGCTCGATTTGCCGGGCCAGCAACTCGCCTTGATTCAGGCGATTCACGCGACCGGCAAACCCTATGCCGTCGTGTTGATGAACGGCCGTCCGCTTGCGATTGACTGGGTGGCCACGAATTCGCCCGCCATTCTGGAAACCTGGTTTGCCGGCACCGAAGGCGGCAACGCCATCGCCGACACGCTGTTTGGCGACGCCGACCCTGGCGGCAAACTGCCCGTGACCTTCCCCCGTTCGGTCGGCCAGGTGCCCATTTACTACGATCATAAAAGCACCGGCCGCCCTCCCGGCGGCGATTCCGAGGATTTTTCGGGGTATATTGATATGCCGTGGACGCCCCTTTATCCGTTCGGCTACGGTTTGAGCTACACGCAATTCAAGCTTTCCAATCTGCAGTTGAGCGCCACGCGCATCCCGGCCGACGGAACCATCAGCGTAGGCGTTGATGTCCAAAACGTTGGCGACCGGGCAGGGGACGAAGTGGTGCAGCTTTACCTCCATGACCTGGTCGCAAGCGTGACCCGGCCGGTGGAAGCGTTGAAAGGGTTCTCGCGCGTCAGTTTGCGTCCGGGGGAAAGCCGTCATGTCGAGTTTACGCTCGGCCCCAGGGAGCTGGGATTTTACGACCAGACCATGCAGTTCGTCGTCCAGCCAGGAACCTTCAAGGTCATGGTCGGTACCAGTTCACCAAGCGGACTGGAATCCAGCTTCGAGGTCAGACCATGACGAGTTTTAATTTGCACATCCCTGCCATTCCGGCTGATGCAATAGCCTTTTCCTCGCGAGGCGATTGTGGTACGGTCGCGTTATATCCAGCTCGGAAGATTGTATGACGCCCAGTGTGCTCAACTTCCCTCCCCGGACGATGTTCTATCTCGCCTTGCTAATCTGGGGGGGTGCGATCGAAAACCGGGCCGCAGAGGCAGTCCAGACCAATCAGTCCGCGCCGCCGGGAATCGCGTTGCCATCTGCAGTCCTGACGAACGCAGGACAGGTCCATTGGCTGACGCGCCCGGAGGCCGCCCGCGGCCAACGCGTCCTGATCCGCGGAGTGATTACCTGCGCCTTGCCGGAATTCAACGCGGCCGTCGTCCAGGACCGCACGGCGGGAATCTACATTGACCGCTGGCTTCCGTCGCTCGGCGAACCGCAGGTGGGGGAGTTGGTGGAAGTTGAAGGCGTTACCGATCCGGGCGAGTTCGCCCCGCGGGTGGATGCCATTCAGGTCCGCCGCCTCGGAACCGGCAACTTGCCGGCGCCAGCACGTCCTTATTGGGACCAGTTGATCAACGGCAGCCTGGACACCGAATTCGTGGAGATTGAGGGAATTATCACTTCGGTTCGCGTGGACAGCGTCACTCTGTTGACGCATGGCGGCAAGATCAACATTCTGGTGTCCGACGCGAACGGCCGGACGAACAACGTGGCACTGAAACCCTACGAAGGCGCGCTCATCCAGTTGCGGGGTTGTCTGTTTGCCGCCTGGGATGCGGCTACACACGAGGTCAACGTCAGCGAAATCCGGATGTATGCTCCGTCAGTCGCGGTAGTGGAACCGGCGCCAGCGGATGCGTTTGCGGTTACGCCGAAACGCGTGTCGGATTTGCTTCAATTTGATCCGCAAGCCAGCGCGCTCAGACAGGTGAAAGTCTCCGGACAAGTCGTCGCTGAACGCGGAGGGGAATACTATGCGATGGACGGGACGAATGGCTTTCGATTCATTCTGAAAGAAAATGCCAGTCTGGGGGCCGGTGATCTGGTGGAGGTGGTGGGCTTTCCCAGCCTGACGGGGCCGTCGCCGGTTTTGCAGGAGGCCCTCGCGCGAAAAATCGGCGTCGAACCCGTCCCCAATGCCCGTCCGCTGGATGCCGGCAATTTGTTCCGGGCTGAAAACGACGCCGTACGGGTGCGCGTCGAGGCGGTGCTGTTAAATCTGAGCGAGGATCAGCGAACGCTGGAGTTGCAGACCGGCCTGCAGCGATTTGTCGCCCAACTGGATGATACCGGCAGATTTGCCGCCTCCTACCGCGCTTTGCCAGGAGCGGGTCTTGATCTACCGCCGGGAAGCCGGCTGGAATTGACCGGCATTTACGCGGGCAACGGCGGGAACCGGACGACCCATGCGGAAGTCGCCAACTTCGAATTGTTGTTGAACTCGCCGGCGGACATCCGGGTGCTGGCGCGGCCTCCGTTTTGGACGCTGCCACGATTACTGGTTCTGGTGGGCGCACTGCTGGGCGGGCTGGGCCTGGCACTGGTTTGGATCCGGTTGCTCCATCACAAGGTGCAACAGCGCACGACCCAACTCCAGAAGGAGATGCACGAGCGCGAACAGGTTGAACATCAACACGCCCTCGCGCAGGAACGGGCCCGCATCGCGCGCGATTTGCACGACGACCTGGGCAGCAGCCTCACCGAGATCAGCATGCTCGCCACCACCGGCCCTGGTCTGAATCTGCCCGCCGACGAGGCCGCTGAACGCATGGAAACCATCGCGGGAAAATCCCGCACGCTGGTGAACGCCCTGGACGAAATTGTCTGGGCTGTGGACCCGGAGCGCGACACCCTGGCTTCGGTGGCCCGGTATCTGGCCAGTTACGCGGAGGAGTACCTGGCCGGCTTGAAAATCGCCTGCCGCGTCCACATTCCCAATTCGTTTCCCGATCAGGCGGTTTCCGGCGAGGTGCGTCACCATCTCTTTCTCGCGGTGAAGGAGGCGCTCAACAACGCGGTCCGCCACGGCGGGGCCAGCGAGATCGGCTTCCGTGTCCGCGTCCTGGAAGACCAGTTATGGATTTCCATCACCGACAACGGAAGCGGATTCGAGGCCTCTGAGCGCTCAAATGGACATGGCCTGTTCAATCTCCGCGATCGGCTGGAACAGTTGCACGGCCGCTGTGAACTGGAATCCTCTCCCGGCGCAGGCACGACCGTCTCCCTGCAAGTGCCGCTGCCGGTCCCCCATAACCTGACATGAACACTGTCGCCATTGTTGAAGACAACGCCGTGATGCGAAACACGTTCCGCCAGTGGATTGATGCCGCGCCGGGATTTCGCTGTGTGTTTGCCTGCGCCACCGCCGAGGAGGCACTGGCGGAAATCCCGCGACTCAAACCGGACGTCGTGCTCATGGACATTCATTTGCCCGGGGAATCGGGCATCGCCTGCACGGCCCAACTGAAGGAAAAACTCCCCGACGTTCAGGTCATCATCGTGACCGTCTATCGCAACCACGAATTGATTTTTCAGGCGTTGCAGGCCGGCGCCTGCGGTTATCTGTTGAAACGGTCCAGTCCCGAGGAGCTGTTGAAAGCCATCAGTGAAGTGCGCTCCGGCGGCGCGCCGATGACCAGTGAAATTGC
Organism: Verrucomicrobiia bacterium; assembly: GCA_035945675.1. Taxonomy (GTDB): domain Bacteria; phylum Verrucomicrobiota; class Verrucomicrobiia; order Limisphaerales; family UBA11358; genus UBA11358. The sequence goes on along the minus strand of DASZAB010000128.1, from coordinate 1,130 downwards.
CCGCATGTTGGTGGAGGCGTTCCAGAAGAAACCGGCCAGCGTGGTGTCCGGCGACGGACTCACCCAGCGCGAATCCGAAATCCTGGTTCTGCTCTCCGAAGGTTTGAGCAACAAGGAGATCGCCGATCGTGTCAAAATCAGTTACGACACCGTGCGGGCGCACCTGCGGCACATTTACGAAAAACTTCACGTCCGGGGGCGTACCGAGGCGGTGAGAAAATATTTGAAGTCCTCAACCTCCGTGACGTCGGGATTGGGCGGCGACAGCCATTGATCAGGGTTTATCATCTTATGGAATTGCTGTATTAATTTGCACTCCAGTGGCTTCGCCGCCGGTCGAATATAGTCCAATTGAGCAATAGCAGGGATGGCAGGCTTTCGTTAAAGTTAATCTGTTCCATGAGAATGCGCATGAGACAGCTCAGCCAGACAACCAATCCGAATAAACTATGAGAAGTCATTTTGCTCTTCCCCGGGTGCCTCGGGGTGTCGCAGCGGTTTGTGCCGTGGCGGGCGCCACAGCCGTCTTGAACGGCAATTGTTCCGGAGCACCTTTTATTGCTGCCGACTACGCCACCAATTCCACCTACGCCTCCGGCTGGGCCGCCGGCCAGAACGGCGGGTACGGTTGGGGAGCTTGGAGCTTTGATTACACCGGCGGAACCAGTCCTTCCGGTACCGTGATGCAGACCATGGATCGCGGTTCGTCCCCGCTCGATCCATTTGGCACGGCGTGGACGCTATTTACTCCTGAAGGCTCAACTCCAAGCACCGCATTCGGGTCAACATTCACTTGCGTGATCCCTCCGACTGGCACTGATCTTTCCCGTGCCGGCAGGGCGTTTCCGAACGGTCAGTTGCAGCCTGGTCAGACATTCAGCACCGTCATCGCGAATCCCACGGGTCGCAGTTTCTATCGCGGATACACGATTGTTCTGGCCACTGGCAGCGACAACATCCAATACGGCAACGCTGGTATTGAACTTGGTGTGGGAACGTTTGAGTACTTTAGCTATGGCAAATGGTACACCACAGAGACTTATCCAAACCGCATTCCCATCTACGACACAAACACCGTGAATGGGGTGGAACTGGATTTGACCATGACCGGCACGAACAGCTACCATCTC
>DASZAB010000127.1:0-12540 GCA_035945675.1 Verrucomicrobiia bacterium | reverse complement strand
GATAACTGACCGCTTCGGTCCGGGGCGAAACGTTCGTGGGGTCTTCGAGCGAATTCTCTTCCCACGGGCTGCTGGCGGTGAGGACCATCGCTTCGCCTGATCCGGTCAATGAAGTCGCGCCCGGCAGGTCAATGGTTGTTCTGACCGGAACCCCGGCCGCATTGACCACTTTCAGGATGACATCGCCGTTTTTATCGTCCCGCGTGGCGCTGGCGTAAAGGGGATGCGTTATCCGTCCAGGTTGGGTCAGATCATGAACCAGCCTGCCATCCAGCCAGCATCGGATGCGGTCGCCCCGAACCTGGACTTTGAGGTCATACCACCGGCCTGTTTCGATATGGCTCGGTTTGGCATCCATCGTTTCATCCATTTCAACGGCGTCCTGGGTGTCGCCCCAACCTCCAACATTCCACCAGGAGCGCTGCTGGTCGTTCTTGACGTGAAAGAGAACAAGGAATCCCTCGCTCCCGCCGAGCTTGCGGGCCTTCAACTCCAGCGTGTAATCGGTCCAGGAGCGATCACCGGCCAGCGCGCGGCTGTTGTCCCGGGCCACCGTCTGTCGCAAGGCGCCGTCCTGCATGTTCCAATCGCCGTTGCCGAGAAATTTCCAGCCGTTGGTAACGCCGTGATCGAAATCGGAAGTGAACAACACCGTTCCACCGGGCGCGGTGACTTTGATGTCCTTGAATTCAGCCTCAGTGTTCCAGGTGCCGACGCCAATGCCACCGGAGGGCGGCGGCTTCGGCACCTTGCCGGACACCACCGTGATCGGCAGCGTGACATCGCCGCGGTTGTCGCTGAACATCTGCTGGACATAATAGCTGGGCGAACCGAACCACCGGGAGCCGTCAAAGCTGATCAGGTCGGGATTCCAGGCGCGATGATGCACGTTGACGAACAAGGGCGCGTAGCTGGCCATGAGGACGACATCGGAATTGCGCTCGATGCCGGTCATCAGCGCGGCCTCGCCGATGGCGGCGCGGAGATTCCCCTGGCCGGCTCCCTGGGTGACGGCATATTCGCCCACAAAAATTTTAGGTCCTTTGCGGCTGTAGGTGTCGTACTGATCGGCACGACGCATGAAAGATTCGGGGGATTCGTAATAGTGTTCATCAACAATATCCGGCTTCGGGTCGGGCGGGTAGGGATAGCCGCTTAAACTCGTGGTCATGATGAGCTGCATGTCGGGATATTTCCGGCGGATGGCATTGGCCAGCAGTGCCCAGCGCTGCCAGTAATCCCGGCCGCCATTTTCATTGCCGATTTCCATATATTTCAAATGGAAGGGGGCCGGGTGGCCGGCTTGCGCGCGAAGCGAGCCCCAGACGGAATTGGTCGGACCGTTGGCATATTCAATGGCGTCCAGGGCGTCCTGAATCCATTGTCCCATCTGTCCCAACGGCACGCTGTCGCGCAACGACATGCCACAATTGATGGCAAACACCGGCTCGGCGCCGAGGTCCTCGCACAGTTGCAGGTATTCCTCGAAACCAAGACCTTGGGTGGTGTTGTAACCCCACGTGTTCCAGAGCGGTGTGCGCGAATCAACGGGGCCGATCGTGCTTTTCCAATGATACATATGCGCCAGATCATCGCCCTCGATCCAATTCCCGCCGGGAAAGCGCATGAAGGAAGGATGTAGAGCGTCCAGTGATTCGCACAGGTCCGTGCGCAAACCATGATTTTTCCAGGTCTGCTGCGGCATCAAGGAAACCATGTCCAGGAACACTGTTCCGCTCCCGTTGCCGGAAATTTGCAGCTTCGCCTGCGGATCACTGCCGGTTGCAGTAAGGTCGAGCGTGTGGTATTTCCAGCGGGCGGACAGGCCGGAAATTTCCCCGCGGGCGAGCACCCTGCCGGTCGAACCGACAATTCTAACCTCCAACGGCCCGGTAAAACCATCGGCTGCGCGCGTCGCGACCCGGAATGTGTAGCCGGCGCCCTGGAGAATGTTCATGCCCCAATAGCCGTCGTTTTCCAGTGTAAACGTGCCATTGGCATTGACTCGCAGGCTGTGACGATTGAACGGGTTAAGCGGACGTGACTCGTCCAGGTCCATTGCGCTCTGGCTGCCGGCGGCATTGGACAATTTCCAGTATGCCGGCCGGTCTGAATCTTCAAATGACCGGTTCCGGACCAGTTCCGGATAGATGCCACCGTCGGCGGACAGATTGATGTCTTCGAAGAAGATCCCCCAAAGTGTGCGCGGGATGGGATGGCCGGTTCTGTTCACGTCCACCGTTATGGTGGCTTGGGCGAGGACGAGGCGGGCGAGCATGCAGCCCACCACTGTGAGGACTGGAATTTTCATGGTGTGAAACGGGTATTGCGAATCATTCCAATATTTTCAAGCCTCCAGTTGAAACGAAAATCACAGCCAGGCCAATCTGAAAATGAAGCGCTTTTGGGGTGCTATCCATCCGGGCGGGGTACCGTTGGAATCCGTCACCAGGAGTAAATGAAGTGCGGAGCAACGCCCCATCTTTTCTGTGACCGACAGGAAAGCCTGTGTGCCTGCAATCGCACGGGCATAGAAAGAACAGGAAGCAAACCTGCATCCGAAGCGGATGGGGCGATGAGCGGTCAATTGTCCATACGGTTCAGCCGGTTGTCCATTCCCATTCATAGAAAGGGTGCTAATCTCTTCAATATGGCCCCTGAATCTAAACAACGTTCTTGCCCGCGTATAATCGCAGTCAACGGTGCATGTTGGATTTCCAAGGGCAGCCACGCACCAACAGTCAAAAACGAAGCAACCAAATTATGAAAACAGAACTAACCCTACTGGTCGCTGCCACTTGCCTCACATTCGCGCCGGCGACATTTGCTCAAACAGTTAACGGAGACGAGCCCAACAACTCCATGCTTTATCTGCCAAACGTCAATTTGACGTCGCTCAGTCAAAACAACTTTACCGGAGTTGTGGGCGGTATTTTCTACACCCCTTACTACTATAATGTGAGCCTGAATTATCTTGGTTACGCCGATCCGACGGGTGCGGCCTTGGCTATGAGCCATACCGTGTCAATTTGGGACAATAGTGGCAACGTCGTCGCTTCGGCTGTCGTGCCGTCGGGAAACGCGGCCCCGCTTTACGATGGTTATCGCTGGGTGCAATTGCCTTCGACAGTGACTCTTTCATATCAGAGTTATTACGAGATTGGCGCCACAGTCACTGGTGGTGTGGACTCTTGGGGAGACCTGATTAACAATACTGCGACGGACAATGGGAACAACGGCCAGATCACATGGAACGTAGAGAGTGGGACCTGGAGTGGAAGTGCCAACGGTCCATTTGTCCAGGCAGGGGGCGGTTATGAATTCTCGCGCGACGGACAATATGGGACCACGGCATTACCGGGAACCCAGACGACTGTGCAAGATTCAATCTATCCGGCTCCAAATGCGGCGTACAATCTGCCGTTGGTGCCGGAACCGGCGACCTTAAGCTTTGCCGGACTCGGAGCCGTCGTTCTTTTCCGGCTGGTTCTGAGGAAGAAAAGCTAGAACCTGTTGATTTGAAAGGGCCGTCACTTCCAAGTGCCGGCCCATTGAGATTAGAAAACGACATACCTTGTCGTAATGTTTTGAACGTCGAAACGAAAAAGTTGGGTCAGTTATTAGCACATAAAGTGCGGCGCGGAATAAATGCCGTTTGTCCGTTGGTGTTTATTCCGCGCGTTGCCGGTTTAACCTGAAACCAAGTCATGACCATGAAACAAGATTCCAAGATCACCCGGTTAAGAGGGATGGCACGATTCGGAGCGGTGTTCGCCTTCAGCCTCCTGATTATCTGTCCTGCAAAGGCCGCGTCTGATTTTTGGGCCGGCAATCCCGGCGTCGGGACAACGACGAATTGGACTGATGCCAACAACTGGACTTTCGCGGGCCAGCTCAGCCCGCAGACGTATTTTAACCAAGTGCAATTCGCCGGGGTCGGCGCCAGCGCCAACAACAATTTCGCCGTCAACAATGTCCTGGATAACACCACCGGCGTGGCCCAGATGCCGATGTGGGAACTGGACTATATCCCCACCAACGGGAATTACACGACGCTGATCAGTCCGGGGGTTACCATGACGGTTGGTGTGGGCAATCACGGCTACCTGGCGGTGGGAGCCGACCAGTTGAATGGCAGCAGCCCCGCCTCGGCCAATGCGATCGAGACGATCACCATCACGGGCAGCGGTGGGACGTTGCAGATGGCAGGCACGGGCGCCAACCTTTGGGTGGGCCAGGGATCGCCAACACTGGGCGACATCCATAATATCACCCTGAACCTTTCGGGTCTGGATACCTTCATTGACAATGTCGGCGCGGGCAGCGGCAATTTCATCCACGTGGCTTACGGAAACCAAAACCCGAACGCCTTCGCACCCAACGAAAACGGCACGTTGTATCTGGCCAGGACCAACGTGATTTCCCTGGGGAATGATTTTCAAATCTGCAACACGCCCGGCACCAATTCCATGATGTGCGCGGTCTATCTGGGGATCACCAACTCCATCCTGACCGGCACCGGCAACCTGATTGTGGGCGGCCCGGGCACCGGGCCGGCCGGGGCTTTGATGGCCTTCAACCCGGCGTTTTTAGGCGGGGCCAGCCTGCCGGTGGCTAATTTGGGTGGCAATGGCGCCGATGGACGCATCGCTAATTTTTATATCGGCTACGCCAATGGCAACGCGCAAGTTGCCGGCGCCGGCCTGTGCAATCTTAACGGGGGCGCCGTCACGGTGATGGCGGACACGATGCAACTGGGCCAGGGCGGCAACCCCGGGGCCAATTCGCAGGGCACCTTGAACTTTAACAACGGAAGCGTCAATGCGAACAACGCCACCATCGGCAACCAGGAAGTCAGTAGCGGCGGCACAGGCGTGGGCATTGTCAATATTGGCACCAACGCGACGCTGACGGTCAACAACACGCTGACCCTGGCCGCCGTCACCGGCACTTTGACACCTGGCACGGCGGGCACGATCAATATCAATGGCGGAGTGCTCGCCGCCGGCAGCACCGCCAACGGCGCTGGTGCGGGCACGATCAACGCGACGAACGGCACATTCACGCTCACCGGCCAGGCCGGCACGTCAGCGGCACCCGTCAGCGGCATTACTCTCGTCAATTCGACACTTAATTTGGCCGTTCAAGCCGCTTCAACCAACATTATCGTTTCCAGCCTGACAACCGGTAGCCCGACTAATGTCATTAACATCACTTCAGTGCCGGCATTCCCCAGTTATCCGGTTCAGATAAAACTCGTCAAATTTTCGGCCAGCATCGCCGGCGCGGGTTACAATTTTGGTCTGGGCACTCTGCCCCCCCTTTGTGCTGGATACCTGTCCAACAACACCGCCGGCGCTTCCGTTGATTTGGTTCTGACCAGCGGGCCTTCCACCGAAACCTGGAGCGGCTCGGTCAATAGCAACTGGGATACCACTACGCAAAACTGGCTGGCGGGCGGGAACCCTGCCACCTACGCCAACGGCGCCCCCGTGCAATTTTTCGACGGCGCACACACCGGCACCGTCAATCTGACCACGACGCTTTCACCTAACGGTGTCACCGTCAGCAACGCCGCGCTTAATTATACATTCAATGGCAGCGGTCAGATTACTGGCGGCACCGCTTTGCTCAAACAAGGCTCCGGCTCGCTGCTGCTGGATAACATTGGGAACAATAATTTCAGCGGCGGAATCACCGTCGGCGCGGGCACGTTGCAAGTGGGGAACAACGACGCCAACGGCAACCTGCCGGCCGGGAACGTTACGGACAATGGCCTGTTGATTTTCGCACGCACCGACACTCCCACCGTAGGAAATACCATTTCCGGCTCAGGCGCGCTGGTGCAAGCCGGCGCCGGCGGCACGCTGCTCTTGAGCGGCGCCAACAGCTTCAGTGGTCCGATGAGTGTGACAAATGGCAGCACCTTGAAGCTCGGCAGCAGTACCGCCATGGGGACAGGCGCCAGCAATCTGGTTATCGCCAGCGGTTCAACGCTCGACGCGAACGGCTACACGGCGACCAGGCCCATTATCGTGTCCGGCACGGGCGTAGGCGGCAATGGAGCGATCACCAGCAGCGGCGGCGCGATTTACGACAACCCCGGGCCTGGCTTGGCTACTAATATCGTGCTGGCCGGCAATAGCACTTTCACCTTCAATTCCCCCAACCGTTGGGACCTTGGTTCATCCGGCAGCGGGAGTGTTTTGGCCGCGTTGGGTGCTTACAATCTGACGCTCAACGGCAATGGAGGTTACTTCGAGTGGCGAAACCTGTCGGTGCAGCCGCCGCTGGCGAATATTACCATCGCTTCCGGGAACCTGGGCGTGGTCGGCACGACGACATTTGGAGATCCGAGCGCCACCCTGGTCATTACGCCCAGCGGGACGCTGACATTTTGGGGCGCAAACGTGTACGTTAACAAGCAGGTGGACTTTCAAAATGGCGGGACGATTCAAAATGCCTCCGGAGCCAACGTCATGAACGGCGGAATGACTCTGGAAGCGGGTTTCGACACCTTTACTATCGATGGTGGCACCACGCTGACCCTCAGCAATGTCCTGACCGGTTCGGGCACTTTCTACCAGATTGGCAGCACGGGAACGGCCATCCTGGCTGGCAACAGCCCCTCATTCACGGGCGGCGTGCTGTTGTACACTGGTCAACTAACTCTCAATGGCCTCATTGGTTCCGGCATCACCAGCCAGCCCGGCACAACTATTTACGGCTCCGGCACTGCCAACGGTTTGGTGGATGTTTCCGGGACGATTATACCCGGTGGAGCCGGTGTGGCAGGGACTTTCAATGCTGCCGGCGGATTGACGCTTGAAAGCGGCGCCGCGGTGACCATGAATTTGAGTCCGAGCACCGGCGGCAATAATTCTGCGATCGCCGTCACGGGTAACCTGATTGTGAATGGCAACAACATCACCATCAACCCGCTCTCCAGCACTCTGGCATCCGGTACGTACACGCTTTTCACCTATACCGGCACTCTTAGCGGCTCATTCGGGACGGTTTCCACCGTTGGTTCGTCCCGGTACAGTTTGAGTTTGAGTACCAGCACGGCTCATCAAGTCAACCTGATCGTCTCCGGCCAGCCGAATTTGTTGGAGTGGAACAATAACGCCAACAATGGCCAGTGGGACGTTCAAAGTTCGTTGAATTGGTCAAACCTGACCACGCACGCGGAAGACCAATTCTTCACCGCGGATCAGGTTTTGTTTGATGACACCATCCTGAGTGCGCCACATCCCACCACGAGCATCAACATTGCCAGCGGCCAGATTGTCGCACCGAGTGTCGTCACGAACAATTCAACGGCCAACTACACCATCAGCGGCGGGGGCAAAATCAGCGGCGCCGCCAACCTCGTCAAGCTCGGCAACAGTACGTTGACCATGAGCACCACGAACGATTTCACCGGGACCTTTACCATTGGAGGTGGTACGGTGCAGCTTAACGGCATCACGGCGGTCGCCGGGGCCACCAACGGTACCCTGGTTATCAGCAACGGAGCCACTGTGGCTGTGAATCTGTCCGGGAGTTATCCAGCCGGCGACGCCGGTTTTGGCAACAAGCCAATTGTCGTCTCCGGCTCGGGCGCGAACGGGCAGGGCGCCATCCAATTCACCGGCGGCCCGCTTTACAGCGACTCCAGCACGTTTGGCCTTGGACAGAATATCACGCTGACGGGGAACACAACGTTCAGCGGCGCCGGACGATTCGATTGGGGCTATCCCGGCGCGGGCACCACTTTGAGCACGCACGGCGGCAATTACAACCTCACCGTCAGCGTCGGCAGTTATTCGCAATGGTCTGACATTGGCATTGATACGAACCTCGGTAACATTGACCTCTTTACAAGCGCCGGCAGCCAGCAAACCATGCGCATCCAGGCTTTGGGCGTCAGCCTGGGCAATCCCACGAATGTCCTGACGCTGCACTCCAACATTTTCTTCAACATCCAGCATGGCGACACCACTGCCGGCGACAACGGCTATGCGAAAGTCGTCCATATCCTGCCCACCGCCGTCTGGCAATACCAGCCCAGCGGCGGCGCGGGCGATTACCGGCTGGCCACCTCGTTCGTGCTGGAAACCAACGCCGGCCTGTATTTCTTCAGTGTGAACGGCGGCAGCGGCAGCGGCGTCGCCATCGCCGGCACGGTCACGCTGAACAGCCTGGCGAATTTCCAGATCGGCAACGCCCCGGTTGCCTTTAGCAATGTCATCAGTGGCACGGGCGGTTTCTATTTGAATCAATACGGTGGTTCCCCTCTGGTTTTCGCCGCCGCTAATACCTACCAGGGCATCACGGACATCCGTTCCGGCATGGTGCTGGCGTTGATAGGCAACGGCTCAATTTCAAGTAGTACGCCCATCAGCCTGGCATCGGGCGCCACGCTCGCCGTTACGAATCGGAACGACGGCACGCTCACCTTGGCCAACGGCCAAACTTTGCAGGGTTCCGGCACGGTTCAGGGCAATCTGGCTGCGTTGGCGGGCAGCACCGTGGCGCCTGGCACCAGCGCTGCTACCGGCACGTTGAACGTTTCCGGCAATGCTACGCTCAATGGCAACACCGTAATGAAACTCAACGGCGCGAGCAACGACGGGCTCTCGGCAGGTGGCGCGCTGACCTATGGCGGGACATTGACGCTGACTAACATCTCGGCGCCATTGGCCGCAGGTAACAGTTTCACGTTATTCGGCGCCAGCGCCTACAGCGGCTCGTTTGCCACCATCGCGCCTGCCACCCCCGGGCCCGGTCTGGCGTGGAACACGAATAACCTGACTGTCAACGGGAGCATCAGCGTAGTATCAGCGGCAGCCCCGGTGCCACGCATCACCAGCATCGGCTTGAGCGGAGCGACCTTGACGATTCAAGGAACCAATGGGACGCCGAACGGGCAGTATGTGCTGTTGCAGAGCACGAACGTGGCCTTGCCGTTGAGTCAGTGGACGCCGGCGTTGACCAACTCCTTTAATGGAAGTGGCAACTTCAACTTGTCCACCAACATTGTTAATCCGAGTAGCCCGCGGGAGTTTTACATTATAAAAACGCAATAAATCAGTGAAAGAGATGATAAGCCCGTTCCAGCATAGCCGCCGGAAGGAGGCAGCGAACATTCGGCCGGCCTGCAATAAGATCCGGCAGGCGAGCGGGCAAACGTGAAAAATAGTGTAAGGTAAGGAAATGGTGAAAAATACAATGGCGAATACGAAAGTCGCCAAAATTCGGCGAACCGGCGGGCCATCGGCAACCGCCGGCTTCACGCTCATCGAATTGCTGGTGGTGATTGCCATAATTGCCATTCTGGCGGCGATGCTGCTGCCCGCGTTGTCGAGTGCGAAGTTACGGGCGCAGCAGATTGACTGCATCAGCAACATCAAGCAATTGACCGTTGCCGGCATGATGTACACTGACGACAACCGGAAATGGATGGGCCCGCCCCCAAACTGGAACCTCCCGCCCTGGAATGGCAATGACCCAGACTGGATGGGTACCATGCTGACTTACTATGCGAAAGCGACAAATGTTCTGATTTGCCCCCAAGCACCCGACCGGGGTGATCCAGGCAAAATTAATTTAGCAGGCAAGGCCGATGCGGCTTGGCATTGGGTTTTGATCACTCCAGGGTACGCTTCCAGCTATGGCATGAACAAATGGTTGGACTCAGATGTAGATCCAAATAATTATATTGATGACAACCAGAAGAATCACTTGGATTGGAATTACGTCAAACCGGCATCCGTGACGAGGCCAAGTATGGTGCCGGTATTCATGGACGCCGCATTTCTCAATTTTGACCCGGTGGAGACTGATTCGCCGGCGCGCAATTTATACGACCCCTTGGGCGGGACCCCCCCATCCTCAGGCATGATGGCCCGGGTCTGCATTGACCGGCATGGCGGCATTCCGGCCAGTTCCGCGCCCAGGAGCCGTCTCCCGGGAAGCCCAGTGCCTGGTGCCATTGACATGGGATTTGTTGACGGGCATATTGAGCTGGTGAAACTACAGAACCTGTGGAATTATCCTTGGCACTCGGGTTGGAAAATTCCCAATCCGTCGCCTCCGCCGTGATGTGGTGTTTTTGAAGCGCTTCACTCAAATCTGGATTGTTTCGGTTTTTGTTTCGCTGGCAACTATAGCATCGGCCGGGGCGTCGCCTTCCTTTCAGCAGTTGGGAAACACTTTAGTGATGTCAAACGCAGACGTCAGGCTGGAATACAATCTTAATGCCGGTACGGCGGATTTCTATTGGAAAAATTCAAAAAAAATATCCGCCTTCTACAGTGGCGTCGGATTGAGCAGCGGTTATGTGACGGGCAACAACTTCAGCAACCGTACCTGGTCGGTCGTCAGCAGCAATGAGGTGGCCGTCACGGCACGCGCAGCTGGTCTGCCGGACATGACGCAGTATTTCACGCTCGACCAGAGCGACAGCTTCCTGACGAGCGTGACCATGAGCGGCGCCAACGCGAGCGCCAACTGGATGGGACCGGTGGTCGTGAGCACAACCGGCGGCGTGGACATCGGCTCCTACAACGACGACCGCGTCCTATACGTGCCATTTGATAACGACGATTTTTATAGATACAACGCCATGCCGATTACCAATGCCTGCCTGAGCTACGAAGTGGGTGCGTTTTATGACAATACCACGCGCAACGGCATGGTGGTGGGTTCGGTGACCCATGACACATGGAAGAGCAGCGTTTGGTCTGAAGGCTCCAACAACAAGCTCGATCAAATGCACATTAATGGCGGCGCCACTTCGCCTTGGGACGTCCAGCCGCACGGATTCGTTACTGGAAACGTCATTTCGTCACCGACCGTGTTTGTGGGTTTTGGCGATGACTGGCGGACGACGATGGAAGATTTCGCGGCCGAAAACACGCGGTTTGTGCCGGCGCTCGTGTGGACCAACGGCGCGCCGTTCGGCTGGAACAGTTGGGGCGTCACCAATTACCAGAACCATATTACTTATGCCGCTGCCATCGCCGTTTCGGATTCCATCCACACCAACTTGCAACCTTATGGCTTTACCAGCCGAGGCACGGTTTATGTGAACCTGGATTCCTATGGAACATACAACCTGAGCAGCTCGCAATTGCAGAATTTTGCCAGCCATTGCCACGCCAATGGCCAGAAAGCCGGCATCTATTTTACGCCATTTACCTATTGGGGCACACTCGCCCAGTCCAGCAATCAAATGGTGCCCGGTTCCGGATACTACTACAGCGACATCCTGCTCCGCGACACCAATGGAAACGCCATTTCCTATGACGGCGCGCTGGCCCTCGACCCGACTCATCCCGGGACGAAGGAGATGATTCTCAATCAAGTCGGCGCTTTCATCGCCGACGGGTTCGATTACCTCAAGGCGGATTTTCTGTCGCACGGCGCCCTCGAAGGCGTCCACTATGACACCACCGTGACGACGGGCGTTGAGGCTTACAATCAAGGAATGCAATTCCTGCTCAATCAGGTGGCCGGCAAAATGTTCATCAGCGAATCCATCGCGCCACTTTTTCCGTATCAATACGGCGACAGCCGGCGTATTGCCTGCGACGCTTACACGTCCTTCATTTCCAACACGGAATACACGATGAATTCCGTGACCTACGGCTGGTGGCTAAACAGCCTATATCCATTTAACGATCCGGACATGATGGTTTTCGATAACGGTCCCAACGGCAACGAAGACCAAAGCCGCCTTATCAACTGCGCGATTACCGGGGTTTTCCTTAACGGAAGCATCCTGACCAATTCCGCCAGTATTGGTTTGGCGCAGACCTGTTTGACAAATGCAGCCGTTGACGCGGTCGCGCGCGCCGGGCAAACCTTCACGCCGGTGGAGGGCAACACCGGCTCCAGTGCCGCGAATATTTTTGTGCGGCCGGAAGGTATAACGTGGTGCATCGCCATTTTCAATTACACGTCCAGCACGACGAACGAGACGGTGAACTTGAGCCGCGCGGGTTTGCCGCCGGGGATTTTTGTCGCCACCAATCTGTGGGACGGAACGATCACCACGGTTTCAAATTCTTTCAACGTGAGTCTGAACGCCAGGCAAGCCAAACTGTTTCGTCTGGCCCTCGCGAGCGGCCTGCCCTCGCCGGAATTTGTCGCGATAACGCCGACGGTCGCAAATGGCCTTCTTTTCAACGGCAGCAATGGCACTCCGGGTTGGACGTATCGTGTGCTGGTTTCCACAAATCTGGCGTCGCCCGCTTCGCAATGGCGTTCCATTGCCACGAACTCATTCGATGCCAGCGGCAATTTCGATTTTACGGACAGCCTTGCGCCCGACGCGCCGCAGCAGTTTTATTTGTTGGAAACACCGTAGCAACGAAGCCTGCGTGAAATGAGCAGAGCTTTTCCAAAAAATGGGCAGCCGCCGACGTGAGGGCGTGTTGCCCAAATGGGCCGGTGAAACTTTTTAGTAATGGGAGCGTCTAAAAGGCGATATGATGGGAATCCACCAGCCACAGAACGAGTTGTTCAATTACCAAGTGAACTTGGGAAAGCGCG
>DASZAB010000126.1:0-4486 GCA_035945675.1 Verrucomicrobiia bacterium | reverse complement strand
TGCGCGTCGTAGTTGGTGCCGCCATTGTTGACCGATTGGCGGGCGCCGATGCTCAAGGGCGCCGTGGCAGCCAGCAATCCGCTGCCGGGTGTGATGGTGCCCGAGCCGACCAGGGTTCCATCCATGTAGAGCGAGATGGCCCCGTTCGCCTCGTCGCAGACCCCCACCACGTGGTGCCACAGGCCGTCGTTGGCCGGCGCATAGGTGCTGTTGGCTGCGCTGACCGTCCCGGCCGCATTGCGCACGAAGAACCGCAGGTTGCCGGCGGTGGTGGCGCCGGTGTCCAGCACGAATTCCTCCCCGCCATTGCCATAGCCCACCGCGACAATGGCGTTGCCGCTGATATTATTATAGAGATATTCGTTGAACCAGGCCTCCACCGTGAACTCGGCATTGCCGCCGTTGGGCGTGCCAAAGTTGAAATAAGATGGAACATTCCCGGCGTAGTCATTGGGCGGAAAATCGCCAAACTCAGCCGCCGTTTCGGTTGGATCGCTCTTAATGGTTGCTTGCGAATTGTAGCCGGGGATGCCCAGCGTCACGTTGGTGTAAGTGGCGTTGTTGCCGCTCGCGTAATCGTACGCGGTCGTGCCGCTGGATTCGTCAAGTCGCCAGTAGGCGATCGGCCCGTTGGCCAGCACCTGCTGCGGGTACGGGGCCGTCGGGGCCGCAAGCACCGTCATCGAAATGGGCGAGATGGGCGCCGTCCCCACAAAATTGCTCACCGTGCAGCCGAACGTCGCGCTGGCCTGCACATCGTTGACGACAAGGTTCGAGCTGTTCGCGCCCACAACGGGCACGCCGTTGGAGGTCCAATAGTAGGTCAACGGCTGCGCGCCGTTGGCAGTGATCCGTAGGACCGGGTTGGCACCGGCGAAAATCCTGATTTGCGTCGGCGTTTGCTGCGATATTGCCGGCGGACCGTAGAGCACCAGGTTCACCACCGCGCTGGTCACGGAACCGGAACTGTTGCGGGCCACCAAATACCAACTGCCCGCGTTGCCGGTGCCCGCCGGCGTGAAACTCAGGTTCATGTTGGTCTGACCGGAAACTGCCGAACCGTTTTGATACCATTGAAAGCTCAAGGGCGAACTGCCGCGCACGCCCGCGGCAATGGTCACGTTCGCCCCGGCGTTATTGGTCTGCGAAGAAGGCTGCAACCAGATATAAGGCGGCACACCGGCGGCATTGAACAACGATTGAATGGCCGACGGCGACAGCGCATTGGTCCAGAAGGCGACTTGCGCGATGTCGCCGTCAAAATTCCGAATCGTGTTTGCCGAAAAGGCATTGGCATAGGTGTATTGCGAGTCGCCACCCAAAAGCAGATCGGCGGCATTCCCAACGATATTGAGGCCGGCCGGATTGTTGCTGGCCTTGGCCAGCGCACCATCCAGATAGAGATATTCATTCGTGCCGTCGGATACACCGGCCACCATGTGCCACTGGCCATCGTTGAAGGCGAAACCATTGGTCGCCACATCCGCCGGATTGGCGAACTGCAATTCGGGACCGGGACCGGGATTAAAGTGATTTTCGCCCGCCGTTTGCCCCAACGCCAGACGATAGGAACTGTCGCCGTGCCCCAAAATTTCCTGGAACCGGCCTGGGGCGTCGGCAGGCGCGGTCTTAAACCAGCTGACCACGGTCATCGGCACCGCACCGGTGGGATTCATCGAGACGGGCAGATTACTGTTGCCAACGTCCACTCCTCCAAGCCAGCCGTTGATGGCCACGCTGCGGCTGTTGGCTCCGAACCCCGGGTAGCCCGGCCCCGCCACACCCGGGGTCGTCCCCGGCTGATACACCCCGTCACCCGCCGCGCCGACACTGCCAAAATTGTTCGCCACCGGGAACGTCGCGCTGTCATAACCGGCGTTGGTCTGCACCTGCGGATCATTCAAGCGATAATAGAGCACCGGATTGTCCGCCTTCACCGCCGCGGGATAATTCGCGCCAAACGTGGCATTGGTGCCGTAGGCGGTTTGGAAATGATTCTGGATGCTCGTGGTCGAAAGCACGTTGGTATAAATCGCCACGTCGTCAATGGAACCCTGATAAGCGATGCCATAAGAAGCGGAGACATCGCTGCCGCTGCCAATCATCAAGGGTGTGGTCGGGTCAGGCACATACTTAAGGCCGGCACTGTTGGCCGCAACGGTCTTGGACGCACTAAGCACGCCGTTGGTATAGATGGCTTCGGTGGTGCCGTCGAAAGTGGCCACGACATGCACCCAATCGCCCACGTGGAAACCCTTGAATTGGTTATAACCACTCGTGTCCAGTTCGCTGGCCTTGCTCTGGCCGTTCGTGGACTGGCACATCAAAAACAGATAATCCTGGTATTGCCCCAGCTCGACGCCGGCCCATCCGGTGCCCAAGCCGCCGTAAAACGGATTGTTGGTATTCGCGCCGCCGGTGTTCAAGTTCACCGTGCCGCCTTCGCTGACAATGTCTCCCAAGGCACTGTTGGTTGCCCCGATTTGGAGCCAGGCTTCAATGGAGAACGGCGGATTGAGCGTGATGGCGCTGTTGGCAACGCCGTTGGCGTTGCGCGGCACGACGACGTATTGGCCCGGCAATCTCTGGCACGACATGGCCTTGCTGCCGTCGAACGGATAGGTGATCGCATTGCTCTGGACGATGTTGTTGGTCAAATACCAGGTGTTGCCGGAGGGTTGGTACCATGCGCCGTAATAGCCGTTACCGGCAGCGCCCAGGCTGCCGAGATTGGTCGCTACGAGGTTCAAAGGTTGCGGTGGCTGAACGGTTTCATTCAGCGGCCAGTAGCCAACCGGATTCAACCCGATGACGGAATTGGAATAGGTTTGTGCCCGGGTCACCGTCCCGGCGAACAAAGTCAGAATCCCCACAATAATGTAAGTAATAGTATTCTTTTGCATACTCCTTGATGGTTTAATGTTCGGCACTGCTGATACGTCTTGATTCAGCGGAAAATGATAGCTCCGATTGTCGCGGTGAAGCATGGGGTGAACGACCCGGATTCGCTCAAAAAACACCGGGTCGTCCACGTGGACAGACGCCTCAACTCCCTGGCAAATGACTCCGAAATCATCCCAATCACAATCAACGACAGCAAACGAAGGCGGCGCCCATACAAAATCGGACAACGTGTCATTTCATCATTTGTATCATGAAAGGCAGACACCGCGTAATCCCCTTTTGTTGGGAGCCGGGCGTTACGAATGGGAAACAAACGCGGATTTCCTCCCCCATTCGGGGGGTGCTTGTTTGCGGCTGCCTCTGGTGTAACACACACTTCTCGTAAGAAACATGGCTTTATACAGCGCGACTGATTTGATTGCGGATTCTTTGAACAGAAGATCGCAAAGATAACGAAGAATCTTTGTTACCTTTGTTTCCTTCTGTAAACAAATCCGCAAATGATTATTTCGTCGTGTTTAGTTCAACTCATGGAATTTATCCATCTGCCGGGGCGTGATATTGGGAGTCATATCGTATCGCAAAATGCACTTGTGGGTGGATTGGCCCGTCCCGAAGCATGGCTCGTATGAAGGGGCCAAAGCAAAGATTCAATGCGCCGATTGGAGGGCTTTGCGGACCTCGGCGGTGCTGGCCAGATTCGCCTGCGCATCGCTGCCGGTCTTCGCTACCAGTCCGAGCATCGCCTCAGTCAGAGAACCTCCACCGGGTCACCCATTCTCTTGATTTGCATTAATCAAGAACGTTTGGTTGAATTGTGAGCTTTGTAGTCGAAAAATAATGAGAATTTGCGATTACTGCGGCAAAGCCAATGAAGATACCCTGCAATTCTGTGCTGGTTGCGGTACAACGCTCAAGGCTTCGCTTGAAGATCGGTCTGAATCGTCATCTACGCCGATATCTAAAAGCCGACCGCAGATGCTCAATGCCGGCTCCGCTACTATCATTCTTTTAGCTTATCTTATTTCCAGCGTTTTATTCGAGCTTTTACTTCCAACAGCGCCCAGCAATATATCTGTGGGGTTAGTGTTGGATCCACTGGTTGGTGGCTTTGTTATGATCCTCGTGTCCTCAGTGTTGGTGCCAACGCATCTTAAAGATAACAGCTGCACCGGTGCTGCATGGGTTTTGGGGCGATGGGCGACAATCGCTACAGGTCTAATCATCGGCTTGATCATCGGAGTAGGTGATGAAATCTTAGTCATGAGTGTGAAACATCATGCCGCATACAAAAGCTTAAAGCCTATAGTACAAGCATCACTCACGCCGGGATTTCCACAAATACTCTGGGTTGTAGCAACTGTCTTGATAGGACCGCCCATCGAAGAAATGATGTTTAGAGGAGTTCTTTACGGTGGTTATTGTAAATCTTTCGGTCCGATGCACTGCTGTCCAAAACCGCTAAATGGTAGTGGTCGAGCCATTGATTCTATTGAGGTTTCGCAGCGTGTTCGTCTGTTTTGGAAATGAGGTTGTCGGGTTTAGCGCCCGATGCTGTCCAAGGTAAGTTGTAAGTCCAGCA
>DASZAB010000125.1:0-10194 GCA_035945675.1 Verrucomicrobiia bacterium | reverse complement strand
AACGGTGACTATGGCGAGCGGTATCACTGTGGGAATGGCTGTGTGTTCGCGCAACACCGCTGCGCTCGACACGTCCATGTTTGACAACGTGACAGCGCCGGGCAGTTCCTCCCCGCCGGCAGCGCCCAGTGGTCTGACGGCAATAGCTGGCGATGCGCAGGTGTCATTGAACTGGACGGCTTCTTCGGGCGCGACCAGCTACAATGTCTATCGCGCTAGCGTGAGCGGCGGGCCCTATACGCAGATTGCCACCAGCGTGAGCACGACCAGCTACACCGACACCACCGTAGTCAATGGGACAACCTACTATTACGTAGTAACGGCTGTGAACGCCAATGGCGAGAGCGGCTATTCCAACGAAGCTAGCGCGACTCCTTGCACGACACCGACAGTGCCCACCGGTTTGAGCGCCACCGGCGGCAACGCGCAGATTATGGTGAACTGGTTTGTTGTTTTAGGATCAACGAGTTACACGGTGAAGCGCGCCACCAGCAGCAGCGGGCCTTACAGCCAGATTGCGTCGGGAATCACTACGACCAACTACACCGACACGGGTTTGGCCAGCGGCACGACTTACTTTTACGTGGTTGACGCGGTGAATTCCTGTGGATCCAGCGGGGACTCCGCCTATATCGGCGCGACGACCATTCCAGCGGTACCGTCGGGTCTGACGGCCACGGCGGGCAGCAACCAGGTGGTATTAAGCTGGATGGCCGCAACAGGCGCCACCAGCTATAATGTCAAGCGTTCCACCACCAGCGGCGGGCCTTATACGACCATCGCCAGTCCCACCACGGCCAGTTATACGGATACGACGGCGGTCAACGGAACAACTTATTACTATGTGGTGTCTGCGGTGAACGCTTCGGGCGAGAGCGCCAGCAGCGCCGAAGTCAGCGTTACGCCGAGTGCGCCGAGCGCGCCCGCAGCGCCGACGAATCTGACAGCCAGCACGGGCCGCAGAAAGGTAACATTGACATGGACCCAGTCCACCAGTTCCAACATTACCACGAACAACGTGTATCGTGCCACCGTCAGCGGCGGACCCTATACCAAAATTGCTTCGATTGCAGCGACAACAAACTACACCAACACGGGCCTGCATAGCGGCACAACATATTACTTTGTTGTGACGGCGGTGAACAGCAGCGGATTGGAGAGTCCTTACTCCAGCCAGGCATCCGGAACGCCGCATTAGGACCATAATGTAATGGCAAAAAGCCGGAAGAGGGCATTCCTCTTCCGGCTTTCGAATGATCATAACCGCACTGCTGGGACAATTGGGCCATCGCATCCCAAAAGACCTCACTGTGGCGGGCACTCGGTGGGTGTGGCAGTGGACGCAGGAATTGACCTGTAGTCCGCATCGCCGTGGAGACGCCCTGGCCTAAATTAACCTGAATGGACACAGCCAGCCGCCCGACCGCTACAGCGTGTTGGTTGAAAGAAGCTGGCCCGACGGAAAATCTCTACCGAAACACAAAGGAAGTTAATTCCCTTCGACAACAATCTTTTGCACGACTGCAAATTGCGTTTTGGCAAAGGGGGTACGGAATTAATTTAACTGTGTAAATGAAATGCCAATTGAGGCTCCGGGGGGGGTGTGTTACAAACCTTATGATTCTCATAACCCATGAAATTGCTCCGAGCAACTTTGTCGGTCAGTTTTTTAAGGCGGCGTAATGCCGTTGGCCCGGACAGCCAATCCATCAACCAGTCAACTCGTATGCAAACAAACCCAAACTATCTCTCCTACATCATCAAGCCGAAAGCAGCCTTCGTCTTGCTTGTTCTTCTTGCCATCCTACTGACGGCGCCAGGGCTTCGCGCCCAGAGCGGCACCTGGACCAATCTAGTCAATGGCAACGCCTCGGGCACTTGGAGTACACCCGCCAACTGGCTCAACGGCGTAGTCGCCAATGGCGGCGGCAACACCGCCGACTTCAGCACATTAAGCCTTGACACCAACAGCACCGTCACGCTGGACACCGCGCGCACCATCGGCAACTTGATTTTTGGCAATACCGGTACCAGTCTGGGTACGAACTGGATTTTGACCGGCAGCACGCTGACTCTGCAAGTCAGTGCCGGCGCGCCCTCCATTACTGCTAATAACGGCACCAACGTTATCAGTGCTGTTCTGGCCGGCACGGAGGGATTCACTAAGGCCGGTGTCGGCGCGATCCGACTGACTGCCGCGAACAACACGACGTTAAGCAGCAACATCAGCCTAAATGTGGGAATTTTGCAGGTGGGCAATAACAACGCGCTGGGCGCCACCACTCCGAATGGAAGCGCCACTTTGTCCAACGCCGTCGTCGTTGCCAGTAACACGGCGACCCTTTGGATTCTCCCCGGAATTCAGCCCAACTTTAAACCCATCTTCGCCAGCGGCGCAGGCGTGGGTGGCACGCAGGGCGCGATTTATGCCGACCTCAGCTCGCTCGCCAACAATAACAACAGCACCCGTCTGGACATCGGCTTGACCACCACTACCAGCCCGGCGGTGACAATGCTGGGCGACACCACTATCCGGGTTGATGGCACTAACGCCACCGCCCTCGGTTCGGTGCTGCTGATTGGCCACATCACCACCTCTAACGCCGTAACTGGCTTGCCGGCCAATTACGACGGCTATACCCTCAGCAAAACCGGTGGCGGACGGTTGAGTATTGACCCGGCCAGCGGGTATAGCGGCGGTAACATCCATGTGGTCCAAGGTGGACTGCGGTTCGGCAACAATAGCGACCTGCTGGCTTCCCAGACCGTTACGGTGGACGCCGGGGCGGGCCTGTTCATGGGTAACGTCACCAGCATGAACTCGTTAAATTCCACCTTGGTGATCAACGGGCTGTTGGACTTGGACGCACGCGGCAACGGGACTGCTGGTAGCGATACCACAATTGCCACGCAGACGATTGGTTATCTGTCCGGCAGCGGGATTGTGACCAACGGGGGCGCGGGCAACATTGGGGCAAATACCTTAGTGATCGGCGGCACCAACGGAACAGTTGCCACTTTCAGCGGAACAATCCCTCAATGCGCGAACGGCAGCGTTGGCCTTCGACTGCAAAACACCAACAGCACACTGATACTTTCGGGAAATAATACCTATACCGGGACCACCGTCCTCAATGCCGGAACTTTGCTGGTTGACGGCTCGCATATCGGCGGAGGAGCTTACACGGTGAACAGCGGTGCCACCTTGGGTGGTTCCGGAGTCATTTCTGCCGCGTCTTTGACGGAGAATGGCGGCACGATCATAGCTGGCGACCCGGCCAGCCCCGGCAGCACGTTAACCCTCTCCAACAGCATCACCGGAACCTCTTCGGGTGCGTTAATCATCTCCAACGCCAACTTGTCCATCAGCGGCCAAATCGGCGCCGGCGGGCAAACCATCGGCACGCTGTATATGGATAACGGTGCGTTGCAAATCCCGCTGCCCACTTCGGGCACGCCATCCGTCTTCACCACGGCCTTCAACGTGGACGGGGGTGTAACCATCGTATTTACCACGGCGACGCCGCTCAAGGGGCAATTTCCGCTCATTTCCTACAGTTCCATCGGCGGTGTGGCCGGGTTTAGCGGGTTGACGTTGTCCTCGCCGCCGGGCGTCACAGCCTATTTGTCGAACAATGTCGCCAATTCCACGATTGACATTGTGATCACCGGTATTCCCGCGCTCATTTGGAACGGCAACGTCAACGGCAACTGGGACATCGGCACCACGGCGAACTGGCAGGGTGGGCTGACCTATACTGACGGGACTAACGTCCTTTTTGACGACACTGCGTCGGGGACGACTACGGTGAACCTCACCACGACGCTTTCGCCCGGGGGCGTGACGGTGAACAACAGCACATTGAGCTACACCTTCACCGGCAGCGGCCAACTCAGCGGCGCGGGCGGCATCCTCAAGCGGGGCAGCGGCACGCTGACGGTGGCCAACAGCGGCAACAATCTCACAGGCGGCGTGACACTCGATCAAGGCACCGTGCAGGTGGGCAACGGCGGAACCACCGGCAACCTTGGCTCCGGCGCGATTGTTAATCAAGGCACGCTCGCGCTGGATCGCGCGGACACGTTCGCCTTGGGTAACACGGTGAGCGGCAATGGCGCCATTACTCAATCTGGTACGGGGACGGCCACCGTGCCGGTGAGCGGCAACAGCACGGGTGCAGTCACCGCTAATGCTGGGACCCTTTTGCTCGGTCCGGTCGGTGTGAGCACGTTTTCCGGCGCGGTGACTGGGGCCGGCGCATTCGGGCTGAACGGCGCAGGCACATTAATTTTGACCACTCTCAGCGACACCTACTCCGGCGGCACCGTTATCAGCAATGGCACGCTCTTGTTCAGTGGCGCGCTGCCTCCGACGGGCAACATTGCCGACAACGGAACGCTGGCGCTCGCGGTTTCGGGCACGCTGGCTAACAACGTTTCCGGCAGCGGCGGGCTGACCGTCGTTAGCAACGCCAACGTCACCCTGGGCGGCAACAATGCCTACACCGGGCCGACGATGGTGAAGGGGCTGGCGGGTTCGACGGTGAACACTACTGCCGCCAACTATCCAGCGGCGAGCATATTGACGTTGGGCAATCAATCCGGTTCGGGCGAGTTTGGGTCGGTCAATTTCACCGCCGGCAATCCGGTTATCGGCGGACTAAACGTCGGTGCCACCAACACAAGCGCCAACGCGGTGAATTTAAGCGCTGGCAACCAGACGCTGACCGTCAACGGCAACGTCACCGTGGGAGCCATTGGACCATCCGGAGCACATGTCTTTTTGCCAGTGAACGGGACGGGCAGTTCGTTGATTGTCAACACCAATGGCGGCACGATTCAAATCGGCCTGGGCGCCACCGGCTCCGGGGTCAACCCGGACTTCGTGCTGGTGGATTTGTCGGGTGCGAACAGTGGCGGGGCAGGCGTCAATAATTTTATCGCCAATTTGGGAACCAACGGTACGTGCAACTTAGGCACCTTGGACGGCAATCCAGGTCCGACGGCGGGAGCGACCGCGGTTGACGAGTTCATTTTGGCGAATGTCTCAAATTCGATTACGGCTGGGGCCATCACTATCGGCCCGGGTGGCCGTCAACTTACACCCGATTTGCGGCTTGGTCCTGGCACCAACATCTTCAATGTTGGCGCGCTGAACATCGGGACCGGCGGCCGTGACGGCGGGCAAATGGAATTCAACACGGGCAGCGGAGGACTCCAGGTCCGTGCTGCAACGGGCGGTTCCAGCGCCGCGGACTACAACCAGGGTGTGAACACCAACACGAGCACTGGGGCGGGATTCACTACGACCGTGGACTTCACCGGCGGTAACGTCGATTTGCTATTCGACGCGATGGTCATCGGCAACGAGCCGGCCCGGGCCGGCACTTGGAACAACACGTTCACGTTCAGCCAAGGCATTCTCAATGCGGCCAGTGTGTCGTTGTCGCAAGGCGCCCGCAGCAACGCCGATTATTCCATCATGAATCTCAACGGCGGGTTGGCCAATCTCGGTACGGTCAGCCTCACGGCCAGCGTCGGTGCCGGCACGCTCAACATCAACAACGCCACCGTTACCGTGTCGAACATTACTTACAGCGGGACGGGTACGGCGACCTTGAGCCTCAACAATGCCACGTTGAATGTGGACATTCCAGGCTTTGGCAATCCGGCTGCGGCGCCGATTACGGCCGGTTCGTTCAGCGCCAGCGGGGCGGTGAATCTGGGAGTAAATGGAAGCGGTTTCACTGTCGGACAATTCCCGTTGATCAGTTACAGCGGCAGCATCGGCGGCAGCGGTTTCGCGGTGTTAAACCTGAACAGTTTGCCAACCAATGTTAGCGGCTATCTGTCCAATAACACAGCCAACGCGTCGGTGGATCTGGTCATCACCAGTGCGCCACCGGCGGTCAATCCAAATCCGACAAACATTGTCTTCAGCGTTACTGGGAGCGGCGGCAGCAAAACGCTGAACCTGTCATGGCCGTCGGATCACTTGGGTTGGACGCTCCTGACGAACTCCGTTGGCTTGGCGGTTGCCAACCAGTGGTATCCGTATCCTGGTTCATCCAGTGTGACGAATGTCAGCCTCCCGATTAGCACGACGAAGACCAACGTCTTCTTCCGGCTGGCGTATCCCTATCCGTAAGGACCGGGTTGGGGACATCGCGCTGCGATGTCCCCTTCGTCTGCCGGTTCGCCAGGTTGGCTTAACTGTGTAAATTATGACCGGTTTGCCGATCGTCTGAGCAAAAGCCAAATTAAAGGTGAGCACAAGATATGAAAATGCCGGGTATTGCCTGACCTTGAGTGGTGCCTTAACGCGAAAGTGTTGGAAGCAAATTCTCATCAAATGGCAAATCCAGTTCAACCATGAAACGAACCATTCCTAATTCAAAAGGCGATAACCGGGCATTTACTCTGATTGAACTGCTCGTGGTCATCGCCATTATTGCCATCTTGGCGGCGATGCTGCTGCCGGCGCTGTCTGCGGCCAAGCAGCACGCCTTCCTGGTCAATTGTACTTCGAATTTAAGACAGGACGGTATCGCCCTTCGTATGTACACGGACGACCATGGCGACTGGCTGCCAAACGGGCCGGACGGCGCCCAACCAGGAAACACGGCGGCCAGCCACGGCCTGAGTGTAGGCCAGACCGCAATATATTACTACGGCATGCCCAGTGAGAACGATATGCTCGTGTATTACCTCTGGAGTTATCTGGCGTTACCCGCGCCCCAGACCACCGCGACTTTTTTTGTTAAAACCAATTTTGCCAAAACCTTCTACTGTCCTGCTAACCAGCGACTTAATTCCAAATTTAGTGGCTACAGCGGCTTTGTCGGTTTCTTCTCCTATCAGGTAGTGGAAGGCTCGTCTGATCCACAAAGAGGTTATTGCGGGTTGGCATGGCGACCTTTCGGTTACAACGGGAGCAGTGACTACGAACCGCCTCACAAACTGGGCGAAATCCGGTCGGCCTCGCGGACATGGACAATGGTGGATGTGGACACCATGGCGAATCCAGGAATCGGTTCCAACCCCGTCATTCCAGTAAAACCCATCCACGGCAGCGTCCGCAACTATTTGTGGTTTGACGGGCACGTTGCCACCGAGAAGGTGCGGACGGACAAAGCCCCTGGTGTCTGGCCGTATCCTTACTGGGGCTTCAATGGTGGTTAACTGGCGAGGCCATTGGCGAGCGTACATTCCATCGTAATCAAGCTGGCTGCGTCCAGGAGATGTAACAGTTAGTTAATGAAGACAATCATATCTGAAGTCAAAACGAGTTCGGATTCTCTGCCGAAATCCAACGAATCGTTGCTGCGTGCATTCGATCTCTGTGTCCAGAAAACCCGCCGTAACATCAAGCGCTTGGCTGATGCTCCCAAGAGCTGGTCGAATGCGCCGGATGGGCGCTACGAAACGTATGATGAAGACTTCTTTGACATCGGCAATTGGACCAGTTCCTTCTTCACCGGCATGGCGTTGCTGGCCTGGCAGCAAACCAGAGATGAGTTCTTTCTGGAACAGGTGCTCCGGCTCGCGCCGCTCTACCGCGAAAAAGTGTTCACCCGGTTCCCGGATACGCATCACGACCTCGGCTTTCTCTACACGCTGTATTCGGTCGCGCTTTTCAAACTGACCGGCGACCGAGAGCATCACGCCGTCGGCCTCCGCGCCGCCGAAGTGCTCTCCCAACGGTTCAATGGCAATGGTAATTTCATCCGCGCCTGGGGCCACCTCAACACCACCGAGCATAATAACATGGCCATCATTGACTGCCTGATGAACCTGCCGCTGCTGTTTTGGGCGGCACAAGAATCCGGCGAGGGCAAATACCGCGACATCGCCATAAAACACGCAAACATGGCGTTGGAATATCTGGTCCGGCCGGATCATTCCGTTTATCATGCCTATCGCTTCGATTTAACGACGGGCCGACCGCTGGGCGGCGACACCTACGGCGGCTGGGCAGTGGAATCACATTGGGCGCGTGGGGCGGCGTGGGCCATTTACGGCTTTGCCCTCGCGCACAAATATACCAAGGCGCAACGTTATCTCGATGGTGCCGAACGTATCGCGCAAAAATTCATCGCCAGCCTCGATGCGGAAGTGGTTCCAGTCTGGGACTTCAAGTTGCCGCCTGGCAGCGAACCGATCCGGGATTCCTCGGCGGCAGCGATCGCGGCGTGCGGCTTGAAAGAGTTGGCGGTCCAAGGCGCGCAAACGTCAGAATTTATGCGAATGGCAGGTCGTTTGCTGTCGCGGCTCTGTCAGCCGGACTATCTGGATTTCGACCCAGCCTGTCCCGGCATTCTGCGCAACGGCCAGGTCGGCGACGGTCGGGGCATGGCCAAGAATGCTTACACCAGTTGGGGCGACTACTACCTGATGGAAGCCCTAGGCCGGGAGTTGTTCGGGATGGAAACTTGGTGGTAATAGCCGAAAGGCTCAATGTAATTGGAATTTAATTGATTAAGCGAATGTTTGATCGAATCCCGTGATGAAGCCCACTGAAATTAATTTGAATTAGAGCTGAAGCTCCGACAAATGTCAGCTTCTGTTGCGAAGCATCGGAAAAATCGAACCCAACCTCAAATGCAATCATGAACACCAAACAAAGTATTTCGGTGGCCTGCGTCGCAGCGGGCCTGATCAGCGCAAACTCGTTGCAGGCTGGAAGCAACGTCAGTTGGACAGGTGGCGGGGCCGACCACAACTGGCTGAATGCCGCCAACTGGAGCAGTAATCCGAACCTCCCAGTCACTGGTCTGGGTACGACGGGCGACATCCTCTATATGGATACTGCCGGAGCGAGCGACTACGCCATCTTCTCGGCGGCGGAAGGTTCGCTCACCTACCAATCCGTTCGCGTCGGATACAATGCCGATGGACGCTTGGATGTGACCGGCGGCTCACTGATCGGTGACGGCTCCACCCAAACACGCGTTGGTCGCGGCGGCCACACTGGTACTTTGAATGTCGCGGGCGGCACCTTCCAGGCGGGCGGTATCGCCCAGATTGGCATTGATGCCGGCAGTGTCGGCATTGTGAATGTTTCCAGTGGCGTGTTTAACGTGACCCGTGGAGCCACCCAGGATGGCATCACCAACACCAGTATTGCCCTCGGCGCGGGTAACACGGGTCAGGGGACTCTAAACCTGAACGGTGGCAATGTTTACACTCGGTTTGGGGTGGAAGTCGGCCAAAGCTCGTTGGCTGGCTCCGGCACCTTTAACGTGGGTGATGGCTCGGCAGTGATTGGCGGCGCCAACGGGAATACTAGCAGCAGTGGTTTCTGGTATCAACGTGGCAATGGCACTCTAGGGGCCACGATTGATAGCGCTGGCTTCACTCTCGGGTCCATCAGCATCTATAATGCGGGTTCGGCGTATGTCAAATTTGATGCCGGGTCAACCCTGTCTCTTGGGTTCAGCGGCGCGGCGCCGAGCTCCATCATGTCTTGGGACCTAATGACTTGGGATAGCAGCACCACCGTTACCGACAATGGTCTGACGCTCGCCTCCGGCGATACTGCGGCCGGTTGGAGCTTCGCCATTGGACCAAATTCGCTCGTGGTTACTTTCACGCCAGTCCCAGAACCTGCTGCGATGGAATTGCTGGGGCTCGGTTTGCTGGCATTCGCCCGCCGCGCGCGTCGAATAGTTTGAATGTGTGGCGAGGCTTGCACAGCCAGATTGAAACTGCCGCTACATCTTTGGTCGGCGGAAATGCCGCCGTTCATAAGCCGCCTTCCGTCTCAACCAGTATTGCTGTGTGAGCACAAAAAAATGAAGAAACCTGGAAACAGAGTCATGGCAACGCAAGCGGTCCTTCTGGTCATGTTGACATTGGGAGTGACTGAGACATCACGGGCACAATTCGTGCATCCGGGCTGCCTGGGCAGCCAGGCAGACCTTGATCGTGCCAGAACCGAGGTGGCACTGGGCGTTTCACCCTGGATAGACGATTGGAATAGACTGACGAACAACTCACACGCGCAACTCTCGTACGTGGACCATCCGCAATCGGTGATTCACCGCGGCAGCGGCGGCAGTTGTCCTGCTCAAAACTACACCTATCTCTACAATGATGCCGCGGCCATTTGGGCCTGCGCACTGCGCTACCAAATTTCCGGCGACACCAATTACGCCAACAAAGCCGTGCAAATCATGAATGACTGGTCCGCCA
>DASZAB010000124.1:0-30815 GCA_035945675.1 Verrucomicrobiia bacterium | reverse complement strand
AGACCGGCGGTCGTTCGAAGTGATAAAAGACAAACACGATCACGCCCAGCATCAGGATGAAAAACTGCATGGGGATTTTCAGCACGGCATTGAACATCAATCCCAGCCGGCTTTCGCGCAGGGACGAACCGGAAAGGTAGCGTTGCACCTGGGACTGGTCGGTGCCGAAGTAGGACAGCGACAGGAAAAATCCGCCGAGCAGCCCGGTCCAGAACGTGTAACGCCGGTGCACGTCGGTTGAAAAACTCACCGCTTCCAGTTTGTTGAATCCGCCCGCGACGGTGAACGCATCACCGAGGCCAATCTGCAGTTTCGTCAGGAGGATGACAAACGCGGCCACCATGCCACCGAAGATGATGGCCATCTGCCATTTCTGGGTGAGATTCACCGCCCGGCTGCCGCCGGAGACGGTGTAAATGATCACCAGTAGTCCGCTCACAATGATGGTGAGGTCCAGCCGCCAGCCGAGCACGGTGGACAGGATGATGGCCGGCGCGTAGATGGTGATGCCGGCGGCCAGGCCGCGCGACACGAGAAACAAGGCGGCGCCCAGCAACCGGGTTTTGGCATCGAAACGGTGCCCCAGATATTCATAGGCGGTATAGACGTTCAGCCGCCGGTAAATCGGCAGGAAGACGGCAGCGATGAGAATCAATGCCAGCGGCATCCCGAAATAATTCTGCACGAAATCCAGTCCGCTTTCGTATCCCTGGCCCGGCGTGGAGATGAACGTGATGGCGCTGGCCTGCGTGGCGGCCACCGAAATGCCGATGGTCAGCCACCCGACAGTTTCGTCGCCCCGCAAATAATGGTTTAAATTGCGATGCCGGCGGGTATGCCAGGCGCCGTAGGCGGCGATGGCCAGCAGGCTGCCGATGAGGACGACGAAATCGAGGAGGTTCATGAAAAATTTCCACAACTTCGGAATCGCACCGCGCCGCCGAGAGACCGGGAGCGCCGGCATCCTGCCGGCGAATTTCGCGGATTACAGTACGCCGGCAGGATGCCGGCGCTCCAGTCCATGGATTGGTTCATGAATAACTCACGGTTAGCGCGAGCAGCAGCAGCACCCACAGGATGAAACAGCCGAAGACAAAAAGATAAACACCGCCCCAGGTGCGCAGCCCCGGCAGGCTGGTCGATTCGTCCGAATTCGTTTGGTGGGGCGCGTCAGTCCTCTGCGCGCCGCGATGGTCAAGGGAGGCGTTCGATTCATTCCCGCCGGCGCGCACGGAGTGACGCGCCCTACCTTCAGGCGCGGGAGCAGGCGGATCGGGCGGCGGCAGCTTCATTTGCCGAGCGAAACTAGGTTGGCAAACAAGCGGTAAGCGCCGGGCACACCGTCGGGAAGTTGCCGGAAAAACACCAGCCCGGTATAGACGAAATATCCCTTGCCGAATTTGGCAACCAACAGTCCACCCTTGAGCGGCGCTTCACCGGCATCACTGCACGCGAGAATGGGCGTAAAATGGCCGTCCCACTCGTTTGGATAATAAATCCCGCGCTCCTGAATCCAGCCGTCGAAGTCGGCGCTGGTAATTTTATTCGGCGTGTTCAGCACCGGATGGTCGGGCGCGAGGAAGGTCATCGGCGCGGTTTCATCCGTCACCCGGTCGTTGGAAAGGCGCAGGTGGTAGGGCGTGAACTCGTCGGTCTTCAGATCGCGTCCGGGCCGGTTGTACTGTTCGATGACGTTGCCGCCGGCGGCAACATAAGCGAACAACGCCGGCAAATGGGAAACCAGGTCCGTGCGGACATTAAACGCACGGACGCCAACGATCACGGCGTCGAATTCCTTCAGACGATTCGTTGTCAGGTCATCGCCACTCAGCGTGGTGACCTGGTAACCCATGTCGGCGACGCATTGGGCCACATCATCGCCGGCGCCGGGAAGGTAGCCGACCTTATGGCCCCGGATGGCCAGGTTCAGGCAGACGGCCTTGAATCGGGCGGGCGGTTGCAGCAACAACAAGGGGATGTGTGGGTAGTTAATGAGGACGCGCTCATTGCTGTAACGCTTGCCGCCGACCTCCGCCTCAGCGGTAATATTGGCGGTCGTTGGCGCCGCCGGCGCGGTCACTTTGAAGGTGAATTGGGCTTTGTCTCCGGCGGCTTTCAGATGGAACGATTGCGTCGCCGGCACGGCCTTCCAGCCATCCGGCGCATCCAATCGCAAAGTGCCGGTGGTGTCGGGCCGGGCGGCCGTCACCTCCACCGTGACCGGTCGTTTGGCCTTGGGGGCGAACAAGCTGACGGCGGAGGTCAGTTTGAGCGACACTGGCGAAATCACCTCCAGGTATCGGGTTTCGCCTGCCACCCGGTTGGCCGTGGTCTGCAGTGGCTGGTCGGGGACGATCAAGGTCTGGCCGCCTACGTCAAAAACTTGTGCTATGGGAAAGACCGGCGGATTCTCCGGCCGGCCGATGAGTTGCGGATCATCCACACGGAACATGCCGGTGGTATGGTCTTCACGCAGCCAATACGGCTGGCTCAGCGGCGTATCGGCCGGGAGAGTTTCCGTCGAGTCGCGGCTGACCGGCTGATTGGTTGCAAGGTCTGCGCCCACGGCAAATCCGGTCTGGAGGGCCGGATACCGCGCCGCCACCCACCGAACGGGAACCACGCCCGAACGGATCGCGGCCGTCAGATGCAGGTTCAGCGTCTCGCCGGGCACGACTTCGGCTTGTGGAATCGTTGTCTCCACGGTCAGACCGAGGCATTCCTGAATGATATGGTCCAATTGCCGGCGTTTTTCATTCACCACGGGGTCGTCAGTGGCCAGACCAGCCAGGCGCTTTTTGATTTTCAGCAATGCCGGCACGCTGGCGGCAGGATCCCGCTGGCTGAATTTCGCAATAATTTCGTCAACCAATGTGCCGATTTCAGCGCCGCCGGGCACGCGCGACCAGGTCGTGTCCACGCCATCCATGATGTCGTTGGTTGCCGGTTGGCCATCGAGCAGCGCAAAGGATTCGAACCTCGGCCCGCTGCCGCCGCCGAAGCCGGTGAAATTCCCAAAACCCTGGGTCTTGTGCATCGAGCGGCTGCGAGCGGCAATTTCGGCGAACGACTCGCCGGACACAGAATCTTTGCCGCCGACATCAATCCGGATCACGTTGGACGCATATCCGCTGCGCTGAAATCCGCCCATGTTCCAAAGAATGCGTTTGGGCTGCCAGGGCGTGAGACCTTCCCGGAGCTGGCCGGGAAACGCTTGGGGATCGCCGCACCGCTTGAACGCTTCCATGGCCAGCACCGTCGAGGCCGTGTGATGTCCATGCGTGCCGCCCGGCACCGGCGAAAAGCGCGTGATGACCACATCGGGTCGGAATTCGCGGATGACGCGTACCACGTCGGACAACACCTCCTGCTTGTTCCAAATCCGCAACGTCTCCCGGTAATCCTTGGAAAAACCAAAATCCACGGCGCGTGAAAAATACTGACGGCCGCCGTCAATGCGCCGGGCGGCGAGCAGTTCTTGCGTGCGAATCGCCCCCAACTCATCGCCGAATTGCGGGCCGAGGACGTTTTGGCCGCCGTCACCGCGGGTGAGCGAAAGATAGGCGGTACGGTAATGGCGCCCGCTCGCAAGGTAGGCGATCAACTGGGTATTTTCATCATCGGGATGTGCCGCGACGTAAAGCACGCTGCCCATCGAGTTGAAGTCGTACAGATCCCTGACAATTACCGGCGCGGGCGCCGGCGCGGCGCCGGCCAGCCGCGGCACGCTTAGCACCGCAATTCCACAGGCCAGGCTGAAGAGGAAACGGTGCACCTGATGTGAACGCGGCGCGGGTGCGGCAATGGGTGCAGTGGACGTCATTCCTGCAAGCTGGAGATGAGGTCCTGGTTCATCTTCGGGAATGAACTGGCGGGGCCTTCGGCTTTCAGCGCCAATTCGGTGGATTGTCTGGCCGCCGCAATTGCGTTTTCCTTGTCTCCCAGTTTGGCCAGAATCTCGGCCTTCAGGTGGAGCATTTCATAGGCGATCCGGGGATTGTCCGCGAGGCCGGCGTTGACCCAGCCGAGGGCCTGCTTCAGATCCCGGTTGTGGTCGTAATAGAACGTGGCGGCTTGAAAATAGAGGCCGTCCGATTTTTTGCCGGGCGCCGCCATGGCCGCCTGGATTTGCGGGACCAACTTGCCGGCTACATCCACCTCCAGCCGGATCGGGACAACGGTATGGTCCCAGACCAGCGTGAGCGCCGCGGATTCGTCTCGAATATAGTTTAATTCGATGGTGAAGGTTTCGACGCGGGTGTCCGTCAAAGTTACCGGCGTCACCTTGAACCGCACGACATCATCCTTCTCGTTGTATTGAAAAGCGCCCCATTGTTTGGCGTCCTTGTTGATGATGATCGTCCACTCGTTTTCGCCGGGGATGGTGAAGAGGGCATAAGTGCCGGCGGGAATGTCATGCCCTTCCAGTTTGACCGGCGTGCTGAAGCTGAGCCGGGTGGCTTGATTGGCGCCGGTGCGCCAGACCTGGCCGTAGGGAACGATGCCGCCAAAGATCGTGCGGTCTTTCACGCCGGGGCGCGAATAGTCAACTTGAATGTCCGTCAGACCGACACGCTGTTTGAGGGTGCAAGCGGGACTGGCGGCCGGGAAGTCAATCCGGGGCGTTTGCGCCGGCAAGCGGGACACGCCAGGCAGGCCGCCAATAAGCGCCAGCGACCAAAGCAACGATTTTGCATTCATGGGTTCGATGGTTGGAATTGACCGGATTACTTTTCAACGGTGAAAGGCACGGAAAATTCGCTGTTCTCCCACATCAACTTCAAGACCCCGCCGCCGGTCGGATTTTTCGCGACCGCCATGGTGAACTGGTCCACCGGCTTGTCCATAGTTTCCTTTTTCAAGTCAATCCGCGCCAGGTCGTGCGCGGTGTCCACGGGGATTCCCCAGCCGCCGAGGCGCTTGCTGATGGCCAATTGAGACGCCCCGTTCTCCTCCGGCACCATGTAAAGGGTGTAAGCGCCGGCAGGAATGGCCTGGCCGCCCATTTCGATCGCTTTCTGCGTGATGAGGGTCGTGGCCTCATCCGCCCCCAGGCGCCAGGGTTTCCCATAGGGCACCAGCCCGCCCCAGATTTTGCGGGCCTCGGTCGTTCCGGGTTTGGTGGTGTAGGGCCGGCCATAAGTAATGGTGACCCGGCTGCCGTCAATGACGGCGCTGATGGTTTCGTGCGGGCTGAGCCGTTGGCGTTGGGCCATGGCCGGCCAGGCGCTCAGCAGGGCCACGGCGGCGACCGCGAGCAGGGATAGGTGTTTGTTCATGATGACTCCTGTGGCTGGGATTGTTTTCGTTTGGTTGTGTTTCAGTTGAATCCATTTTTGGCTGAGTAACAGACGAGACCGGTGAAATCGGGGTTACAAGTGGATTGGGGCTGGAGCGGCCGATAAACCACCCAGAGCCGGGCACAGCCGAAAAAGCGGCACTTCCAGGTTCATGAGGCCGGAGACTATAGCAAACCCTTTTGAAGGGAAGAGGAAAGTGACGAAAAGGCGCCGGTGCGTTCCGCTGCAATCCGGCGCGGAAGTTTTTGGTCACGCTGAGAAAAAACCACCGGCGATTATCTTCGCTCCGGGAATCCTATTCACAAAATATAACGGGTTTTCGCAGAATTTCCGCGAATTTGGCGGACGGCACGTCCAGTGCCTTCTCGTCGTGACAGTCCGCGTCGTTTGAATTAGTTTCCGCCGATGCAACCGACGACGTTGACGCTGGGGCACTCGCCCGATCCCGACGACGCTTTCATGTTTTACGCGCTGGCGAAGGGCTTGATTCCGACGCATGGCTTCCATTTTGAGCATATTTTGCAGGATATCCAGACGTTGAACGAACGCGCCACGCGCGGCGAGCTGGACCTCACCGCCATCAGCCTGCACGCTTACGCTTATGTGAGCGAGCGATACGCGTTGTTGCCCAGTGGGGCGAGCATGGGTGACGGTTACGGCCCGATGCTTGTGGCCAGGCAGAAGTTTTCCCGGACGGAAGTCGCCGGCAAAAGGATTGCCGTGCCCGGCACGATGACCAGCGCCTTTCTGGCGCTGCAACTCTGGCTCTGCAAAAACGCGAAGGAATTCAATTACGTGGTGGTGCCGTTCGACCAGATTTTCAAAACCGTCCGCGCCGGTCAGGCCGACGTCGGCCTCATCATTCATGAGGGCCAGTTGACGTATCGGAATGAGGGACTGGTGGTTTGCGAAGACCTCGGCGTCTGGTGGGGGAAGGAAAACGACGGCCTGCCGCTGCCGCTGGGCGGCAATGTCATCCACAAAAAATTTTCACCGGACGTGCGCAAAACCATTGCCGGAATTCTGGCCGCGAGCATTCAATTCAGCCTCGACCACCGTGCCGAGGCGGTGCAGCACGCCTTGCAGTACGCGCGCGACATGGGACGCGACCTCGCCGACAAATTCGTCGGCATGTACGTCAACCATTGGACGCTCGATTACGGCGAGCGGGGCCGGGAGTCGATTCGCCGGTTCCTGGGACAGGCGTTTGAGCGTGGACTGATTCCGCACCGACAGGAACTGGAATTTGTCGTTTAATCGCGGAGACGTTGATTCGAAACGGAGTACCGGTTTTCAAACCGCACGGGGAATTTCAGCCACCAGCCTGCACGTGTCGGTAATCGCGTTTCAGACAGTTGGGACAAAGACTGTGACTGAACAGGGCTTCCGAGCGATTGGAAAAATAAATTTCCACCGGCTGCCAGTCGCCGCGTTCGTCGCGGATTTTTTTGCACAGGCTGCAAATGGGCAGAATGCCTTCCAACAAGTTGACCCGCCTGGCCAACTCACGCGTCTGGCGGGCGGTCCGGCTGATCAGGTAGGCAAAAAGCACCAGGACGGCAATCCGAATGGCGGTATTGATCAGGGAGATGGAAAAGCTCCAAGGAGGTTGCCAATCGAATGCAAAGCCAAGGCGAATCAGCGGTTGGATGATCGCCAGGGAATAAGCATAGTACGAGCGACTGAACCAGGCGGAAACGGCCACAGGAATGATAAAGGTGATTGGGAAAATGATGTAGGGTCCAATTAAAAAGTCGAGGGCGAGGCAGAGGGTTGCCAGACCGATGGATGTAACCGGAAATTGCAGCGTACGAATGTACCAGGCACCCGGAACGTTGGAGATTTTGGAGGGGACCATAAATGGTTAAAGTCAAAATGCCATGCGATTGATGGTTATCCGGGTGTGTGCTGCATTTGAGTTTTCGGCAATGTTGTACTCGATTGGGCGCTGTAATCCAAGCTGGATTACATTGGGATGGGGAAAAGCTTGTGAATTTTATCCGAAGTGGTTAAACCATAATTATATGAAAACCTACCGACTTGTCACAAAAACCGGCGTACTGATGGTCAAAGCGGAGACGGCTACCGTGGGGGATGGCAACAAGATTATTTTCTTCTGGGAAGGAGAGACCGTGGTGGCCGCTTTCAACGTGGACGAAATCGTCGGATTCGTTCAGGTTGATTACATCGGATAGCGATGGTTCCCGGCACTCTGTATTAACCTACAGCCGATAACGGATGAGGCCGGCTGCAAACCAGTACCACGGAGGTCTCAATTTGCCGCTCGGGAATCTGCCAATAGGTACTCAGCAAGCGGTTCTTCTCTGCTGTGCCAACCAATTGGAATCCATGTTTTTGGTAAAACCTGACGGCCCATCCGGCGGCCTGCCAGGTTCCCACGAGGATTTTGCCTTCGATCCGCTCCAACAAATGGTTGAGCAGTTGCCCGCCCACGCCGTGATTGCGCATCGCCGTTTTGACATAGGCGTGCCGGATCAAGGTAACGTCCCTGACCGGCTGCATGCCCATGACGCCCACGAGCCGGCGATTTGCCTCGTAACCCCAAAATTCAACTCCGCGGCTGATTTCTTCCCGCAATTCCTCGAAAGACATATACGGCTCATGCCAACGATCGGGAGGGATCACGCCTTGGTAAGCCCGGGCGGCATCGTTGACGATGGTGAAAATGTCGGGAACGTCGGAAGCGGTGCAAGGTCGGATCATTTTGGTGCTTCACCATGAATAGCGCCATCGGCTGCCAACCTGGCCACCAGCGGGAAACGGTCGTATTGCAGGCAAAACGAGACATCCTCCCGCAATTCGGGAATGGACAGTAATCGTCGCGCGTTTTCCGAAGTGGCCACCGTGGCCGCCAGATCGGGCTTGGCCTGGGCATAAGTGCGTCGTGCAATTTCCGCTGAATCGCTGAACTGGAGAATCCCCTCTCCTGTCCTTCGGACACCCTCTCCCCGCCCAAGCGGGGCGAGGGGCACCCCAAGAATTTCGCATAAGGCACCCGCGGCCAGCACGTCTTCGAGGGCGCTTTGCTCGTGCGTGCCGGCGCACACCAGCACGACGTGCGCGGGTGAAAGGCGCCGCAGACATTGCGCCGTGGCCGCCAGGTTCAAAAACGATGCGGCCAAAACTGTTTTGGCGCCCGCCCCGGCCCGCAACGCGCGGGTGCCGTTCGTGGTCGTGGAAACAATGGTTTTGCCGCGGACCTTTTCCGGCGTGAATTCACGCGGTGAATTGCCGAGGTCAAAATCAATGCCGCCGGTTTGCGCTGCGCGGATTCTGACGCCGTCGCGCTCGCCGCCCAGCAACACGTCCGGCTGTTTTTGCCTTCGGGCCAGCGCCTCGGGAATTTCGCTGACGGGCACGATGGCGTTCGCGCCGTTGTGCAGCGCGGTCACGAACGTGCTGGTGGCGCGCAGCACGTCGAACACGACGCACGCCGCGTCGCGCAAATCACGTTGTTTCAAGGCGGGCAGCTCTGCCGGCGTCAGGATCACTTCGATTTTCATTTAAGACGGAGTTTATTAAAACCACGAAACCCGCCCAATGACACGAAAGAAAATTTTCGTAGGCTTCGGGCCGGTCGTGGTTCATGGCATTTTTGTCCGCATGTAATGAAAAAGGTATTGCTGCGCGCAGCCGGCGTGCGAGCCGAAATGCGTCGCCGCAAAATGGCGCAGGCGTTTTGCCGTCACGCGACGACGTGGAAAATAAAGCTGGCGCAAGGCGCGTTCCACCCAGACATCCACCGGAAAGGCACCGTCAAAACCGTAGGCAAACAGCAACACGCAATCGGCGATTTTGCCGCCCACCCCGCGCAGTTTCATCAATTCGGCGCGCGCTGCCGGCAGCGGCAGAAGGCGCGGGCGGTGCAAGTCAAATTTGCCGCCGGCGATTTGCCGCGCGGCGGCGAGCAGGTACGGTGCGCGAAAACCCATCTTGCACGCGCGCAATTCGGATTCGGTTGCGGCGGCAATTTGTTGCGGCGTTGGAAAGGAAAATTGTGCGCCCTTCATCTCGTCGCCCTCCAGGAACTTCATGGTAGGGCGCGTCACTCCGTGCGCGCCGTCGCAGGGCTGCTGTGAGCCTGGCGTCGTTCGCGGCGCGCAGGGGACTGCGCGCCCTACCTGGTGCCAAATGAACGGTTCGCCAAATCTTTCGCACAGCAGCGAAATAATTTGCCGGATTTGGACGATTTGTTTGGTGGAAGATAAAATGAACGACGCGAGGCATTCCCAGGGATCCTGCCGCAGCACGCGCAAGCCGTGACAGGCGGCAACCGCCGCGCGCATCGGCGCGTCATCGGGAAAAGTTTCGAGGATGGCGGCCCAGTCGATTTCCGTCTGCAAAAACTCCCGGAGCCAGTCCCAATCCTTGACCGGCGCGACGGTTTCCGCGCGGATACCCTCACGGACCCGGGTCAACCACACCCGATGTTTCCCGATGACGCCGCTCCAGCCGCCCTGGAGTTCCTGCCAGCGGAAAACCTGGCCGGAGTCCAGCGTGGCCGCCAGGTCGTAGTCGCAAACGGGAAGAACAATTGAGGACGAGAACGAGGACGAGGAGGAGGCAGCAGCATCCCCGACCGTTGGGTCCCCACCCGTAATTCCTACCTCGCGGTGCTCCTGTCTCATTTCAAATTGTAACAGGCCCAGAGGTGCACGCGGTGGAAGACGCGGCCGCCGACGGTGACGTCACGTTCGCCGAGGTCGGTAACCGACCCAAATTGCTGAAAAAGTTTTTCCGGGGCCGGAGCCGGCGGCGGGATTTTGCCGTGGTTGATTGGCTCGTGGTTCAGCCATTTCCAGAACCAGCCGGGTTCCAGCGGATAAGGGTCCACTTCGCTGACAAAAATGGCATTCTGGCCCTGGCGATGTTCGAGATAGTCGTATTCCGGCCAGAAATAAAACTGGTTGTGGGGAGCGTCGGAATCCATGGAATAAACCAAGGGCTCATCCGATTTAATCGCCGCTTTCGCCCGGGGAATATAGAATGAATACAAGCCCGTGATGCCGTAGTGACTGCAAATGATGAACGCCGGCTGTCCGGCCTGCTGTAATTTTTCACGTTCTGTTTCCACCAGCGCGGCCTCCTGTTTCCAGGCCAATACGCGGCGGGTCGGGTCTTTGGCGGGCGGCAGATCATCCCCGGCAATTTTCCCCACCAGTTTGCTCTGATGCAGGACGGCAAAGGCGAAAAATCCCAGCGCCAGGCCAATGATCAAAAATGGTTTGGCGCGGCGCGGCCGCCCGGCCCAGTAAGCGACCATCAGGCAAAACATCGGGATGATGGCGACGGCGATCCAGTTGGGCAGGATGCGCGAATGGAACGAATAGAGCCAGTAGCCCAGAAAAACCGGCGCGCCCATGCAGAAAAGATAAAGCCGGACGGGATGCTCGCGCTGCCGTTTCCAAAAAGCGAACATTGCCCACACCGAACCGATGAAGAAAATCGGGTTCAACAATCCCGCTTCCGAAAACAGAAAGTCCCGGAAATAGCGCAGCGTCGGGTGCCAACGCCCATGGAGCCCCGCGTCTCCGCCCACATCATTGAGCGTGCTCCAGCCGTGCTGGCAGTTCCAGATCACCACGGGCGTTGTGCAGACCAGAAAAATCAACAGCGCCAGCCACGGACCGGGCCGCCGCAAATGTTTGCGCGCCCCCGGTGCCAGTGCGAAAAAGATGGCCCAGCAAACGATTTGAAATACCGCGGTGTATTTGCAGAGGAAGGCGAGCCCCATGGCCAGACCGACCACCAGCCAGTGGCGCATCTGTCCATCCGGCTGAACCGCGCGCCAGCCCGCGATCATCGCCCAGGTCCAGCAGAGCACCAGCGGCGGATCGATCGTCATCAGGACCGTTCCGAGGCCGAGCAGCGGCGTGGCCATGACGATGAGCAACATCGCGAACGCCGCACGCGCACCGACTTCCCGCGCGAGAAAACGCAACACCATCACGCTCAGAATCGCCGCAAAAAGGGGCGCGAAAAACCGGACGCCGAATTCATTGTCGCCGAAGAAGGAAGTGCCGGCGAACTGGATCAGCGCGATGCCCGGCGGTTTGCTGTAGTACGACAGCGCGAGGTGTTTGGACCAGACCCATTGGTAGGCTTCGTCCTGGCTGAGTTGAATGGTGCCGCTGGCGAGGTAAACCCAGCTCGCTATCAGCATGACCAGGGCCAGAAGATAGCCGAGGCGGAGCCAGTGGGAGTCAGTTGTTGACAGTTGATAGTTGATAGTTGGTGGCTTTGCCGAGCTTTGTGTATCCGGTTCCGCCTTCCGTATTCTGCCTTCCGCACTTAAAAGCGACGGCATTTGCGCGTGCCAGAGGGGAAACCATTTTCGGCCAACCCAATTCCAAATGGTTTGGAGCGCCACCACTCCGGCGGCGGCGTAACCCGCGCCCAGAATCGAGCCGGCCAGCACGTCGCTGGGATAATGGACGCCGTTAT
Source organism: Verrucomicrobiia bacterium (assembly GCA_035945675.1). Lineage (GTDB taxonomy): Bacteria > Verrucomicrobiota > Verrucomicrobiia > Limisphaerales > UBA11358 > UBA11358. Next base: position 19,050 of record DASZAB010000124.1, on the reverse strand, counting down.
AGACGCGCGAAAACGAAATCGCGAGCGCCAGCGGCAGCATAAACCAAAGGCTGCGGCCATAAAAAAGAAACGCGACCATCGTCATGGCGAACCAATTGGCCGCATGAGCCGACGGCATGCTGCCGGAACCAGTACAGCCTAATCGTTCAATGACGCCGGGCAGGACCCTGCACGGACGCGGACGTTCGATGAGGTGTTTGATGGTGTTGACGACCAACGGATCGCCCAGCGCGACGACGAGGGCGATCATCAAAGCGCACAGCCTTGCGCGGGGACTGCCGAAGCAGAGCGTGCCCACAATGCCGGCGAGGGCAAACCAGACAAACCAGCGCATGACACCGTCGCCACCGCTCAGGCGTGGCATGAGCCAGTCGAAGACCGGATTGCTCAATGAGCCGTTGAGGAAATGGAACAAAGCGATGTCGAGCGTTTGCAGCCAGTGCATTGGCGACAGTGTAGCGGGAAATTCCGGGTTGAAAACTGAATAGCTTCATAAAAAGTTTTTGCCTTCAATATGGCTTGCCCCATGGAATCAAAAAACTTTGTGCCGTCGTATCTTCGTGGTTTAATGCGCCGGCATGTTTTCATCGGAAATCAAATCGGTGCACTTTGTCGGCATCGGCGGCACCGCCATGGCGTCTGCCGCCGCCGCCATGAAGGAAGAAGGCTTCCAGGTCACCGGCTCGGACCAGAATGTTTATCCGCCGATGTCCACGTTTCTGGCGGAGCGGAAAATCGAGGTGATGAATGGCTACGCCGAGCGGAACCTCGCGTACAAACCCGGCCTGGTCGTCATCGGCAACGCCATTTCCCGCGGCAACCCGGAGGCGGAATTCGTGCTCGACCATAAATTGCGTTACTGCTCGTTGCCGGAACTGCTCAAGGAATTCTTCATCCGCGGCAAACGTTCCATTGTCGTTTCCGGCACGCACGGCAAGACCACCACCACCTCGCTGCTGACGTGGGTCTTCGAACACAACGGACTGAACCCGAGCTATCTCATCGGCGGCCTTCCGAACAATCTGCACCAGGGCGCGAGATTCACGGACTCCGACTGGTTCATCATTGAAGGTGACGAATACGACACGGCCTTTTTCGACAAGCGCAGCAAGTTCATCCATTACCTGCCCGAGGTTGCCGTCATCAACAACCTGGAGTTTGACCACGCCGACATTTTTGAAAACCTGGACGCCATCAAAAAAACCTTCTCCCACTTCATCCGGCTCGTGCCGCGCAATGGCCTGTTGCTGGGCAACGGTGATGACCCGAACCTCGCGCCGCTGTTGAACGTGACCCATTGCCCGGTGCAGCGATTCGGTCTTGGCGAAAACAACAAGGTCCGCGCCTTCAACCTCCGTTATGGCCCGACGGCAACGGAGTTTGAAATCCCGAGCTTCAAGTTCCATTCGAACCTGGTCGGCGAACTGAATGTGCGGAACGCGCTGGCGGTCATCGCCTGCGCGAAGCATTGCGGATTGAAGAACCACCAGATCCAATCCGCATTCGACACGTTCAAAGGCATCAAACGGCGCATGGAAGTGCGCGGCATCGCCGGCGGCGTGACGGTGGTGGACGACTTCGGCCATCACCCGACGGCCATCCGCGAGACGTTGCGGGCGTTGCGCATCAAATATCCGCGCGAGAAAATCTGGGCCATTTTCGAGCCGCGCAGCAACACGACGCGCCGGAACGTGTTTCAGAACGAACTTGCCGCCGCCTTTTCGGATGCCACCGAAGTGGTGGTTTCGGAGGTCGCGCGGCTGGAACAAATCGCCGCCGAAGACCGGCTCAATCCGGAAAAGCTCATGCAGGATTTGAAGGCTTCCGGCAAAAACGCCGCCTACCTGCCGGACGTGGATTCAATCGTTGCCCACGTCGCCCGGAATGCGCTCGGCGGCGACATCGTTTGCGTCTTCAGCAACGGCGGGTTTGGGGGAATTCACGGGAAACTGTTGGAACGGCTGGGGCGCAGATAACTCACTGGCTTTCAGGAGGTTTTGATTCCCTCGCAACGGTCCGCAGGCAATTAAAAACCTGTTCAGGCGAAATGACCGCAAGACAGTGGTTGGCGCTTTGGCAAATGCTCAGATTGCCGTCGCAAGAACAGGAACTTCCCGTCAGAACCCGATGACGCTCACCGATTGGGGCCCATTGTGCGGGTGAGCTTGGCCCGAACAGCGAAATCGTCGGCACGCCCAGGCCGGCGGCAAAATGCAACGGGCCGGTGTCGCCGGAAAGGAAAACACCCGCGCGCGCCAGCACGGCCAGAAACAAGGGCAGTTCCGGCACCGGCGGCAATATCGCCGCGTCCGGCGCGAGTTTTTTCAATTCGGCCATCAACGCCTGCTCGCGTTCAACGAGCGCGGTGGTGAAGACGACAGGAAATCCGGCACCGGCGGCAAGACGGAGCAACTTCGCCCAATGCGCCAGCGGCCATTCTTTTTTCGGCTGGCTGGAGGCGACATGGCAAACAACCGCGCGGTCGCCGGGAAGAATTTTTTTTGCGGCGTCAGCCAACGACGGATCGGCGCGAATTCCGGCTTCCAGCGAAGGCGGCGGCGGAATTTGCCAGGCGGACAAAAGCTGTACCAGGCGTGCGGATTCATGCTGCGGTTTTGTTTCCGGTGCTAACCGGTCGGTATAGCAAAATTTCCGGCCCCAAAATCCACCCCGCTCATCCCTGCCCAGCCGGCGGCGCGCGCCAATGAGCCGGCTCAAAATGGCGCCGCGATCGTTGCTCGCAAAATCCACCGACCGATCAAAACGTTCCCCGCGCAGCGCGCGAATCATCGGCCAGGTCTGACTGAAGCGCGCCCGCCCGCGTTTGCGCGGCATCGGCCAGACGTGGTTGAGATACGGCAGATGCTGGAATAGTGGCGCGATTTCCTCCGGCACCAGCAAATGCAGTTCACTGCCGGGAAAATATTCGCGCAGGGCGCGGAGCGCCGGTGTGAGCAGCACGGCGTCTCCAAAGTATTTGAATTGCAGGGCGAGGATTTTTTCAGGCCGCGCGCTCATGCGTAGTCTCTGGCTTGGTGGGGCAAGGCTACTGACGAGCCTCCATCCCCCGCAGATGCGGGATTGGACACGCCGGATCCGGCTCGCGAGGACGCTCGCCCCACCGAAAGCTGTAAAATGTACCGCCCCCGACTCACGACTGAAATTGCAGTTCGTAAAGCTTCTGATAAACGCCGCCGCGCCGGACCAGTTCTTCATGGCGGCCGGTTTCCACAATGCGGCCCTGGTCGAGCACGACAATCAAATCCGCGTGCAGAATGGTCGAGAGCCGGTGCGCGATGCAAATGGTCGTCCGCCCTTTCATCAATTCGTCGAGCGCGTTTTGCACGATGCGTTCCGATTCGGAATCGAGCGCACTCAACGCTTCGTCCAATATCAGAATCGGAGCATTGCGAACGACGGCCCGGGCAATGGCAATCCGCTGGCGCTGGCCGCCGGAAAGCATCACGCCTTTTTCACCAATCACGGCGTCAAAACCCTCCGGTCTCTGCATGATGAAATCGTAAGCGTAGGCGTGTTTGGCGGCTGCGATGATTTCATCGTTCGTCGCGCCGGGCCGGCCCAGTTCGATGTTCCGGCGGATCGTGTCATCGAACAAAATGACTTCCTGCGTGACGACGGCGATTTGGTTGCGGAGGTCGCGCGTGGAAATTTCCCGGATGTCCGCGCCGCCGATTTTAATCGAGCCGCGGACAGGGTCGTAAAAGCGGAGCAACAGGTTCGCCAGCGTGGTTTTGCCGGAGCCGCTGGCACCGACGAGGGCGACCAATCGGCCGGATTTGATTTCCAGGTTGATGTCCTGCAACGCCACTTTGTCGTCATAGGAAAAATGGACGTGGTCGAACTGAATGTTCGCTCCCGCGGCTTGCAGCTTTTGCGGTTGGGCGGGTTCAACCACCGTCGTTTGCGTGTCCAGCAGGGCGAACGCGCGCTCGCTGGCCGCGCGCGCCTGGACGACCTGATTCTGCAACTGGGCGAGATTCTTCAGCGGGCGATACATATAAAAGACACTGCCGATCAGTTGCAGGAATGCCGCGGGATTGGGGTGGCCTTGCCGTCCATAAATCAAATAGGCCAGCAACAACGCCACGCCGCAGGAGCCGAAAAATTCGATGAGCGGACCGGGAATGCTGCCGGCGCGGATGATCCGCATGTATTGGCTGACAAACCGGCGCGCGGCGCTCCGGAACTGTTCCGCCACGATCGGCTCCAAACTGTAGGCCTTGACGACGCGGTGGCCAGTAAAGGCCTCGGACATGATTTGCGTCTGTTCGGCCAGCAGCGTTTGCGCTTCGCGGCTGGACCGGCGGATTTTGCGGCTGTAAACAATGATGGGAATCATCACCGCCGGCAGGACGATCATCGTGATGAGCGTCAGCTTGGGCTGTTGCCAGAGCAGAAACGCCAAAACGCTGATCAGCGAAACGGGATCGCGGACCACCACGGAAACCGCGTTGTTCAGGATGTTCAGCAGCGCGTTGGTGTCGTTCATCACCCGCGCGATGAGCTGGCCGGAAGAATTGGTGCTGTAGAACCCGGCGGACAAATCCAGCAAATGCCGGAAAAGCTGGACTCGCATGTCGGCCACGGCACGGCTGGCCACCCACTGCAGAAGATAGACGTTGAGATACCCCAGGATGCCGCTGAACAGCATGATAACGGGAATGGCGGCAATCAACGCCACGATGATCCAGGGATGCGCCTGCACGCCTTGTTCCAAAGCCTGACGCGACGCGTAGAACCAGTTTTGGATGAATTCCGGCATCCTTTGCAGCGGCAACTGCGCGGCGCCCGATTGGCCCGGCGTCGGAAATACGGCACTGTAGACGAACATGACGGTCGCGATCACCAGCGGTGAAACCACCCCGGCCAGGAAGCCGGTCAGGATCCCGAGGAACAATCGCAGGCGATAGGGCCGGGCCAGACCCCAGACTCTGAGCAGAAACTTTGTCATTGGCGGTTAACATATTGTTGGCGGGCAACGGAAGAAAGCGAGAGTTTTGTTTTCAAAATCCGCCGCGCCGATTAAGCTGCGGCACAACATGAAAATTCTCATCACCGGTGGCGCCGGTTATCTCGGTTCGGTTTTGACGCCCCAGTTGCTCTCCCAGGGCCACGAAGTAACGGTGCTCGACAGTTTTTATTTCAACCAGAACAGCCTGCTGGACTGCTGCCACCACGACGGATTTCAGGTCGTCCGGGGTGATTGCCGGGACGAGGCGCTGATCAAACCGCTCGTGGCCAAAGCCGATTTGATCATCCCTCTCGCGGCGCTCGTTGGCGTGCCACTTTGCAACACCGACGCCATCGCCACTAAAACGACCAATCAGGATGCTGTCGAAATGCTGTGCCGCCTGACCGGGAGGCAGCAGTGGATCATCATGCCGGTGACCAACAGCGGCTACGGCGTCGGCGAGAAAGGAAAATTCTGCACCGAAGACTCGCCGCTGCGCCCCCTCTCGACCTACGGCGTCACGAAAGTGAAGGCTGAAGAAGCCGTGCTGGCGCGCGAAAACAGCATCAGTTTCCGCCTCGCCACCGTATTCGGCATGTCGCCGCGCATGCGCGTTGACCTGCTCGTGAATGATTTTGTTTACCGGGCGGTTTACGACCGTGCCGTGGTGGTTTTTGAAGGTCATTTCAAACGCAACTACATCCATATCCGCGACGTGGCGCGCGCGTTTTTGCACGGCATCGCCCGCTTCGACAAGATGAAGGGCAAGCCTTACAACGTCGGTCTGGATGATGCCAACCTGTCCAAGCTCGAACTTTGCGCGGTGATCCAGAAACACCTGCCGAAGTTTGTGTTCGTAGAAGCGCCGATTGGCGAAGACCCGGACAAACGCGATTACATTGTCAGCAACGCCCGCATTGCGGCCGCCGGCTTCAAACCGGAGTGGAGCCTGGACCGCGGCATTGTGGAGCTGGTCAAGGGCTTCACGATTTTGCGGAACTCGATTTATTCGAATGTTTGATTAAAAACCACGGATGAACACGGATAGACGCGGATTAAGAACCGGATTCCTGCCAAACGTTCTGACGTTTCAGGGTTGTGTCCCTCGAGGCTCGCCTGAGAGCTAACCGTGAATCCCACTCCCGATCAAATCATCGCTGTGGTCCTCGCGGGCGGTTTCGGCACGCGGATTCAGCATTTGTTACCCGATTTGCCAAAGCCGATGGTGCCGGTTTCCGGAAAACCGTTTCTGGAATGGGTGGTGCGCTATCTGGCGGCGCAAAATATCCACCGCATGATTTTATCCACCGGCCATCGGGCGCCGGTGGTCGAAAAGCATTTCCGGGCGCAACCGGTCCCCGGCGTGGAAGTGTGTTGCGTGCCGGAACCCCGGCCGCTGGGCACGGCCGGCGGATTCCTGAATGCGATTCGCGGGGTGGCCGGAAAGCCGGCGGCGTGGCTGGTTCTGAATGGCGATTCGCTCGCGCCCGCGGCGCTGGATGGAATGTTTGAGTCGCTCGCCGAAGCCGAAGTCGCCGGCGCCATTCTCGGCGTCCGCGTCACCGACACTTCGCGCTTTGGAACCCTTTTGCCGGACGCCCGCGGCGAACTGGCCGGTTTCAGTGAAAAGCAGCCCGGCGCGGGCATCATCAACGCCGGCGTTTATCTGTTCCGTCAGTCCGCGATTGAACGGTTTCCCGATAAAACGCCGTTGAGTTTTGAGACGGATGTTTTCCCTGCATTGCTTGCGCGCCGAATGCGATTGAAAGTGTGCGTGACGAACGCGCCGTTTTTGGATATTGGAACACCGGCATCATTGCCGTTGGCGGAGGATTTCATCCGCCGGACCAGGACATTTTTCGAACCATGATCATCAGCCGCACCCCATACCGCATTTCGTTCTTTGGCGGCGGAACGGATTATCCGGCATGGTATCTCCGGCACGGCGGCGCGGTGCTGGCGGCCACCATCAACAAATACTGCTACCTGACCTGTCGTTACCTGCCGCCGTTTTTCGAGCACCGGACACGCCTGGTTTATTCCAAGATGGAAATGGTCCAAACCCTGGACGAACTGGCTCATCCGTCCGCGCGCGAAACCCTGCGTTTTCTGAAAATGGATCGGGGCGTCGAGATTCATCACGACGGCGATTTGCCGGGACGCAGCGGCACGGGTTCGAGTTCCGCTTTCACCGTCGGATTGCTGCACGCCTTGTACGCGCTCAAGGGACAAATCGTCGGCAAAAAACGGCTGGCTTCGGAGAGCATCCATCTCGAACAGGACATTTTGCAGGAAACCGTCGGCTCGCAGGACCAGGTTTGCGCGGCCTACGGCGGGGTGAACCGGATCAGTTTTTTCCCGAACGGCGATTTTTCCGTCCAACCCATGACAGTTTCGCAGGAACGATTGGAAGAATTGAATTCACATCTGATGTTGTTTTACACCGGCATCAAGCGCACGGCCTCGCAGGTGGCGTCCAGTTACGTGACCAAAATGGAAAAACGCGCCGCCTTGCTGGGCAGAATGCGTGACTGCGTCGATGAAAGCTGTGAAATCCTGAACAGCAAAAAAGATCTGGGCGCGTTCGGCGAACTGCTGCACGAAACCTGGCTGGCCAAACGGGCATTGAGCGACAAGGTTTCCAACGCGGAGGTGGATGCGTTGTTTGCCGAGGCGCGCACGAACGGCGCGCTGGGCGGAAAACTGCTGGGGGCGGGCGGTGGCGGATTCGTCCTGCTGTTTGTCCCGCCGAAACGCCAGGCCCGGATCAAGAAGCATTTCAACCGGTTGATTCAGGTGCCGTTCAAATTCGAGTTCGGCGGCAGCCAGATTATTTTCTACGATCTGGAGGAAGATTTTGCCAAGCATGACCGGGCGCGCTCCCGGCGGCCCATCGAGCCGTTCCGGGAATGGAAACCGGATTCATGTGATGCTGCATGAACTGATTTTTCAACCATGAATGCCGGTAACACGCAAATCAAACGGGCCTTGATCACCGGAATTTCCGGTTCGGGTGGCAGTTATCTCGCGGAATACATCGTCCGGAACCATCCCGAAGTGGAAGTCCACGGCTTGAGTCGCTGGCACAGCACAACCGCCTCCGACAATCTGCAGGCCATTCGCGGGCGCGTCACGGTGCATGAGTGCGATCTGGCCGACCTGGGTTCGGTGATTGCCGCGTTGCAGCAAATCAAGCCCGATGCGATTTTCAATCTGGCGTCCCACGCCAATGTTCGGGCGTCGTTCATTACGCCGCACGCGGTCTTGAACAATAATATTCTTGGAACGAGCAATCTGTTTGAAGCCGTCCGGCTGCTCAAACTGGATCCGCTCATCCAACATTGCAGCACCTCCGAGGTTTACGGCCAGGTAGATCCGAAATTTGTCCCGATCAACGAAGAGACGCCGCTCAATCCGGCCAGCCCCTATGCCGTGTCAAAAGTCGCGCAGGACCTGCTGGCGCGGGTCTATTTTGTCAGCTATCAAATGCGGATAGTCCGTACGCGGATGTTTACCTATTTGAATCCACGGCGGACCGATTTGTTTGCCACGGCTTTTGCCAAGCAGGTCGCCTGGATCGAGCGCGGCCTGCAACAGGAACTGGTTCATGGAAACCTCGATTCGGTTCGCACCCTGATCGACGTGCGCGACGCGATGCGGGCGTATTGGGTTGCGACGCTTCAGGGCCGGCCGGGTGAAGTTTACAACATCGGCGGAACGACCACGATGAAGGTGGGCGATTTCCTGCAACGGCTGATAGCCAGGGCCCGGAAGGCAATTCCCACCCGGTGCGATGCAAATTTATTGCGGCCGGCCGACGTGACCCTCCAAATTCCGGATTGTGACAAGTTCATCAAGGAAACGGGCTGGCACCCCGAGCACCCTTTTGAAGAAAGTTTGGATCATCTCCTCGATTACTGGAGAAAGCAGGCGGACATCGCGGCAACGGGCGGCGCCGCGGGGCGCCGAACTTGACGCTTTCCCCGGCCTCCGGCAAGATACGCAAAATCGCATGTTTTTCGTTCAACCAGCACCGGCGCCTCGCAAACACTGACTTTTTCATGACCGCGGAAGAATTGATTTCCTTTGAAACCGGGATCGCCGAAGCGTTCAATGCCGCCAAAATTCACGCCCCCATCCATCTTTACTCCGGCAACGAAGCACAGATGATCGACATTTTTCGCGAGGTCAGGCCGGAAGACTGGGTGATGTGTTCCTGGCGCAGCCACTATCAATGCCTGCTCAAAGGTGTGCCACCCGACCTGGTAAAAGCTGAAATCATGGCCGGCCGTTCCATCTCGCTTTGTTTTCCAGAGTATCGGATTGTTTCTTCGGCCATTGTCGGGGGCATCATACCCATTGCCGTCGGCGCGGCTTTGAGCATCAAGCGCCGGGGCGGGACCGCCCGGGTGCATTGTTTCATGGGCGAGATGACGGCGGAAACCGGCGTGGTCCATGAATGCGTCAAATATTCCGCCAACCACCAGCTTCCCATCCGTTTCATTGTAGAGGATAACGGCAAATCCGTATGCACTGACACGCGAGAGACCTGGAACCAGCCCGTGCTGACCTGGGAAGGTGCGCGGCATCCCATGGTGGTCTATTACAAATATCAAACCAAATATCCGCACGCCGGCGCCGGCAAGCGTGTCCAGTTCTGACATGAAGTATTCCGAGGAACTTTGCCGCGCGATGGACTGTCTGGCGCGTGATCCACGGACGATTTTTCTCGGTCAGGCGGTAGCCTGCCCGGGCACGGCAATGACCAATACGCTGAAAAATGTGCCGCGCGAGAAGCTGCTCGAACTGCCCGTGACCGAGGAAATGCAGATGGGCATGTCCACCGGCCTCGCCCTGACCGGTCACGTGCCGGTATGTATTTTTCCGCGCTGGAATTTTTTGCTGCTCGCTGTGAATCAGGTCGTCAATCATTTGGACAAGCTGCCCATCGTTTCCGCCGGCGGCTACCGGCCGAAAGTGATTATCCGCACCGGCATTGGTTCGGAACGCCCATTGCACCCCCAACACCAGCACATCGGCGATTTCACGGAGGCATTTCGCCTGATGTGCAAGACCATTGAAGTCATCCGGCTGGACGAACCGGAGCAGATTTTCCCCGCTTACCAAAAGGCGTTGGAGCGCGAGGACGGCCGCAGCACCATCGTGGTTGAATATGGCGACTACCACAGCGAAAAGTAAAAAGGCCGTGCCTTTGCGCAACTGGCCGCTGATGAAAAACAACATCGCGCGCGAAGACCTCGACGCGGTCATCGGGTTTCTTCAGCAGGACGATCCCATTTTAACCCAATCGAAAAACGTCGCCGCTTTCGAGGAAGAATGGTCGAAATGGCTGGGCGTCAAACACAGCGTCTTCGTCAATTCCGGCTCGTCGGCCAATCAAATCACGATGGCCGCCATCCGCGAGCGCTTCGGCGGCGGTGAAATTATTGTTCCCACGCTGACCTGGGTATCCGACATCGCCTCCGTTCTGCAAAATGGATTCACCCCCGTCTTTGTGGACATCAATCCCCGCACCCTCGGCATGGACACGCGCCAGGTCGTCGGCAAAATTTCCCGCCGGACGCGGGCGGTTTTTCTCACCCACATTCTCGGCTATAACGCCCTGGACGATCTTTTGCTGGCGGAATTGCGAAAACGCAACCTCCCGCTCATTGAAGACGTTTGCGAATCGCACGGTGCGACCTTCCGCGGCCGGAAACTCGGTTCGTTCGGGTTTGCCTCCAACTTTTCCTTCTATTACGCCCATCACATGAGCACCATTGAAGGCGGGATGATTTGCACGGACGATTCCGACTTTTGCGAACTGCTTCGGATGTTCCGTTCCCACGGCATGGTGCGCGAAAGCAAATCGGACGTTTTGAAAAAGCGTTACCAGGCCGAATGGCCGGACTTGAACCCTGATTTCATTTTTGCATTTCCGGCCTATAACGTCCGCAGCACGGAGATCAACGCCGTCCTGGGCCGTTCCCAACTAAAGCGGCTCGATGCGCGGAACAAAATCCGCACGCGCAATTTGAATTGCTTTCTCGACCACCTCGATGCCAAAAAATTCTTCACCGATTTTGAGCGTGAGGGCAGTTGTAATTATGCGTTTACCTTGGTTTTGCAGGAGCCGGACCAGGCGCTTTGGAACCGCATCGAAAAAACGCTGCGGGAACGAAAAATAGAATTCCGCCGCGGCGCCTCCGGCGGCGGCAACCAGTTGCGCCAGCCATTCCTGCGCCGCCTGATGCCGAACGAGTACAAGAAATATCCCCGGGTGGACCACATCCATTTTTTCGGCGCCTATATCGGCAATTATCCGGAAGTGCAAACCAGCCGCATTCAAGCATTGTGCCAGCTGTTGAACAGGATTTGATATATGAACCGGCCATTGGATGTTCTTTTTGTCAACGCGGATTCGTCGGCGCAGGCCTACCAGGAATTGAGCAAGGACTCCTCCGCCATAGAGCCGCCTACTTGGGCGTTGCTGCTGGCGCAAGCCTGCAGGGCGAATGGTTTCGGCGTGGCCATCCTCGATTGCGGTGCAGAACGCCTTTCGGATGAACAGGCCGTGTTGCGCATCAGCGAATCCAAGGCGCGCCTGATTTGTTTTGTCGTTTACGGGCAGAACCCGAATTCCGGTACGACCAACATGATTGGGGCGACGGCCCTGGCGCGGAAATTAAAGGCCGCGCACCCCGGGGCAAAGATCTGTTTCGTCGGCTCGCATACCAGTGCATTGCCAATGGAAGTGTTGTCGCTTCCCGAAGTGGATTTTGTCCTGCTGAACGAGGGCGTCTATGCGATTCAAAATTTGTTGCGGACGGATCTGCAAACGGGCCTCGATCAGGTCAAGGGCCTCGGTCACAAATCAACCGGCGCGCCCGTCTTGAATCCGCCGGAACGGGTCGTGCCGACGGAGCGCATGGACCTGGACCTGCCCGGCTACGCGTGGGACCTGCTTCCTTACAGAAACAAGCCGCTCGACCTTTACCGCGCTCATTTCTGGCACGCGGAGTTCAACCATGATCTGCGCACGCCGTTCGCCGCCCTCTACACGTCGCTTGGCTGCAGGTTCAAGTGCGATTTCTGCATGATCAACATCGTCAACCGCGTGGACAACGCGGACGGCGTCGTGTCGGCCAATTCGCCTAACATGCGGTTCTGGTCGACGTCGTTCATGCTCAAGGAATTTGAAAAACTGGCCGCCATGGGCGTGCAAACGATTCGCGTCTCCGATGAAATGTTCTTTCTCAACAAAAATTATTTCGAGCCACTCGTCAATGGCCTGGCCGAACGCGATCTGGGCCTGCGGATGTGGACGTACTCGCGCGTGGACACAGTGCGCCCGCAGTATCTTGAAAAATTCCGCCGGGCCGGCATCAATTGGCTCGCGCTTGGCATCGAGGCCGGTAACCAGACTGTCCGCCGGGAAGTTTCCAAAGGCAGTTTTGAAGACGTGAACATCCGCCAGGTCATCAATACCGTTCGCGATTCGGGCATGTATGTTATCTCGAATTACATTTTCGGCCTCCCTGATGACACGTTGGAGACGATGCAACAAACGCTCGGTCTCGCATTGGAATTGAATACAGAAATGGCGAATATGTATCCATGCCAGGCGCTCCCCGGCAGCCCGCTATATTGGACGGCTAAAAGCAACGCCTGGAAGTTGCCGGGTTCTCTCGCCGGTTATGCCTTTCTTTCTTACGAAAGTGAACCGTTGCCGACAAAACACGTCACCGCCGCAGAGGTACTGAAATTCCGCGACGAAGCGTGGCGGGCCTATTTCAACAACCCTCGCTATTTGCAGTTGGTGGAAAAAACCTTCGGCCCGCAACAGCGTAAAAACGTCGAGGCCATGGCCAGCATCCGGTTGAAACGGAAATTGCTCGGTGATTAGTTTCGTGCCGGGCGCCACCGTCACTCGTTCGCATTCGCGTGTTTGGCAGATATCGCGAGAATCTCAAGACCAGATCCATGCTGATCGCAATTTTGGCTGTGCCCGGCCGGAGGCTTTTGCTTGAATCCCGCCTGTGACGCATACCCGACCGAATTTTCTGGAACGCACGCGCGGCGCGAAGAAAGTCATGGTGTTTGGCCTGGGATTTCTGGGCGACATGGTTCACCTGTCGCCGGCCTTGTGGATGATCCGCCTGGCTTATCCCCGGTCGGAGTTGCATGTTGGGGTGGCTGCGCATGTGGCCTCCTTTCTGGAGTGCATGCCGTGGATTGACCGGGTCTGGGGTTACTCCCGGTTCCCGAAGCACGCGAGTTTGAAGGAGAACCTGGGCTTCGTCACGCGGCTGCGCCGGGAAAAGTTCGACGTGCTCATCAATCTGAACGGTTCGGACCGGTCAAGTTGGCTGACGTTTTTCAGCGGTGCGCGCGAACGCCTGGGACGGATGCCGGGTGGTGGCAACCCGCCGCCCTTCTGGCGGCAGATGTTCACCGAAGTGGTCCAGGAGCCTTTTACAGCCGGCCCCATCTACGTGCAGAATTGCCGTTGCCTGGAAAAAGTCGGTTTCCCGTCCACCCCGCCGGAGTTTCACACGGACATCAAGCCGGCGCATATGCAGGCGGCAGGTATTTCCCCGGCGGATGCGGGAACGTACTTTCATCTCAGCCCGTTCACCACGGATGACCGGAAGGAATTGCCCCCGGAACAACTGGTCGAATTGATCGCCGCTTTGCGGGCACGCTGGCCGGAAAAAAAGCTGGCGCTTTCCTGTGCGCCCACGGAACGGGAACGCGAGAAAATGGAATCGTTGCTGGCGCGGTTGCCGGACAAACCCTGGCGGGTATTTGCCGGGCAATTGAACCTGACCCAGGTGGCGGCGGTGATTCAGCGCAGCGCGCTGCATTTATGCGGCGACACCGGGACGCTGCATCTGGCCTTATTGGCCGGGGCTCGGACCGTTTCATGGTTTTGGCCCAATCCCGGCCGGGAAGCCTGGATCCCCGTGGGCAACCGACATCGGACGATTGTGGGAAGAATGGAGCCGGAGCGAAAATTTCTATCCGGAATTCAAACGGAAGAATTGATTCAGGCCGTTCAAACCGTATTGGATGAGACCGGGACGCCGAAGTCCGCCGGGAACGAACCTTGACCATGATTCTCAACATCAAATCGCCGATTCTGGAGGAGATCATCGAGAAACAGCTCGTCTGGGAATTTTTCGGCCGGCGGGGTGACGGATTCTTCGTTGAAGTCGGAGCGAACGACCCGCATTCCGGTTCGCAAACCTGGTTGCTCGAGCAAAGCGGCTGGCGCGGCGTTTTGGTGGAACCGCAGGCCGTGCTGTGCGAAAAACTGCGGCGCGAACGGAAAAATTCGAAAGTCTTCCAGGTTGCCTGCAGCCGCCCGGAAAAGGAGGGCGAGGGCTCGCTGCATATTGGCGCTCACAGCGGCATTTCGACCCTCGAACAGCAGACGGATTCCCATGGGGCTCAATTCATTGGAACCGAACGCGTCAAAATCACCACGCTGGACAAGGTGTTGAGCGAAGCCGGAGCAACCACGATTGACTTTCTGTCGCTTGACGTGGAAGGCCACGAAATCGAGGTCATGCACGGATTTGATTTTGAAAGATACCGCCCGTCGCTGATCCTGATTGAAGATGGCGTTCGCACGCTGGACAAGCATCGTTTTCTAAGGGGAAAAGGGTACCGGCTGGTCAAACGAACTACTTTGAACAACTGGTATATTCCCCAGGGCCGGCCTTCCCCCGGGATTTATTGGCTCGAACGGCTCGAGCTGTTCCGAAAGATGTTTCTGGGCCTGCCGTTTCGGAAAGTCAGGTTATTTCTCCGCCGGCGCGCGAAAGGCAGCGGCGGAACGACGAGTCAGTGATGCCGGGGTATCTCCCGAAACCGTTGGGGAAGATTGCCGATCCACCAGCCGGTTCAGAAATTCCAGAATGAGCCGGGATTGTTTCTCCCAACTGTAGTTGTTGACAATCCGATCGCGGATAATCGCCGCCCGGCGCCGGAGCTCGGTCCGGTCCATGGCTGAAACCTCCCGCAGTTTTTGATACAGCGAATCCTCAAAATGATCGGTTTCAATATAGATGCCTTCGTTGCCAAGGATTTCATCCATGCCGGCGGTGCGCGTGGAGAGTATCGCCTTGCCAGCCACACCATATTCAAAAACCTTCGATGGCGCGCTGTTGTCCTTTCCCCACCAGGGAGGCCGTACATTGACAAGCACATCAACCTTTTGCGCCCAGGGAAGGCAGTCCGATTGTTTTGGCAAAAAGCCGTCAAAATGAAAATTCGGGTGGCGTTCGGAAAGCTGTTTTAATTCCCCCGACAACGGGCCGTGACCGCAAGCATGCAAGGTGCCCGGCAGATCGGCCTTTAAAAATGCATTCACCAATTGGCGAATACCGGATTGTTCCGACAGGTCTCCGAAGTAACCAAATCGAATCGGTCCCCTGGCGTTTACGTCAGGCGGGGGCGGGTCATAATTATCGTTGTACGCGCAGGGAACCCAGATCCAGGGCACGCCGCGCGACTCAAAAAACCGTTTCGATTTAAGCCCGGATACCAGGCAGGCGTCATATAATTGAACCGCCTGATCTTCCAGCATCTGCATCGGTTTGAATTTATAGCGCAGGCGCCGGAACCGGGGGATTTTTTCACCCAGCCCGCCACTGTCGCCGAGCAGGAGCACCGTGAGCGGACGACGGGGTTGCCGGTGCAGCCATTTGACAAAATGGTTGAAGACGTGTTGCAGGTTGCGGACCAGCACGACATCGGGCATGCCTTCCTGTTGCGTCTTCTCCAGATAAAGCCGGCGAAGTTTCCGCCAGGAAATCCAGCGATGCCAAAGGGCGGGATCCCTGTCCCACAGGACGAGTTCATGTTCCAATCCATCCGCGTCGTCCTTCGGCTCCAGGCGCTTCTTCCATACTTCGCCGGGCAGCAAACCGACGGTTGAAACCTCAGCCAGCCGGGACAACGCTTGCGTCATGCGGGTCTCACTCAAATGGGCGGTGACAAAAAGTTGCCCCCCCATTCCCGGAGGAAATGCGACACCCAGGCTAAGCAAACGCAGGCGGCGATCGGTCATAAGCTGGTCTGGAAATTGGGAAGGCGCGCATGGCACGTCAAGTTGAAATCTGGGATGCTTGGCAACCAATGCGTTAAATTCCCATTCCAGCTGCACCACGGATAATCGTGGAGGTCGGCGCACCGCCGCCCTTGACCGCCGCTCGAAAATCAGATTTCATAACCGCATGGTTCCAGCGTAGCGTCGATTAAGAGCAAGGCGTCAAACAACAAATCCCCATCAGCTTCATGCTGTTTAGCTCGTATACCTTCCTCTTTTTCTTCCTGCCGGCGGCCCTGGTCGGGTTCTGCCTGCTGTCCCGATATCGGGGTCCCAAAGCGGCCAAGATCTGGCTGGTCCTGGCCTCGCTGTTCTTCTATGGCTGGTGGAATCCGGTCTACGTCGGCTTGATCCTGGCATCCATGGGATTCAATTATGGGATGGGACGCCACATCGGCCGGCGCCGGCGGTCGGTCGGCCGGACGGGGGGCGCGCTGTTTTCAGGCGTCGCGGGGAATCTGGCGCTGCTGGGCTATTTCAAGTATGCCAATTTCTTCATCCACAATGTCAACGGGCTATTGGGTTCTCACTGGGAGCTGGGCAGAATACTGCTGCCGTTGGGAATATCCTTCTTCACCTTCACGCAAATCGCCTATCTCGTGGATGTCAGCCGGGGCATCGTCTGCGAGTATGACCTGGGTGATTTCCTGTTATTCGTCACCTTCTTTCCGCACCTGATTGCGGGTCCAATCATCCACCATTCGGAAATGATGCCGCAGTTTGCCGAACCACGGACTTATCATTTTGACTGGAGCAATCTGGCCGTAGGTCTGGGCCTGTTCTCGCTGGGTCTATTCAAGAAGGTAGTCATTGCGGACGGGATGAGCAGCTATGTGGGAAAGGTGTTTGGCGCGGCGGCTTCCGGCAGTGCGCTCCATCCCCAGGACGCGTGGGCGGGCGTGTTTGCCTACACGTTCCAGATCTACTTCGATTTCTCCGGTTACTCGGACATGGCCATCGCCCTGGCCCGGATGTTCGGCATCGTCCTGCCACAGAATTTCAACTCACCGTACAAGGCTCTGAACATTAGCGATTTCTGGCGGCGGTGGCATATGACGCTTTCCCGGTTCCTGCGGGATTATCTCTACATCCCGCTTGGCGGAAACCGGCGGGGGGAATTTCGACGCTATGTGAACCTGATGGTGACGATGGGCCTCGGTGGCTTGTGGCACGGGGCCGCCTGGACCTTTGTCCTCTGGGGACTTTTCCACGGCACCGGCCTTGCGATCCAGCATGGCTGGCAGGCGCTCTGTTCGAAGATCTTCCCCACCCGCCCAATCTGGTGGCCGGCCGGGCTATCCACGTGGGGTGGCCGGGCCTTGACTCTGCTTTTTGTCATGGTTGGCTGGGTCTTGTTTCGCTCGGCAAATGTGCCAACGGCGCAACATGTGTTGGCGGCGATGTTCGGCCTCGGCCCGGGGCCGGTCACGGGCAGCCCGTTCCTGGTGAAGGCAAAAACCTGGTGGTGGCTCGGTGCCCTGCTGGCATTTGTGTGGTGGTTGCCTAACACCGTGGAGATCATGGGCCGGCATACAAGACTTCCCGCGCCGGCGGGCGACGGAACACCCGCCTCGCAGGGCTGGCTGCGATGGAAGATGAGCTCCGGGTGGGCATGTCTTGCGGGACTGTTGCTGGCATTGTCCATATTGGGCCTCTCGCGCGCCGGCGAATTCCTTTATTACAATTTTTAAGATGAACCGGACCGACCGCCATTTTGTGTTGCTGGCCCTGGGTTTGACCCTTTGCCTGACCGGCGGGATGTCGCTTCTGAACCTCATCATCGATCCCTTCAACCGGTATGGCCTCAATCATCTCGGGGTCTATATCTCCGCGGAACGGGAGTGCAAGTCCACCTACGTAACGCGGTTTCCCCATAACGCACTGCTGGTCGGCAACAGTCGTGAAACCCGGATTCCGCCCGGACGTTTGGAAGGCTTTCGATTCTTCAACGGCGCCTTTTCCGGTGCTACTCCCGAGGAAATCTATTTCTTTTTGCAGCATTTCGCCCGGCACCAGCGATTGGTCGTCCTCGCCGTGGATATTGGCGAGCAGGATCCGGCGGAATGCCACGGGGATATCTTCGCACCCAAGGGACTGACTTCGGCCTTCGATAACCTGCTCAACCTGCAGACGACCGAGTATTCGATCCGGACCATCTCCGAGTCATTGTCAAAGAATCCCCAGCCGATCGGGCTGGACGGCTTGTTGCCGGTGGGCAACTTGATTCAAGATGCGGACCGGAACGATCCCCAGGAAGACGCTTACCGGATCAATTACATGCAACATATGTGGGATGGATATCACCGCCCTCCGATGAAGCAGATGTCATTCTTCGTCAAGATCAGCGAGTGCCTGCGACAGCGTGGCATTCCCTGTGTGGTGGTGATCCCACCGACCCAGGAGGCTGTGGCGCGATGGGTGCAGAGCGGATCCGCGGCTGCGCAAGTGGCGGCGTGGAAACGGCAACTGGGCACGATTTTTCCCCATGTGATCGACCTTTCCTTCAGCTCCTACGACGCCGCAACCAACTTCTATCGGGCTGATCCGATGCACTTCAAACCCAGTGTCGGCGTCCTTTTTATGAACGCGGAAGTTCTGCCCTTCGCCACCCGGATTTTGCGCGAGCCACCTCCGCCCGCGGCAGCGCCGAGAGCCAAGCCGTTCACCTCGAGCAGCCCGTGAGAGAGCAAGGATTCGCCGTAGTCCTCGACTTATTACCGCCCCGACCATGGATATCAAGATCGAAGTCAGTTCCGAATCACCCTTGGCTAAAACCAACATCAAATAGCCCTATAAATCAAGGATTGAGGCTGGTTGTCAGTGCACTGCTGTCCAAAACCGCTAAATGGTAGTGGTCGAGCCATTGATTCTATTGAGGTTTCGCAGCGTGTTCGTCTGTTTTGGAAATGAGGTTGTCGGGTTTAGCGCCCGATGCTGTCCAAGGTAAGTTGTAAGTCCAGCA
>DASZAB010000123.1:0-17088 GCA_035945675.1 Verrucomicrobiia bacterium | reverse complement strand
GGCTGAAAATGCGTGCGGCAGCCTTTACCGGACGCGCATCCGTAAAACCAGAAACGGCCGAAAACTGTTCCTTCTCCTGGGGGAGAAGGTCAGGTTGAGGGCGGGCGTGGCGCCTGAACGGGTTCTACTCAAAATCCATCTCGTAGCTGTACACGTTGCCGCTGAGTTTGCTGCTGACCTTGCAATTGGATTTGTTGACAACGGCCTGCATGGACTTGTTGTCCGTGAGCACTTCGGCGGTGAACCCGCGAATGCCGTTGCGCCGCGCAATGCGCATCAGATGTTTCAACAGGAACGTGCCGATGCCGTGGTTCTGCCACTTGTCGCTCACCACAAACGCCACTTCGGCCAGGTTCGTCTTCTGGTCGAGATAATAACTGCCCACGGCGAGAATTTCCTCCCCGGAGGCGTCCGGCAGCGTCCCGACGATGGTCACGTCGTTGCGGTGATCAATATAAACGAAATCCTGAATTTGATGCCGCGACACGCGTTTTTGATGGCTCATGAAACGGTAATAAATCGTCGCTTCGGACAATTTGTAAAACAGGTCGCGCATCCGCGGTTCGTCGGTCGGATGGATCGGGCGGAAATTGAGCAGCGTGCCGTCGTTGAGCAGGTAGGTGGTACGCAGTTCCTTCGGGCCGACCAGAATTTTCCCTTCCTTGTCCGACATGGTGGCGGACAGGTATTTGGCTTCAATCGCCTCGCGGAGCAGGTCGGCGCGGAATTTCGGGTGCGCGATGCTGATGAGGGCCAGGGCGCGTTCCTGCACACTCTTGCCGTGCAGATAGGCCACCCCGTATTCCGTGACCACATAAAACACACCCGCCCGGGTGGTGACGACGCCCGCGCCGGGACTGAGCTGCACGACGATGCGCGAAACGCTGCCGCCCTGCGCGGTTGAGGGCAGGGCGATGACCGCCTTGCCGCCGGGGGCCTTCGCCGCGCCGCGGTTGAAATCCACCTGGCCGCCGACGCCGGAGAAAAATTTCGCGCCCAGCGAATCCGCGCAAACCTGGCCGGTGAGATCAATCTCCAGTGCGGTGTTGATCGCCACCATCTTGTGCTGTTGATGAATAATAAAAGGACTGTTCACGTATTCCGTCGGGTGAAACGCGAATATGGGGTTGTTGTCCACCAGATCATAAAGCTTCTGCGTCCCCAGGCAGAAACTGGTCACCACCTTGCCCCGGTCCACCGTCTTGCGCGCCCCGGTGATGACCCCGGCTTCAATCAGGTCAATGACGTCGTCGGAAATCATTTCGGTGTGGATGCCGAGGTCCTTCTTGTTCTTAAGGAAACCGACCAGGGCTTGCGGAATCCGCCCGAGACCGATTTCGAGGGTGGAGCCGTCCTCAATCAAAGCGGAGAGATTCTCGGCAATCTGCCGGGTGGTGTCGGTGACTTCGGGCGGCTTGACCTCCAGAATGGCTTCCTCGCCCGACACCAACACGTCAATGTCGTACGCATGAATGAACGAATCGCCCAGCGTGCGCGGCATCCGGGGGTTGACCTGGGCAATGACGAGCGACGCGTTCGCGGCGGCGCTTTTAACGATGTCCACCGAGACGCCCAGACTGCAGTTGCCGTCCTTGTCCGGCGGCGTCACCTGGATCAACGCCACATCCAGCGGAAGCTGGCCGGAATCGAAGAGGCGCGGGATGTCGGACAAATGAATCGGCGTGTAGTCTCCCAACCCTTCCTGGATGATATCGCGGACATTCTCTGCGATGAAAAAACTGTTCACCCGGAAATACTGCGCCAGTTCCCGGTGGGCATACGGCGCCGTGCCGAAGGTGAGGAGATGCACGATTTCGGTGTCGGGCAATTCCACCGCGCGCTTGGTGAGGGCGGCGACCAATTGCAATGGTTCGCCGACGCCGGTGCCAATAAAGATGCGCTGGCCGGGCCGGATTTTTTTGACGGCATCCGCCGCGTTCAGAATCTGCGGCCGGTAAACTTCCTGCCAGTTGGGGTCGTATGAAATGGGCTTACTCATGATTCCTCCCGGCGGCGACGACGTTGGCAAGGGTCATGCGCGCATCCGCCACATACGCCTGCACGCCGACCGGACCGACGATAAAGGGGTTGATGTCGAGTTCCTTGATTTCCGGATAATCGGTGGCCAACTGGCTGATGCGTTGCAGCGCGCCGGCGATGGCTTCCAGATCCACGGGCGCCTGGCCGCGTGCGCCTTGCAACAGCGCGTACGAGCGCGTGCCTTTCAACATCTGCATCGCTTCCTCCGCGGTGATGGGCGCCAGATGGAAGGTCACGTCCTTCATTACCTCAACGAAAATACCGCCCAGGCCGAACATCAGCATCGGGCCGAACTGCGGATCGCGCGTCATGCCCAGAATCACCTCGCGCCCGCGCTGCCCCATCTTTTCGACATAGGCCCCGCGCAGGTGGGCGTCGGGCGCGCGCTTCTGGATGCGCAACATCATCAGGTCGAACGCGTCGCGCACCTGCTCGGCGTTGGCCAGATTGATGCGGACGCCGCCGAAATCGGATTTGTGAATGATGTCCGGCGACGAAATCTTCAGCACCACCGGATAAATCAGGCGCTCGGCAATTTCCACCGCTTCATCCGCCGTCCGGGCAATTTGTCCGTTCAACACATTGAAATCGTAGGCGCGCAGAATTTCCTTGGCTTCGACCTCGCCGATTTGCGGCTCGCCGCTCCGCATCTGCATGTGAATCACACGGTCCACGCGGCGGCGATTGACCGGGAACCGGGTCACGATCCGGGCCGGGCGCCGCCGCCACGCCGCGTAATCGCACATCGCCCGCAACGCGGTGATGGCGCGGTCGGGCGACGGATAATTCGGGATGCCGATCGCCATCAGTTTTTCCTTGGCGGCGGCCACTTCGGTGCCACCCATGAACACGGCCAGCACCGGCTTCTTGCCCTTGTGCGCCGCGCCGAGCTTTTCCGCCAGTTCCAGCGGACGGGTCATGTTCTGCGGCGTCACCACCACCACAATCGCGTCGGTCTTTTCGTCCTCCTGCATGACCTCGAATGCCTTCGCGTAGCGGTCGGGTTCCGCGTCGCCAATCACGTCCACGGGATTGCCAAACGCCGCCGACGCCGGCAAAAAGGTCCGGAGTTTGGCGTCGCTTTCCTTGCCGGGAGAAACCATTTTCAAGCCCAGGCCTTCGGCGGCGTCCGCGGCCATGATGCCCGGTCCGCCGGCGTTGGTGATGATGGCCACGCGCTCGCCGTTCGGCAGCGGTTGCATGGCGAACGCGGCGGCATAATCGAACAGCGCCTCGAAATTTTCGGCGCGAATGACGCCCGCGCGCTTGAACGCCGCGCCATAGGCAATGTCGGCGCCGGCCAGGCTGCCAGTGTGCGACGAAGCCGCCTTGGCGCCCGCCTGCGTGACGCCCACTTTCAAAATGACCACCGGTTTAATGGCAGCCGCCTGTTCCGCGACGCGCAAAAATTTGTCGCCTTCCTTGATGCTTTCCAGATAGCCGGCGATGACGTTGGTGGCCTTGTCTTCCGCGAGCGCCTGGATGAAGTCCGCCTCGTTAAGGTCGGCCTTGTTGCCGAAACTGATGACCTTGCCCAAACCAAGCTTCTGATCGGCCGCCCAGTCGAGGATGGCCACGCACAGCGCGCCGGATTGCGAGATGACAGAGATTTTTCCCGGCGGCGGCACCGACGGCGCGAACGTGGCGTTCAGGCGGTGGTCGGTGTTCAACACCCCCAGGCAGTTCGGTCCCACCATGCGCGCGCCCTGCGCCCGGCAGAGTTCCACCAGTTCCTGTTCGGCTTTGGCCCCGTCGGCGCTGACTTCCCTGAAGCCGGCAGTAATGACAATCACGGATTTGGCGCCCGCGTCCAGGCAGCTTTGCAGCGCGTTCTTCACGAATTTGCCCGCCACCACGACAATGCCGAGGTCAATCGGGTTTTTATAGTCGCCCAGCGACTTGTAACACTTGAGGCCGAGAATTTCGTCGGTGCCGGGATTGACAGGAACGATGGCGCCTTTGAAGCCGCCGTTGACGAGGTTGGCCAGCACCGCGTGCCCGACTTTCTCCGGGCTGCGGGACGCGCCGATGACGGCCACGGCTTTCGGATATAACAGTGTCTCAAGCATAAAAATTCCGCCGGAACATAACTTCGCCGTTTTCCGGCGTGTTACTTACCAAACCTTGGTAAAGACTTTACCGTTTTTGCAGAGTTTGGACAGGCTGGATGTGAAAAGCAGTTTCAAGCCGGGAAATAATCCCTGAATCATGCCAGGACGGAATTCTCCTTTGCGTTACCGACCACTTTACCGCCCGAAGAAAAGTTTGGCTGTGCAGCCTATTATGGTAATGGACGGCTGAGTTTGCAGCCTATCCTTTGTCACGGAGATGATTGTAAGTCCGGCTTAAATTCCTGTCCAGTATTATATTAGTGTCCTTCTGTCGCCTGAATTCTTTCAAGCAAAGGCTGCACGGACTGGTGGGTAGGGCGAGCTGCTCGCGAGTCACCTTTCTTGTAGCGGCGCTGTGTTAGCGCCGGTCATTTGCGTCGGTCATAGACCGACGCCACAGGTCCGGGTCGGCAGCAGCCTCGTTACCCCGGCCTCTACAGCAAGCCGTTAAGACAATAAAAGATGCTTTTGTAACAATATTGTTGTTTCAGTTAAACTCATTCAGTGCTATGGTGGGAACAGACAACGAAAGGCAATCTATGATTCTGGATTATGCTTTGGAAAAGTTTCCGCTCGAGGTGAAGTTGCGCGACGGCACGGAATGCGTCGTGCGCCCGTTGGGCAAACGGGACGCCGCGCGGCTGCACAAATTTTTTCTCGCCGTGCCCGAGGAAGAGCGGCTGTTCATCAAGCAGCCGGTTTCTGACCGCGCGCTGTTCCAGGAATGGTGCCGCGAGGCCGATTTCGAGCGCAATCTGCCGCTGATCATGTTGCATGGCGAAAAGATCATTGGCGAGGCGTGCCTGCATCAGCGCCTGGGCGGCTGGAAACGCCACATCGGGCTGGTAACGGTTCTGACCCATCCGCAATATCGCGGGCGCGACGTGGCCAGGATACTGGTGGCCGAACTGGTGGAAGTCGCGCGGTCACTGGGGTTGCGCCGGTTGGAGGCGGAATTGAACGGCGAGCGCAAGGTAGCCATAAACGCCCTGGAGCAACTCGGTTTCAGCCAGTTGATGTGCTTGCCGCGGCATGTGCTCGACATGAACACCGTTCCGCACGATTACGTATTCATGGGCGCGGACCTGCACGTGGACGAGGAGTACGCCGGCGTGGGCGAATGAGCGGTTGGAGCGTTAACAGTTTTAGTGCAACGCAGGTTCTTCAACCTGCGAGGCAAGGCGGCTTTCCAGCCGCCACCTTCGTACTGACGAACGCGGGACAAGAATCTCCCGCCAAGCTGCGGACCGAAACGTTGGTTTGTAGAATTCATCGAAATACGCGACGGTACCCCGATTTGATCTCCCTCTCCGCCAACGAAGTTAGGGGACTCCCTTCGCCCGTGGGAACGGGAGAAGGTGCCCGGAGGGCGGATGAGGGTCGTCCGGGTGAGAACAAATGCTGCGGCCAAGGAGCGGCGGAGTCTTTGCCAGGCAACCCCTCGCCCTTACCCTCTCCCCGCGCTTCGCTGTGGGGCGAGGGAAATGAATTCATGACGCCGGACGATGCTTTCCACAGAGTAAACAGAATGTCCGCACTGGATGGAAATGGAGCCACTTTAATGGTTCCCTGAGAACCCGGATACGATTGTAGCCGCCGACGCGAGGAGGCGGAAGTGGTTGAGGATTTATGGGGTTTCGTCCGCCTCGTTACCTCGGCGGCTACATAAAAACCGTTCAGGGACCGGTTTTTTCGGTCTCCAGCCAGCGGACGGCATGGCGGACCAGGTCGGTCGCCGTCTGCAATTTTAATTTCTTTTTGATGTTGAGGCGGTGGACCTCGACGGTCTTCACGCTCAGATGCAGATGGGCGGCAATTTCCCGGGTGCTTTCACCCTGGCCAATCAATTGAAACACTTCAAATTCGCGGTCGGAGAGCTGTTGGACCGAGGAAACCGCCGACTCGGCGTGCCGCCCCGAAAAGGATTCCAGAATGCCCGCGGCCATTTTTTCGCTCACATAAATCTGTCCGCTCAACACCTGGCGGATGGCGTGGAGCAGCTTTTTGCCGCCTTCCTGTTTCATGATGTAGCCGCGGCCTCCGGCCCGGAGGACGCGCTCGGCGTAAAGCGATTCGTCGTGCATGGAAACCACGAGAATCGGGAGTCCCGGCTTGAGCGCCCGGATATCCTTGATGAGTTCCAGGCCGTTCTTGTCAGGGAGGGAAATGTCGAGCAGGATCAAATCGAGCGCCTGGCTGAGCGCCAGGTCCATGGCCTGAGAGGCATTGTCCGCTTCGGCGCAAACCTTCAGGTCCGCCTCGTTCTCGATCAATTGCGCCAGGCCGGTGCGCATCATCGGGTGGTCGTCAACAATCAGCAACCGCTTTTGGGGTGGTTTATTTTTCGCGGGCATGGTGGTTGTTCGTTTTTTGCCGGACGGTGCCGTTCGGGGCCGCCACCGTCACACTCGTGCCGCCGACGGCGTTCCGTTCGATGGCGAGCGTGCCGCCAATCATCCCGGCGCGGGATCGCATGATGCGCAAGCCCATGCCTTTCGATTTTGAAATTCTTGGAGGAAACCCCGACCCGTTGTCAATGATGCTTAGAGCCAACCGTCCCCGTTCCTGCCTTAATCGGATCAAAATCCGTTTGGCCTTGCCGTGCTTGATGGCGTTGGAAACCGCCTCCTGCGCCAGCCGGAACAGGTGGGTGGCCGCAGGAAAATCCGACACCAGCACCGGCGGGTCGCAGTCGAACCGGCAAGCGACGCGGAAAATTTTCTCCGTGTTCAAGGCCAGCTCCTGCAGAGCGGACATCAGCCCTTCCGATTCGAGGGTGACGGGCGAAAGGCCGCGCGCCAGCAGGCGCGTGTGGCGAATCGCGTCGCGGACGTTTTTGGCGATGTCGCCCGCGCGGGCGGCGGCGGCCTTTGAGCGCCGGGCCAGTTTTTGTTCCAGCACCTGGCTCATCAGTTCGATGCCGGCCAGATGCTGGCACAGGCCATCGTGCAAATCCTGCCCGATGCGGCGCTGTTCGCGCTCGCTGATTTCCAGGATCTCCTTTTCCAGATGCTTGCGTTCGGTGATGTCGCGGATGAATCCCGTGAACAGCCGCCGGTCGGCCAGCCGCACTTCGCTTACGGAAAGGTCCATCGGAAACACCGTGCCGTTCTTCCGGCGGGCGACGATTTCACGGCCGATGCCGATGATTTTGGCATGGCCGGTGCGGAGATAATTGTCGAGGTAAGTGTCGTGCTGTTCGCGATGCGGCGATGGCATGAGCAGGCTGACGTTCCGGCCGATGACCTCCTTCGCCGGGTAACCGAAAATCCGTTCCGCCGCCAGGTTGAAGGATTCGATGATGCCGCGTTCGTCTATCGTGATGATACCTTCCACCGCGGTTTCCAGAATCGCGCGCAGACGTTCGGCGCTGTCGCGCAGGTCGGTGGCCGCCTGCCGGCGCTGCGTCCGGGTGCGTGTGGCGTGCTTGGAGCGAAGCCGCTGGATCCATGCCAGCAGTTCGGCCCGGGACATTTTCCGATAGTCCTTCATCTCTAGAGTGAAGAAACTATCGGTAAAATCGTCCCCGATGCCAATAGCAAAGGGGTGACGAGCGACGAGTGGCGAGTGACGAGAATTGCGCGTTGCGGCTTTTCTGCTCACGTCACAGGTCACGTGTCACTCGTCACGTTCAGTGCGCCAGCAACTGCGCCCGGTAGTCGGTGGGGGACTGGCCGAGCAACTTTTTGAACACACGGTTGAAATGCGTCAGCGATTGGAACCCGACCTCAAACGCGATTTCACTGACACGCAGGTTGGGGTTGAGCAGGAGATTCTTCGCCTTTTCGATGCGCACCCGCGAAAGATAATCGGTGAAGTTGATGCCGGTGACCCGTTTGAACATCTTGCAGAAATAGAAGGCGCTCATGTTGACAGCCTTGGCCACGTGGCTGAGCGAAAGCTTTTCCGCCTGGTGCTCGCAAATATATTCCTTGGCCCGCTTGATGACGGGGGACTCGGAATTTTCCTGCTGGATGAAGACCTGGTTGCTGATCATGGCCAGGTGCTGGGCAAAAATGGCGAGTAATTTGACCACCGACTCGTGTTCTTTGGCCGGCACCACTTTGCCGGCAAAATAGGCCTTTTTCAAAGCGT
The DNA here is from genome assembly GCA_035945675.1 of Verrucomicrobiia bacterium. Lineage (GTDB taxonomy): Bacteria > Verrucomicrobiota > Verrucomicrobiia > Limisphaerales > UBA11358 > UBA11358. The sequence goes on along the minus strand of DASZAB010000123.1, from coordinate 8,842 downwards.
CCCGGTCCACCTCCAGGCCCCATTCCTCCACCTGCCGGGTCACCCGTCCAAATTGTGCCTGGGTCGGTTTCTTGCGGAACAATTGCCCGGTCTGGAGATACCCAATCAACCGGTCGCTCAAGCGCACCGGGATGGCGGTTTCGCAAAGGCCCGAGTGGCAGGAAAGCGACTGCGGTTCCACGGTTGCCTTTTCACAAAGGCGTTCCCGCACCTGCAAACACGCCGCACACGCGCGGCTCTTCTGGGACATCAACGCACAGAAAGGATTTTCATTCCGCTTGCCGTGATACGGCAATTGCCAGGTCTCAATGGGTTGCAACGCTATCGGCAATCCGGTGAGGTCGTTGAAGGCCCGTTCGTATTCCTGATAGACCTTGGAAGTGATGAGCGCTTCGACCAGGGCGCGGTTGGCGTTGCCATTGCCATTGCCGTTCCCATTGCCATTAGGCAGGGCGAGAGTGTTATCTCTTTTGGCATTAGTGACACTTTTGGCGGCGACCGCGCCGGTGTCGCGTGCGGGCGGTTGAAGCTCAGCTAAAGAATGTTCCGAGGACTTTGAGGATATCGAATGTTCGCCTGAATCCTGCCTAACAAATGTTGTTTGCATGACGACAAATTAGGTGAAGCCCGGGATTCCTACAATTGGTGCGCGGCCTGATTGGACGCAGGGACAAGTCTTAGTCATATAAGGGAAACCCTTACTATCGGAAGGCAACCCCGTTGTCCGGGGGAGCCGGAAAGCAGGGTGGGTGGGATACCCTGCGGGCCGTTTTTTGAAGGTTTTGACGTGTTGACGCGGACTTTGAGCTTTGAAGTCGGGGCGCTGCCGCATATAAATTTCGCGTGTTGCAACCGGGCCAATCCGCCATCAATGCCGCCACGCGCTGTTGCGCGGTGTATGGCCTTCCCATCCGCCATTCCGCGTCGCCGGCCATGCACAACGCGGCGTTTGCCGCGCTCGGCCTGAACTGGCGTTACCTCGCCTTTGAAGTCCATCCCGACCATTTGCGGGCTGCGATTGAAGGCGCCCGGGTGATGGGCTTTGCCGGACTCAACCTGACCGTGCCGCATAAGCTGCTGGCCCTCGACCTGGTGGACGCGCTCGATAAATCGGCCCGGAAATGGGGCGCGGTCAACACCATCCGTTTTGAATCCGCAGGCGTGCATGGGCGGACGAAAATCCGCGCGGTCGGTTTCAACACGGACGCCGACGCGATCGTTGCCGCCGTGCGTGAGGATTTGAAACTGGAATTGCGCGGGACGCGGGTGCTTTTACTCGGTGCGGGTGGAGCCGGGCGGACGGCGGCATTGAAGCTCGCCGCGGAAAAGGTCGCGGAACTTTTTCTCGTCAACCGCACCCAAAGCAAGGCCGGAACTGTGGCGGCGGAAATCAAAAGGCAATTCCCGTCCCTGCGCGTCAGCGTGGGTTATCCCGAATCGGAGGTGGACCTGCTGATTAATGCCACGTCGCTCGGCTTGGAGCCGGACGACCCGTTGCCGCTCAGCCGAAAACAATTTTCTCTGGAACGCGTGCGGGCGGTTTACGACATGATTTATCGCCCGGCGGAGACCGGCTTGCTCGAGGCCGCCCGGAAGGCCGGGTGCCGGACGGCTAACGGGCTGGGCATGTTGCTGCACCAGGGCGCCAGGGCGTTCGAAATCTGGACCGGCAAACCCGCGCCGCTGGACGTGATGCGCCGCGCGTTGGCACAAAACATCTATGGCTGACACAATCTATCGGAGGGACGAGTTACACGAGTCCCTGGAAAACTGGGACTCGCATAGCTCGTCCCTCCGGATTGCTTATGGGCATTGAACCGATTTTCGACGCGCACAACTGGGAGTTGGTGCCATTCCATTTTTGGTCGTTGGTTTTCTTCGTGTTTGGCTGCATGGTCGGCAGCTTTCTGAACGTGTGCATCCACCGGATGCCGCGGGGGATGAGCATCGTCACGCCGCCATCGCATTGCCCGCATTGCCAGTACTCCATCCCCTGGTATCTCAATGTCCCGCTGGTCACGTGGCTGGTGCTGCGCGGCCGGTGCAAGAATTGCGGCGCGCCGATTTCGCCGCGTTACTTTGTCGTTGAATTGCTGACGGGCGCGACGTTTTTGAGTTGCTGGCTGGCGTTCGGCGGCGGGTCGCCGATCCTCGCTGTCATTTACGCCATTTTTCTTGCCGGATTGATTGCGGCCACGTTCATTGACTTCGAGCACTTCATCATTCCCGACGAAATCACGTACGGTGGGATGGCGGTCGGCCTGGTCGCCTCGTTTTTGTTCCCGCCGCTGCAGGGTGGCCGCGTGCTGACCGACGGGATGTGGCAAAGCGTGCTCGGCATCGGCGCCGGCGCGGGCATCATCTATGGGATTCTGCGGCTGGGGAAATTGCTGTTCGGGCGGCAGCGGTTGAAATTGCCTGCGGACACCAGGATTGTTTTCACGGAAACATCCGTGCTCCTGCACGACCGGGAGATTCCTTACGACGAATTGTTTTACCGGCAGTCGGATGTGATTGCCTTGCACGCGCGGACAGTGGAACTGGTGGACCGCGGGTACAAGGACGTGAGGGTGCGGCTGGCCCTGCGGTCGGGCTGGCTGGAAATCGGCGAGGAACGAATCGATCCTCAACACGTGCCGTTTCTGGAGGCGGTCAGCGCGGAGATTGTGCTGCCGCGCGAGGCGATGGGCCTGGGCGACGTGAAATTCATGGGCGCCATTGGCGCGTTCATCGGCTGGCCGGGCGTGTTGTTTTCACTGATGATCAGTTCGCTGATTGGCGCGGTGGTGGGGGTTGCGCTCATCGCCCTGCGGCGGCGCGAATGGTCATCGCGCATGCCGTACGGGCCTTACATCGCCCTGGCGGCGGCCATCTGGATTTTTGGCGGCAGGCAAATCATCCGCGCCCTTTTCGCGATGTAATCGTAGCGCGGGCGTCTGCGTCTGCGGGTAAGGGCGGCGTCCCGCCGCCCGTTTCGGAAACGCGCACCGGGACGGTGCTTGAACCCGCAGCCGGGGACGGCTGCGCTACGCCCGCCACAACTTATCGGAACTGCAAATAGGCGCGGCTACCGTCGCTGCGCACGCCGCCGGTCTGATTCTCCGCCAGGAACAACCGCTTTGCGTCCACCTTGCCCGTGGCCAGAATATAGGCCCGCACGGCCCTGGCCCGTTCGGACACGAGCGCCTCAAAATCGTTGTCGGTGACGGGAATGGACGCCACCAACACCGCCTCTTTCGGGTCAGCAATGGGCGGCAGTTTCGCTGGCGCCGGCGCCGCGGCCGCCGCCTTGGAACCTGATGGCGCAGGAAGCGTCGTGCCTTTCATCAGAATGGTTGCAGCTTTCTCAATGCGCGGCGTATTGGATTTGATTTGAGCCACCGCAGCCACGAGATTCGTGTTTGCGGCAAGCATGGCCGGCGTGATTTGGCCCTTGGCCCACGCCTCGTTATAAAGTTTTTTCACCAAATCGGCGCGTTCCGACGGCGTCAAGGTGATTTGCTCGGGCGTCGTGGTTGCCTGCTGGGATTTGCGGAGCGACTGCCATTTCCTGGTTCGAAGCTGTTTTTCCAGAAAAACGCGTTGCAGGCCGTCGTGGTCGGCGACCGGGTCAATGCTGCCGGAAATCTCCAGGTTCAGTCCCGGCCGCGCAAAAAGCGCTTTAACCAGCGTATCCAATTTTTGTTTGTCGGCGGGTGTCAACTCCGCGCTGCCCGGTGCAAAGTCCTGGTAGCCCAATTCCTCGCCCCCGCCGCCGAACGCCGCGCCAATCAGCGAGAACGGCGACGTGGCGACCTTGGTCAGAATGTTCACAATGGCGCGGGTGACCACCTTGCCGATGCGGAATTTCGGGTCGCCCAGGCTGCCTTCCACCGGCACGTCCAGGACGATTTTTCCGTCCCGGTCCTTGAGGATGGCCACCGCCAGCCGCACAGGCAGGTGCGTCGCGTCGGGGCTGTTCACCCGTTCGCCAAAGGTGAACTGGTCCAGCGTGATGACATTTTTCGACTGCAATTTTTGCCCCACCAGATTGTACACGAGGTCCAGATTCAGTTTCCCCATGGCGATGCGATAGCCGGCGAACTTGGCCGCATAAGGGCTCGTCGGCGTCAAATCCACGTCCTTCACCGAGACCTGCAAGTGGTTCGTCCCGGTGCCGCTGAACGGATTGATCTGGCCGGTGATTTCCACCGGGCCGACGCCATCCACCGCCGCGTGCAGGTTTATGTCGGCGTGCTGGAGTTGCTCGGAAGAAATACCCGCGATCGTTCCGCCCGCCCGCTGGACCGCCAGATGCACATTCGGCGTGAGCGAGCGGTCAGTGAAACTGACGGTGGCGTTGGATATGACGATGTTATCAATGGAAAATTTCGGCAGGGCCGAAGCCGCCGGATTCGTCGCCGTCGAATTCGTCGCGGGGGCGGGGGAATTTTTGGCGACCATGGCGGCAGGGGTGGTGGCGGGCGCGTTGGTTTCGGCCGGGCGCAACGCGGTCAGCAAATTGATCGTGTGGTTGGTTTCGATCACGACCCGCGCGTAGGCGTTGTCCACGGCGATTTCCTTGATGGCGACGGTTTGGGGATTCAGGTTCGCGTCGATGCCGTTGAAGCGCAGCGAATCCCATTTCAACAAATCCTGCGCCAGGACGCCGTCCACGGTGCGGAAGTCGTCGAGCCGCGCGTCGCCCGCGAACGTGACCTGCGGCAATTCATTTTCCGGCGTGCGCAGACGGACGTCGCCGTCCAGCCCGAGCCGGCTGCCGAGGATGAAAAGGTTCAGCTTGGGTTCGAGGTACGGATCCAGTGTGCCAAGATCGAGGTTGGAGAGCGAGAGATGGATGTCGGCGGTCGGCGGGGAAAGGGATGCGGCGATTTCCGTGTTGATGATGCCATTCGTGTTCCAGCGCAGGGACAGCTCGGCGGTCAGGTTGGTGTGCGGCAGGTTGGAAATGTTCCGGGCCACGAGCGTGACATCGTCCAGATCCAGTCGGGCCGGGCGCGAATTTACAAGGTCTTCAAGGTGCAGCGCGCAATTTGTGAAATTCACGTCGTGGACGGTCGCGTTCCACTGGTTCGTGCTGTTGAGCAGCATGGCGACCGCGTTCGTGACCGAGCGTAGCAGCAGCAAAATGCCGCCGGGTGCGTTCGTATCGTTCTCAACGGGTTTGGCGGCCTCGATGGCATTGATGGAAGCGTCCTTGTTGCGCTCCACGAATAGTCTTGCGCCGTTCGCGGAAACCGAATCCACCTCGGCCTGCCGCGTTTCCAGGTCCACGCTCGCGCCGGTCACGGCAAAGTGCGCCAGATCGACGATGTTATTGGTGTCGCCGGGGCTGCCGAGTCTGAAATTGCGCAGGGAAAAGGCGCTGTTGGTGACGGCGGCGACGCGATTGCTGGCACTGAGTTCAAAGCGATAATCCGATCTCATGCCGATCACGCCGCTGCGGATTTCAAAGTGCACGAAATCCTGATAGAGCGGCGCGTATTTGTTGAGCGTGAGGTTGTCGAGGGTCAACTCGCCCTGGGAACGCAGCGGGTCCAGGTAAAAAAAGCCGCTCCAGGCGAACCGTTCACCCGCATCAGTCGTGCCGGCGAACGAGTAGGGATTCCTGTTGTCCGGGTCGGTGCGGAAATTTTGGAGCGTGACGTTGAGCGGGCCGATGGTCCGCTTGAACGGCTCGCGGGTGGTGAAGTCGGTGAACGAGGCCGACGCGCCGGTGATTTGCAGCCGGCCGACGCGCAGCGCGAGCGGTTTGGGCGGCGTGGCCGGTGTGGCGGCGGGTGCGTTCGTCGAGAATTTGGCGACGAGGTCGGAAAAGTTCAGCGTGTAATCCTTGTTGATCTGCACCCGGGCGTACGGTTTGGTCACGCTGATTTCCTTGAAGACCCAGGGATGGCCAAGGAACGACGAGAGTTGGAAGTTCACATAAACTTCGTCCCACGAAATGAACGGCTGGCCGTCCTTGTCCTTGATCAGCAGGCCGCGGACGGTCGTGGAGAGCGCGAACGGATTGATTTTTATTTTTTCAATCGAAACGTCGCGGTCGAGCTGCCGCGACAACTGCTTGACGGCGACGGCGCGGACAATGGGCGGCAGGATGAGAAAGCCGAGAAGGGTATAGAAAAGCAACACGCCGAGTATCCAATAAACCAATTTGCGTCGGCGCGGCGGAATCGAGTTCCAGAAATTCACCAGTTTCATTCCGGTGCCGCATCATCTGCCCAACTGCGCCTTGCGTCAACCCTTTCGATGATGTTGCCTGCCGTAAAGGATAAATGTTAGATAACAGGCTTAAACTTACGCAGCGCCTCCAACGCTGCCGCAAAATGGTTCGGCCACCGGATTGCGAACATCATTAAAACCGCCGGATTGTCTTGTTGAATGCCGGCATCGCTCAACCAACGAATTGCCCATGACATTGGTTCTGGTTGCCCTTCGGGCTGAATTAACTCGGTCAAATTTTTCATCGCTTGCCGGACCGCTTCAAGTTGGCTCGCCCCTTCGGTAAATGTCGGTGGAAAGAAACGCTGCTCCAAACCCTCACGGACTGGAGAAAAGGAGGCATCTCGCCTCTCGGCATCAAGAACCGCGAGCAAGACCGAGGCAAACCGATGATAAGTCGCTGATTTTGCAGTCCGTTCTGTTTCCTTCGAATGACCGTAAATCCGACTGAAATTCCCGTCCAGCATTATCTCAAGGCTGGTGGAATTGCGATTTGTACCAACAGAACCGATAGTTCAGATTGCGAAGTCGGTGTACTCCGGTTTCACCGCTTCGGTCGGCGGGATGGCTCGATTATTCGCCCTTACAAGCCGAGGGTGATTCGCAGCGCTGCGTTCACGCGGCTCATGTCTTTCAAATGACCAAGTTTTCCGGCCACAGCCTTGTCCAAAATGGTCGCCAGATTGTCGGTCATCACGATGGAATCCGTTCGCAGCCCGGCGGTTTTGGCTTCGGGTGAATCCAGCGGAACGAAGACGCGGCTCGGATGACCGCGCCGGGCGGGATTGCTGGTGATCATCGAAACCAAAACTTGCGGAAGTCCCGTGTCCAGTTGATTGGCTTGCACCACCAATGCCGGGCGCTGTTTGTAGGTAATCAAGTCGCTGTTCGGGAACCAAACCAATACTACGTCGCCACGCTCAAGGGCGGTCATAGACCTCCATGCCCGGCGCATTCCAGTCTTCTTCCCAAGCCGCCAGTCTGCCCCGCATTTCGGCGGATTCGCGGAGCGTCAGCGGCGCGGACGGCTTGCCCGGCGGATAACGCACGGCCAGTTGCTCGATGATTTCCAGCACTGCGGTTTGCGCCGCTTCCGGCAACAATTGTGCTTTGTGAAATATTTTTTCGGCAACACTCACGAGGAGAACCTAAGTCAGATTTATTCCCGGCGCAATACCGAAGAACTTGCTTCGGCAACCGCCTCAAATGGCGAAATCGGTGTACTCGGGCTTCACGGCTTCGGTCGGCGCGGACAACATGCCGGCGGCGACGGTGGCGTTCGTGCCCTGCTCAATCAGGATGAAGGAGCCGGTCAGCCGATTCGTGCTGTAACCATCGAACACAATCGGTTTGGAAATTTTCAGTCGAATGACGCCAATGTCGTTGGTGGCCAGTGCCGGCGGTTCCGGTTCCGGTTCGAACGTGGCCATGTTGATGCGGCTTTCCAGACTGGTCACGACGGCCTGCGCGGTCTGGGTGGTGTGTTTGAAAAAAAACTTCCTGCCGGGTTGCAGCGGTCGCTGGTGCATCCAGCAAATGCGCGCGTGCAAATCCGAGCCACAACCGGGGAGATTTTCCAGCCCCACAATCATGTCGCCGCGGCTGACGTCAATGTCATCGGCAAGGCAAAGCGTGGCGGATTGCGGGCAGAACGCTTCCGCCAGCACGCCATCGTAGGTCCAGATTTCCTTGATGGTGGTCTTTAAACCGGCGGGCAGCACAAGGATTGTCTGGCCTTTGCGTGCGATGCCGCCGGCAATTTGTCCGCTCCATCCGCGAAAATCGTGGAGCTTCGGGTCGCGGGGATTGTTCGGGCGATTGACCCATTGCACCGGGAAACGGAAGGCATTCAGATTCCAGTCGCTGGCGATGTGGACGGTTTCCAGATGACCCAGCAGCGCCGGGCCCTGGTACCAGGACGTGTTTTTCGATGACGTGACGACGTTGTCGCCGTTGAGTGCGCTCAGCGGGATGAATTTCACGTCGCGGAAGACATCGAGCTTGGGAATGAAACTTTCGATTTCATCGCGAATTTCCAGAAAGCGATCCTCGCTCCAATTCACCAAATCCATTTTGTTGATGGCGATAACCAGGTGAGGGATGCCCAGCAACGCCGCCAGATAGGTGTGCCGGCGGGTTTGTTCGGTGACGCCCTGGCGCGCGTCCACCAGCACAATGGACAGATTCGCGGCGGAGGCGCCGGTGACCATGTTGCGGGTGTATTGGACGTGGCCGGGCGTGTCAGCGACGATGAACTTGCGCTTGGGCGTGGCGAAGAAGCGATAGGCGACATCAATGGTGATGCCCTGTTCGCGTTCGGCGCGCAGGCCGTCGGTGAGGTTGGCCAGATTGATCTGGCCGCCGCCGGTGATGTCGGCGCTGCGGAGCGCTTCCATCTGGTCCTCCATGATACTCTTGGAATCATGAAGTAAGCGGCCGATAAGCGTTGACTTGCCATCGTCAACGCTGCCGCAGGTGTTGCAGCGCAAAATTTCAACTGGATGCTGTGTGTGAGGCATTGAAAGTCAAAATTAAAAATATCCTTCTCTTTTGCGGTCTTCCATCGAAGAATCGCCGGTCTTGTCGTCTGCCCTGGAACCTCGTTCCGTCACGCGAGCAG
>DASZAB010000122.1:0-7016 GCA_035945675.1 Verrucomicrobiia bacterium | reverse complement strand
GAGTGCGTGCCGGGGCGCCGGCGAAATCATAAACCCAAGGCGTTTCTTCGCACGGCTCGTTGCCCATGTAAGCCGTGTCGCCTTTGAATGGATCAGAATTTAATTGTGTAAAAAAATGGTCGAGGCGACGAACGGCTTTGGCGTCGCCGCCCATTTTGTCAATCAAACCGCGCAGATTGAAATTAACCATCCAGACATACTGCGCCGCCGTGCCTTCCACGAAGCCTTTGATTGAGCCGGCGGAAAAACCGGCCATCCAGGTTCCATCGGCTTTTCGCGGGCGAATCAATCCGGTGGCATCATTGAAAAGATTTTCCCAGTTTTGCGCTCGGCCCAGATAAATTGCGGATTTTTTTCGCTCGCCCAGCGCTTGGGCGAACTGCGCCAGGGCAAAATCGTCGTTGCAGTATTCCAAAGTGACTGCGGCTTCGTCGGGCACATACCCGAGCGCCAGATAATCCTGCAAGCCGCCGCGCACGCTGGCGCCGTCGGAAGTCGTGCCCGGCAAGGACGCCCCTTTGTCCATCGCGGCCAGCGCCGCCTTTGCGTCAAACCGTCTCGCGCCGAAAGCGTAGGCGGTGGAAATGATCGCGTCGTCGCCGTCGCCGACCATGCCGCCGGAATTGCGGTTGACCTGCTCCCAGCGCGGCAAGCCGCCGCCATTTTTTCGGACGCTCGCGTCCTGTTCCGCGTAGTTCACCAGCGACTGCGCGATGTCGCTGCTTTGGTCGGGCGCCAAAATCGCGATGAGCGCCGCGTAGGAACGCCAATGGTCCCAGGCCGGAATGTTTTGGTACTGATGGCGGCCCTTTTCAACATGATGAATTTTTCCGTCCATGCCGGGATATTCGCCGTTGCAATCCTCCAGCCAATTCGGCTGCAAGTAACAATGGTAAAGCGCGGTGTAAAAGGTCTGCCGTTGTTCAGCCGTTCCGCCTTCGACTTGAACCCGATTCAACTCGGCGTTCCAGGCCGCGTCAGCCTGTTGCCGGACGGCGGCAAAATCCCACGCCGAATTTTCCGCCGCCAGATTTGCCCTGGCGTTGGCGGTGCTCACATAAGAAATGCCGACGCGCACCTGCACAACCGGATTTGTCGCGGTATCGAAAGTCAAAATGGCTCCGCAGGATTTGCCTTGCGCATGGCTTGCGTCGCCAACCGCCCCTGCCATCCAGGTTTTTGCAGTTTGAAACGGGCGGTCAAATTGCGCGGCGAAATAGAGCGTGTAAGCGCGGTTCGCCCCGCCGATTTTGCCGACGTGATAGCCGGTCACTTCATTTCCGGAGATGGAAATCGAACTGTCGGATCGAATGAGCAATGCGGCCGCCGGTTGCGGTGGAAAAGCGAATCGCGCCATGCCCGTGCGCGGCGTCGCCGTCAACTCCACTTGGATGCCGTTGTCGAATGCGACCCGATAATAACCGGCGCGGGCGATTTCATTCGTGTGGGAAAAATTCGCGGCGAACCGGCTCCAATTCGTTCCTGGCGACGTGCCGACCGGCCCGATGACCGGCATGAACGGAATATCTTTCAGACAAGGCACGCCGCGTCCGCTGAAATGTGTCAGGCTGAAACCTTCAATCGCGCGGTCGGGATACCAATAGCCGCCGGCAATGCGGTTCGCGTGGGTGGTGTCGGGACTCCAGGCCAGCATTCCGCGCGGGCAGACCGCGCCCGGAAAAACGTTTCCTGTGTCGAACGAGTAATCCACCTTGCTGAACGGATTCGGCTCGGTCCCGATTAAAGGATTGACCCATGGTGTCAGCGGAAGCATCTGCGCCGCCAGCAAATGTCCCGCCCAGAAGACCGCGCCCGGAAAGACAACGACGGCATGGAATTTTTTATTCAACGTCTCTCAGAATTTCGATGGCACTGATCTTGGCATTCTGGTCCGGGCTGTCCGCGGTGGAAGCAACACGGATGACAAGGTTTCCCTGGTCATCGGGCGTCACGCCGGGAAATTCCCTGACCAGCGCGGTGTTCAGGCCGCCGGCGGCGGTGAAAATATCGAAGTTGGTCAACACTTCACGGTGATTGATGAAGACGTTTTCGATGCGCCGGCCGGCGCCGTTGTCGAAGATTTCCGCGAAGTGGAGTCGCACCAGATAACGTTGGCCTTCCGGCACTGCAAAGGTGTAGGTAAAATCCTTGCCATACCGTTCGCTCTGATAAACGGCGGCCGGCGCGGCGTTTGACGCGCTGGTGTTAATTGAGGAATTCGCGCTGTTTTCGTCCCCCTCAATCATGTTCGGGTCGGGAACGAAGTCACCAATCGGTTCGTCGCTGCCGCAAACAACCCGAATGGGCACAGACAATTGGACGATGGGATTGGTTAGCGGCGCGGGCGCGGGCAAGGGCGGATATTGGAAATCGGCCGGCATGGTGGCCGGCGGACGGTCAGCGGGAGCGCTGCCCCATTCCGTGTTCGGCTGGGGTCCCATCACAAAACGCAACGTCCCGCCGGAAACCACTTCGTCGCGGGTAATCCACGGGCGCGTGAGCGGTTTGCCGTTCAACGTGGCGGACTGGATATAAATGTTGTCGGCGCTGTTGTGATCGGCGATGACGGTGAACGTGCGGCCGTGATACTTTTTGCGGTCCAGATGGATGACCGCCTGGCTGACTGCGGGACTGCCGATGGCAAAGACGCCGCTGTCGGGATTCATCGGATAAAATCCCAGCGCGCTGAAGACATACCAGGCCGCCATCTGGCCGCAGTCCACGTTGCCACATTGGCCGGCGGGCGTGTCGTCATAAAGCGTGGACATGACCTTCCGCACCCAATATTGGGTTTTATAGGGCGCTCCGGCATAGTCATAGAGATACGCCACATGATGGCTTTGCTCGTCCCCTTGCGAGTATTGCCCGATCCGGCCGCTGATATCGGGAATGCCCGTTTGGATAAAGGAGTTGGCAGCGAACATGGCGTCCATTTTCCCAATGAATCCCGCGTCGCCGCCGTAGAGGGCGATCATGCCCGGCGCGTCCTGCTGAACATCAAAGGCATATTGCCAGGCGTCGGCCTCCGTGTATTCATCGCCGACCAGCGTGATGGGGGAAAACGGCGTGCGCCATTGTCCGTCCGCTTTGCGGCCGCGGAAAAATCCCGTGGTGCGATCAAAAAGGTTGCGGTAATTGGCCGCGCGCCGGTAAAATAGTTTGGCGTCGCCCGGATGGCCGAGCGCTTCCGCCATCCTGGCAATGCACCAGTCGTCGAAGGTGTATTCAAGCGTCTTCGAGGTCGCCTGATCGCCCGGTCGGGAAGCCACATAGCCCAGTTCCCGGTAGGTGTTGAGACCGTTCCGGTCCTGCATGGCGGTGTCCCGCATCGCGGCATAGGCCGCTGGAGCGTCGAAACCGCGAAATCCCTCCAGGTAAGCTTCCGCAATCATATCCACCGAATGATAGCCGATCATGCACCAGGTCTCGTTCGCCCAGAGCGGCCAGATGGAGAGCGTATGCTCACCCAATTGCGGATACTCGGCCAGCATGGACTGAACCATGTCGTTGACGCGCGCCGGATGCATCAGCGTCAGCCACGGCCACTCGGCACGGTAGATGTCCCAGATGGAAAATGTCGTATAATTCTGGAAACCGGCACCCGGATGATTTTGATGGTCATAACCCCGGTAGGTTCCGTCCACGTCGTTAAACAGAGTCGGCGCCAGGCAGGTCAGATATAAATTCGCGTAAAATGCTTTTTGGAGGTGGGGATCGAAGGTTTTGATTTGCACGGCATCAAACACTTTCTTCCATTGCCGGACCGCGGCGGCGCGGACGCCGTTGAAATTCCATCGGGGAATTTCCGCCGCCAGATTCTTGCGCGCGCCTGCGATGCCGGTGCCGGAGATGCCCACTTTGACCAGAATGACTTCGTGGGCGGCGGTTTGGTAATTGAGGAACGCCTTGACGATTTTTCCCTTAGCCTCATGGGGATTGGCTCCCAGCCGCCGGCCATCCTGTTCAATGCCAAACGACTTGAACGGTCTGGAAAATTGCATGACGAAATAGATGGCGCGCCGACCGCCCCACCCCTCCGAAATCCGATAGCCGCTGACGGTGTTTTCGTTTTCCACCTGCAACGCCGCTTCGACCGGCTGGTTCCCGATGCCATGCGCCAAATCCAGGATGAAGTGCGCCTGGTCCGACGCGGGGAATGTGTATTTGTGAAAACCGCAGCGTGCGGTGGCCGTCAATTCCGCCGTAACACCGGGCGTCTCCAGAAACACGCGGTAATAGCCCGGCGTCGCGACTTCCTGCGCGTGGTAAAACTTCGAAGCGTAACCGTCGCGCGGCGAACCGGCGTTCAAATGGACCTCGCCGACGGTGGGCATCAGCAGCACATCGCCCAGACAGCCGGCACCCGTCCCGCTTAAATGCGTTTGGCTGAATCCTTCAATGGCCGAATCGGAATAATGATACCCCGAGCACCAGTCCCATCCCTCGGTGCCGGTGTCCGGACTCAATTGCACCTGGCCAAAAGGCACCGTCGCTCCCGGATAAGCATGGCCGTGCGCGTCCGTTCCCACCATGGGCAACGCTTCGTTCACAGGATTCGGTGAGGCGGCGGCGAGGGAGAATCCCGGCGCGACCACCAGCGCCATGACGATCATTTCTGTTTTGATAGACATAAACTTTTGTTGAAGCAGGTTGAGCATTTTCATTTTGGAAAACATCGTTCCGGCGTATCCGGTCAGATCTGGCGATTGCATGGTTCCGGGGCGAGGCGCAGCCGCCGGCCTCAAAACCTGCAACGAGTTGGTGTTGGTTTGTTTTCGTTTCACGTTGACTTTGCCGTATCAGCTATGACTGCATCCGCGCCGGTACTACCAATTCTGCGGGACACGGGACCGCTGCCGTTGTCTGCCGCTGGCGTCCAATGCGGTGGCCTTTCCAGCCATAGAAGGCCACGTAGGCATAGGCGACCAGCGGCACGAGGAACGCTTTTTGCAGGCTCCACACATCCGCCACCCGCCCCAAAATCGCCGGCAAAATGGCGCCGCCCAGAATTGCCATCACCAGCAATGATGAGACCTGGCTCTTGTAAATGCCGGTCTCTTCCAACGCCAGCGAAAAGATGTTCGACCAGCCGATGGAAGTGAAGAGGCCGACGCCGACAACGCACCACATGGCCAATTTGCCGCCAAAGAGGACCGCCACGGCCAGCAACACCACAATGGTCGTGGCAAAGATTTGCAGCGTGCGACCGGCCAGCGACCGGCCGAATTGAAAGAGCAACCAACAGAGCGCCAACAACGGAAGGTAGTTTTCCATCATGTCCCAGCCGCGCCAGAAACCGAGGATGATGAACGCAACCAGCGGGATTCCTGCCAGGAAAAGTTGCTTGTTGCGCGGCTTCATTTCACTCAATTCCACCGCACCCATGAACCGGCCAATCAACATGCCACCCCAGAACAACGACACGTATTTGCTGGCCTCCAACGCGGTCAGGCCCGCGACGTCCGGCTGGCCCAAAAAGTTGATGATCGAACTGCCCACCGAAACCTCGCCGCCGACATACATGAAGATCGCAATAATTCCCAGGACGACATGCGGGAATTTCAGCGCGCCGGCCCCCCGCTCGATCCTGCCTTCGCCTACGTGCGGCAAGTGAATAAAAAAGAAAGCGCCGGCCAGAATCAAGAATACAAGGCAGAATGCCAGATAGGGCACCTTGACCGAATCCGCCCCATGCGCGCCGGTCCGGTTGAAGTATTGAAAGATCAGATAACCGCCGATCAGCGGACCAATGGTGGTGCCCACCGAGTTGAAACCCTGCGCCAGATTGAGCCGGCTGGAAGCGGTCCTTTCCGGGCCCAGGATGGTGACGTAAGGATTGGCGGTGATTTGCAGCATGGCGAAGCCGAGACCGACCACGAACAGCGCCACTAGAAACATCGGATACGAAACTGCCACCGCTGCCGGCCAGAACAGGGCGCTGCCGATCGCCGAAATCAGCAAGCCGACCACCACCCCGCTCTTATAACCGATCCTGGCAATCGGGTCCCCGGTCGTCGCGGAAATGACAAAGTACAAGAGCGAGCCAACAAAGTAGGCGCCAAAGAATGCGAACTGAACCAGCATCGCCTCGAAATAGTTCAGGGTAAAGGCCTCCTTGAAGCGCGGAATCAAAATGTCGTTGAACACGGTCATGAACCCCCACATGAAAAAGAGAACGGTCATGACCGCGAATGGGCCGCGATAGGTCCGGGCACCACGCGTTTGACTGGTATTTCTGGTTGGTTCGGTGGTTGCGTTGATCATTGCCATAAAACCCTGGTTATTCAGTCCAGCAGCCGGGGGCGCTCGGCATGGATTTTGAGGATGAATTCGCCGAACATAGTGTTCGCCCACGCAAACCACGGACGGGTGAATTGGGCCGGATTGTCCCGGTCGAACGATTCGTGCATGAAACCCGTGCCGGCCTGCGTGCGCTGCAGCGTCTCCAGGCAATAGCGGATTTCTCCGTCGTCCGTGCTGGTCATGCCCTGCGTGATCAGACCCAGCGGCCAGATCATGTTCAAGCCCATGTGCGGTCCCCCCAATCCTTCCGCCGCCCGGCCTTTGAAATAATACGGGTTGCCGCTCGAGAGCAGCCAGCGCCGCGTGTTCTGATAGAGCCGGTCGTCCCGATTCACCGCCTCGAGGTATGGCAACGACAGCAGGTCCGGAACGTTCGCGTCGTCCATGCAATTGTGGCCGCCATAGCCGTCCACTTCATAGGCGTAGCCGCGGCCAAACCCGGGCAGATGGATGACGGCGTATTGGCGCAGGGCCTGTTCCACCTCGTCCGCCAGAAGGCGGCACGCGTTGGCGTTGCCGGCGTCCTGATGGACCTGTTCCAGCAGCTCGGCGGCCTGACGGAGACTGACCACCGCGAAAAAATTCGACGGAACCAGCAGCGGGAAAATCGTCGCGTCGTCGCTGGGCCGGAACATGGAATAAATCAGGCCCACCGGCCGCGCCGGATTGCCGTAGCCATTCAACATCAGGGTGTCCGACGGGGTGGTCCCGCG
>DASZAB010000121.1:0-12810 GCA_035945675.1 Verrucomicrobiia bacterium | reverse complement strand
CCGGGTGAGGGTCCGCCAGCCATACGGGTACCAGGTGACCACGACCTTTCCATCTCCAAAGATTCTTTCGCCCCCCGCCGTTTGAAAGAACAGCGAGATCACGCCCACGTCGCGCGCCGTGTTAAAAAATTCGTTGTCCGGTCCCACCCCTTGCCGGACCGAACCGAGCATAAAGCCATTAATACCCTTGGAATAGGCAATATCGTACCAGGACCCGAAATCGGATAATTCGCAACCCATGACCGGCTTTTGCGGCTGGTCGCCCTGGAGAACGGGAGCCAGATATGCGATCTGGTCCTTCATGAAATCGAGCGGCGGTTCGCCGGGCGATCCGCTCGCGGTAAACGGGACAATGCCAATAATGACAATTTTCAGGAGCTGCGGCAGCCGGGAGCAGCAGCCTTCACGAGCGAACCGGTTCACCGCTGCCGCCGCAACAACCGCCATGGGGGAGATTAGTCGTGGTTTCTCAGGGCTCATCAGGTGATGCGCGCCACGCTATCACCGCGGCAAGGCATGTCAATCCGTCACCTGTCCAGGGAGCAGCACAATTTGGCGGGGCGAGGCTGCTGACGAACCGGCCTTGGCACGTCAGCGCGTGACGGCGACGATTCGCGAGGCGCAGCCTTCGGCGGGCCATGGCTCGCGAGGACGCTCGCCCCACCGAAAGTTGTGACTTGTACCACTTCTCGCGTCCGGTGGCCTGGCGTTATTGAAGGTAGGGACGGCGCGCTGCGCCGTCCGGACGCGTCGGCGACGCGTCCCTACCCGTGCAGCAACCCGACGCGCGCAATCAGACGTCTGGCGCTGCCCTTTGTCTTCCTTGCCGCGTCGGGCCTGACGCAGACGGGCGTCCCCTGCCCCCGCCACTTGTCACCCGTCACTCGACACTCTTTAAGTGCGCACCTTTTGCGCGGTGACCAACCACGCCCGGACGGCCTTTTCGTGCCACGGAGGCATTTGTTGCAAGTCCCTGAGCCGAAGCAGAATACAATTCTTCGGACGTTGTAACCAAATAGTTACTTTGTCGTCTGGGTTGGTGTGGGCAATCACGCCCCCCAAAAAAAACATATTATGAAAACGAAAATCATACTTCTGGCCGCGCTGATGGGTGCGGCTGCCCTGTCGGCCAACGCCGGAGTCCGCTTCGGCGTCTCCTTCGGGTTCCCGGCGCCGATTGTCGTTTCCCGGCCGGTGGTTTATGCGCCCGCACCCGTGACCGTGGTGCCAACGCCATCGGTCTGTCTGGGTGCGGGCTACGTCTGGGCGCCCGGTTATTGGTCGGTTTACCCGACCGGCCGGGTCTGGGTGGCCGGCGCCTGGCTTTACCGTCCGACGCAGGTTGTGTTTGGACCTGACCGGGACGGCCGATACAACGGGCACGATGGATACGATCGCGACCGACATGATCGTGACGGGCACGGCGGACCGGACCACAACAGATACCGCCGGTAATCATCGGCAAGCGGCCCGTCAACACACAGGCTGCCGTGAATCCACGGCAGCCTTTTATCAATCCTTCACTGAACCAAACGAAGGAAACGAAGAAAAGAAACCAATTATTTGGCCGCAAATAGACGCAGATGGACGCAGACTAAAACCGCGAAATACGCAAACCACGCACTCAGAGTTTGTAACCGATCTGGCGCAGGAATTTCTTTCGCCATTCGATATCGGCCTCGCCCTCCACGCCCTTGGGCGGGACACCGTCCACCACTCCCACAATGCCGCGGCCCTGGTGGGTCTCCGCCACGAGCACCTGGGCCGGATTGGCCGTGGCGCAGAAGATCCGGCAGACCTCCGGCACCAGCTTGATCGCATTCAGCACGTTGACGGGATAAAAGCCTTCACCGAGAAAGAGAATGAAACTGTGCCCGGCGCCAATGGCCAGAGCGTTCTTTTGGGCCAGTCCCATCATGGCCGGGTCGGTCCCGGAGCAGCGCACCAGGCATTTGCCGGACGACTCGCAAAACGCCAGTCCGAACTTGATGCCGGGCACGGCGTTCACCAGCGCTTCGTGGATGTCCTCCACCGACTTGATGAAATGCTTCTGGCCGAGGATGAAGTTGACCGGTTCGGGCTTCTCGATCTGGACCACCGAGAATTTGTGTTCCATAGCCAAGGCAACGTCGCCTCGTTCGGGTATCCGGTCAAGCCGGTTTCATATCCTCCGTGACCTTCTGTTTAGATTTCTCCAGGATGGCCGCGCGGGGCAAATTTATTTCAGAACGTGCACTGCGCGTAGAGCATGACTTGCTCTCCATAGCGGCTTGCGACGCCGCCATGGTTTGATTGGAAATGGCACCGGCCGGCGCTCGCCGTCAGGTTGATGCTCTGGCTGTTATATGCATAGGCGAGCGTTGCGCCCACACTGGGGATGGACCACCGGTCCACCTGCCAGTCGGGATAATTCACAGCCACTGCGGTGATCAACGCCTTCCGGTTGTCACTATAATCAAGATACAGGGGATCCCGCAGGGTGATCGACGGGTTCCTCGGCGTCACATCAATTTCGGCCTTATCACTGAACGTGACGAATCCCCTTGGATTGTCACTCCATATGTTTCGCAACCCGACGTGGATGCCGTCTTTTTTGGCATAAGCGGCGCCGGGATTCCCCGCGTCCGCCGGGGAAAAGGGAGACACAATTCGCTTGTCGAAAGAATCACCCAGAAACGTTTCCCGGAGGATTTCTATGATGCCGCCCGGATGGTAATTGTCCTTCACGTAATCCCCGAGGGAATCCCTCGCTGTATTTCTAAAGACCGCGGCGACGTGATGGTCGGTCAACTCGACGGGACTTCTCAGGGCGGAACTGTCGCGCGTCGTGGAGGACATCAGATCCTCGGTGAACACCCGGGCGGACGCCAGCGTTGATTCGGCCCGTTTGGTCCCCACTTTATCAAGAATAAAGGAAAGGCTCTGCGCATCCTTCTGCCCGATGTCCAGTTTCAGCTCCATGTTTGTCCCCACCCCCGGCCGGCTGTTCCATATCAATACGGCATAGACTGAATTGGTGTCACCCTGCCACTCTGAAACCGGCCTGGGTGGAAGGTTAGTGTCACCGGTGAATTCCAGCAGCGCGGCATATTGTTGTGCCTGGGATGGCATGGTGGAGACTTCCAGGAATGCGCCTAAGGTCAAAATCCCCACCGAACACGCGACCCATCGGACACGGTCTGTCTGGTCGAGTGCGGTTTTCATGAGGTGAGGCGTGGAGGTGCAACGAAATACTGAAGAAGGGGGTACGACTGGGGTGCGTCTTGAAAAAAATCCGGGCAAAAACTCCAGGGTGTTAAGAACAGGTTAGTGGTGGGAATTTAGAAACAGCGTTTAACTCTGAGTTTGCCCGGTTTCGCAGCGCGGGAGAGCCGATCGAATCAGCGCAACCTCACCGGGTGCCGGGGGATTGACCGGCGCCGATTGCGCTTTGCGCTCCGCCTCGCTGCTGACATCCCGTTGCCCGGGGGACGACCGGGAGGGCTGTGAAAATGGGCTGTGACGCAAGGCCCTTTCAAAATAGGCCACGCCACCAGCCGCCAGGATCAGGGCGGCGATAAGAATCATCCACGTCATTGCATCCATCGATCCGGGAAAGAGCTAATCCCTTGCCAATACGGTTTAGTGGGATATGTGACGCTAACGGTTTCAGACCAATTGCGGGTTGTCCCAATCCGGTACGCCCGTGAGGCAGTTGTACTGCGCCGGCGAGTCACCAATTTGCCGGGCCGTAGCCCCTGGGCGAAGGCGGATCAATCTTCAACCGGATAAAACTGCAGGTGACGCAGATGCATGCGGGTTAATTCTGCCCGGGCTCTGCCTGCGACAACGCCATCTGGATGGTTTGTTCCCATTCGGATTTGCTGCGCGGGCCGACGACGGTCTTCAAAATTCTGCCGTCGCGTCCGATGAGAAACGCCGTCGGAACCGCCTGGATGCCGCCATATCTGGCGGCGACCTGCGTGTCTCCGATCACCAGCGGATAGTTGACGCCGAGTTTTTGCGCGAGCGGTTTCACGACTGCCGCGCCGTCTTCATCCAAAGCGATGCCCAGCACGGTAAAACCCCTGCCCGAGTATTGCTTCTGTAATTGGACAAAACCGGGGATTTCCTCCTGGCAGGGCGCGCACCACGTCGCCCAAAAATCCAGCAGCACAATTTTGCCTTTGAAATCCGACAGCCGCACCGTCTTGCCCGCCAGATTCGTCAGGGCAAAATCCGGCGCCGCTTCTCCTGGCGAACCCGCCGGATCTTTCCCGGTAACTTCAGCGCCGCGGGCCGGGGAAACCGCCGCCAACCACGCAATCGCGCTGACGGCCACGCACACCACCGCCCATTTCCTTGCGCTCGCAGAATTCCCGCGCCTCACCACGGTGTTCGTCCCGGGCCTCACG
Source organism: Verrucomicrobiia bacterium (assembly GCA_035945675.1). GTDB lineage: Bacteria > Verrucomicrobiota > Verrucomicrobiia > Limisphaerales > UBA11358 > UBA11358. The sequence goes on along the minus strand of DASZAB010000121.1, from coordinate 8,416 downwards.
GTTTCTCAGGCCCTTTCTCAATCGGGAATCCCTTGGCAATCCAGTCCTCCCGAAAATTCGTCGGGATGGACAACACTTTGACATTTGTGAATCCCAGGTCTCGCAGGGTGCTGAACGCCGGGCGGAGGTTGGGACAACGCTGCCAGGGACAGCATCCGCAGTACACTACGATTTGCATATCCCGAGGCAGGCCCTGCACCGCGCGCTTCAGAGCCTGAATGCCTTCCGGTCTGGCGGCCGGCCCTGCGAATTTTGCCCCGACGATATGACCACCCTGGTAAAGGACAGCAAATCCCACGCAAAGCACCAGCGGCTTCCCGCCCTTGGCCGCCGAAAGGGATTTAACGAGCTGTTTGGGTTCGATGACCTGATTGTCCTGCCATGGGGCGGAAGGCGGCGGGTGAATCTGGTTGGTTTGGTCGGACGGCCCGCTCCAACAATACGGCGCACTTCCGCCTGAAATCAGCGCGGTGGCCAGGATGATCCCCCACAGCCGACGGGCTGAAGACCCGGTTAACACCAGAAGTTTTGATCTCATTCTGTTGGTTCCTTTGACAGGTGGTTTTGGTGATTTACTCAACAAGGGAAGCGCCTGACAGCCCTGCCAACGCCAGCCCACCGGGCGCAAGATGCTCCACCTGGCCAACCCGGTCAATGATCCGTTCAGGCCCTGTCCGTTCCAGCCCGGCCGAATATCGCCGGCCTCCAAAATCTCCGACGCTGCCGGCTCCGTTGGTTGCTCAACAGAACGTTCGGCATGATGCTTTGCCATTGCAAAACCGGATTTCCATCCTACGATACTCTGGAAATCAGATGTTTACGGAAGTTGACACTTGCCGAAAGTATGTCGTGCCGACTCGCCACGCCATAGCCCTGCGACGGCGGCAGCTTCAGGGTGCGGGTTGGGATCGCGATCCTCATTCCATCGCCGAACAACGCCTCTTCACCGAGAGCCGGATTATCGTTCGGGGCAGGCTGGCAGGGCGCGGATCGGCGAGCGCCGAATCCCAATTCACGCTGCCCGGCGTGCCGAGGCTCCCGCCCGTTTCTCGCCACGGCAACGCGGACGAAATCATCGGCAAATTCGTCGGCGCCGGACGGTTGCGTACAGGCTCGGAAACCTCGCGCCGCGCGCGGAAACTCCGACGTGGCGGGTGTGAAATATTTGTCAGACAACCATGAGCGAATTCAAATATGCCTGTCCGGTATGCGGCCAGCATATCAAGTGCGATTCCTCACACAGCGGTTCGGTGATAGAATGCCCGACGTGTTTCCAGAAAATCACCGTGCCCCAGGCGCCCGCCACGGACGACCCGAAATTCATCCTGACGGGAACGCAGGCGGGTAAACGTCGCCTTCCGACGGCGCCGGTGGCCTCGGGGGCGGCCACCCCGCCGGCAAAAAATTCTTTGGTGCCGGGAATCGCCTTCGTCCTTTTGCTTGGCGCGCTGGTGGCAGCGGCATTTGTGTTTCGCGGAATCATTTTCCAATCGGCTCCCACCGGGACAAACGTTGTCAACCATGCCAATCTCACCGGCGCCCCGTCGGGTCCGGCGCCCGGCCACTCCACGGCCACCGTGCTTGGCTACCGCGTTGATGCCGACGAAGTGGTGTTTGTGTTCGATTCGGCGGCGTTTGGCGTGCCAATTGCCCCCGGCGCCCGGGTGCACGTGGCGGGTAATTTCAACCAATGGCTGGACGCGAGTGACGGCAAAATCCGCAACCCGTCGCCCGCCTGGCAAATGCATCGGGTGGCGGGCGACCGTTATGAACTGCACAAGCAGCTCGCGGACTTCCAGCAACGTGCGCAATGGGAGTTCAAATTTGTCGTCAACCTCAGCCAGTGGATTGAGGTCCCCGACACGGCTTTGAATCGAACCACTGGCCAGCCCGTGAACCTGACGCTGGCCATTCCGCAAAAGCCCGGCGCCCCCTCGAACTGAGCCTTCGGTGCTGGACGTTCTCTGCGGTTGAACAAATCGCGATGAATCAGAGTTCAAAATCGGTGGGGCGAGCGTCCTCGCGAGCCGTCCCTCTTCTAAAACCTTTCCCTCCCGCATGTCATTCCGATCTCTCGCTGCGGTTGAACAAATTGTAAACCGGAATTCGTAAATCGAGTGGTTCCCTTCGTTGGCTTCAGTTCAAATCTTAAGAAAACTTTGAATCTGGAAATCAAGTTCGTGCCAGGGAAACAGTTGAATGCCGGGCCGAATTCGCCGAGTCTGGAGCCCCGGCCATGAACAACGAATTCGCCCATTTCCTGGAAGCCCAGCAACCGGTCTTCGATCAGGTCACCCGCGAGCTGGCCGCCGGCGAAAAGCGCTCGCATTGGATGTGGTTCATTTTTCCTCAGGTCATTGGACTGGGCCAAAGCTACCGGGCGCAGCAATACGCCATCCACTCCCTGGACGAGGCGCGGGGCTATGCCGCCCATCCCATTCTCGGCGAACGGCTCCGCCGCTGCACCCGGCTGGTTTGGGAGGTCCAAAATCGGGATATATCGGACATCTTCGGTTACCCGGATGACCTCAAATTCCACTCGTCCATGACCCTCTTTGCCCTGGCGGTTCCGGACGAACCGCTCTTCGCCTTTGCGCTCGAAAAGTATTTTGCGGGCCGCAAGGATGTTAAAACCATTGAAATACTGGGCCTGAAAGCATGAGCGCGTATCGGGTTTACAACGTCGAAGCCGGATTTCCCGGCCTGGACGAAGCGCGCCGTCAGGTCATCACGGAAATCCGCCGCGCCAAAAAAGAGGGCGTCCGGGTGTTGAAGGTCATCCACGGGTACGGCTCCTCGGGCAAAGGCGGCACGCTCGGCGCCGGCCTGCGCAAATCGTTTGCGCTGCGCAAACAGGAAGGCGTCATCAAGGATTTCGTTCCCGGCGACAACTTTTCCATTTTCAATCCCATGGTGCTGGCGCTCATGGACGCGGTCCCGGCATTGCGGCAAGACCCGGACCTGGAACAGACCAACCTGGGCGTGACGCTGCTCTGGCTGAAATGAATGCTGAAAGTGGCAACGGCGAGGAATCAAAGCAGTCCGGTCAATGCGGCAAGGCCAAATCCCGCCGTCAATACCAAACATAAATCGAAAATCGTAACCCGACTCGCGATCCATCGGAGTTGATCGGAGTTGAATGTTCCCTCTCACACCGCGCGCAGAGCTTTACGCAGCCTGCCGCGTAAGACGAAGTCTTTTACAAGGTTTCCAGTTGCTTAAAATCCAGGGCGGCTTACGATGTTCTATAGTGGCGGTAAAGAATGCCTTTTAACGGGGCGTGGTCCGAGGGGACCTTACGCCCTTAGGCGTTTCGTCGAATCCGCGTGGTTTATGGGAAATGTCAGTAACATGCCAACACCCTGGACAGGCCGTATCGCGCTGTTCCCGCTCCTTGAAGCTTCTCCCGCTTTGGCCTTCAGCGTTCAGCCTTCAGCCTTCAGCCTTGCCATATGTCACTGATCAAAGGACGTCGCTACACCTGGAGCGAGATCGTGGATGCAACCGGAGCCGACGGTACGCCGCCGTATTATCTGTTGCATCGGGACAGCAAGGTCGTGGCGGGTTGTTTCACGCTGGAGCTCAACCCGGAGGCGCCCCTGGTGGTTCTCGTCGGCCAAGGCCCGCCGATCACCGAGTTGGCCGACATCTTCTGCGCGCAGACGGGTTCCATCCCGGTGTGTGTCAAGTCGGGCATGGGCGAATGGCTGTGCTGTGGGGACTTCAAACTGGTGCGGTCGAGCACCGACCCGGCGGAAATCGCCAATCATGTCGTTGAAGCCCGCAGGCCGGACATCTACAAGCTCCTCTTCCTCGCCGAAGTCGTCCGACCCAGGACCCGGCCCGCCGCGTAGAAGTCTGTTAGAGTTTGTACAGAAGCGAACGGAGGAAACAAAGGTTCGTGAATTGGAAAGGCTGAAATCTAAAGTCTAAATGCCAAAAACGAGACGGAATGCGAATGCTGAAATCCTGAATTTTAGCATTTTCCAACGTCTTCCGCCTTTTCCGCTTCGCCTTTCGCCTTCAGCCTTTTTAGCTTTCGCCTTCTGTCCGCTTTAATCGATTGAGCAGTTCAATGGCCGCTCGCGATGGCCCTGGATCAGCGCCATCATCGCCGCCGGCATGCAAATGTCTCTTGATCCAACGAATCAGCACCAGACCGGCGATTGACCCGATCATCATAAACAAGAGTGTGTCAACGGCGACATGACAAAGGTAGGTTGCGGTCACGCTGCTGGCGGAACCTTGTGCAACGTCATAGACGGCCTTGCGTTGAAGCAGCCCGGCGTCAGTGACCGATTTGATGCTCTGAATCTCTGCGTCGCGCGCATCGGGACTGCTGAAAAAGGCCACCCCGGGTGTGAGCACTGCGAAAATGAGAAGAGCGACGGCGCTCACCAGCAGCATCAACCCCCAAACTGCCGCCAGCAGATTGAGTGAAAGGAAAACCATAAATGCGGCCGAGGACGCCCGGCGATCCGAATCGGAACCCGGCCGGCGGACGAAGGGCACAAAACTGAGCAATTGATTCAGGCTCATGCTGGCCCTGACAGCGGATTCCGTGCCGATTTCTTTCATCCTTTAACGTTTAAAATTCAGAATTTAGCCTTTCTCTTCTGCCTTTAGCCTTCAGAATTTAGAATTCTTAAGAACACCACCACGCCGTCCCCGGCCGGGTCCGCCCGGGTCGTCGGCTTGCGCTACGTCACCGACGAGCGGCCCGGCCTCCGCCGCGAACGCTGCGGTCATCCGCGGAGCCCTGGCATCTGGTGTCGCACGTGCGCAAGATGATGCTCGCAAACTCATTTTCCAACATCCCCGTCTTTCACAGCAAAGCGGGCAAGGGTAGATGGATGCTTCTGCAAGACACCGCGATGATGCAATGGATACGCCGTGAACCGAACAAAAAGAAACAGAAGGAACGCTTAGCCATGTCCGTTGGCGAAGCCATCACAAATCATTCACTGGCTGTTAAAGGAGCAATTTGTTGCAGTCGCGAAACGTCAATTGGCGAAATCCTGTCTCGAATGAATGGCGATCCGACGCTTATAATTGAGAAAATCGAGGGCAAAGAACGTCTCCTCGGCATCATAACGGCCTTCGATCTCTTATGAAGTCAAAAGTAGCGTGCGACGCACTGGAACCTGACTCATTTTAAGCAAATGCTTTGTTCGCCCGGGCTTGTGTCAGTTTCGAAGGCGATGCCGGCCCTGTAAATTTTTGCGAAACCCCGCCAGTGACACATATTTGCTCCTTTTTAACCAGAGCTGAACCCTCTACTTTGCGTTCGAGGCATTATGGAATCAAACCAGCCAAAACACCGCAGCGACCTGGATTGGCTGCGTGTGCTGGTCATTCTGACGGTGTTTGTGTTTCACTGCGGACGCTTTTTCGACACCGATGGCTGGCACGTCAAGAATCCGGTCCGTTACCCGGGCGTGATGATTTGGACGGGGTTTCTGGTGACCTGGATGATGCCGTTGATCTTCTTCATCTCCGGTGCGAGCACGTGGTACGCGCTGAAATCCAGACGCGCAGGAACCTTCGTCAAAGAAAGGGCATTGCGCCTCCTGGTGCCGCTGGTTCTCGGTATCTTCACGCACGTGGCGTTTCAAGTATATCTGGAACGGAAGAGCTCTGGCGGGTTCACCGGATCGTTCTTTGATTTCTACCCGCACTACTTTCAAGGCTGGTACGGCTTCGCGGGTAATTTTGCCTGGATGGGGCTGCATTTGTGGTATCTGGAGATGCTCTTTATTTACAGCATCCTGTTGCTGCCGCTTTTTGTCTTTCTGACTGAAAAAACAGGAGACCGAATTCTCGATCAAGTCAGCCGTTGGTTCGCAAAACCTGGTCTGGTTTGCTTCCTCGCCATCCCGCAGATGATTTTGATGAGCGCGCTCAGTCCGCATTCATTTTGGGGACAACACGGATTTGGGGGTTGGCCATTGCCGGTTTATGTTTTCATCTTTCTCTACGGCTTCCTGCTGGTTTCACGTGAGGAAATGCAAGTGCAAATCGAGAAACTGCGTTCGGTCTCACTGAGCCTGGCCGGGATTTTATTGCTGGTGGCGATGGTACTTTGGAAAGGCGGCGCGGACCAAAACTACGGGACGGCGCGATACATATTGTTGTTCTCATTATGGGCGGCCAGTTCCTGGTGTTTGGTGCTCGGCCTGTTCGGCTTGGCGCGCAGGCATCTGGGATTCAGCAACGGTTTTGTGCGATACGCCAACGAGGGTGTTCTGCCTTTCTACGTGCTGCACCAGTCGGTCATCCTGACGGCCGGGTTCTATGTGGTCCAATGGAATATCCCGGACCTGGCCAGGTTTGCGGTCATCGCAATCGTTTCCTTCACTTTCATCGTCGGTTTCTATGAATTTGTCATCCGCCGCAACAACGTGATGCGATTTCTCTTTGGCATGAAGGTTCAACCGAGCATGTGATTGCCTCTTCGAATATGAACGTGACCGGGTCGGTTCTTGATACTGATACATTTGGCTCCAGCCCGAGGATTTGAGGATGTGGTGCGCGCGCAATTTGACTCATTTTAAGCAAATGCTTTGTTCGCCCGGGCTTGCATCAGGTTGACTTGTGATGCAGATGCTGTGAAATTTTGCGAAACCCCGGCAGCGACACACAGTTGCTCCTTTTTGACCAGCCCTGCGCCGGTGTTGGGCATTTTTCTGGATCGTTGATTGTTGAGGGTTGATGGTTGAGAGTTCAAGGCCTCCCTGCCCTGCAACGCCTCATTTCAAATCTGCTGGAACCCCTTCATTTACGATTGCCGACTCCGATAAATCGCGAACAGGTTGCCAATTCACGATTGAAAAACGGTTCTGCGGTTTCCGCATAAATCTTTGTGTCCTCCGTTTCCTTCTGTGAAAAATGTCTGCGGTTCGGTTTTTTGCGGTTTAATGCGCGGTGAAAGCATTCTGCCATGACAACGGCGCCGCATTTGTGTAGGTATGAATTGAACACGTGAAAGCCGCCTTACTCACCGACATCAGGAAATTCGAAACGCGACAGGTGCCGGAACCGCAAATCACCAGGCCCACCGATGTCCTCATCCGCATCAAAATGGTGGGTGTCTGCGGCTCCGACATTCACTACTACACCACCGGCCGCATCGGTTCGCAGGTGATCCAGTTCCCGTTCACCGTCGGACACGAGGCGGCCGGCATCGTTGAACAGGTCGGGACCAAGGTGACCCGGGTAAAACCCGGCCAGCGCATCGCGATTGACCCGGCGGTGTATTGCGGCCATTGCGACCAATGCCGGGCCGGACGGGAAAACACCTGCCGGGAACTGCTTTTTCTGGGATGCCCGGGCCAATTGGCGGGCGCGTTGAGCGAACACCTCGTTTTACCCGAAACTTGTTGTTTCCCGATCAAAGACCGGACGACCTTCGAGCAGGCGACTTTGTCCGAACCGCTGGCCATCGCCGTGTATGCGGTTGAACGGTCCCATCTCCCGGCCAAAGCCAGTGTTGCCATCCTCGGCGCCGGTCCCATCGGGATGTCGGTCTTTCAGGTCCTGCGGGCCAACCGCGCGGGCGATGTTTTTATCACGGACAAAATCCCGGACCGTTTGAAATTCGCGCAACAACTGAAACCCGAATACTGCGGCAATCCGGACCGCGCGGACGTGGTCGGGGAAATTTCGAAAGCCGAACCGTTGTTGCTGGATGCCGTTTTTGAGTGCAGCGGTGACCGGATGGCCTATGACCAGGCGGTGCGCTTGTTAAAGCCGGGAGGGACCATGGCACTCGTCGGCATCCCGGAATTCGACGAGGTGTCTTTTCCCATCCACGATCTGCGCCGGAAGGAAATCACCGTCCTCAACGTCCGCCGACAGGCGCATTGCACGCAAAAGGCGATTGATTGGCTCGAAACCAAAAAAATCAACCTGGACGCGATGGTGACGCATCATTTTTCATTGGCCGAAACCAAACAGGCCTTTGATCTGGTGGCCCATTATCGCGACGGCGTCATGAAGGCGATGATTCACGTGGAGTAAAAATAAAAGGCTAGAGCAATTTAATCAATCTCGTAGCCGCGACCGTCAGTTCGCGCCATATAGTTGTCCTTTATTTGATTTGCGCCGACTGACGTCGACGGCTACACATTTTTTGAAAAAGCTCTGAATGCCGAAGGCGAAAGTTCGAGGCCAAAGAAATTTACGACGCGACACAGGTGGCTGAAGGTTTGACCGCAAAGAACTGAGGGAGCGCAGGGAAAGCAATTAAAACCTCTTTGTGATCCGTCTCTGCGATTGATTGGACCGGACACCCGCACCGGTTGTTTTGTCGGGGTGACAGGCCAGCCCGGCTGTGATAGCGTGAATCAGGCGGCTCGGGCCGTTCCGGGCCCCAGCAACAGCCACCAACCACTAACCAGGAGACTGAAACCATGAA
>DASZAB010000120.1:0-31222 GCA_035945675.1 Verrucomicrobiia bacterium | reverse complement strand
ACAATGACGGGTCGCCGGTTTCCATGAACAAATCCGCCGCGCCGGCATAAAGGTAATTGGCGCGGACCGCGTGCCCCACGGCCTCGTCCTGATCTTGAAAAGGAATGCGGTCCTGATTGTCATCCCCGCCGTCGGTCACCCGGTCGCGCATGGCGAAGAGGCGCCTGGCCAGGCCGAGATAACGCGGGTTATGCGTCGTGCGATACAACTCAATCAGGCCCATGTAATGCGACGGACAAACCAGATTCCGGGCCAGTTCGGGGGTGGGAAGTTGGAACGTTCGATCCAAAAAATCCGCGGCCTTACAGGCGATGGCGAGCAGGTTGGTCTGCCCGGTGGCCCGGTAATTGACGCAGGCTGCCGTCATCAAATGCCCCAGGTTGTACATTTCAAAGTCATCCGGATTTTGAAATGGCACGGCATTCGTATCACCATTGCGCTCGCGGATCAGCGTGGCGGTTTGAAGATAACCGTCGGCACGCTGGGCTTTGCCGATGACGCTTACGATTTGTTCGAGGGTCGCGCCCAGCCGGGCGTCGTGCGTTTGGGCGTACATGGCCGAGGCGCCTTCAAGCCACTTGTAGAAATCCCCGTCATTAAACGGGGCGCCGCGATGGCGGCCCGGTTCCAAACCGGCCGCGATGCGGAAATTTTGGTAGAATTGCGTATAGTGGGTGCCTTCCATCAGCCGCCACATGGCCGGAATCATCGTCTGGCGGCACAACGCGAATCGCTCCGCCCACAAACCTTGTGTCCAATGCGCTTCGTCCAAACCCACGCTGTAAACCCGCGCGTCCGGGCTGGCGCTGTCGTCCACCACACCGGGTTCATCCGCCACGACCCGGTTGAGCCCCAACAGTGTGACGGCCAGGAGGGTTCCTGCCAAAAAATTCCGCTGACGGCACATGCAATATTTTTTAGCCATTGGACCAAAATCGAGTCCCATCATAAGCGGTATTGCCGGAACGTAAAAGCATTTCACGTCGCCTGTCAAAAAAGACAAAATTTCTGTTGGATATCGCATTCTCGACACCCTGGGTCCATGAACATATTTTGGTGAGATGCATTGGTTCGACAGGATCCCGCGCGCGGTGTTGAAATTCCTCCGCACGTTTCCGGCGGCATTCGCGCTCGTCTGCGTCCCCACCGTCTTCGCCCAGACCACGGTGACAGAGTTGCGCTGTGAGTCATTGGAAAACCCGCTCGGGATTGATGCGACGCATCCGCGGCTGAGCTGGATTCTGAATTCCCGGGAGCGCGGCCAGCGGCAGACGGCCTGTCAAATCCTGGTCGCCAGCAGCACAGCCAGGCTCAACGCAAACGTCGGCGATTTGTGGGACAGCGGCAAAATGGATTCCGACCAATCCATCCAGGTGCCTTACGCCGGCCAGCCGCTGGTATCGAATGAACCCTGTTTCTGGAAGGTCCGCGTTTGGGACAAGGATGGGAAGGCGTCCGCCTGGAGCAGGCCGGCCGAATGGAGCATGGGCTTGCTCCGGCCTTCCGATTGGCGCGCCCGATGGATCGGTCTGGATGGTGAAGCGGTTACCGACTACCTCGCGGGCACGAGTTGGATCTGGTTCCCCGAAGGCGACCCGGAAAAAGCCGCCCCGCCGGGCGAAAAGTATTTCCGCCGCACGATCGTGATCCCATCGGACCGCGAAATCAAACGCGCCGGGTTTGTTTACACCGGTGACAACATGTGCCGGGGCTGGTTGAACGGACGTGACCTGGGCGCGCGCGCCAGTTATCACGTCGTCAAGGACAATGATGTCACCTATCGCCTCCGGCCGGGCATTAATGTTATCGCGCTCACCGGATACAACCGGGGAACGAATGCAAAACCGGCGGGGGTCGTCGGTTTGTTGACAGTCGAATTCGACCAGGGCCCGCCGTTGATCGTTCCCACCGACGACCGGTGGAAAGCTTCCGGCCAGGACCCGACCAACTGGAACATGCCGGATTTCGATGATTCGACGTGGGCATCCGCGAAAGTGCTCGGTCCGGTGGGAATGCAACCCTGGGGGAATGTCCGCATTTCCGAATCACGGCGGCAACCGGCGCGCTGGCTGCGCAAGCAATTCACCGTCGTCAAGAAAATCAAGCGCGCAACGGTTTGCTTCTCCGGGCTGGGCTGGTCGGAGTTGTATTTGAATGGCCGCAAGGTGGGTGACGCGGTTCTCTCACCGGCCTTCGCCCAATACAACAAACGCGTGTTCTATGTCACCTACGATGTCACGAAGCAACTGCGCCGCGGCGCCAACGCGATGGGTGTGGTGCAGGGCAATGGCCGTTATTACGCCGACCGCAGTCGGGTTTACACGGGAACGGAAAGTTTTGGCTGGCCCAAATTGCTGCTGCAGCTTCGCGTGGAATACGCAGACGGATTGGTTACGAACATTGTCAGCGACGGTTCCTGGCGGTTGACGACCAACGGGCCGATTGTGGCCAACAATGATTATGACGGCGAAGACTACGATGCCCGCAAGGAATTTCCCGGCTGGAGCCGGCCGGGATTTGACGATGCCAAATGGCAGCCGGTACAAATCGTTGAGGCGCCGCCGGGCGTGGTCGCCGCTCAAATGATCGACCCCATCCGCGTCACCGGCACGCTCAAGCCGGCGGCGATGACCGAGCCGAAACCCGGTGTCTATGTTTATGATCTGGGCCAAAACATGGTCGGTTGGGCGCGGCTCAAAGTCTCCGGTCCGGCCGGCGCGCGGGTGAAACTGCGTTTTGCCGAAGTCCTCAAGCCCGACGGCACGCTTGACGTGGCAAACCTGCGCGGCGCGCGGGCGACCGACCGCTACACCCTCAAAGGGCAGGGGACCGAATTCTGGGAACCGCGCTTTACGTCCCATGGCTTCCGCTATGTCGGGGTTATCGGCCTTCCCGGCAAACCGAATCTCCACTCCATTGAAGGCCGGATTGTGAATGACGATTTGCCGGCCAACGGGACCTTCGAGTGTTCCGACCCGCTGCTGAACCGGATTTACCGGGCCGTCGTCTGGGGCGTGCGCGGCAATTATCACAGCATCCCCACCGATTGCCCGCAGCGCGACGAGCGGCAGGGCTGGCTCGGCGACCGTTCGGAAGAATCCCGGGGCGAGACTTGTTTGTTCGACAACTCGGCGCTTTACGCCAAGTGGCTGCAGGACATCGCCGACGCCCAACGGCCCGGCGGCAGTGTGCCGGACATTGCCCCCACGTACTGGCCAATTTATTCCGACGACGTCGTTTGGCCGAGCACGTCCATCATCATCCCGGAAATGCTGCGGGAACAGTTTGGCGACCAGCGCGTTATTGCCCGTCATTATGCCTGCATGAAGGAATGGATGGAATACATGGAGCGGCGTTACCTTACCAACGGCATCATTTCACGGGATAGCTACGGCGACTGGTGCGTGCCGCCGGAGAAGCTGACGACCATTGTCAGCCGCGATCCCAACCTCCAGACAGCCGGAGCGCTGCTGGCCACCGCCTTTTTCTATCACGATTGCCGCCTGATGGAAGGGTACGCGACATTATCCGGTTACCCGGGAGATGCTGAACATTTTCATGCGCTGGCCGAACAACTGAAGGCTGCGTTCAACGAAAAATTTCTGAACCGCGAACGTGGCCGGTACGATAACGGCACGGAAACCTCCTCGATCCTGCCGCTGGCGTTTGGCCTGGTGCCCGACGACATGCGTCAACGTATTTTCAATCAGCTGGTGGACAGGATTGAGAATGAAGGCCACGACCATATCGGCACGGGCCTGGTGGGCGGCCAGTATCTGATGCGGGTGCTGACGGACAACGGCCGGCCCGACCTGGCTTTCAAGATTGCCAGCCAGAAAACCTATCCGGGTTGGGGCTACATGATCGGGCACGGCGCAACCACGATCTGGGAATTGTGGAATGGCAATACCGCCGATCCCGAAATGAACTCCCGCAACCACGTCATGCTCGTCGGTGACCTCGTGATCTGGCTCTATGAGGATCTGGCCGGGATTAAATCCGACCCGGCCGCGCCCGGTTTCAAGCATATCATCATGAAACCGCATCCGGTCAGTAACTTGACCTTCGTCAACGCCACGCATCGGTCACCTTACGGTCTGATTGCCAGTGATTGGCGGCAGTACGGCGCCGACTTCGACTGGCATATCACGATTCCGGTGAATACCGCGGCGACGGTGTATGTTCCGGCGAAAAGTTTGGGTCAAGTCTTCGAAGACGGCATGTTCGCTGCCAACGTTCGCGAGCTAAAATTCCTTGGCATGTCCAGCGGCTACGCTGTGTTCGGCGTCGGCAGCGGCAAATACCACTTTGCCAGCGAATACCGCTGAGCCGGGGAGCGGCCGTTACGGCGAGACGTCCTTCAGCGGTTTACTGGTGATCAATCCAATGCCGCGCCCGCCGGTGATGACGCCTTTCTTTCCAGGCACCGCGCAGTAAAACAGATAAAACGTGTCATTCTTCGGGTTGTAAACGAGTGAGACCTTGTGGGCATATTGCTTGTCCAATCCGCTGGGATTGCCGCCGCCTTTGTACAGCGGGTCCGGATCGGTGGTCCAATTCATTAAATCCCTCGAAAACGCGATCATGATGCTCGCTGTGCCGTGTCCAACGCCGAAATAAAACATCGTCCAGTGATCCCCGTCCCGATACACCTTCGGGTCGGAGCAAAACCCCGCGTCGTAGCCACCGGGGCGATTGCGAATGACCGGGTTGGCCGGGTAATGAATCCAATGGCTCAGGTCGGTGGAAAATGCGACACCGGATTGTTCATGATGCCCGTGCGCGGCATTGTAGAAGTCGAAGAACCGGCCGCGGTATTCCAGGAGCCACGGCATGTAAATGCGATCGCTCTCCCAATCGCCACAGTCGGGATCATGGATGGAAAGCACCGGGCCGTCCTGCGCCGGTTGCCAGGTCAAACCGTCGTTACTGACGGCCAGACCTTGCCCGTCGGGATGGAGTTCGTAGCCGCCTTGCTGCGCATACGCGCCGTAGAGCGTCCAGAATTTTCCATGGAACTTTTTCAGCAGGCGCGGCGCTTTCAGGTCGTATGACTCGAGCAAAAATCCGCCAATGGTGCGCCCGCCGTGGTCGAATCCACCTTCCGGCCCGTAGCCCGTTGCGAGCTGGTAATTGCCCCAATGAACCAGATCTGTGCTCTCGGCCACATAAGACTGGTATCCCCGGCGGTCGAACGCCACGAAACTCATATACCATTTGTCGTCACCGGGTATCTGATAGACCGTGGGAATGTCCGTCCCGATGACATTGGTCGCGCCGGGCAGCGGCGGACTGGCCGGGATGACGTGAGCCGGCCAGTAATGCCAGTTGCGGAACGGCGCCGACCATGCTTGAAGAGTGCCGGCCTGAATCGCCGCGGAATCTGCCGGAGCATTGGTGGGTTCCGCTCCAAATCCGTTTTGTCCGGTCATCAGTGCCAAAACTGCGGTCAGTTGTGCTACACAGTGGATTAAATGAATTTTAATGAGCGGTCTCATGATTCGGCGGTGTTCAGATTTCAAATTTCCCGGAGCGCGACTGGGTACGAAGCACCAGTCGCAGGGCTGCGGCTGGTCTGCGACACAGCCGCGCCCCAGCCAAATCAGGATATTAGTCATGATTTGATTTCAGATGGGTTGAAAATATTGCGCTCAACACAGTTCACGGCTCAATCGGCGTGATGGTCCGGGCTGGAGCCGCCGCGCCGCCCGCGTAAGTGATGCGCAGCGCCAGGTAAGGTTTGCCGGGCAGTTCCACGGACCGGCCGTCGCGGTCTTCGAAGGTGTAACGGTCCTTCCGTTCCATCGTGAAGGGGCCGTTGACCGGCGTGATGGTCATGTTCCAGGTGTCAATGACATCCACGTGAAACTTCATGCCGTTGGTAAGACCTTCCTGTGGCAACTCAAACTTCCAGGATGCAGGGTTCGCTTTGCCAAAATATTTGAGATAATATTCGCCGGGCGTTCCGCCCATCCCCGAGTCGTGATCTTTATCAATCGGATCAAGTCCGTAGCCGGGCGCGCTCTCGACGATTTTGCGCAAGAACGCGATGCGCGGAGGGCTTTGGCCGCGCAACACGCCCCCATAGGAAAGCCAGGTGTCGTTCGTATTCAAATAACATTCACCGTGTCCGACGTAGGTTCCGGCGATGAAACCGTTCCAGATCCGAAAAACCATCTCCTGGGCGGAGAGATGTCCCCAGCGCGCAGGTTCATCTCCCTCATACCCGACCTCGTCAAACACCACCGGCTTGCGCCAGACATCGCGATACAAGAGGGCCCGGCTCGGATCTTCCACCGCAGAATCCATCTGGATGCTGGCGTGGGTAATCCACGGTTTGCTGTTGTCGTAGATGAAATATCCGTTGTGAACCGAGCGCAGGTGATGGTAAGGATCGGCTCTCTGCACGACTTGGAAGTACCGGTCCCAATCGGCTGTCGTCTTGGTGCGCAGAAAATCATATTCGTTGGCCATCGACCACCAGACGTTGCGATCGGCAGAGAGGCGGGCTACGATGTACCGGAGGTAACGCTCGTCGCCCTCGCGATCCATCGTGTCAAACCCCCACCGCTTGCCGTAGGGATTGAACAGGATGACGTCAGCCTCGATTCCCAGGTCGCGCAGTTGGCCGACGCGTTGTTCCATTTTCCTGAAAAAGGCGGGGTTGAAACGCGTGTAATCCCAATCGTCCGGCGGCGTGCCGGCGAACGGGAAGAGCGATAGTGGCGCCGATTTCTTGAAATCCACGTTTTGCGGGAAGACGAGAAAACGCACCTTGTTGAACGGCGAACCGGCCAGCGTTTTCAGCGTCAATTCCTGCCAGTCATCCGGCGCCTGCAACCAGTTGTAGCACGTGGTGCCGAAAGGGTAATACGGCGTTCCGTCCGCGTAGGCGAAGTGATACGTGTCGCGGACGCGCACCGGGCCGTGATTGTTGCCCGTGGCCGGAGTCACGGTGAATGTGCCAAGGTGCTTGGTCAGCGGCCAGCGATTGGCCCGCGTTTCATAATGCCAGACCCCCGGCGTGTCGGGCATGAATCGCACCCGATAGATGCCGTCGCCGTCGTAGAAACCCGGCACCGCAATGGTTTTGGAACCGTTGTCGAAGGCCGCGGAGAATCGCACGTCGAGGAAGGGGTTGCCGTTGGTCGGACCCTTCAGTGCAATCTCATAAATGCCCCATTGCGCCACCGTGTCGGCCGGGGCGGCACCAACTCGAAAAGCGGGCATGGAGAATAGCAGACAGCAGATGGCGGCGCCGGTGAAGGTGTGAAGGTGGAGAACCAGGGAGCGTTTTTTCATGGGTATGATGCTATGGGGTTGGACTTAATCCTGCCAGTGACTTGCAAAGTTGTAGGTTCCGGATTCCGCGTCACAGACGAGAAACCGTCCGTCGCGGGCAATGACTCGTAAACTCCCGACGGCTTCAACCGGCACACCGCTTTCGGTCACCGGCGTTCCCGGTTCGCTTGGCACCGAGACGCGGGCGATGGTGTTGGCCGGAATGCGGACGGTCCAACTGAGTTCTTTCCCGGCGCGTTTCCAGTCGCTGACAATTTCGCCATGCAGGGTGCGGTAACTCGCGCGGGCGAAACCGAGGCCCGCGCCGGGGTACGGGCGCAACACGAAACGTTGAAAGCCCGGCGTGTCGGGATCAAGTTCAATGCCGGCCACATGTCGGAACAGCCATTCGCCCACCGAGCCGAGCGAGTAATGGTTAAACGAATTCATCTGCGGATCGAAAAAGCCTTTTTCCTTCGTCCAGCCGTTCCAGCGTTCCCAGATGGTCGTCGCGCCATGTTTCACCGGGTAAAGCCACGACGGATAATCGTGGCGCAGCAGCAACCGGTAGGCGACATCGGCATGGCCGGCCAGCGTGATCTGCGGGTTGAGATGGCTGACCCCGATGAACCCGGTACTCAGATGCCAGTCGAGTGACTTGAGGTTTTCAACCAGGTGCTCCGCCGCGCGGGCCCGCACATTTTCCGGCAACAAATTGAAGGCGAGCGCGAGCAGGTAGGCGGTCTGCGTCTCGACGGTCAACCGGCCGTCTTCGCGGAGAAATTCCTTTTGGAACGCGGCGCGGACCTTCTCGAACATGGCCTGGAACCGTTTTGCCTCCGTCTCCCGGCCGAGTGCGCGTGCCATGCATGCCATCTTGGCCGCGTCGTCGGCCCAGTAAGCCGTGGCCAGCAGATTCTTCATCGGCGAATGGGTACGGAAGGTCGTGTCGCCCGGAATGCACAGCCAGTCGCCATAGTTGTTGCCAAGTTCGCGCGTGCGCAAACCGTCGGGGTTGTATCGTTCAATCCAGTCGAGCCATTTGGTCATCGCGTGCCAGTGCCGCTCAATGATGCGCTGGTCGCCATAAACCCGCCAGATCGTCCACGGCACGATGATGCCGGCATCGGCCCAGCCGGCGGCGCCGCAAAGCCGGTCAAGTCCGACAAATCGTCCCTTCTCGCTGATGCGCGGCGAGACGTCGGAAAAGATCCCTTCCGGCGTCTGCGCGTCCTCCACATCAATCATCCACTTTGTGAAGAATGCGGCGACATCCCGGTTGTAACTTGCGGTGCGGAGAAAGACCTGCGCGTCACCCATCCAGCCGAGGCGTTCATCGCGTTGCGGACAGTCGGTGGGTACGGAAAGAAAATTGTCGCGCTGCGACCAAAGACCGTTCAACCAGAGCCGGTTCACGCCGGCATGAGAACATTCAAATTGCCCTGCGGGCGGCGTCGCCGAGTGAACCACGCAACCGGTGATCGCCTCCTTGCCGGGTGCGGCCGACAGGCCGGTCAGTTCGACGTATTGGAATCCATGAAAGGTGAAATGCGGTTCCCAGCTTTCCCGACTGCCCCCTTTGCACACGTAAACGTCGGTGGCCCTGGCCCGGCGGAGGTTTTCGGTGTAAAGCGTGCCGTCGGAATTGAGCCGCTCGCCGTGCCGTAGCTGGACACGCGTGCCGGCCGGGGCTTTGACCTGCAGACGCACCCAGCCGGTGATGTTCTGTCCCAGGTTGTAGATGAAAATACCGGGCCGGATTTTTTTCACCGAAACCGGCGCGATGGTTTCCGTAAGGCGTACCGGTTCGGAAGGTTGGGCGACCAGCGGCACCGGCGGCGCAGCCACTTGCCGGACCGGAAGCCAGTCTTTGCCGGCAAATGTGACGGAATCCCAACCTTTACGTTCGCGGCGGGCGTCGTAAATTTCGCCCATCATAAAATCGGAACTGAGAATCGGCCCGGTGTCACAGGTCCAGGTGTTGTCGGTGCCGACCGTGACGCGTTCGCCGTCGGCGAATTCCAACTCCAGTTGGATCAGCAGGCTGTTTTCCAGGCTGCCGTAACGCCCACGCGTCTCCTGCCAGCCCACGTAGCCGCTCCACCAGCCGTCACCGAGGATGGCGCCGATGACGTTGTGGCCGCGAGCGACCATCGGGGTGACATCGTAGGTGCGATAATGAATCCGCCGGCCATAGTCGGTCCATTCCGGCGCGAAGAGGTCTTCGCCCACACGCCTGCCATTGAGGCGCAATTCAAGCAGGCCGCGAGCGCTGGCGTAGAGCACAGCACGTCTAACCGCGCCGATCATCTTGAATTTCTTGCGGAAGTACGCCGGCGTGCCCGGCGCGGTCAGCGTCGGCGCAACCGCGTCCCGATCGCGCTTGATGATTTCAGGATTCGCGGCAATCCAGCGCGCTCGCCAATCGGATTTTTTCAACAACCCCATGGTCCAGAATGAAGGTCGCGAGCGGGCAGTCTGGCCGGTTTCGTCCTGGACCTCGACCCGCCAATGGCAGACGTCGCGCGAACGCAATGGCCGGCCGGCATAGACGATCTGCGTCGTCTGATGGCCTTCGACGCGGCCGCTGTCCCAGAAATCGCCCTTGCCGGCGGCGAGTTTTTCGGGCGTGCCGGCGACCCGAACGCGGTAAGCGACCTGTCGTGCGCCGCGGCGGTCCGACTCGAGGCTCCAGCCCAGGCGGGGCGCGGGCTCGTCCAGACCGAGCGGCGCAACGAGGTATTCGCAGCGCAGATGTGAAACGCGAATGCGTTTGAGCAGGTTTGACGAATTCATGTGCCGGCGCGCTCCACTTCGATTTGCTCCAGGGTTTTGCCTGACGTATCGGGCATGAAAAAGAACCCCACCGTGCCGCTGATCACCAGGAACAAAGTGAGCAGGGCCGCCACCGGACCGATCCCGATATCAGGCTTTGCCAACACCGGCACGAAAAAGCTCCAGATGCCCAGCAAGGTCCGGGCGACCCCAAAAGTGATGCCTTGTGCGGTTCCGCGCAGCATCGTGGGGAAGAGTTCCTGGCTGAAGACCTTGTAGAAGGCCTCACCCGCCAATGCCCCGCCCGCGGCGAACAACAGGATGTTGGTGATGATCGTCGGTATGGTGAAAGGCAGCACGAGAAAGAGTCCGTAGGCGACAATTTGCATGACGGCGCCAACGCCCCATAACCATCTCCGCGTCGCGTAACTGCGATCGGAATAGGGCATGAAGACCGTCACGGCGACAATCATGGCAATGATGAATGCCGAGCTGTACATCCCGACGCTCGCAGCCTGGCCTCCGGCATGAAGCGTGTTGATGAAGTAAGGATTGAAAATTCCGGCCGTGCCGGCGGCGAGATTCCAGAACAGATAGATGGTGGCAGTCCACACCAGCGCCCGGAGATTTGCCCCGGAAAAGAGCGCGCGCACGTTTTGCCGGGCCAGGGCGGAAGCGGCCACCCAGCGGGCGGATTCGGCGAGTCCGCGCCGCAGAGCCCAGGTGACGAGGGCGACCACGAACAGATGCAGGAAAATGATGCGGATACCGAGCAGGCCCAGGGGTGCCACCAGAACGGCGAGCCACAGCACAATGGTTGGCCCCAGACACCAGGCCACCTGCGTGAAGCCGAGCAGTTTTCCGCGTGCCTTGGCCGGCGCCAGTTCACCAACGAGCGCGAGCGAGGTCGGAACATCAGCGCCGACCGCCACGCCGGCGATGAAAGTCCCCGCAAAAAGCATGGTCGCGTTCACCGCCAGAGCAATGCAGAGGATGCCGGCGGCATACACGAGAAGGTCGTATTGATAAATGCGTTTGCGACCGAGTTTGTCGCCCAGCCAACCACCGCCAAAGGCGCCGAGCGCACAACCTATGGCATTGGGACCGATCGCCGCCAGCGCGCCGACGGCGCCACTGCTCAAATTGAGTTGGCTCTGAAACAGGGCCAGCCCGGCGCCCAGGGCGACAATCGAGCCGGCGTCGAGATAGGAGGCCATGCCGGCAAGAGCAGACCATTTCCATTGCTGCCGGGTGATGGTGACAACTTCGGATTCAGGCGCGGAGGGAGGGTGAAGTTGGGTGGACATGTTTATGGGTTGGGTTGAGGGGCGGCCGGCGCATAAACCGCAGCCACTACCGGCCGCTTCCGCCAGTAATTTGCCAGTACTGAGCCGGAGACATTCATCCAGGGACTGAAAATGGCCGCCGCGAGACCCACGGTGCCCAGCTTGCCCATGGCGCCGGCCAGGCCCGACGCCATGCCGCCGTTTTGCAGCCCGACTTCAAACGCCACCGCGCGTGAGGAGTTTTTGTCCAAACCGGCCGCCCGACTCAGCCAGTAACCGAAAATGTAGCCGGCCGTATTATGCAGCGCCGCCACGATGAAGAGCAGTGCGCCGATCCGGAGTAGATGGTCCCGGCCGGCGGCCGTGGTCACCGCTGTGAAATAAACAATGCCTGCCATCGAAGCCAGTGGCAGCCAATGGTTCAGGCGCGGAACCCGGCGCGTCAGCCGGTGATAGGCCACGCCCGCGACAAATGCGCTCAATAGAAATCCAGCCACGCCGATCAGTTGGAGCGGCGCACCCGCAAGGCCTGCCTTCAACCAGGACCAGCCACCCGCCGCCAGAAATATCAGCCAGGCCGCGCCGATGGCTGCGATGAGCAGGACCGTTTTACGGCCCGCCGCCGAGGCATGCTTGAGATAATCATGCAACAGCGCCGCACCGATCGGTACGAGGACAATCTCGATGATGTCCACCATCATTTTAAAGCCGCTGACTTTGACCAGCGTGCCGGCCAGCAGTTTCATCCAGAACGGCGTCATGACCGGCGCCAGCAGCGTCGTAACCGCCGTTATGGTGACCGACAAGGCCAGGTTCGCTTGAGCCAGATAGGTCATCACGTTCGAGGCCAGTCCGCTGGAGCAGGAACCGATCAAGATAACACCCGCGGCAATTTCGGCGGGGAAATGAAACAATTTGATCAGGGCCCAGCCCGCCAGCGGCATCACGGTAAAGCGGCCGAGGGTGCCGACCAGTACACCGCGCGGCGATCGGGCGACACCGGCGAAATCCCGGAGGCTCATCTGCGTCCCCATCCCGAACATCACCGCCTGCACCACCAGCAGGATGACCCATTTATTGTTCAGGTCCAGATTGCCCCATCTCAGGAACGCCGCCGGATAAATCATCGCCGCCGTCACCGCCGCGATGATCCAGGCGGTGAACTGGTAGCCCCGCAACCTGGGCACGAACCGCAGCCCAATCGCCAGAGCGACGGCCAGGACGACGACGATGGGCTGCCAGAGTGAATTCATTAAATTTGAATTCGGGGAACATCCAACAACCAACATTGAACCTCGAACATCCAAAAGTTCTTTCGCGGATGATTCATTGGGTGTTGGGCGTTGGGTGTTCGATGTTTGATGTTATCCTTTTTCATAAAACCGTTGCCAGATAATCCACCGCGATTCCGGGACTCGCCAAAATAGGGATGCGTTTGTCGGCCTCAGCCAAACCATCCACCACGCGCGCCATCGAAGCCTGGGCCAGTACGATCACGTCCGTCTGTTTGGCCAAATTTTTCAAGGCGTCGGCCACCATGGCGTCGTGTTTGGCCGCATCACCGCTCATCAAGGCGTCGAACGCGCCTTCACACAACCGGGACGTGATTTGGATGTCTTTTCCTGCTGCTTGTGCCCGGCGCCGGACCAAATCCGTCGTGGGCGCGAGCGTGGTTCGCAAGGTAGCGATAACGCCGATCCGTTTTCCCGTCTGGACGGCCTGGTCGGCCATCGGCTGATCCACGCGCAGGACCGGCACACCGATCAGTTTAGACGCCGCTTCAACCGCCGGGCCAATGGAGGAACAGGTGACCAGGATGTAATCCGCTCCCGCCAGTTCGGCGGATTCCAGATAACCCGCCACGCGCCGCGAGATTTGCGCCGTCAGACTGCCGGCGGCCATGATGCCTTTCACGAGACTGTCATCGGCGATGTTGAAGACTTCCACGTCCGGCAGTTTTGCCTTGCACAATTGTGCGAAGACCGGCACCAGCGCGGCCGAAGTGTGGACCAGTCCAAGTTTCTTTTGTTTCATAATTCAAATCTTTCCGCGTCTTACGGTTTCAAAATAATACTCAGCGCCGACCTGCCCACCTTTGAAGACGATTTCGCAGCCGTCCACCGGTGAACCTGGCGCGAACGCCCGGCATAACGGCGCGCCGGGTGTCAGCGGCGCAATGATCTCCAACGCCTCGATTCCCAACGCGCGGGCCGCGTAACTCGAGGTGTCGCCGCCGGCGATGCAAAGCCGGCGCACCGGCTTTTGCACCAGCGCCCTCCGCAGAATGTTGCCCAGGGCCGTGCCGAGCACCGGCGCGGTCCGGCCTTTCAATTGCGCCGGGAGCCGGCCATGGGAACCGCCGGGGGTCGTGTGCACAATGACGCTGGTGCCGGTTTGCAGGAGTTTCGCCGTGGTTTCGGTTGCGCGCCGGATTTCCATTCCGGATTCTTTGTGTGACGCCAAAGCCGCCGCGTCGAGTGCGACCCCGGCGAAACCATGCTTCTGCGCCCAGGCGATCTGGCTTTCCGTCACCGGCGAGCAACTGCCGGAGCCGATAAGGATTTGTTTCGTCCTAAGCGACGATCTCTGCAAACCCCCGGCTTCGCAATCGGGGGCTTGTGGAATTCTTCCCTTCGATTTCCAAATTGCTGCCAACGCCATTTCAATTCCTGACGAGCCTACAGAAAACAGTGGTCGCTTGTGACTCGCAACCCGCTCCAGCAATTTGCCGATTCGGAACAAGTGCCAAATCGCCAGCGCATCGAACAAAATTACCGCAGGCTTTTCATCAAGTAATTGTTGGAAAGCAATTTCGGTTTCGTTCCGGGGCAATCTAATTTTTAGGATATCAAACAAAGCTATTTTCTTTCTTGTCTGTTTCGCCAGATGCAACCGCAGATCCGATTCGGTCATGGGCGTGACGGGATGCCGGCTGGCGGATGGATGTCGGTCAAGCCGATAAATGGCCCCGTCACTGCCGATACCGAAGCGGGCAAACAGGTTTCCGAAAACGCAATAGCGTCCGAGCAATGGAGCGGCAACGAGCAGAGGCACAAAGGGTGGATGAAAAATTTTCATCCCCACGTCAATCGCGCGTCCGATGCTGCCCACTTCGGGCGAAGAATCGAATGTGGAACAAACCTTGTAATGAACATGCCGCGCGCCCAGAGCCTTGAGCTTCCTGAACGCCGGGCGCAGTTCCTTTTCCATCGCGGCAGCCGACAGCGACCGCGCCAGGCCGGCTACCCCGACAGCCTGAAGCCCGGGGAAACGTTTTAATTGCGCGGGCGTCGGCGGTTTGATGAACAAGGCGGCGCGAATGCCGGCCAGCGTGAGCTGCTCCAGCGCATCGGTCGAGCCCGTGAAGTCGTCGCCGTAAAAGGTGAGAAGCAGTTTGCTCATGGCACGAACCGGGAACCTTCTATCCCACCCAGCGGGACCCAACGTTCAACGTTCAATAAACGTCGAGTGCAGCCAGCGATGAATGTTCGGCGTTGAATGTTGAATGTTGAATGTTTCATATCGCTTTCCCGAATTTCTC
The DNA here is from genome assembly GCA_035945675.1 of Verrucomicrobiia bacterium. Taxonomy (GTDB): domain Bacteria; phylum Verrucomicrobiota; class Verrucomicrobiia; order Limisphaerales; family UBA11358; genus UBA11358. The sequence continues at coordinate 16,339 of DASZAB010000120.1, read as the reverse complement.
CAGCGATTTCTTCAACTCCGGATATTTCGCGGCCGCTTGTTCCATCGTCAGTCCTTCCACCGCCGCTTCCCACCACCGGCTCAGCGAACGCACGCCCGCGGCCGCGCCGTCGGGATGCGCCAGGATCCCGCCGCCGGCCAGGTAGAGCAGATCCACCGTGTTTGTCCGGCGAAACGTCTCGGGCGCCTGGCCGCCCCATTGGCCGGAGGAAACCACCGGGAGAACAGAAAAATCGCCAATGGTGGTAGCAGCGGACGTGAGTCCGCTCTGACTCTCGCGAAGTTTGAGCCGACTCACGTCGGCTGCTACGGTCTCTGGAAACAGCGGTCTCAGGCATGACTCGATGGAATGCACGACCGAATCGTCGGTTTCCCAAAATTTGTTCCCGATGCCGTTGACGTGAATCTGGTCCACCCCGGCCAGCCGCCAGAGCTTTTGATAGGCTGGAAATTCGATGCCGAGGAACGGATGCCGGTTCAACATGCCCCAGCCGTTGCGATGCCCATGAATCGCCAGCGCGCCAGGGTCGCAGATTTTTTTCACGCCCGCCAGGCCGACGCTGTTCAACGAAATCATGGCGCACGTTCCGCCGCTGCAAACCACCTTGTCGTAATGCCGCAACATCGCATCCAGTTCATCACTGAGGTTGAAGGCATACATTACCTTCTTGCCGGTACGGTCGGCGTGCGCGTTGAGAACGCGCATGACGGCATCCACGCGTTCATCGAAAGGGGAGTGCGGCGGATCCGCCATCAATTCGTCGTCCTTGATGAAGTCAATGCCCGCGTCGGCCAGGGTTTGGACGCGGGTGGCCGTCTGCTGTGGCGTCAGGCCGAGGCTGGGCTTGATGATGGTACCGATGAGCGGGCGGTTCTGCACGCCGGTCAACCGGCGGGTCCCGGCCACACCGAATTTCGGTCCGCGAAAGTGCCGCACAAATGCCGGCGGCAATTCCAAATCCATCAGCTTCAGCCCGGAAAACTGGGACAGTTCATAAAGATTGCCCTGGATCGTCGAGACGAGCGCCGGGAGGTTGTAACCCATGTTTTCCACCGGCCACGACACGACGATTTCCGCGCGTTGAAATTTTTCGCCGTTCGGACGGCCCCCGGGCAGGGCGGGGGAGTTCACCGTTTTGAGCGGTCTGATTTTCTCGACCCGCGCTGCGAAACGTTGCTTCAACGCCTCCGTCTCACCCGGCACGGGCACGAAGGTGCCCGAGGATTGTTCGCCGGCCAGGCTGGCGGCCGCCACTTCCACCGGCAGCGGGGTTTCAATCAGGTAAGTGGCCGAGATGCGATCCATTATCGTACGTTGTCAGCGTAGGTTTCCCCAACGCCAATGCACAATAAAAAAACTGATTTCCGATTTGTGTTTTTTGCCGAAACCCTTGCGAGTTGTGGCCGGACGACAGTGCTGACTTGATCTTTCCCGCGTGCAAAACAACACTCCGGCCAAATATTGCCCTATGCGGAAGCTATTCTGTCGCGCGAGGATGGTCATGCTGGCCCTCGTTTTGAGCCGGACTCTGTTGGTGGTGGCCGGCACCGAAACCGAGCGGCTTTACCTTTCCGGCCACGGCAAGGACGACGCGGTGCCGTGGCAATTCATGTGCGCTTCGGGCGCGCAGTCCGGTTACTGGACCAACCTGGTGGTGCCGTCGCAATGGGAGATGCATGGCTTCGGCACATTGCATTATCGCAAGGACCCGCCCGAGGCCTGGAATGAAAAAGGGCTTTACCGACACGATTTTGCCGTGCCGGCCAGCTGGACGGGGCAGCGGGTTTTTCTGGTCTTTGACGGTGTAATGACGGACACCAGCGCAAAGTTGAACGGCCAACCGGTCGGGCCGATCCATCAAGGCGGGTTTTACCAATTTCAGTATGAAGTGACCCAACTGGTTAAATTTGGCGACACCAACCAACTGGAAGTCACCGTCGCCAAGCATTCGGGCAATGAGTCGGTCAATCGCGCCGAACGCGACGCGGATTACTGGGTGTTCGGCGGCATTTATCGGCCGGTTTATCTCAGGGCCGTGCCGCCGCAATTTATCAACCGTGTTGCCATTGACGCCCATGCCGATGGGACTTTTAACATGGACGTTTATTTGGACGGCGTCACCCGTGCCGATAGCATCGAGGCGCAAATCCAGACGCGGGACGGGAAAAATGTGGGCAAGGTGTTTGGGGTTCCGGCCTTGGCCGGCACGAACCGCCTGAAGGCGGAACTCCGAACGAAAATCGCCGCGCCCCGCGATTGGTCGGCGGAAACGCCGAGTCTGTATCTGGTTCAAATCTGGCTCAAGGACGGCGACCGGGTGCTCCACCATATCCAGCAGCAGTTTGGCTTTCGCACCATGGAAGTCCGTGATGGTGACGGACTTTATGTCAACGGGCAGCGGGTGGTCCTCAAGGGGGTGAACCGGCATTCCTTCTGGCCGGATTCGGGCCGCTGCCTGAGCGAAGCCGTCCAACGTCTCGACGTGGCCACCATCAAGGATGCGAACATGAACGCGGTCCGCATGTCGCATTATCCGCCGGACAAGCAGTTTCTCGAGCTGTGCGATGAAAAAGGCCTTTACGTTCTCGATGAGCTGGCCGGCTGGCACCATTACTACGACAACACCGTGGGCCCCAAACTCGTCAGGGAAATGGTCACGCGCGACGTGAATCATCCGTGCATTCTTTTCTGGGACAATGGTAACGAAGGCGGCTTCAACACCAACCTGGACCATCTGTTTGGCCAGTATGACCCGCAGCACCGCCGCGTGCTCCATCCTTGGATTCCTTTCAACGGCGTGGATACAATCCACTATCCGACCTATGATTTCGTCAAGCTCGCCGGCGAAGGCTATCCGGTCTATTTCCATCGCAACGCTTACTTCGCCGACACCAACGATCCCGCCAAATACATTTTCATGCCGACGGAGTTCATGCACGGGCTTTATGACGGCGGCGCGGGCGCCGGACTGGCGGACGTTTGGCATTTGATGGAAAAAAGCAAATACCTCGGCGGCGGCTTCATCTGGGCGTTTCTCGATGACGGCGTCAAACGTCCTGATACCGGGCAGATTGACGTCGCCGGTAATCAGGCCCCGGACGGCATCGTCGGACCGTATCGGCAACGGGAGGCGAGCTTTTATGCCATCAAAGAGATCTGGTCGCCGATCGTTATTCTCGAAACCAACCTGCCGGTAACCTTTGACGGCACATTGACGGTGAAAAACCATTTCAGTTTCACCGACGCGCGCCAGTGCAAATTCACGTGGCAACTGCGCCGGTTCATTCCGCCGGGCCGCATGGACGACAACGACGAAACGATCAGTGCCGAAGGCGTGGCGCCTTCGCCGGACATTCCACCGGGTGGCAGAGGCCAACTCCATCTGAACCTGCCGGAAAATTTTCGGCATGCGGCGGACGTGACCGAAGGCGGTTTCCTGGCGGTGCGCGTCGATGACCCGAATGGCCGCGAGCTTTGGACTTATGTCTGGCCGTTGCGGCAACGCCAGGTCCTGCCAGACGATGCGCGCGTCATTGCCCAGGCAGATCATTTCGGCGCCGCGCAGCGCGGTGTCATCGAGTTGCAGGGCCAGGGCCTCGTGGCGCGCCTTGACGGCGCGACCGGCCGGTTGATGGAAGTTGAACGCGCCGGGCAAATGTTTTCCCTGCGCAACGGTCCGCGACTGGCGATGACCAATTCCACATTGGATAACATCATCTGGCGATTGCGCGACGATGGTTGGCTGCAATGCGATTACCGTTACCACGCCGAAGGCACGAATGATTATTTCGGCGTCGTTTTTGATTATCCGGAGCATCTGGTGAGAGCGAAGCAGTGGCTGGGCGACGGTCCCTATCGCGTCTGGAAAAACCGGCGGCAGGGCGTAACGCTCGGTGTTTGGCGAAATAACTACAACAACACCATCACCGGCTGGCGCGGCTGGATTTATCCGGAGTTCAAAGGCTGTTTCGCCGACGTATATTGGCTGCAACTCGACACCTCGGAGGGGATCGTCACGGTCGTCCCGGAGAATGTGCCCTTCGTGCAGGTGCTGACGCCGGAATTCCCGCCCGCCAATCTTGCCGGCCACACGATCCCGGCGCTCCCGCGCTGCGGCTTGGGATTTTTGAACGGGATCCCGCCGATCGGCAGCAAATTTCAGGCAGCTGACGCCGTCGCCCCCTCCGGCCAGCGCGCTGTGGCGCACGGTGAATACTCCTGCAGGGTGAGTTTCTATTTCGGTGAAGTGCCTCAAACACACCCATCCCGACCAATTCAACAGCTGGATCGAAATAAATGATTCCTCAAATATGAATACAAGGATTTTGCCTTTAAGTGTTTTCCTCTCCCTTGGTTTGCTTTCCACTTGTGCTTTGGGCGCACCCATGGAAGAACCGCCGTTGCCGGTCATTCCCAACGCCACCTTCGACATCACCCATTACGGTGCCGCAGGAGATGGCCAGACCATGGACGCCGCCGCCATTCAAAAAGCCGTTGACGCGGCCGCGGCCGCTGGAGGCGGCATTGTGCGGGTGCCGGCGGGGGAATTTCTTACCGGTCCCTTCACACTCGCCAGCCGCATCAATCTGCACCTGGATCACGGGGCGATCATTTTGATCAGCGATGACATGGCGCATTACCCGGTCGCCAACCATCGTTACCTGGACAGCATCACGGTATCGGACGCCCATGATGTTGAAATCAGCGGAGACGGAGCCATTGATGGCCAAGGCGCGGCCTGGTGGGCGGCCTTCCGGTCGAACCCCACCATGACGCACCGGCCTTATCTGATCAAAATTTCCAACTGCACCCGTTTGCTGGTCACCGGCGTGACCCTGGAAAATTCGCCCATGTTTCATCTGGTCCCGCAAAATTGCACCGACGTGACCATCCGGGATATTCACATCCACGCACCGGCCAACGCACCCAACACCGACGGCATTGATCCGTCGGGCTGGAATTTTCTTATTAGTGGCTGCACGATTGACACGGGTGACGACGACATCGCCATCAAGCCTCTCACCAACCGCACGCCGGGAAACAAAAATTATTTGATCGAGAATTGTGCGTTCGGACACGGACACGGCTGTTCGATTGGCGGAAATACGGTAGGTGGAATTGAGGATGTGACCGTGAACCATTGCACGTTCAACCAGACGGATTCGGGGATTCGCATCAAGACCAAGCGCAACGGCGGCGGATTGCTGCAAAATCTCACCTACGAAAATCTCAAAATGACTGCGGTCGAAAACCCGATCTACATTTTTGATTATTATCCGGAACGAACTGCACCCAAGGATCCGGCCGCGGCAAAGCCGGAGCCGGTCACCAACCGGACCCCCATCAACAAGAACATCACGATCCGCAACGTCACGGCCACGGATTGCCCGACGGCGGGAACCATCTACGGGTTGCCCGAAATGCCCATCGACGGAATAACGTTTTCGAACGTGAACATCTCAGCCGAGAAAAGCATGAAAATTTACTCCGCCCGCAACATCCGGTTTGAGGACTCCAAAATCATCATTCAGAAAGGAAAGCCGTTGATTACTTACGATGCGCAAGTGACGGGGCTGGAATAGTCTTTTTATGAACCGGGTAGGGCTGACCTGCCGGTCGGTGAGGCCGCGCGGTTCACCCCGAAAGCTTTCGGGGCGGGGTGCGTCTCTACCGGGTTCAAAGCCCGGGGGCAGTTTCTTTTGGAGGCGAATAACCTTCGAGGTGGTGACTGGAGGCGCAAATCTGGTTGTGGACGCTCTCCTGAAGAAGCAGCGCTCCTGGTGATAGGACGTGCACACTTTGCAAAGTGTGCACAAAGTTCCTTGCCGCCAGCAAGTTCACCTTCCGCCCCGTCGTGGTGACTTCGACCGGGCACCGTTCAGCTTCAACTCCGACTCACTGATCGCGCTTTCAACGATGACTCAAGTCAAGAGGTTTGCGCCGAACATCCAGCGGCCATTGGTCCCAAAACTGATTTGTGCCAGGTAATTGGCCTTGGAAGCGGTGTCACGGCCACCGCCCTCCACGACGACGGCGAGCCTTGTCTTTGCGCCACTGGATCACAACCTTGATTTGAATTCGTATTCGCCTGATTTCACGCCGAATACCGCGCAGCCGTCGGTCATCCGCAGGAAGTTCACGCCGTTGGCTTGCGTCGCGGTCCGCCCGTTTTCCGTGACCGACTCTGCTGATTTCGCCGGAAGATAGATTGTTGCGGTCGTGTTCGGGGGAATCTTCACGCGCAAGGTGAATTTGCCGGCGTGGCTTTTCCAGTCGCTGACAATCCTGCCCCGGATGGAATGGTAGCTGGCCTTCACCCACGCCACGTCGCCAACCGGCTGCGGGTGAATGATGATTTGCTTGAAACCCGGCCCGGCGGGGTCGCAACCGATGCCGGCCAGGTCGTGATAGAACCATTCCTGAATCTGGCCAAGCATGAAATGATCTTGTGAATGGGTTCCGTCCCAGGCTTCGGTCAGGCTGGTCGCACCTTTGGCCAATTGGTAACCGTATCCGGGTTTGTTGGTCTGATTGTTCATTTCAAAAATCACGTCGGAACGCCCGCCATCCGCCAGGGCGCGAAGCAGGTATCGGTAGCCGACGTCCCCGGCCGTAAGTTCGTTGCCATGCGCGCGAACGTCGCGCACGATGGCGCCGAGCACCGAGGCGCGGTTGGTTTCGTCAACCATCCCCATCACCAGGGGGATGGCATTGGCGGTTTGTGAACCGGTGGCATAATCGCGATTGGTCGGATTGAAAAATGCCTGGTTGAACGCGGTGCGAATTTGTTCGGCTTTGGCCGCGAATTGATTCGCCTTGTCGGCGTTGCCCAGCAACCCGGCGACACGGGCGAGAATGTGTGTGTCGTCGTAATAAAACGCGGTCGCCACCAGCGCCACCGGCGTCAATTGCGAGAATCCCGGCGGTTTGGGGCCAAGATCATACCAGTCGCCCAGGCCATGGTTGACAACGTCATTGGTAGCCGTGGAACCGAGGTAGGCAACGTACCTTGTCATCACGTCATAATTCCGGCGTAGCATTTGCAGGTCGCCATCGAATTCGTATTGCTGCCACGGTATGAGAATGCAGGAACTGCCCCAGGCGGGCGCATCGCGGAAATTCCCCTTGAACTGCGCGTATTCGGGCGCCGTCGTCGGAACCAGGCCATCGGGCAATTGCGAATCACTGATATCGTTTAGCGTCTTGGTAAACAATTGCGCCAGATCGAAGTCGTATCGCAAGGCGGGACCATTCAAATGATCCTGCTCCAGCCAGCCGAGCCGTTCGCGATGCGGACAGTCCGTCAGGCTGCTCATCATGTTGTTCATCTGCGCCCATCGGACCAGCTGATTAATGCGATTGAACAATGGGTTCGCACACGCAAATTGGCCCACCGGTTCCGAGGCGGAATGAACCACGATGCCTTCCAAGGACTTGATTTTCGGCAGAGCGCCCCTCACCCCGGCCCTCTCCCCGCTTGGCGGGGAGAGGGTGGCGAAGCCGGGAGAGGGGGGTGTTAAATGCGCCTGCACATAACGGCAGCCGACATAAAAAAATCGGGGCGCCCAGGTTTCCCGGCCGTTCGTGCCCTTCGTAAATTCACACCAGACACGGCCGCGATGTCCGGCGCCCATTGAACCCTGGTTGACGGAACCATCGGCGTTGGTCAGTTCAGCGGGGAAAAGCTGCACGCGGCTGCCCGCCGGGCCGGTCACGGAAATTTTCAGCACGTGAGCGGCGTTCTGGCCGAGATCATAGACCAGGTCGCCATCAGCCAGTTTGTGGACCGCCACCGGACGGTGAATTTGGAACTCACGAACGGGTGGCGCGGCGCAGGAAAGGCCTTTGAGTTCACCGCCGGGACCCTCAACCCCTTGGGCTGTCTGCCATTTGGAATCGTCAAAGCCCGGTTCGTTCCAGCCGGCTTGAACCCGTCGCGCGTCAAAATCCTCGCCGCCATAGATCGAAGAGAAGGTGATGGGGCCGGGCGCCACTCGCCAGCGCTCGTCCGTGCCGATGAGCTGGACCGTGCCGTCGGCGTATTCCAGTTGAATTTGCGCGATGGCCTTCAACGGACCGAACGAACCTTTGAATTTGGTGAATCGGCCGGGGACGCGCTCGACGTTATACATGCCATTGCCGAGAAAAAGGCCCACGGCATTCTTGCCTTTGTGCAGGAGTTGCGTGATGTCATGTGTGTCGTAGAGGCAGGTCTTCCGGTAATCCGTCCAGCCGGGTGAGAGGAAATCGTCGCCCACCTTCTTTCCGTCCAGCGACATTTCATACTGGCCGAGGCCGCAGACAAAGGCGACGGCGCGTTTGAGGCCGGGCTTGACGACAAAATCATGGCGGAGCAGCAGGGTTTCACTGTTTGTCGGCGCGGCAATCCATTGGGCGTGCCAACCATCCGCGCTGAGCAATCCCATCGTCCAGCTGGCAGGCTGGCTCCAGCCGGATGCCTCGCCCGCGTTGTCCCATACACGGACTTTCCAGAAGACCTGCTGCGACGATTTCAACGGCTGACCGGTGTACGGAATCTGAATCGTCTCATCCGAGTCAACCTTCCCGCTGTCCCACAAATCGGCCTGGCTGTCGGCCAGCTTTTTCGGCGAGGAGGCGGCGAGAATTTCGTAAGCCGACTGGTTCTGGCCGCGCTCGTTGCCTTGATCCACCCAAAACAGCCGCGGGTGCGGCGCGTCAACGCCCAGCGGATTGGCCGCATATTCGCAGCGCAACTGCACGGGTGTCAGAACCTCGCGAGACCACGCCGGCCCGGCAAAGGCCGCCAACAGCGTCGCCAGTGAAAGCCGGATGAACATCTTTTTCATTCTTGTTTTTTCCTTTCCGAGAGCAAATCCCGAAAGGCCGGTTGCAGTCCAGCCGCATCCTTGATTTTTTGCGAAACCATCGGTCCGTTGTTTTCCCAGTGGTTGCCCGGACCATTGGCGTTCTTCATGAATTTCTCCGAAGGACACCAATTATCCCGCACGGTGATGAACGACGACCCTTCGTCGAGATAGAGATAAAACCAGTGATCCGGATCGGGAACATATCGGCTCAGTTGAATGTCGCTGATGCAATTGTCGCTGATGATCGTGCCGGGCTGCGGCGAAAGCGTGTAAATGCCGCCCGTGTCGCCCAGGCGTGTGGCGATGTGATGGACGTTATTGGCGACGACCCGATTGTCTCTCATGCAATTGGGCGCCTTGTTCCAGCCCCAGCCGACGCCGATGCCGGTGTATGGCAGGTTGCTGACCTCATTGTGTTCAATGGCAATTTCCCGGCCGTACCCGACGCAAATGCCAACGCTCCCCCAGTCTTCGGTCCCGCAATCGGTCACCAGGTTGTTAAGGACCTTCTCGCGCGTGCAGATGACCCGCTCATCTTTTGGATTATAAGGAACGTGCGTCTCCACGCCGGCATCGGAGAACTTGCCCATTTGAATACCATTGCCGCCGAGATCGTGGAACACACAACCCTGGATGAGACCGTCGTGCGTCCCGGACTGGAAATCCAGACCCGCCGCGGCCATGTGTTCAAACCGGCAACGCTCGAGCTCAATGTGATTCGCGTCTTTCACTGACACGCCCGCCGGCGGCCGGCCAATCCATGCCTGGTTGTCGAGGCCGGGATGGTACGCCGTTCCTTTTGGTTTCAATCGGTAGGCATCCAGAAAGTACATTCCAGCCTGAAGCGGAACGTCGCCGGCTTTGGATGGCCGCAACCACGTTGCATATTCAAACGCGACGCCTGTGAAACGCACGTTCGCCACCGGCTCATCCAGGGAACCCGTAATTTTTACGAGTGTTTCCAGCGCAGGGGCCACGACACTCGCCTGCGTCAAGTCTTCGCCCGGTCGCGGCCAATAATAAACCTTGCCCGCCGACACGTCCTCAAACCACTCGCCGGGCTGGTCCAGAAACTCAATCGCGTTGGCCAAAAAAAACGGCGCCTGATAGTGGGTGTTTACAATCACCGGCGGCCAGGGATGCTCGAATTCGAGCTTGCTCTCGGGTTGTTGGAAGGTGAGGCACACCTTGTTGCCGTCCACGCGAACGGTTTTGATCCGGAGGGTCGCGATTTCCCAGACCTGATCAACAACCATCTCGAGTTGCCCTGGGAGCGCCGGCATTTTGCCGGCAAGGATGCCGGCGCTCCCGGTGGAAATCCACGCTTCCTGATGGGTTTTGTCCCAGGCGACGAGGTGATCCAGCGTGCCGTTGTTCGGTTGACGGGCGCGAATGGCTTTCCGGCCATTGACCCAAAGCTGGCGAAATTCAAGCATTCGCCCGCCGAACTTTGGTGCATCAGCCACCCAGACTTCGCCTTGGACTGCCACTGGCAAACCGGGAATTTTTCCGGTCATCTTCTTCCAGCCGGTGATCTGGACGCCGCCGCTTAATATCGGGTTCTCAGCTGGCGCGGCCTCAAAGACCGTCGGACTGATTGCCGTTCCCGAATCCTCCGAGCGCACCAGCAACGGGCTGCTCAGCGGATAAACACCGCCGCGAAGAATAATACGCACTGGCTCATGGCTCCCCACTTTTCCCAGCCGTCGCAGTTCGCGCGCCTCCCGTTGGGCCGCAGCCACGGACGCAAACGGCTGTGCTTTTGTGCCTGGATTGTCATCACTGCCTTCTGGAGAAACCCACAGCTCCCCTGCCATGCCGGACGAAAGAAACCAGCACGACAAACTCAGGATGCAGAAAAGTCTGTTCAAGGATTTGGAGCGAATGCTCAATTTATATCTGTCGTTTCATACCGCGGTCAATCCAACTCACGTTTTGGCAGTATCTTGGTATCTGTAGGCGACGAGGTGACAAGTCGTCATTTAAAAGCACTCCTTACGTCATGTCCTGCAATCAAATCAAGACGTTGCTCACGTTTCCAGTCCTTGGATTTCCAGCACGCAGCCGAAGTCACAAGGTTTCTGCGGCGGCAACTGGACCATGAGTCCGGTGGCATTTTGCTTCCAGGACAATTTTTTATCGCTGCCCAACAGTTTGACCTGTTGGATGCGTCCGGCGACATACGGACGGGCGGTGGCCAGCGCCGCGATGATCAACGGCGATTGTTCGGGCCAGCCCATGAAAAAGGCGTAAAGGATTTTGCCGCGGGTCGTGAACCGCACATCTTCAAAGGTAAAATCCTTCCGGTTGGTTTCATTGTACTTCTGGCCCGGCTCGGGTTTCACCATGTTCGGGCCTTCGCCAAATGTCCGCCACGGCCGCGTCCCGTAAATGGCCCCGCTGTTGACGTGCATCCAGGTGGTGATGGCGGCGAGGATTGTTTGTTCCCGGTCATCGAGGGCGCCGTGAGTGTTGAGCGGGAAGTTGAGCAGGAAGTTGCCATTGCGGCTGACCACGTCCACCAGCATGTCAATGATTTGCTTGGGCGTTTTGTATCGCACGTTGCGGTCGTAATGCCAATGGCCGATACAAGTTTCGGTCTGCCACGGTTGCGGCCAGATGCCATCCACAATGCCGCGTTCCTTGTCAAACACACACAGGCCGGCGGCGGAATCCGACGGGCGTTTGCTGGTATAGACCGCCTCCAGCCTGCCGCCATGTTGTTGGAGGTTTTGATTGTAAAAATGGGCGACGAGGTCCAGGCCCCATTGTCCAAACGGAATTTGCCCGTCGCAGTAAAGCACATCCGGCTGATACTGGTCCACCAGGTCCTGGATGCGACGGAACCACTCGCGTTTCCAGGAATCCGGGATGCCATCCTCGTCCCATGGCAATTTGCGGTAAATCTCCGGGCAACCGCCATAGAGATCATTCCATTTCGGATCAATGCCATCGTAAGGCACCCCGGCCAGCGGGCCGGTCAGGTCGCTGGCATGGGCGACCGACATCCATTTATACGCCATCCACAGATGGTCGCTCACGCCGAACCTGAGGCCGTGTTTCTGTGCCGCCTGGCGGAACAATCCGACCACGTCCCGTTTGATGCCCATCTTCGCCGCGTTCCACCGCTGATATTTCGAGTTCCACATATCGAAATTGTCCACGTGCACACCCATGCTCATGAAATATTTCGCGCCGGCCTTTTGGTAGAGACCGACCAGGCGTTCGGGATCGAATTGCTCGCCTTTCCAGGTGGGGATGATGTCCTTGTAGCCGAACCGGGTCGGATGGCCGTAGCGTTCGAGGTGGTCCTGATATTGTTTGGAGCCTTGCAGGTAAAGATTGCGCGCATACCAGTCGCCGTCCTCGGGCGCGGATTGCGGCCCCCAATGCGCCCAGATCCCGAACTTGGCGTCGCGGAACCACTCCGGGCAGCGATAAGCTCCAAGCGACTCGTGGGTACCGGTGAATGGTCCGGAAACAGTTCTGGGTGTTTCCTCCGGCCGGGCGGTTTCCGCTCCCCAGGTTCGGGCCACTGCCAGGCCGGACAACGCGCCGCCCAGCAACTTGAGTGCATCCCGGCGGGTCATGGAGTCGGCAACTTTCATTTTCAATCAAGGACTTCCATTATTAGCAGGTCAAAAAATTCGCGTCCAATCATTCCGACCAACTTCATCGTTTTTTTACAGAGGGAGGAAACCAGGTATAGTTACAATTTGGTGGGGCGAGGCTGCTGACGAGCCGGCTCGCGAGGACGCTCGCCCCACCCGGACCTGCAAATTGTACCACTGCCAGAAGCCGAACTGGTTTGCCCCGGCCCGACCACCTGATTACTCTGGCGATATGTCAGGATTTCGTCTGGTGCAAACAAGTTTCGGAATTTTAGTTCTGCTCTCCCTCTTGCGACCCGGTCCGGCCGACGCCGATCCCATACCACGCGAACGGATTGCTTTGGACGAGAACTGGCCGTTTACCAAAGGCGACCCGGCCGCTATGCTACGATGCTTACTTCACTGAAAAGAGGTGGTTCGGCTGACGGATACTTATCTCTTTACATTATTCAAAATAGAAACGATTGACGATGGCAAGAAGGGATAGGCCGGGGGAAGAGCGACAAGCTCTTTAACTTTTGAGTACTCCGGCGGCAAGCTGATCTTATTTTCTGAAAGCTCAACTTGCCACCATCTAAAAAAGGTCTCTTTCCTCAATTGTATAGCTGCCTTGGCCTTAATTTCATTTTCCACCTCTCCAAATTTAGGAACATCGTTGGGATACATCTTGTTGTAGAGTGAACGGACTTCGCTTGGAGACGCGGATACACCATTAGTAACCTCAGAGAACAATAGGTATACTTCGATATCCCTCCTTATACCCGCCCTTGAAGATCGCTTAAGATCTCTCACTGAGTGAGGAATTAAACTATCTAAATTGTCAATCCGCTCTTTTGAATTGTATGACTTAAGCCATATCCGCCATTCGGTCTGAGAGATTATTCCATTCAAATGTTGATTGTAAACATCGTCTTCATTTTGATGTTCCAAGACAACCTCACGCAACGCATTAACGATAAGAGTATTATGGGAAGAAATAGCATTTACAATGTTTGTAGGATTCTCGCCTCCAGCAGCGATATATAAGCCCACACATTTTGAAAGCACATCATCCGGAACTGTTATATTTGATTTCTGAATGGCAGAATCTATGATCGCTTGTTTTATCCGTTGAGCTATGAGCCATTCAACCATATTTGAGGCCGTGCCGGCTGGAGGTGCTACATTAATAATACGTCCATTAACTTCAACGACTGCGCTTTCTCCAGCCACACAGGCGTAGAAACCCGCACCCATCGCCGAGATCGCCAGAATGACAAAACAAATGTTTATCCGCTTCATACGCATTTTAGGCAAGGTCACCTATTGTATCGCAACGCTTACAGTCCCACCGTATACGATAGTTCCCGGGGTATTACCACCATCACCCTGCCATACTAAAAATGTCGTCTGTGCCGTCCCTTGTAGCCCAGATTGTGGCAGAACGTAAATGCCTGAATCAAGACAGAGTGCCAGTATGCCCGGCCCACCAATCGTACCAGAACCACAGTCTTCCATTGCAGTATAACCGGATTGGAATGAATATTCGTGTTCTTCTCCCCAAGATATTGGATCATTATTAACAGTTAGGTTTGCCAATGAACTAGCCAAATACCACTTTTCAGTTGGAGCATCACAAAAGAACTCCTTTTCATACTGTTCATATAGAGCGTGGCTATAAAGCCTATACCCTACACCTTTGACCAAAAAATAAGCGTTCATCAGAGTGGTGTTACCAGGATCATAAGGTTGGTCAGGCTTGAGGACCGTAAAACTGCCGCTGGTGCCAGAAGTTCCCGTCCCGCTGCATGGGCTTTGATTTTGATAATTGCACGTGAAACTCACCGTTCCGCTTCCTGCATTTGGCGGCGTGAACGTAGCAGTCAGCCCTGTCCCACTGGCTATTTGGGTGTTTCCCATGCTAGCCGTCCAGGTCACGGTATAGGTCGGCGCGTCGTTCGCGTAAGATACATCTGCGGGGCACCCGGGCATCTCGTCTGGAGTCTGATCAGTGGTCGTGTTGCGGTAATACACTACAGTCTCGTTTCCGTCGTCCACAATGGTTTTGTCGGCGGAAATTGTGACTGAGTCGCCCAAGGAAACACATGGGCTGGTGGTCGGCGCAATCAGGGTTACCCAACCATTGCTGAGGCAACTATAAGCAGTATGATCGTACACACATGGCTGGCCGCTGGCGGAGCCGACCGCAAACATGCCGAGCAAAACCAACCCCGGAATGACGGCAAGGCGCATTTTGAAAATGGAGTTCATGGTTTTGGAATCAATTGTTAGTGTTGGCGGGTATCAGCACGTCTGACCAGTCCTTTAGAAACCATGCTTTCTGGTCCTTTTTGCAGTTGGCTCCCTGGACCCAGTTGTATAGTGCCGTTACCTTCGCCTGGTCCCCGCTCCTCCGCGCGATGCTGATACGGAAACAGGTGGCCGCCAGCACCCAATGGTCATGCTCCGCCTTCTGGTTGAAACCATACGCCAGGACATCGTCCAGTTCGGCCGCCGCCTGCTTCAAATCCGGCGGATCTTCCGCCTGGAAGACGGTGCCGCGGTAGGTTTTGGCCATCAGCCATGTGATGCCGCCGGGTGTGGAGTTGGTGACCAGCATTGCCGTCATTTCCAGCATTTTGGCGTAATTTTTTCCTAGGTAATAGCCGTGTAATAGATCCGCCTGCGCGCCAAGCACATCGTCCGCAGCTATTCCCGCGGCCTGGTCCACGTAAAGCTCGTTGGTTAATGTTTCTGTCAGTTGCAGGTATGCTTGCGCTTTCAGCCGGTCGCCTGTGGCGGCGTTTGTGTCGTGGTTGCCCTGGGCATTCATCGCGGAATTATACAGCACCTCAACCATCGGAAAACTGATGGCGGCCATGTCAAACCGCACCCGCTTGCAGTGCTTGCTTTCAGGGAACTCGTTCAGGAAATTCGTCATCCGGCGCAGATTGTCTTCCGTCGTTTGGGCGCTCCACGCTTTCCGGGGCTGTAAATAATTCTCATATAATCTCAGACTCAAAAAAGCCTCCTCTTCCCGGTAAGCGGAGGGTGTTTCATCCTGCGCTTGTTGATCCTCGCCCAGCGCAATCTCAGCCGTCCAAATTTCCTTGACCAACGAGCGCTTGGGCAGCGTCTGATAGTTGGTTTCGTTTAGGGTTGCAGCCAGATGCAGAAAATCCACCAGATTGCTTCGTCCATCCGGATAACGCCGTTGGAACACCTTCGGATCGCCCGAGCCGCGGGCCTCGTCGATTTTCTTCATGCCACGCTCGTACCAAGTGGCCATCTGATATTCCAGCGCGGCATGCAACAGCGGAGAGTTTGTGTAGCGCGTGATAAAATCCTGCAGCCGGGGCAGGAGTTTCTCAAATTGACGATAGGAGAACAGGGTGTCAATTTGATCGTAGGTTAGTTCCTGACACAGTGAATCGGAGAGATTGGTCATTTGCAGTTCCGGCGATTGCATAATTTTCAAAAATTTCAGGCTGTTGGTCTGGTAAAGGCACAGAGCGCTGTAACCCCTCGCCTCCGTATAGTTGGGGTCGGACGGAGGAATGGTGGCCAGCATAGCTTGCGCCGCCTGCGGCTGGCCCTGATTCAATAACGTCACTGCCTCCTGGAGCCTGCCGGAAGTATCCGTCACAGTTTGCGCCTGAACTCGAGCCTGAATTATAAGCACCACCGCCAGTGCAATGGCCGCCATCAGTGCAAGCCCGCCGAAGAACAATAGTCGTGTTTTCATGGATGATTTCTGTTGTCGGTTAAAAAGAGGAGAAAGACCGTATGATTGGAAGACCGGAAGATAGAAAAATCCACACACAGATCCGGGAGAAAGCGCCCTTCCCGCCGCCATTGCCAAGATC
Organism: Verrucomicrobiia bacterium; assembly: GCA_035945675.1. Taxonomy (GTDB): domain Bacteria; phylum Verrucomicrobiota; class Verrucomicrobiia; order Limisphaerales; family UBA11358; genus UBA11358. The sequence goes on along the minus strand of DASZAB010000120.1, from coordinate 34 downwards.
CCATAGCCCTGCCACCGCACTCACAATGCACGCA
>DASZAB010000119.1:0-15535 GCA_035945675.1 Verrucomicrobiia bacterium | reverse complement strand
ATGGAGCGGATGGGCTGGGCGATTTCCGGCGCGGAAAGCCCGGCGGTGGCGACCTGATAGAGCAATGGCTGGAACAGGTGATGGTTGGTGCGGTCCACCAACGTCACCCGCGCTCGGGGATGCCGGAAATGCTTGCAGAAGAAGAGGCCACCAAACCCCGCGCCCAGCACCACGACATGGACTGTTTTATCGCCTGCCACAGGTCTAATTTCGATGAATCAGAGGCAAATGCAAAGTGCGGTGTTTTGGGAAATCCGGCAGCGGCATATTCAACCACTTTCGGTGGGGCGAGCAGCCTGTCCCGCCTTGCGGCGATCCCCGCGAGCCGGCTCGTCGGCAGCCTCGCCCCACCCAACGGTGCCGGCACCTCAAATCCGGATGACATTCATTTCCGCGCCTGTTCTAATGGCGGGACAGCACGCATGAATCGAGTCCTCGGTCTCGCCACCAATCTTTTCCCGATTTGGGTCCTGATCGGCGGCGCGCTTGCGCTGGCGCGTCCGGCTTGGTTCACGTGGTTCAGCGGCGATTTCATCACGTGGGGTCTGGCGGTCATCATGCTCGGGATGGGTATCACGTTGAGCGTGGATGACTTCAAACGGGTGTTGAAGCTGCCGCGCGCCGTCGGCATCGGTTTTGTCGCGCATTACGCCATCATGCCGTTCCTCGGTTGGAGCATCGCGCATCTGCTCCGGCTCGAAACACCGTACGCCGTGGGGTTGATCCTGGTGTCGTGCTGCCCCAGCGGCACGGCCTCGAACGTGGTCAATTACATCGCGCGCTCGAACGTGGCGTTGTCGGTCCTGATGACGATGTGCTCGACGCTCGGCGCCATCGTCATGACGCCGCTGCTGACGAAGTGGCTGGCCGGCCAATACGTTCCGGTGGACGCGTGGGGCCTGTTCTGGAGCACGGTGCAAATCGTGCTCGCGCCGGTGATTATCGGTGTGGCATTGAACCGCTTCACACCCCGCTTCGTAACATTCGTCCTGCCGGTGTCCCCGTTGATTTCCGTGCTGACGATCACGCTGATTTGCGCGAGCATCATCGGCGGCAGCGCCGATGATTTCGAGCGGTCGGGGGGCAGGTTGATTCTGGCCGTTTTCCTGTTGCACAGCGGCGGGTTTTTCCTCGGTTACGCTTTCAGCCGGTTGCTGCGTTGCGATGAGTTGACCAGCCGGACCATTTCCGTGGAAGTCGGCATGCAGAATTCCGGATTGGGGGCGGCCCTGGCGAAGGAGCATTTTGCCGCGATGCCCCTGACCGCCCTGCCCTGCGCGATTTCCGCGACCTTTCATTCGGTCATCGGCAGCATCCTCGCCGGCATCTGGCGGTTGCGACCGGCTGCCTCCGGACGGAAGACGCCGGATTGATTTCGGTTGTCGGGCGGGGTGCTCATTTTTTATGGTTCGCATTTCCACCATGGAACCGGACACGGAAGGCAGGGCGAAGATCGCCGGCGAGTTGTGCGAAAAAGGATTATGGCGGGAACTGCTGGCCTTCGCCCAAAAGTGGCGTGAGGAAAGCGCGGCCGATTACCGGGCGTATTATTATCTTGGCCTGGGTTTGACCGGCCTGCACAAATTCTCCCAGGCCGAGGCGGCTTACCGTCACGCGCTGGCGATAAATCCGGGCGATTTCGAGGTGTGGAACGGCCTGGCGGACTTACTTTACCGGAAGCTGCGGCGTCGGGCGGACGGCATTCAGTGTCTGGAACAGGCTATGAAAATGAATCCGCACCACAAACTCGGCTGGTTGAATCTGGCCGTCTTGAATGGCCGCATGGGTTGCCACGACAAGGCCCTGGACTGTGCCGACCGGGCCATCGCGTTGGACCGAAAGTTCGTGGAAGCCCATCTGTCCCGGGCCGCCGCCGCCCGGGCGCTGGGGAAAATGGACATTGTTCAGGAAGTTTGCCGCGACCTGGGTGCCCTCGAACCGGAAGCCTTCCGCCGCGCCTCTTGAATCACACGTGGTGCATTTTACCACTTCCGGTGGGGCGAGCGTCCTCGCGAGCCGGCTCGTCAGTAGCCTCGCACCACCGGATTGTGCCGGTACCCTGAACCGGCGGCTTGTTTTGGCGGCGCTCATTCGCTAATCTTAAACCGTGATTTACGACGCGTCATTGGACGAGTTGCTCCAGAAAGTCTGGGACGGCCGGCGCATCCATCCGGCCGAGGCCCGGCGGTTGTATCACCTGCCGCTCGATGAACTCGGCGCGCTCGCCGACCGCCGCCGGCAACTGGCCAAGGCGAAGGATTTCAGCGGACGCGGCAACGACTTCGTCACCTACATCGTTGACCGCAACGTCAATTACACGAACGTCTGCAACGTCTATTGCAAGTTCTGCGCGTTCTATCGCGTGGAAAAGGACGACGACGCCTACGTCATCACGTTCGACGAGATGGACCGGAAAATCGAGGAGACCATCGCGCTGGGCGGCACGCAGATTTTGATGCAGGGCGGCCACCACCCGAAGCTGACGAAGCAGTGGTATTTCGATTTGCTGTCGCACATCAAAAACAAATTTCCCGGTTTCAACATCCATGGGTTCAGCCCCAGTGAGTTCATCCATTTCCGCGAAGTGTTCAACGAACCGCTGGATAAAATCATCGGCGATTTCAAGGCGGCCGGCCTCGGTTCGATTCCCGGGGGCGGGGGCGAAATCCTGGTGGACCGCGTGCGTCAGCGCGTTTCGCCGCTCAAAGCGATGAGCGACGACTGGCTGGAGGTCATGGACGTGGCGCACCGCTTGGGTTTGTATTCCAGCGCGACGATGATGTTTGGGCACGTGGAGACGATTGAGGATCGCATTGAGCATTTGGAGCGGCTGCGCACTCAGCAGGACAAGTCGTTGAGTTATGCCAACGCGCCCCTCGACCCGTCCCTTTCCCCGCAAGGCGGGGAGAAGGTGTCCAACGGACCGGAGAGGGGAAATTCAACCGGCCACTTCACGGCGTTCATCTGCTGGACGTTCCAGGCCGAGCACACGAAGCTCAAGGCACCCACCGTGGGCGCGCACGAATATTTACGAACGCAGGCGCTGGGCCGGATTTACCTCGATAATTTCACCAACGTCCAAAGCTCATGGGTGACGCAGGGCCAGGAAATCGGCCAGGTCGCGTTGAAGTTCGGTGCGAACGATCTCGGCAGCATCATGATTGAGGAAAACGTTGTCAGCCAGGCGGGCACGACCTTCCGCATGACCGTTGCCGACATGCAACGGCTCATCCGCGACCTCGGTTACGAACCGCACCAGCGCGACAATTGGTATCGGCTGGTGAATTGAGCGTTACTGGACGTGCAGTTGGAGCACGGTGACAGAGTCGGCCGGCAGCGTGTAATCGAATACCGGCTTCACGCCGGAAATTTCGGCGGTGACGGGCGCAACGTTCGTTGGATTATCAATCGAGTTGTTTGCGCCCGGTGCGGCCGCCAGCGTGGTCTCCGTGCCCGTGGGTTTCAGGTCGGAGACGCCTTTGATATCCAATTGAAGCGGTCGCGGCGTCGGCTGGGGATTCACGAGCTTGATCAGGATTGTCCCGCTCTGGCTGTCCTTCGTCACCGAGTAGTGGAGCGTGGCATCATCCAGCGACGCTTTGAGAATTTCGTCGCCGACGTTCCGGCTGAACATTTTGAAGGCATAGTAGCTGGGCGAGCCGTAACTGTGGAGGGTGTCATAACCGATGAAATCGGGTCGCCATTGCCTTGCGCCCGGGTTCACATTCACAAACAACGGCGCATAACATTGCATTTTCACGAGGTCCGAGTTCTGTTCCATCGCGGTCATCCAGGTCGCGTCGCCCAGCGCGGCGGTCATGTCGGCCGTAGGCGGTTCCTTCGCCGAACGCCCGTTCCAGGGCGGGAATGAAGTCTCGTAGGCGGCCCATTCGCCGACAAAGATTTCCGGGCCTTTGCGGTCGTAATTGTCAAAATGCGCCGAATCGTTCAGGAACGTCCGGGCGGGGCTGTAGTAATGCTCATCGAGCATGTCAGGCCGGCGGCTATGAACCCGCAGCGTTTCCGGTTGTTCCGTGCCGACGGTGGAGATGCATTTGAGCGGGGGATATTTTGCCTTGATGGCGTCGGAGAATTGCGCGAAGCGCTCATCGTAGGAGCCGGATTTGTCAAACCAATCCTCGTTGCCAATCTCGACGTAGTGCAAGAGGAACGGCTCCGGATGACCGTCTTTCGCGCGCTCGGCCCCCCATTTTGTGGTTACCGGGCCGGTGACGTATTCAATTTCGTCCAGCGCGTCCTGCACATAGGGTTCCAGATCAGCACCTGGATTAACATGCTTGCCGCCGAGCGAATATCCGGCATAGACCGCCAGCACCGGTTCGGCGCCCATGTCTTCGCACCAACGGAGAAACTCCAGCAGTCCCATGCCGTCGCTGGAGCGGTATCCCCACGGGCAGGGATGGCCGGGGCGTTGGCTGATGGGGCCGATGGTTTTTTTCCAGTCGAAGCGGGTCGCAATGGTGTCGCCTTCCAGATAATTTCCGCCGGGAAACCGCAGAAACTTGGGTTTCAAGTCCACCAGCATTTGCATCAAGTCCGGGCGGAAACCGTTCGGCTGGTGGTCCCACGTTGGCGGAAACAGGGAAACCAGATCAAACCAAACCTTCCCCGGGCGGTCGAGAGTCAGAACGTAATGCGTTTTCGCGGTCGGCTTCACCTTGCCGGTTTCGAGGGTAACCTCGTATTGCTTCCAGTCCGGCGTCAGCCCGGATACTTCGCCTCGCGCATAAACCTTGCCTCCATCATCGGCCTGGATGGAGACGATGACCGACCCCTTGAAGCCAGGCGCAGCCTTCGCGTAAAACGACGCGTGATAACGGGCCGCCGGCCGCACCGGAATGCCCCAATAACCGTCATTGGCAATGCCGGCCGGATGCCGTTTGGAAGCTTTGCTCACTTCGACTCGGAGGCTGACCGGCAGCTCGTCATTGAGCGGCTGGGAGGGGTCAAGCGCCATGGTTGCGGCCGAACGCTCGTCTTGCACTACGGACCAGTGCACGGGCGTATTCGGGTTGTCCATAAACGCGCGATTCTGGACCAACTCGGCGTAAAGCCCGCCGTCGTAGCTGTGATTGATCTCCTCGGTCATCAGCCCGTAAAGCATGGGGCTGACTTTGGCGACGGAGTTTCCGGCTTCAATGGTAAGCGTAGGATTCGCTGCGTCGGCGGACGCAAAGGCGCAAACCAAAAGCAGAGCTAAGATTCGTTTAGTCATCGTTATTCTTGAGTACCAGCCAGCCGAATCAAAACCGGCGTTCTGGGTTGAGACTGCGTACCATTTCCAGCGTTTCAATCAAGAGTTTTTTCATAATGAGGCAAAGCATAAAAACCACGATTTGAGCAACTGGTTCCAGACACCAGAATTATTTATGGATTTGCGGCGGATTTTTGCGAAACTGATGCTGCGATGAATCCGTTAATCAAACTTTTGCTCGAAGGCGGCGGCTTGAGCGCGGCGCAGATGGCCCAGGTGCTCAACCTGACCGAAGCCGAGGTCAACCGCCAGTTGGATCAACTCAAAAAGGACCGGCTCCTGCTGGGCTGGCGCCCGGTGCTGAATCTGGCGGAGGAAGACGCCGGGATCGTCCACGCCGTCATCGAGGTGCGCATCACGCCCGAGCGCGGCGGCGGTTTCAACCGCCTGGCCGAACGCATCAGCCGGTTCGACGAGGTCGAGTCGTGTTATCTCATGTCCGGTGGCTACGACCTGCTGGTGTTTGTCGACGGCTCCAGCCTGCAAAAGGTGGCGGCGTTCGTTTCGGAAAAACTGTCCACGCTCGAAGGCGTGCTGTCCACGGCCACCCATTTCCTGCTGCGGACCTACAAAGAACAGGGATTTCTCCTGGACGTGAAGACCGGGGAAAATGACCGGCTCAAGGTCACGCCGTGAAAACCGGCGGGAACACCCAACAACCAACATCGAACGTCCAATGAATGTCCGAACTACGTCGATTGGATGTTGGGTGTTCGATGTTGGATGTTCGATGTTTTCCATTTCCTGAATTCCCATGGACACCAACCGTTTCATCGCCCGCCACGTTGTGAACCTGCCCCGCTCGGGCATCCGCGACTTTTTTGAGGTCGTTTCGAAGATGCAGGACGTGATTTCGCTCGGCATCGGCGAACCGGATTTCGACACGCCCTGGCACATCCGCGAGGCGGCCATTTACGCGTTGGAAAAAGGCAAGACCCATTACACCTCGAACCTCGGTCTGATCGAACTAAGGCGGGCCATCAACCGTTATGTGGAAAAGCATTTCGGCATCCGTTACCGGCCTGAGGACGAAATCCTCGTCACCGTTGGAGTTTCCGAAGCGCTCGACATCGCGTTTCGCGCGCTGGTGAATCCGGGCGACAAGGTGATGTTCCACCAGCCGTGTTACGTCAGCTATCATCCGAGCATCACGCTGACGCACGGCGTGGCGGTGCCGGTGCCGACCTACGCCAGGGACAATTTTGCGCTGACCGCCGAGGCCTTGCACGCCGCGTGGCAGCCGGGCAGCAAGCTGCTCATGTTAAACCTGCCGTGCAATCCCACCGGCGGCACCTGCGACCGCGCACAGATCGAGGCCATCGCAAGGTTTGCGATGGAAAAAGACTTGCTCGTTCTGAGCGACGAGATTTATTCCGAACTGACGTTCGAGGGCGATCACGTCAGCATCGCGAGCCTGCCCGGCATGAAAGAGCGGACGATTTTCCTGCACGGCTTTTCCAAGGCGTTTGCGATGACCGGCTGGCGCATCGGCTACGCGTGCGGGCCGGCCACATTGATCGAGGCGATGATGAAGGTGCACCAGTATTCCATGATGTGCGCGTCCATCATCAGCCAGGAAGGCGCCATCGAGGCGTTGCAGCGCGGCGAGGACGGCATGAAGGCGATGCGCGAGCAATATCAGCGGCGCCGGGACTTTATTGTGCGCCGGTTCAACGAGATCGGGCTCAGATGCCATCTGCCGCGCGGATCGTTCTACGCGTTTCCCGACGTTTCCATAACGGGGCAGAGCGAGAAGGATTTTGCGATTGGCCTGTTACAGTCGGAGAAGGTTGCCATGGTGCCCGGTACGGCGTTTGGCGAAAACGGCAAAGGTTTTTGCCGGGCATGCTTTGCTACCGGCTACGATCAACTTATCGAGGCAGCGGACCGGATTGAACGCCACGTACAGAAGCTCGCGGCCAAGCGTTAAGCGCTTCGTCGCCGGGAGCGGTGGCTTCCAGCCGGCGGATTTTGCGTGTTTTTACTCCAACGCGCCGGCAGGATGCCGGCGCTCCCGGTGAAGGTTTTTCTTGCCGGTAACGCGGTTTGGCGGAGACTTCGTGATTCAAAGTTTGTGGACAAACCATTTTTCACCGAGACGCGCCAACGCTGGCTGTTGCTGTTGCTGACGGCGTTCACGTTTTTTATCCTGCTCGGCAGCCGCGCGTTGAACGAGCCCGACGAGGGCCGTTACTCGGAAATCGCGCGGGAAATGATCGAGACCGGCGACTGGGTCGTGCCGCACCTCTGGTATCTGCCGCACCTCGACAAACCGCCGATGACCTACTGGCTGGTGGCCGCTTCAATGAAGGTGTTCGGCCAGAACGAATGGGCGGCGCGTCTGCCGCTCGCGCTCGCGGGCATCGCTGGTGTGTGGGCGGTCTGGCGGCTGGGCTGTTCGGTTGGCGGGCGGCGGGTCGGTTTCTGGAGCGCGCTGATTCTGCAGACGAGCCTGCTGTACTTCGTTATGGCCCGGATGCTGACGACCGACATGTTCCTGACGGCCTTTAACACCTGGGCGGTTTATTTCTTCTGGCGAAGCTGGCAAGGCCTGAAGTCAGAAGTCGGAAGTCAGAGGTCGGAGTTTTTTGGCTGGCATCTGGCCGGGTGGGCGGCCATCGCGCTGGGGTTTTTGACGAAGGGGCCGATTGCCCTGGCCATCCCGCTCACGGCCCTGGCGGCGCCGGTGATTTATCGCTGGAAAAATATTGCGACTAAAAAGCTTTTATGGAGCGGCCTGGTGGCGGGTCTGGCGCTGTTCTTGGTTCTGGTGTTGCCGTGGTTCCTGGCGGTTTTTCGGCGTGAACCTGAGGCGTTTGACTACATGACTGTGTATCAGGCGGCAGGCAGTGTCCTCGGCACCACCATCAAGGATCGCAAGGGCAGCCTGTTTTATTTCTTCGGCATTCTTGCGGTTGGACTTCTGCCTTGGACCTTCCTGCTCGGTTGGCTGTGGCGCCGGGCGCATTGGCGCAGCCTTGACTTGAAATCAAAGGACGGCTGGATTGTGCTCAACGCGACGGCCATTTTCACCTTCGCACTGTTCTCGTTGTCGCAGGCCAAGTTGCCCCCTTACATCCTGCCAATTTTTCCGGCGCTGGCGGTGATGCTGGCCTGGCGGTTTTTCGGCAACCCGCCGGAGGCCAAATCCGCGTCCGCGCCCGCGTGGCGGTTTTGTCTGGGCAGTTCGTTGCTCTTACCGGCGGTTTTCCCGCTGGCCATGGCTTACGCCTTCCACAACCCGTTGCCCGGGTGGATGAGATGGCAAACTGCGGTCATGGCCGGAGCGATTCTTTTCGTCTTGGGGCTGACGCGAAAATGGAAGCCATCCGCCTGTACCACGCTGACCATCGGACTGGCGTTATTGAGTCTGGTAATTACGGTGGCTGAAATTCCGCTGTTTCAGAACAGTCTCAAGCGCAATTCGACGCTCAAACCGCTGGGCCTGGCGTTGCGGGAGAATTGCCGGCCCGGTGACGTCATCGTTTGCTGGGGCCATCTACCCGAGGGGCTGCCGTTCTATGCCTATCCGGTGATTTGCGCGACAAACCGGCCCTATTTCGGCGATATGAACCTGAGGCAGGTACCGTTTGAGTTTCCCGGCAACCGGGACCGGCTGGGCAAGTTGCTGTTGGCGGATGACGACGCTCTGTCAAATTTGCTGGCGGAAAACCGCCGCGTTTGGGTGGCCGGCTTCAACGACGAGGTGGAACATTTTCGGCAACGCCAACCCGCTCCGCCGTTGACCCTGGTGACAAACGTCGGCCAGTGGAAATTGTTCGTGAACCGCTGAGCGCATTGGGCGCGGAGATTATCGTGTCTGGAGTTCTGCGTTTACGCGGTAAATCGTGAAATTTCGCCCAAACCGCCTGAAGGCGGGATCCCCAACGGAATCCGTATCCGATGCACCCGTTCGGACAAGGAACGGCGCATTTTTCTTGCTGGCTCAGATGATTTGCTCAAAAATTTCGGGAATGACTAAAGTTCTTCTTTTGGGCCTGGGCCGCTGGGGTGCCAACCATTTGCGCAATCTGCATTCGCTCCCGATTGAATTGTATGTCGCGGAAGTCGGCGAAAAGCAGCTTGAACCGGCGCGCAAGCTGGGCCTGCCCGCCGAACGGCTTACAACCCACTACCAGGATTTCATCGGCAAAGTGGACTGCGCCGTCATTGTCACACCGGCGCAACATCATTTCGCCCTGGGCAAAGCATTCCTGGAAGCCGGCAAAGACGTGTTTGTGGAAAAACCGCTGACGCTGGCCGACGACGAGGCGAAGCAACTCGCCGAACTGGCCGATAAAAAAAAGAGGATTTTGCAGGTCGGCCACATTTTGCGTTTCGATCCGGCGACGTTGTGGCTGCGTGACGCGGTGCAGGCCGGACAATTCGGGCAGGTGAACATGGTGCGCGGCCATTTCGGCGGATTCAAACGTCCGCGCAATGACAGCGGCGTGATGTTCGCCGACGGCATTCATTTCGCCGATCTGTTTAATTTCATCCTCGGCGCACTGCCGAAGAGCGTGTTGGCGATCCACCACGATTTCATGGGACGCGGCATGGACGACGCCTCGTTCGTCTCGCTCGAATACGACACGCCGCACGGCAAAACGTGGGCGACGGTCGAGAATGACTATTTCATTCCCGGCAAATTTCGCGAGGTCATTGTTTGCGGCGACCAACTGAGCGCGGTCTGCGATTACAATGTGGCGCAATACAAGATCAAGACCTACGAGAACAAGCATGTGCGCGACGGGAAGGATTTCAAAGGCATCGAAGGCGCGGTGCACCAGATTGAATGCCCGCCGGAAGAGCCGTTGTTGGCCGAGCTGCGCGCGTTCATTGACTCGGTGCAGACGCGGAAAGCGCCGCGCGCCGACGGCTGGGCCGGTTACGATGCCGTCCGCGTAATGAACGCCGCGCTGGAATCCGTCAAAACCGGAAAAGCGGTTGAACTAAAATAATCCACGAATTTCGCGAATTAGCGCGAATTAAAACCAAAGCGTGCAGGAAAGGAGCAACCTATGGTAGAATTGATTCTGAAAAATGAAGTTTATGCGATAGTCGGTGCGGCGATGGAAGCGCATCGCGAGAAAGGTTTTGGTTTTGCCGAGCCGGTTTACCAGGAATGCATGGAAATCGAACTGTCTTACCGGAAAATTCCGGCCTTGGCACAGAAAGAAATGCCTATTCACGGAATTGAGTCGGTTGACTTTCATCCAAAATCAAAACGCAATTTGCGCAAATTCGCGTAATTCGCGGATAAAACCTTTATGAGCAAAATATCGTTATCCAAATGTTTCGTGAACGCCGAAGTCGAGGAAGCCGCGTTGCGGGCCATCCGCTCCGGCCAATACATCCTGGGCAAGGAATCGCAGGAGTTTGAAAAGGAACTCGCCGCCCACACCGGCACGACGCAATGCGTCCTGGGCTCGTCCTGGACGATGATTGTCTATCTGTTGCACCAGCTCCAGGGTGTCGGTCCCGGCGACGAAATCATCGTGCCCAGCCACACGGCGTTTCCGACCATGGAACCGCTCATCCACCTCGGCGCGCGGCCGGTGTTCGTGGACATAGACGACACCTATTGCCTGGACCTGGACCAGCTGGAAGCCGCCATCACGCCGCGCAGCGTCGGCATCATCCCGGTTTACCTTTACGGACACCCGGTGGACGTGGACCGCGTGCTGGCCATCGCGGCGAAGCATCATTTGTGGGTGATCGAAGATTGCGCACAGGCGCAGGGCGCGAAATACAAGGGCAAGACCGTCGGCAGCATGGGCGACTTCGGCGCATTCAGCTTTTTCCCGTCGAAAAACCTGACGGTCCTCGGCGACGGCGGTTGCATCACCACGAACAACGCACAGATGGCCGACCGCCTGCGGATGCTCCGCAACCATGGTCGCCAGGGCAAATACGACCACGAATTTCCCGGGTACAACGTGCGGTTCAACGAGATCAACGCCGCCATCGGCCGCGTGATGTTGAAGCACCTCGACGGGTTCAACGAAAACCGCCGCAAGATTGCCGCGCGATACAACGAACGCCTCAAGGGCATCGTCCAGACGCCACCCGTGCGCGAATGGGCGACACCGGTTTATCACATGTACGTCGTCCGGTGCGAAAAGCGGGACGACCTCCAGAAATTTCTCAAAACAAAGGAAATTGATACCGGCATCCATTATCCCAAGCCGAATCATTTGCAACCGGCGGTCACAGGGTTGTTTCCCTACATTCCGAAACTCCCGCGCACAGAACAGGCGGTGAAGGAAATCCTCTCACTGCCGATTCACGGTGAAATGACTCTGGACACTGCCGACAAGGTTTGCGACGCGGTCGCGGAGTTTTACGGGAAGAAATAAGCGGGTTTTGAACATTTTATCCGCTTTTTGTCCTGGCCAAGTTCTGGTAAAATTCAGACGTCTGAATGACTGCCACGAGCAAAGAAAAGCATCCCGTCACCTTGCCCGAGGGCGTGAGTTTGCAGCGTGTGGGTGAGGTGTTGCTGGACGCGTGGGAGGCCGATCCGCGCCGGTGGATGAAGGCGTCCACCCTTCGCAGCGGCTCCGCTACGGAGGACGGGCCGCCGCAATTGCGCGAAGACGCGCAGCCCCGGCCGGCGATGCCCGTGCCGCAGGACGCGATGGATTTGTTCCGGCTGCTGCATGAGCGGCAGGTGGAGTATTTGCTCGTCGGCGGCATGGCGATGCTCACCTACGTCAAAGGCCGCAACACCAAGGACGTGGATTTGCTGATGCCCGTCGCCGCGTTGGGGAAGCTGCCCGAGTTGAAGCTTGAAGACCGGAACGATTTTTTTGCCCGCGGAAAATTCAAAAGCATTCAGGTGGACTTGTTGCTGACGAAAAATCCGCTGTTCAAAATGGTCGCGGAAAAATTTGCGACCAGGCATCTATTCAAGGAATTGACAGTTCCCACGGCAACGGTTGAAGGAATGATTTTGTTGAAGCTCTTCGCATTGCCGTTGCTTTATCAGCAGAAGGATTTGGACTGGGCAATGGTCTATGAAGCAGACGTTAAAATGTTGCTGGCCCTTTACCAACCGAAGGTTGAGCCTTGGTTCCGATTACTGGAACCGCATGTTTCGCGGACGGATTTGGAGGAGTTGGAGAAAATCGTTTCCGACGCGCAACAGCGCATCGCACGAATCAAAGACCAGTTTCATAGCTGAAATGTCCACGCCAGAAACTACACAACTCAGCCTCGTGATTCCCTGCTACAATGAGCAGGACAACTTGCGCGCGCTCATCCAGGCGATCCGTGAGGCGGTGGACCCGCTCCAGCTGCCCTATGAGATCGTCATCACGGACGATTGCAGCCGGGACAAGTCGTGGGAGATCCTCAAGGAACTGGCGGCGGGTGATCCGCGCCTCCGCGTGCAACGATTTGCGTTCAACTGCGGTGAAAGTGCGGCCAGCTGGGCCGGCCTGAAGGCGGCCCGGGGCAGATACCTCGTCACCCTCGACGCCGATTTGCAGAACGACCCGAAGGACCTGCCGAAATTCCTGGAAGCCTTAAAGCAATACGACTGTGTCTGCGGCACGCGCGTGAAGGCGCGCGGCGAAGGCGATAATTTCATCCGCGTGGCGTCCTCACGAATTGCCAACTGGGTGCGGAACAAGCTGTCCGGCGAGCGGATTGCCGATGCAGGCTGCACCTACCGCGCCTTCAAGCGCGAGTGCATTGAAAACGTGAAATTTTTCAAAGGGATGCACCGATTTCTGCCAACGCTGTTCAAAATTGAGGGCCACACGGTCACGGAGATTGAAGTGACGAACAATCCGCGTTTTGCCGGCCAGAGCCATTACGGTGTATGGAACCGGCTGTTCGCGTCGTTTTACGATTTGCTTGCCGTGCGCTGGATGAAGAAGCGGATGTTCAAATACCAGATCGCGGAGAGAATCAATTAAAGTTGAATGGACCCCCGGGCTGGTTCCGTCTGAATTTGAAAACAAAACGGAGACAGGCAGGATGCCGGTCCTGCACAGCATGCAGCGATTTCTAATCATTACCGCGAACTGTGTGTTGCTGGCGTTGCTGCTCATTGGCCTGCCGGCGGCGACCCATGCGCAATGGGGGGATTGGCAAATCGCCTCCGCTGCCACCGGACGACGTCTGTTGTTTTGGGGATTGGCCATCGCCACAGCCGCGAACATCCTCCTTGGGCACACCGTCGTCAAAGGCCGCAAAGGGAAAATTCTCTGTTGGGAATGGACGGCGGTTTTTGCCGGGTTACTGCTGGTTTGCTGGGCCTTTACGCGTCACTATCTTGATTTCGATTGGTTGAAGCAGACGTTGCTCTGGCTGCAAAATCATTCTTGACGCGGCTCAACGGCAATTTTTGTTTAAGGTTTGACAAAGTTCGGACCCCGACAAAATCAATGGGTGGCATCGCTCATGCTGATAAACTACAAAATGCGGACCATTCAAACAGCTATCGCACAATAAAATGCCTGAAATCGCGGGCCGGGCCGGCACTTTTGCGTTGAAAAGCAAGACGGAAATTGTTAGGGTAAAACTTATGCTGAAGGAAAAACCACTGGCAGAAAACGGGGAACGTCCTGGTTCAGGCCCGATTTTTGTGGTTGGGGTTCTTCGCTCCGGCACTTCGTTGCTGTATGCGTTGTTGAACCTGCATCCCCAGGTGGCTTTGATGTATGAATGTGATGTCTGGAGTTTCCCGGAAGCATTTTGCGGAATGCGGTTCAAGCGCGATTGGCTGCGGCGACAGGAATTTTACAACCAGACGCTCTCCCGTCATCGCCTGACCTTCGGTGACAGCCTGCGCGGGCTGGAAAAGGTCCGGACACCCGAGGATTTGTACCGCGTTTTCAGCGAAGGCAAGGATAAGCCGCTGTTTGGAGAGAAATCGCCGTTTTATTGTGCGCGCCTGCAGCGGCTCGTCCGGCGTTACCCGGGATGCCGCGTTATCCTGCTTTGGCGCGACCCCGTTGAAATTTATCGAAGCGTGATTCGGGCCGGGTGCAGGGAGCCATTCTTCCGGCGCCGTGGCATTCTGAGCCGGCTGATTTTTTACCGGGAACAAATGATAAAACAGGCCGCCGAACTCGAGTGCGCCGGTGTCCGGCTTTGTCACGTCACCTATGCCGATTTGACCGGCAATGCCGAGGAAACCTGCCGGCGAATCTGCCGGTTCCTGGGAATTGAATTCGACGAGAAGATGCTGGATCTGGCCAATGCGGATTTGTCGGCCGTTTTTCCCGGACCCGAGCACGATCATTTGCGCCGCGGCCGAATCGAGCGCCAGCAATTTGCAGACAGGACCGAAACCGAAACCCTCAAGCCAGCTGCCCTTGAAAGGTTGCAACGGTTTGACGCCCGTTGGCGCCGACTGCAAAGTCAATGGCTCGGCCACCCAACCGGTGCCGCCGCCGGACCGGAACCCTCCATCGGGGAACGTCTTTACTGCAGAATGACCGGCCTGTTCTTTCACGCGGTGGATAACGGGAAACGGGCGCTTTTTGAATTTCTGCCGCTGGCGTGGTTGCGCACGTACCGCCAGACCAAAAAATGGTTGCTGGCACGCCGCGCCGAATTGCCCGCCGACCGGCGCTCGCTGGACGAACAATTCCGCGCGCATTGGATTACCGTCCTGGCGAGCGCGGTGGTTATGGCCATGGTGGCGTATGTTGACCTCCTGACGGGGCCTGACGTCTCGTTGCTGCCCTTTTATCTGATTCCGTGTGCGGTGCTGACGCTGGTGGTCAACTACCGCTGGGGAACGTTTGCCGCGGCGACCTTCATGGTGATCTGGAGCGCAATCCAAATTCATCAAAATCCGAATTTGAATCTGGAACATTGGAAGACGCTGGTGTGGGACGCAGGAATGAGATTTGTTATGTTTCAGATCATTCTGTTGCTCCTCAACCGCGTTCGCGTCGAGGCCGCACAAGGGAACGAAAACACCTAATTTTCACTTCCAAGTTTCAGGGTTCCATCTAATAATCGGGCCATGTTAGCCAGGGTCTGTTCCGCGGCCCTCCATGGCATCGAGGCGTATCCGGTCGAGGTGGAGGTCAACGCCGGTTGGGGTGACACCCTGATTGTCATTGTCGGCCTGCCGGACGCCGCGGTCAAGGAATCGCGGGACCGCGTCACCACCGCCCTTGCCAATTCCGGCTTCAAATTCCCGATGGGCCGCACCACCATCAATCTCGCGCCCGCCGATGTAAAAAAGGAAGGTCCGAGTTTCGATTTACCCATTGCGCTGGGAATGCTGGCCGC
>DASZAB010000118.1:0-2630 GCA_035945675.1 Verrucomicrobiia bacterium | reverse complement strand
AATACCTCGCCGACGATATAAACCTGCTTCAAGTCGGCAGGCGGTATGAACAGATAATCGCCCGGTGCGAGTGAAATATTTTGCGAAAGGTCGCCCTGCAAAAACAGTTTCTCGAAATCCACCGGCACCCGCCGTCCGTGGCGCACGAGAAAGGTACGTGGCAGATCAGCCAGTTCAATAAGGTCCCGCTCCTGCACCACGGTTTCAAATCCGCGCGCGCGGGCGATGGCTTCGACAATGGTCGTCGGCCGATCCAGTTGGAAAGCGCCGGCGTGCACAACGCTGCCCAGCAGGAAATATTTTTTACTGTTGAAGGCAACGGGCGTGATAATCGTGCGCGGCGCACGGCGGTATTTCGCCAGTTCCTCGTCGAGCTTCGCGCGCAGTTCATCAATCGTCAGGCCGGCGGCCATGACATCCTGTGCTTCGAGATAGCTCACGCGGCCGTCCGGGCCGATGGGCACGTTCAATTCGGTCAGCGTCGGCTCGCCGTAGAGTGAAAAGTTCAAAACATCGCCTGCGCCGAGCGTGAAATGCCGCTGCCAGTCGGCGCGCTGGTCCGGCGGCACGACGGTGGCGGAAAGATTGGTTTCCGCGATTTGATTGGTTGAAGCTGGCAGGCCCGGATTATTCGCCGCGTGAAGAATCGAAAGGTTCAAAGCGATCAGGAGGGCGGCGCCGTTGAGCCAGCGGCAGAAACGTTTTCGCAGGAAGGGTTCCGGCGCACGGTTCAGCACCGCGCCGGCCAGATGGCAGCGTGCGTGGCGCAGGGTTTCCAGTTGTTCGCTGGTCATGGCCGCAGTCACCTGGCCGCTGGCCGTGAGCCAGACCACGTTCGGCAGATTTTCCGCCAGCAACACCGCTTCCGGCGTGGACGCCGGCGGCAGTTCAACCAGGATGACGATGTTATCGATCTGCGCCCAGTGTTTCAACGCATCCTGCCATTGTTTGCGGCGCTCGAGGTTCCAGACCCAGCCGGGCAGGGGAATGTGCACGACCGGCTGCGAATTCGGCCCGGTCAATTTTTCGGTCACTTCCGCCGGCGTCGCCAAAATATTCGAGCCCGGCGCCGGCACCATGGAAATATCCGGCGATTCGAAATTTGAATTTGCGATTCCGGCTGTGGATTTGCCTGGGGCGCCCTCCACCATCTCCTTGCGCGCTCCCCAATCCTGTGGCGAAGGCCGCGTGGCAATGGTCAACACGCGGAAGCCGAGCAGGCTCGCGGCTTCAGCCAGCAGTTGCACCCAGGTGGAACGCCCCTCACCACGGTCGGCTGAGGTGATGCCGAGAACCAGTCCATGGTTTGGTGATGGGCTCAACCGGCCCTGCAACCGGGTCCAGGTGCGAAAGGCCCAGTCGTAACGCTCGGTTTCGCTCAGGCGGTTCAGGTCGCCGCCGGCGGCCACCACCGGCAGTCTGGCGACGCGCCGCACATCGGAAGCGGTTTTTAAGCGGTCATCGGCGATTTCAACCAGTAAAACCACCGCTACGCCGCCAGCTACGCCGAGCAACCCCGCGAGCATGCAAACAGCAAAAACTTTCGCCCGCCGGCTGTGCGCGACGACATCCTTGAGAATAGCCGGTGCCAGCAAACGACAGAAACCGGGCGGGTTGGCCTCGAAGGCCCGTACCGCTTGTTGCTGGTTGAGCAAGCCCAGCCGGGTTTTTTCCAACGCTTCCAGTTTGCCGCGGACCACGGTGGGGTCTTCTTCACCGGAACCGGCGGCGAAGGCGGACGGGTTCGCGGTGGTTTCCGGGGTGCCGGGCGCCAATTCCTTTTGGAGCGCGGCAATCTCCGCTCGCTTGGCCTGGACCAGCGGATGGGCATCGGTGTACTTGGCCAGCAGGGCGGCCAGTTCTCCTTGTGCGGTTTGCAGTTGTTCAATCAGTGGCCCGGCCGGCGCTACCCCGTTGGTTTCCGACGCCGGCGCCGGCAACGTGCCGGCCTGTCGATCCAGCGCGGCAATTTGGGTATCGGTGTTGGTCAATTGCCGGGAAAAAAACTCATCCATTTCCGCAGCGGATTGGGCCTGCATTTTCTGGGTGAAGGCAACGGCATTTCTGGCGTACAGATTCGCCAACTCCAATGCCCGCTGCGGCGTTTTGTCCGTGACCGCCGCGACAATGATGTCGCTGTTATGGTCCGGCATGATGTTCAAGCACCCTGCCAGGGCGGCCGCCGAAACAGGTGGCCGGGCTTCCGCGCCCGCCGCCTGCAATAACTCCGGCGAGCGCAGGACGCCGACGAGCGTCTGACCCGAGACCTCCCGTTGGCCGAACAATGCGGTTGCGCTCGGGGCGTTGTAGGAAATCAACTGTGCCGGGGCAGTATAGGTGGAGTGCCAGTGGACAAGCCCAAACAGCAAGCCCACGGCCGCCAGCACGCCGCCGCTCATGGCGGGCCAGCGCCAGCGGCGGAGCAGCGTCTCAGCGAACAACCAGAAATCCACCGGCGCCGGGACGGCGGAGCCGTTTCGGCCCGCGGCGGCGCCCGGTGCGCCATTCGCTTTCCCCGGGTTGAGGTTGGAATCAGTTTGTTCGTTCATGCGATTTGGCGTCGGGTCGGAAAATGCATCGGTATGGAAAAAGTTCGTTCACCTTTATTAACAGTAAAACCACTCGGGCCG
>DASZAB010000117.1:0-11333 GCA_035945675.1 Verrucomicrobiia bacterium | reverse complement strand
GCGAAGGTTGAGGCCAGCACGGCGGTTTCCGGCGACGGCCATTTGAGCGTCACGAACCAGCCAAAAGCAACCCGCAGCAACATGGCGAGCAACCCGATGAGGGCGAGCCGCTTGAACCATGCCAACCCCTGACACAATGCTCCGGCCAGCGAAGTCCACAAAGTCAACAAGGTGCAAACCAATGTAGTCAGCATCAAGGCCGGGCTGTAATGGAAAAAAATGCTCAATGGTTTGATGGCCATCACCGCCAGCACCGAGCCGGCAATAGTGAGATGGAACAAAAATTTCCGGCAGCCGGACAGCAATCCCTGCAGCCGCGCGCTGTCACCGCGGGCATTAAAATGCGCAATGTAATGCGCCACAGCGAACGTGGCGATGGACGGCAACAAACTTAACAGGGGCATGAGGGCATTCAGCGCGCTGTTCGCATTTCCGTACTGACCCTGCTCCTTCAGGTGCCGTGCCATCACGCCCTGGAAGGCCATGTTGCCCAGGCCGGTGACAAAGCTGATGGCGGAAAAAACGATGCCGGTTCGCAATAACCCGCCGGCTCGCCGACCGTTGGAATTTGATGAGTCGTTATTCATAGGAGCGGTTCCAATGAACCGCTGCGATGGCGCGCCATGCAAAACATCCCGAATGACCTCCTCCCGGCTGGTGGCGGACCGGCAGCCTGGTGCTGGCGCCAAACCGCTTCAATCGGCGCGGATGGCCGCACACTATTTTCATGGTCAAGTGTTTTGTGCTCCTGTCCTTGTACATGGGCGGGTCTTTCTTCTACTCAGGAGCGCGACTGAGCCACAACGAAATCAGGATCGGGCCGGCATCCGGCAAATATCCGGCACAAAACAAGGCAGCATTGTGGCCAGGGCACGGTCCCATTTGGATTTGTCCGCATGGCGGGGATGTTAGCCAAACCAAGGTCGATTTCAAACCGGCAATTCTTCCTCCGGCCGTTGCAGCCGACAAGGTTGCGTGCTATTGGGGCGAAAACCATGCGGTGGCCAAAAAAACTGGTGAGCCTTGCCGATCCGCACTAGACTTTGCATCGAACATGGAAAAAGTGTTTGTCACCGGTGCAGCTGGCTTCATCGGCAGTAACCTTGTTGACCGGTTGCTCGCTGACGGCAAGCGCGTGGTCGGCTGGGACAATTTTTCCACCGGCCAACCGCAATTCCTTGAATCGGCGCAGGCAAATCCGAAATTCAAACTGATTCGCGGTGACAATCTCGATCTCGAGGCCCTGACCCGGGCGATGGCCGGCTGTGATTTTGTCTTCCATCTGGCCGCCAACGCCGACGTGCGTTTCGGCCTTGACCATCCGCACAAGGATTTTCAGCAGAACGCCGTCGCGACATTCAACGTACTGGAAGCCATGCGCGCCAACAATATCAAGGGGGTCGCGTTCGGCTCCACCGGCAGCGTTTATGGCGAAGCGGAAATCTTTCCGACCCCCGAGAATGCGCCGTTCCCTGTGCAAACTTCGCTTTACGGAGCCTCAAAGCTGGCTGGCGAGGGTTTCATTCACGCTTACTGCGAAGGCTACGGTTTCGAGGGTTACGTCTTCCGGTTTGTCTCGATTCTGGGCGAACGTTATACCCACGGTCACGTCCTCGATTTTTACAGACAACTGCTGGCTCACCCTGATTATCTGGAAATTCTCGGCGACGGCACCCAACGGAAATCCTACCTCTACGTCGGCGATTGCATCGGAGCGATGCTTCATGTCATCGCGCTAGGCGCGGCGAAAAAGGCCAAGCATCGCGTCGAAACCTACAACCTTGGAACGGACGAATATGTTCAGGTCAACGATTCTGTCAGTTTTATATGCAACACCGTTGGCCTTAAACCCAAGCTGAAATACTCCGGCGGCAACAAGGGTTGGGTGGGCGACAACCCGTTTATTTTTCTCGACACAAAAAAAGTCCGCGCCACGGGCTGGAAAACCACGCTGACTATTGAGCAAGGTGTCATCCGCACTTTGCAGTGGCTTCAGCAAAACCAGTGGGCGCTCGAACGGCGATGAAAATTGTCGTCCAAGGTCTCTGGCATCTCGGCTGCGTCACCGCCGCGTGCTGCGCGAAACGCTTCGAGGTTGTCGGGTTGGATTTTGACGCGGCGACCATCGCGAAGTTGAATCAAGGTCAGGCGCCGCTCTTGGAGCCGGGATTGAACGAACTCATCGCCGCCGGAATTTCGTCGAAAAAACTTTCCTTTACGGCCAACGCGAACGCCGCTTGTGCCAATGCCGATGTACTCTGGATCTGCTACGACACACCGGTTAACGAAAACGATGAATCCGATGTAAATTTCGTCTTGGCGAATCTTCGAAAGGCACAGTCGTATTTGCAGCGAGGCGCGCTGGTATTGATTTCGTCGCAACTACCGGTCGGCACTTGCATGAAACTGGAAAAAGAATCTCCGCAATATCATTTCGCCTGTTCGCCGGAAAATCTCCGGCTCGGCAAGGCGATTGACGCCTTTGAAAAGGCGGAGCGTGTCATCGTCGGCATCCGCGATGACACGAAAAGGCTGTTGCTCGAAAGACTATTTGCGCCGTTCACGCCGCAGATTCTGTTCACGCGCACGGAGTCGGCGGAGATGGTGAAGCACGCGCTGAATTCCTTCCTCGCGCTGTCCATCACGTTCATCAACGAAATCGCGCGGCTGTGCGAACACGTCGGCGCGGACGCGAAAGAGGTTTCCGTCGGACTCAAGAGTGATCCGCGCATCGGACCGAAGGCGTATCTTGGGCCCGGTGGGCCGTTCGCCGGCGGCACGCTGGCGCGGGACGTGGTGACGTTGACCAAACTCGCCGAGGCCGAGGACGAGAAAATTTACGTCATTCCAGCCATCAAACAAAGCAACGATTTGCATCGCGGCTGGGCGTTCCGCCGGTTGCAGTCGAGGCTGGGTCAATTGCGCGGAAAAGAAGTTGCTGTGCTCGGCCTGACTTACACGACCAACACCGACACGCTTCGCCGCAGTGCCGCAGTTGAGCTTTGCCAACAGCTTCTGGACGCCGGCGCCAAAGTGGTTGCGTTTGATCCGGCGGCAAAGAGTCTGCCCAAAGATTTGGGCAAAGTCTACCTCGCAGCCGATGTTTCCGCCGCGTTGGAGAGGGCAGACGCCGCCGTCGTTTGCACCGAATGGCCCCAGTTTCGCCAGGCGGATTGGGCGAAAATTATTCCAGCGATGAAGCAGCCCCTTTTCGTGGACGCCAACCGGTTTCTGGAAAAGGAGTTGAAAAGCTTCGTTGGCGTCGAGCATCTTTCCGTCGGACGCGCGGCATGAAACTCAAGAACGTCAACGCACTCATTACCGGCGGCAGTCAGGGACTCGGCAAGGTCATCACCGAGCATTTTCTGCGCGAAGGCGCAAATGTCGTCATCTGCGCCCGCGGCGAAAAGGAGTTGTTTGCTACGCGCGACGAGTTGGCGAAAAAAATTTCTAAACAGAAGGTTCTGGCCAAAAGCTGTGATGTCGCGGGCGAAATACAGGTCAACGAACTGGTCGCCTTCACGTTGCGCGAACTCGGCTCGCTTCAGGCGCTCGTGCTGAACGCCGGCATTTACGGCCCGATGGGGGCAACGGAATCTGTTTCTCTCGACGAATGGCACCGCGCGCTGGACATCAATCTGTTTGGCGTATTGCTGCCGTGCCGGGCGGTGATTCCGCATTTTAAAAAAGCCGGTCGCGGCAAAATCGTTGTCTTGAGCGGCGGTGGTGCAACCAATCCGCTGCCAAACATCAGTTCCTACGCCGCGTCGAAGGCCGCCGTTGTCCGGCTGGCCGAAACCCTGGCTGAGGAATTAAAGCCCTTCCACGTGGACGTGAACGCGGTTGCACCGGGCGCACTAGCCACGCGACTGGTGGACGAAGTTCTTGCTGCCGGACCGGAAAAAGTCGGCGCGGCGTTTTTCGAGAAGAACAAGCAGTGGAAGGAAAAAGGCGCAACGCCGCTGGAGCTGGGCGCCAAACTGGCAGTTTATCTAGCCAGTGCAGAGAGTGACGGCATTTCCGGCAAGCTCATCAGCGCCCAGTGGGATCCATGGGAACACCTTCACGAGTTCAAAGCCGATTTGAACAGCGATATTTACACCTTGCGCCGCATCGTACCGAAAGATCGGGGCAAAACTTGGGGCGCTAAATGACGAAGTAACCGTTCTCGTTCTTCTGCTCGCCCGGGTCCTCGAAACTTCCGATTACGGGAACGAGAAGGTCAAAGAAAATGAATTACGCCATCATCGGTTGTGGATTAATTGGAAAGAAACGGCTGGCCGGTTTGCCCGCCGGTTCAAAGCTGGTCGTCGCCTGCGACACCAATTTGTCGCGCGCCGAGGAATTGGTAAAAGCGGCGAAAACCGGGCGCCTCATTGCCGATTTCAAGGAGGCTGTCTCGGATTCGCAAGTGGACGCGGTGATTGTCGCCACCATTAACGCCGCGCTCGCCGAAGTTTCCGCCGCCGCGATTCGCGCCGGCAAACATGTGCTCGTGGAAAAACCGGCCGGCGTTTCCATGAAGCAGATTGACGAGTTGATCTCACTGGCAAGGAAACATAAAGTCAACGTCCGCGTCGGATTTAATCACCGTTACCATCCGGCGTTCCGCAAAGCGCGGGAAATTTTCCAGTCTGGCGTGATGGGCGAATTGATGTTCATCCGCGCCCGCTATGGCCACGGTGGGCGCGTCGGCTACAACAAGGAATGGCGCGCCAATCCGAAACTTTCCGGCGGCGGCGAGTTGATTGATCAGGGCATTCACCTGATTGACCTGGCGGGTTGGTTTTTGGGCGAATTTACCAAAGTGGATGGCCACGCGACGACGTATTTCTGGAACATGCCAGTGGATGATAATGCGTTTCTGAGCCTGCGTACGGCCAACGGCCAGACAGCCTGGCTGCACGTCAGTTGCACGGAGTGGAAGAACCTTTTTTCATTTGAAATTTACGGGCGCAACACAAAACTCCACATTGAGGGTCTCGGGGGGAGTTATGGGGTTGAGAAGCTTTTCCATTATCAAATGAAACCGGAGATGGGACCGCCCGACACGAAGTCATATGAATTTTCCGGTCCGGACGAATCGTGGCGGATCGAACTGACCGAATTTGAAAGAGATATCCAGTTGAAACGAAGACCGGATGCGGGATTGAAGGAGGCAAAGATCGCGCTTCAAATCATCAGTAAAATCTACCGGCAAAGCGGATTTGACTTTGACTCCGCGTCGCCGAGACTCTAAATCCTAGTCCAAGAACCCGGGCGCAACAGCCCAATTTGAAATGATCATCGCACGTTCTCCCCTTCGCGTTACCCTCGGCGGCGGCGGCACGGATTTACCGTCGTATTACGAGAAGTTCGGCGGCTTCCTCATCGCGGCGGCGATTGACAAATACGTTTACATTACGGTGCATGAGACGTTCGTGCCCGACCTGATCGTGAAGTATTCCGAACTGGAACGCGTGCCGGACGCGACGCATCTGAAGCATCCCATTTTCCGAGAAGCGTTCGCCATAACCGGCCTTGACGGGCACTCGCTGGAACTGACTTCGATGGCGGACATTCCCGCCGGCACCGGGCTGGGTTCGTCCGGCAGTTTCACGACGGCGCTGCTCAAGGCGTTGCACGCGCACAGGAAGAATCTCATCCATCCCGCCGAACTCGCCGCGCAGGCATGCGAAATTGAAATCTGCCGGCTCAAGGAGCCGATTGGCAAACAGGACCAATACATCGCGGCCTACGGCGGCATCACCTGTTTCAAATTTTTGGAGGATGGCAGGATCACGGCGTGGCCCTTGAAGCTTTCCAAGGAGGCACGTGATGAGCTGGAGGATAATCTGCTGCTGTTTTTCACCGGCTATTCGCGCAGCGCCTCGGCTATTTTGAAGGAGCAGGATGTGAAATCGAAATCGGACGACAAGTCCATGATTGAAAATTTGCACTTCGTCAAAGACCTCGGGCTGCAAAGCCAGCGCGCGCTGGAAGCGGGAAACTTGCCCGAATTTGCCCGGCTCATGGATGTGCATTGGCAGCGCAAAAAACAGCGCATCGGTAGCATGAGCAATCCCAAAATCAACGAGTGGTATGACCTGGCGATGGCTAATGGCGCGCTGGGCGGCAAACTCATCGGCGCGGGCGGCGGCGGATTTCTGATGTTTTATGCCGAAGATAAGGCGAAATTGAGACTGGCCATGCGTAAAGCGGGCCTCAAGGAAGTCCGGTTTCGCTTTGATTTCGAAGGTGCCAAGCTGTTGATTTCGTGAGTGCCTCGCTCGAAATCCCCGTCGCCGTTCTCGCGGGTGGGCTGGCAACCCGCCTGCGGCCCATCACGGAAAAAATTCCCAAGTCACTGGTACCAGTCGCCGGGAAACCATTTTTGGCGCATCAGCTTGAATTGCTGCGTTCGCGAGGCGTTCGTCGCGTGGTGTTGTGTGTCGGATATCTCGGCGAAATGATTCAGCACGACTTTGGCGATGGCTCGGCGTTTGGAGTGCGGCTGGATTACTCGTTTGATGGTCCCCAATTGCTCGGCACCGGGGGTGCGGTCAAACGAGCACTGCCTCTGCTGGGTGATGATTTTTTTGTGCTCTATGGCGATTCCTATTTGCCGGTGGAATATCGTCCGGTCGCGGAGTTTTTCCATCGCAGCGGCAAATTGGGCTGCATGACCGTCTATCGGAATGAAGGCCGCTATGACACGAGCAATGTTGTTTTCCACGATGGTGAAATTGCGGTTTACGATAAAAAGAATCGCGCGCCGGAAATGCAGCATATTGATTACGGGCTGAGCCTGTTCAAGGCGGTGGTTTTCAACTCGTACGCTCCGGACCGGCCGTTTGACCTGGCCGAAGTCATGACCCGGCTGGTCCACGAAAAGCAATTGGCCGGCTATGAAGTACGCGAGCGCTTTTACGAAATAGGTTCGCCTGCAGGCTTGGCGGAACTGGAATCGTTGTTACAATCCAATTCACCATGAGCTTTGCCAACCAATTCCTCGATGAAGTTCAAAAAGTTGTGGCGCAATTAAACGTCGACGCCATTGAAAAAGCTGCTGACGAACTGGCGCAGGTGCGTGAACGTGGTGGACGTTTGTTCATCCTCGGCGTTGGTGGCAGTGCGGGCAATGCCGGCCATGCCGTGAGTGATTTCCGCAAAATCTGCGGTTTCGAGGCTTACGCGCCCACGGACAACGTTTCCGAATTGACCGCGCGAACCAACGACGAAGGCTGGGCAACGATCTTCGCCGAGTGGCTCAAAGGCAGCCGCTTGCGCGCAAAGGACGGCGTGCTGATTTTTTCCGTAGGCGGCGGCAATGTGGACAAAAACGTCAGCCCGAATCTGGTCAGCGCCATTCAACTCGCCAAAAAAGTTGGAGCTTCCATTGTTGGCGTTGTCGGTCGTGATGGCGGTTATACGGCCAAAGAGGCAACGGCCTGTGTGATTGTGCCAACCGTCAACCCGGCTCACGTCACACCGCATAGCGAGGCGATTCAGGCCGTCATCTGGCATTTGTTCGTTTCCCATCCAAAGCTCAAGGTTGCCCAAACCAAATGGGAATCAACGAAATGACTAATGCCGTTGGGATTTAGACATTCGTTATTCGCGCGCTTATGTCCCCAAAGAAACAGAATAAAAGCGACTTGCACGTGCGTGCCGTTTTTCTCGACCGCGATGGCGTCATCAACCGTCCCTTGGAACGCGACGGCAAACCGTATCCTTCAGCGAATTTAAGCGAGTTTGAAATCTTTCCTGAAGTGCCGGGGGCCTGCCGGCGTTTGAAGCAAGCCGGCTATTTGCTCGTGGTGGCGACCAACCAGCCGGATGTCGGCCGCGGCACTCTGAAACAGGAGGCGGTCGAGGAGATTCACGCGGAAATGTGCCGCCAGTTGCCGCTGGACCGGGTGGAGGTTTGTTATCACCCGGGCAAGGGCTTGTCGGATTGCGATTGCCGCAAGCCAAAGCCGGGCATGCTGCTGCGCGCGGCGCGCGAATCGGGTATTGATCTCGCGCAAAGCTGGATGGTGGGCGACCGCTGGCGCGACGTGGATTGCGGTCACGCAGCCGGTTGCCGGACGATTTTCATTGATCGCGGTTATTCCGAGGAATTGAAACAAGAACCCGATTTTCACGCTAAAAATCTGCTGGAAGCAGCCGGAATTATCCTCGCCGGCGCAAAATAAGTTGAAGATTGGCAAGGTTGTTTTATGTTGTGGGCTGCATGAAAAACCTAGCCAGTCTCAAAGTAAAAATTTTCGCCGATGGCGCCGACAAAACCGGAATGCTCCAGTTGAACGCCAACCCGCTTGTCAAGGGCATGACCACCAATCCTTCGCTCATGCGCAAGGCCGGAGTACATGATTATGAGGCGTTCGCGCACGACATTTTGAAAAACATCACCGAGAAGCCGATTTCGTTTGAGGTTTTCTCCGACGACTTTTCGGAAATGCGGCGGCAAGCATTGAAGATCAAGGACTGGGCAAAAAACGTCTATGTCAAAATCCCCATCACCAACACCCGCGCCGAATCCTCCTTGCCGCTCGTGCGCGAACTGGCTCAGGAAGGTGTGAAGCTCAATATCACCGCCATGTTTACCGAGGAACAGGTGACGGGAGTGGCGAAAGCGCTCGATCCCAAGGTGCCCGCCGTGGTGTCGGTATTTGCCGGTCGCATCGCGGATGTCGGGGAGGACCCGATGCCGCACATGCGCAACGCGAATAAAATCCTCGCGGGGCTGCCGCAGGCCGAGTTGCTTTGGGCCAGTGTGCGTGAAGTGCTGAATATTTTTCAAGCGGAGGAATGCGGCTGCAAAATCGTGACCGTGCCGCACGACATTCTGAACAAGGCGATGAAGCTGGTGGGCACCGGCCTGCCGGAAATGTCGCTGGATACGGTGAAGACCTTCGCCGCGGATGCTAAAGCAGCGGGATTCTCTCTGTAAAATTTGCGACATTCAAACTACGATTTGCCAGGTCGCCTGAATTTCCGCCGGCGTAAATCGAAAATCTAGATCAGCCGCGTCACTGTGTCGTAGACGTTTTCGATCGTGATGGACGCCATGCACGCCAGCAATTGCTCTCGCGTGCCTTTGATATCAGCGCCGTCGTAGCGGTAATAATCCAGATTCCGCCCCGCCACGGCCGGGTTTTTCACCAGTGTGAAAGGATTGCCATAAGGCAGATTCGTTGAGTTCAGCGTCGGTGCTTCAATGACAATCTGGTTGGGGACTTTCATTGCCGCCGCGACGTGCATGAGCACCGTGTCCACGCTCAGGAACGCGCTGCACTGCCGCAGCAACGCCGCCGTCTGCCGCAAATTTTGGGTTTTGATTTCCACGGTCAAATCGGGGTTCGCCTGCGCTAGTACCATCGGATGGTCGTTGATTTCCTCCGGCCCGCCGAAAAGCAGGATACGGAGGTCCGGCCGTTTCTGGTTCAACCGCCGCACCAGACCAGCGTAGCTTTTCAGCGGCCAGCGTTTGAGCCGGAGATTCTTTGTTCCGCCGGAGCCGACGTGGATGCCAAGAATTTTTTGGCCGGATAATTTGTGGTTTGCCAGAAAATCGTTCGCCAACCGCTCATCGCCGGGTTCGAGAAAAAATTCCATTTCCGGCGACGCCAGTTTTTTCTTTGCGCCAATCAATGGCAGCAAGTCAAAATTATTTTCAATCGAGTGCCGGGAATAATCCTGCGGCAACGTGCCGGTAACGAGCAACCGGTCGAGCCAGGTGAAGCGTTCATATTCATGGCTGATGCGCACATCCGCGCCCGCCAGCCAAGCGGCCACCCGATAGAGCCTCGGGCCCTGAGGGTGCGTGTTGATTGAAAGCTGATAATGTTCCCGCTGCAGCAACCGGAAAAAGCGCAGTACCTCCAATTTTCCACACGTCATCAGGTCTTTCTGGAACACGCGGTTGACGTTGGGATTGTGTTCCAGCAAATCCTTCGCGCCTGGCCATCTTACCAGCGCGTCAATCGTCACGTCGGGAAGATTCTCGCGTAACTCGCGGATGAACGGTGTGGCGATGAGGGTGTCGCCGATGCCGGCAAGGGAAATGACCAGAATTTTCACAACCGCGAAATCTTTTCCAGCAACGCCGTCGTGGACTTGCCGGGTACAAACGGAATAATCACGATCTTTCCGCCGGCGGATTCAACCGCACGACGTTCGTCCTGGTTCAGCGTGTCCGGCGTGTAATCGCCGCCTTTGACGTAAATATCCGGTTGGGCCGTTGCCAGAAATTTCACTGCGGTCTTTTCCGCAAAAATGCAGACACTGTCCACGCTGGCCAACGCAGCTAAAACGGCGGCTCGATCCGCTGCCGCATTTACCGGTCGGCCCTCACCCTTCAATTGCCGCGCGGAGTCGTCGCCGTTCACCCCGACGAGCAGGGCGTCACCGAGGTTACGGGCCGATTCCAGATAACTTACGTGGCCCACATGGAGAAGGTCAAAGCAGCCGTTGGTCACGACCAGTTTTTTGCCCGCGGCACGCAGAGCCGTGCGCCAGGCCGGCAATTGGTCCCGGCCGATGAGCTTATTGCGGAAGTTCACGTTGCTATTTTGCCCGCGTGCCCGGCAAATTCAATAATTTCCACACGCGCAGAGTTTCCGTCACACCCCATGCTTGAGCGTCGCAGCCGCGCTGGGCATGCGGCGCATCGCCATCAAGAATTTCAGGAATCTGGCCGAGGCAACCTTCGTTCATTAATTGCTCCATGCTGCCCAGATACATCCTTGCCGCGGCGACGGCTTCCGGCGCAAAATCCCACGCACGCGCCAGTGCTTCACAAAAATGCGGGAACGTCCAGGTCCACGCCGTGCCGTTGTGATAGGCCGGCTTGCGGCGCGTGTCTTCATCACCTTCGTAACGCGGCCAATACGGCTCGGCGGGGTTATTCAAAAGTTCACCGTTACCATTGCTGTGAATCGGCAATGGCACGGATACGGGCAGCGGAGCGAGCGTTCGCAAAGCGCCGGGCACGAGCAGATAGGTTTGTGCTGCTTCAACGCAGCGTTTGGCCCGTTCACCGGTTGCCAGGCCAAGGCTCACGGGGAAAAGGCAGTTGCTGCGCAGTGCGTCACTCGGCGCGGCATCGCGCGCGAGGACATGTGCCTCCGCGAACAGCACGTCGGCAAACCAGCCCCGCTGTTCCAGCCAGAACAGTTTTTCAAACGACGCGGTCGCGCGATCGGCAAGGTCACCCCATTTCTTTTGTTCAGCGGGTGTTGAATGTTGTTCGAGCTGGCGCAGCAATCGAATCCACAGAGCCTGGATTTCCACCGGATAACCCTCGCGCGGCGTGCCGGCGGGATGGTTTGTGTCCATCCATGTGAAAT
>DASZAB010000116.1:0-11264 GCA_035945675.1 Verrucomicrobiia bacterium | reverse complement strand
GTAAATCAGTTTCCGCGCCTCGTCATCAATGACAAAAATTTCGAATATGCCCATGCGCCCGCGGCAACCGGTGTTGGAACAGTCGCTGCAACCGCGGCCCTTTTGCATCGTTGCCGTTTGCAGGCTGTCGGGCGTCAGGTTCAACGCCCGCAACTCCTGCTCCGTCGCCTGGTACGGTTGCGCACAGCGGCGGCAGACCTTGCGCACGAGGCGCTGGGCCATGAGACAGCGCGTGGAGGAGGCGACCAGAAACGGTTTCACGCCGATGTCCACCAGGCGGGTGACCGCGCTCGGCGCGTCATTGGTGTGCAGCGTGGAGAAAACCAGATGGCCGGTCAGCGACGCGTTGATGGCAATGGACGCGGTCTCGAGGTCGCGAATTTCACCAATCATCACCACGTTCGGCGCCTGGCGCAGGATGGAACGCAACGCGGCGGCAAACGTGAGGCCGACGGTTTCATTGACCTGCACCTGGTTGATGCCCGCCAGAATATATTCCACCGGGTCCTCGACGGTGATGATTTTGCGGTCGGGCCGGTTGATGAAGTGCAGGCAGGAATACAGGGTGGTGGTTTTGCCGGAACCGGTCGGCCCGGTCACCAGCAGGATGCCGTCCGGCAGGCCGATCAGGCGCTCGAACGTCTGCTGGTCGTCCGTGAAAAATCCCAGTTCGGCCAGCCCGAGCCGCAGGCCTTCCTTGTCGAGAATACGCATGACGATGCTTTCGCCGTGATACGTGGGCAGGCACGACACGCGCAGGTCGATGAGCTTGTTCCCCACCTTGCTCTGGATGCGCCCGTCCTGCGGAATGCGATGCTCGGAAATGGACATGTTCGACTGGATCTTCAGCCGGGTGATGATGGACGCCTGCAACCGCTTGGGCGGGGCCTTCATCTCGTGCAGCACCCCGTCAATGCGATAGCGCAGCCGGAACCGTTTGCTCAGCGGTTCCAGATGAATGTCCGAGGCGCGCATCTTGAAAGCGTCCACGATCATCTGGTTCACCAGCCGGATGAGCGGCGCGTCCGCGTCCACGATCGCGTTGTCGTCATCCAGCGCGCCTCCCGGCACCTCGACTTCGCTTTCGGTCAGCTCCTGGATGGCCTTGTCCACCACCGTCTGGCCCGTGCCGCCGTAATACTTGTTCAGCGCGGCCTCGATGTCCGGTTCCGAGGCCACGCGCAATTCAATTTCCGCGTTGAGCAGATGCGTGAGCGTGTCAATGGTGTTCAGGTCCGACGGGTCGGCGATGGCCACGGCGACCTTGCCATCACTTTTGAAAACGGGGACGACGCGGTATTTTTTGGCGATGTGGCGCGGGATGATGGAAAGGACGTCGTCGGGAATCTTCAGGCCGCTGAGTTGAATGACTTCCGCGCCGAATTGGGCGGCCTTGGCCTGGGTGACATCCGCCGGGCGGACGAGCTTGTTGGCCAGTAACAACTCCACCACCCCCACGCCGGAAGCTTCAGCTTCCCGGCGCGTTTGAGCGACCTGATCGGCATTGACAATGCCCAGGTCCACCAGCACGTCGGCCAGATAATCGTCTTTTTCAGCCACGACTCAAATATACACGCACCATTTGTGTGGAAAGTAAAAAAGACTACCCCTGAATGTCGTGATGTCAATGCGGAGCGAGGAATTTCTGCAAGAATCCTGGAAGCGCCCAGGCTGGGAATTGCCCGCCCGCCACCGAGTCCAAACAGGATTGCGCCGCCGCACACCCATCGAATAGCCTTGCGCAAAACCAAAAGCCCTTTTAAGCAACATGGCCATGAACCTGCGAAACCGGACTGGAAAGGCCTTTGCCTCAGCCAGTGAATGTTATGCCGCTATCGGTGTGAACGTTAACCACGCCCTGCAAACCCTGGCGCGCATTCCCGTTTCCCTCCATTGCTGGCAGGGCGATGACGTCGGCGGATTTGAAAATTCCGGCACGGCGCTGGGGGGCGGACTGGTCGCCACCGGCCATTATCCCGGCAAGGCCCGCACTCCGGAGGAACTCCGCGCCGATTTGGACCAGGCCTTTTCCCTCATTCCGGGCAAACACCGCCTGAACCTGCACGCGTGCTACGGCGAATTCGGCGGCAAAATCGTGGAGCGCGACGAAATCACGCCGGTCTATTTCCAGAACTGGATTGCCTGGGCGAAGCAAAAGGGCCTCGGCATGGACTTCAATCCGACCTGCTTTTCCCATCCGAAGGCCGCCGACGGTTTCACGCTGGCGCATCACGACCAGGCCATCCGGCGCTTTTGGATCGAGCATTGCCGCCGTTGCCGCGAAATCGGCGCAGCCATCGGCAAGGCGCTGGGCCAAACCTGCATCACGAATGTCTGGATTCCGGACGGCATGAAGGACACGCCGGCCGATCGCAACGCGCCGCGCGCGCGCCTGGCCGAATCGCTCGACGCGATTTTCGCAAAATCCATTTCGCCGAAGCTCAATCTCGACGCCGTCGAACCCAAACTGTTCGGCATCGGCTCGGAAAGTTACGTCGTCGGTTCGCATGAATTTTATCTCGGTTACGCCGTGAGCCGGCACAAACTCCTGACGCTGGACGCCGGGCACTACCACCCCACTGAAAGCATCGCCGACAAGATTTCCGCGGTGCTGCAATATCTGCCGGAGATTTTGCTGCACGTCAGCCGCGGCGTCCGCTGGGACAGCGACCACGTGGTGATTCTGAACGACGATTTGCTGGCCATTGCGCGCGAGATCGTGGCGAACGGTTTCGTGGAGCGCGTCCATCTCGGGCTGGATTATTTCGACGCCAGCATCAACCGCGTGGCGGCGTGGACCCTCGGCGCCCGCAACCTGCTCCGGGCGCTGCTCTGCGCCTTGCTCGAACCGACGGACAAACTCCGCGCCGCCGAAAACGCCGGCGATTACACGACCCGCCTGGCGTTGCAGGAGGAAATCAAGTCGCTGCCGTTCGGTGCAGTCTGGGATTTTTACTGCGAATCCCGGGGCGTTCCCGTCGGTGCCGCCTGGCTGGCGGAAGTGAAACGTTACGAAAAAACCGTTTTGTCGAAGCGGTCATAGACCAAACCTGGCAACGCTTGTATTTTCCGTTCGGAGTGTTTTCGGCGGGGTTCCTGTGGGTCGGCCCTGGCTCACAGATTCACGCTTTTCCTGTCCGCCAAATCGAGGCAAGGCCGCTGTGATAGACGGATAGCGGTCGGCATCAGCGGCGCGGAGTATCCCGTCCGCCGGCTTGGTTGCCTATTCCCATGATGGCGGCGACATCGCTCAGGGCATTATGGATTGCGGCATTTTGCTTTTTCGGGCGGTTTATCAGATGAGCCGTCTGAAGCGGGCATTCCCCATGAATTATCACGGGCGGCGTGGGCAATTCAATTGTGGCTACGATTCCTCAGAATCTGAGCCAGCTTGACCTGGATAAACTGCGAGAGGCTGGTACCGCAAACGTTCAAATGATTGCCATCATGCCAGGCTTTCAATTCGACAACATCGATTGGGATGCGGTAGGAGACATTCCCGCTGTTCTTAACTTCCTTCTCCGCTGCTTCGATCTGAGCCACAAACCGGTCATAAGCCGGCGCGTTTTGCCGCTCGCCGAGCGGCAGCAAAGAAAGCACATCCGCGTATGATTCCGGCGTGTACCACGGTATGGCGATGGGGACGGGCTGCATGTCCTGTCATTAAAACACGTTCCCATTTTTCTTCCAAGCGCCAAACGATTCAAAACTTTCCTGCCACTACTTTTGCTACCCCCTGGCGGAATGGGCGGCGGGGAGAAAGTCGGTCTTCCGCGTCGCTGTCGGCATTGCGTTTTCGCCATAAGCGGTTGGATGACTCGACAAAAAAGGCCGGAGATTTGAAATCCCCGGCCTTTGACAGTCCGTGCGCTTATTTATTGCGTTCTCACCCGGAAGAACTGCTGCGTCCCGGACACGGCATTGGTGTAAGGCGAGGTTGAGCCGAGGATGTCGCTGTAAGGGCCGCTCACACTGGCAGCCGACTGCAGGACACCCGTAACTGGATTCCAGGAGATGATGACATTGGCTCCTTGTTTTTGGATTGCCAGAGTTGGACGAACCGCGCCGATGACTTGCACCCCGTCGATCGGAGCTTCACCGGTCAAAACGCCGGCCGGATTGGGAACATAAGTGACCGTGATGTTCCCAAACGAATCCGCCACGACGTTGGTGAAAAAGACGTAGTTGTCACCCTCGGCAAAACGGCACACGCCGGCGGAAATGGCGCCTGTTCCAATGATTGAACCGTTGATCGTGCCATTGGTACCGCCATCTGCCGCGCCGCCGTTGGCGGGTGCGAGGGTGAAGACCGAACCCCGGTTGCCGTCATAATTGGCGCCGTAGAGATAGACCTTGTAGGTGCCCTGCGGCAGATCATTGATGGTGAGTTGCCCCTCAGGTCCAATATCTGTTCCGTTGCCGATGCCCGGGGAATTTGTGTTCACGCCGTCTTCATAGGAAAGGAGCCAGGAAGGCGTTCCGTTGGTCGTACTGGTGGTTGAGCCGTTATTGAATCCAAATATCAAGGTCGCCGAAACCAGAGTCTGGTTGCTCGACGAACTTAGCGCGGGCCCGGTGGAAACGCCCGAGGTGGCGGAGAACGCATTCCATAGGTTGTTGCCGGGATCAGGATAGGCGCCCTGACCGATGAATCCGGCCCGGACCACGAAATTAACCACGAGGCCCGAGGCGGGCGGGACAAATGTTTGGGCGGTCACCGACGCCACCGTGCTGGTCACGGAGCCGTAGCTGTTGGTGACGACACACGAGTAGGTGTTGGCGCCTAACGCCGGTGTCACCACCACATTGGACGCGGTCGCGCCGCCAATCGGCGACGTTCCATGATACCATTGATACGAAAGAGGATTGGCGCCAATGGCACTCACACTGAAACCAATCTGGTTGCCGGAATACAGAGTCGTGCTGGTCGGCGAGGGCTGCGTGACGATCTCCGGCGACGGGACAATGGTCACCACGGCGACCGTGCTGGTGGCCGAGCCGTAGGTATTGGTCACCACCACAGTGTAATTGCCGGCGTCGGAGAGCTGCGCGTTCGTGATGGTCAAGGTGGGCGTGCCGGAGCCGATGATATGGCCGGCAGCATCACTCAATTTGGTTGGTCCCTGATACCACTGATAGGCCAGAGTCGGATTCCCCACGGCCGCCGCGGTGAGCGAGCCGCTCCCGCCGAGGGCGATGCTCAAGTTTTGGGGATTTTGGCTGATGCTGGCTCCCACCTCCGCCGCATAATACAGCGTCTGAACCTGTGCCGAGGTAAGGGGGGCGCCAAAGAAAGCCGCCTGAGCGACCTGACCGGCAAAGTTGCGCTGTTGGGTACCGCTTTTGTCGCTGGTGGTATAATCGGGTGCGCTGCCAATCAGGAGGTCTGGCGAAGTTCCACCCAAACTGCCGACACCTCCGGCTGACGTGCTAAGTTGTCCATCCACGTAAAGGTAGGCATTGGTGCCATCGGACACGCCCACGACGAAATGCCACGCGCCATCGTTATAATTTCCCGAGCTGGCAATCTCAGGACCATTGCCAGGATTCCAGCGAATATGTCCGCTGTTGTCCAGACTGGAACGCCAGCCGCTGTCACCCCGACCCAGGATGCCTTGGAATCGGCCGTAGCAGTCCGCCGGATTGCCCTTAAACCAATAGGCCACACTGAACGGCTGAGTGCCCAAAGGATCAAGGGCCGTGAGATTGAGGCCGCCATTCCCGACATCCACTGAAGCATCCAAGCCGTTCATTTGAACCGCGCTGCTTTGCAAACCGAATCCCTGAACGGGAGCGCCCAAAACGGCAGGAATCACGCCCGGTTGATATAGACCGTTCGCTGTGCTGCCCATGGAGCCGTAACTGTTAGCCACGGGATAGGATGTACTGGATGGTTCCGTGTAAGCCGGTTCGTCAAAGCGCAGGTAAATGGGGGGATTGGCGCTGAGAACGTCGTTGGTGTAAAGCGTGGTATTGACCGCGGTGGCGTCCTGATAATGTTTCAACACCGTGGCCGCCGACAGGGCATTGGTATAGACCGCCACTTCATCCATGGCGCCATTGAAGGTCTGGCAGTTAAAGCCGGTGAAGTTGTTGGTCTTCGGCATGCCCTGATTAATTAGCGAGAAACTTTCATTATTGTTGCCGATGCACAGGGGGTTGACGGTATCGGGAGCATAGCCGACCCCGTTGTGAGTGGTAAACTGGTAGGCGCCGGTGGCGGAAACAAACAACTGACCCGGGGCAATCACAGTGTTGGTGGAAGCGGAAGTACCCAGCACCGTCGTCGCCGCCAGCACGCCATTGGTGTAGAAAAAGGCATTTGTGCCGTCATAAGTCAGCACCAGATGAAACCATTGCGGTGTGGGTTCGCTGAAAGGCACGTCAAATTCCAAGGATGGACTGTTGCCGTTGCCGCCATTGTAAAAATCCACCACCCAGCAGGCGTTGGTCTTTAGAAACTCGCCCGGGTTAAACCCGCCATACCAGCCTCCGGGCGGCCCCATGGAGTAGATGCCTGCCATGGATATGGTCCAACCGTACGTTTGACCGTTGGCATCGCCATTTTCGGTGTAGAACGCGATGCCGCCGCCCTTTTTGACGATGCCGGCCCATTCGGTGCTGGCAAAGCTCGTGCCCGTCGGATCATTCGGGTCTCCGCCTCCCGGCTTGACCCAGGCTTCTGCCGTGAAGGGGACCGGGCCTTTGTCTAAAACGTGGTTTGCGTCCGGGATAATGACGTAACCACTGTTGTCATTGTTATTGGCCCCGCCATTGAACTGGGCGGCCGCGTCACCGTCGCTGGTGACTCCGGTCGTTGGCCCCGTAAACAGCGTCATAAGGGTAAATGCGGTGCCATTGGGGTAATAGTCATTTCCATAGTAACCATCGGCTTGCGCCCCCAGGGTGCCGGAATTGACGGCCACGTAAGCCGGCGGCGGGGCCGCTGTCTCATTCAAGGGCCAGTAGGCCACGGGGCTGAGCGACATGACAGCATTGGAATAAGAATTGTCTCCACGGGCGATGATGGTGGACACCAAGACCACCAGCGCCGACACTATGAGGTTGAATGAACGTTTATTCATAATATCTGCTCTGACTATCGGTTTTTGGTTGTGGGTTTTCTTGGGTCAAACGACTTCCATTTCCTGGCTACCCGGTTTGACCAGCAAAAATTCATGTCCCCAGATGAGATGAAATCGATCATGGGCTTCCGGCTCACTTATGAATACATCCGTACTGCTTTAACCAAAGATAATCTGGATCGGTAGCCTCGCCGCCGGCCGGCCAGCCCGGAGCGGTTCCGATAACCGGCTTCGGCTTGGCGCCATACTGGGCCACAGCGCCCTGCCAGACATGAATTTGGGCGTGGCCATCTGCAAAAGAAACCCCCGTCGCTTTGGTGTGATAAGCGCCCGGGCAGTCACCGCTGCTCCATTGGTAGCTATCCGGGCTGCCATAAAAGAAAACGAGAAATCCATCATTTATGGTGTTAGGGGATTCCTCGATAAAAACGTAGAGATCCGAGGGATGCGTGACATCGCTTGTCTTATGAAACATTTTGTATTGGGATGCGGACCCTTCCAATCCATCTCCCGGAACTGCACCCACAAAGCAGTTCATTGAATAACTTCTCGAAGCTGGATGTAAGGTGCCAGTATAGTTGATGGTTCTAAAATCTGCCGGACATTTGAAGACTTTTGCATCTTTTGAAAGATAAGGGCCTAGGAGCGGCGGAGCTTGGACGTTGGGAAGGCCGGGATTAAGCGCAGCGAAGTCGCTTGATGAACCGACCAAAAACATCGGATCCCACTCTTTACGCGCATTGGCACCGGACTGATCGTCCTCCACCCAGCCTCCGGTCAAGGGCCCGTTGGGCGCCGGGACGGGCTGCGGTACCGAGGTGACCGGACGCTCGTTGTAGGGATAGAGATCCTTGTGGTCCCCGGCGTACATCGTCGTGGCCAAATTGAGTTGTCTCAGATTGTTCACGCAATTGATCGCCTGAGCCTTCGCCTTTGCCGCCGCCAGCGCGGGCAGCAGCATCGCCGCCAGAATGGCAATGATGGCGATGACGACCAGCAGCTCAATCAAGGTGAACCCTGCGGCCCGGCGTTCCTCCCGTCGATTTGGCGCTTTCAGGGACAACCCACCCCTCGCCACATTTTGGCCGGATACATTCATACGGGCCCCCTCCGACACATCCGAGCAGGCTGCCGACCCAAACGTCGCGTCATGAACAATCATTTTGGCAAACCAACTTAATCTAATTTTCATATTCCGCCTTTTAATGGATTATTCAACGGGAATCCACCTGTCTGAAAACAAAACAAGATTTATCAGCCGCGGTAATTGGCACGACCGACAATAATCGAAAGCCCGGCCGTTGGTATGACACTCGCCCTCACCCCGACCCTCTCCTCCGTCGGCGACGGAGGAGAGGAAGATCAACCGCCGTTGTTCTCTCGCATCCAGGATCTTTTCTACAAAGCAACCGCTGAGTCCGCGCGTTTCGGACTGGATGGAAATTCGTGCCTTGGGACCGCCCCAGGTTCGCGCGAACACGGCTGTCCGCGCCCCGGGCAGTTCGGGCAACACGCCCCTCTGGCTTTGGCGCGCTCGCGTCGGTCAGTTGCTTTTCCAGGTTCTCTGCATGGGGTGGGCTTCCGTGTTGAAGACCGCCTGGCTCAAATCAACCGTGTTGGACGGTGCGTAGAGCAGATACAGATACTTCAACGTCTCGGCGAAAAAGAAGCTTTCCATGTCGTCGGTTTGTTTTTTGGTCTCAACGTTGGTCAGTGCGGCATAAGCCACGTCCGTCCGGCAGTATTTTACCAGGTTGTCGAAAAAGGTCTTCCCCATGTCGAGGTAGCGCGGATTCCCGGTGAAGTGATACAGGTAGTAATCCGATTCAATGATTTCCGGGCGCAACGGGTAGGCCGGATTAACGATCTTCAGGTTGGAATAGTTTATGACCTCCGGCTCAATGCCCGCGACGTTCCACATTTTGTAACAGGAATCTTCCAGCCGGGCAGCGCGCTTCAGGTCGCCGGACAAGGCCAGTTCTCCGGGGAAGAAGGCGTCCAACGCGCCGAAGTACGTCGCCGTCCGGGCGCCGGTGTTCATGTTCACATGCCCGTACCAGAAGCCCGTCGGCGCGTTGTCGGCGCTGTACTGGTTCAAGGCGTGGATGCTCGCATCCCACATCCGTTTGCAGTCCTGGTCGCCGAACAACCGCCAGCTTTTGAGCAGGTATTCGTAGTAGGAATCAATGCCGCCGGAGACGCTGCTGTCCGCGTCGAGCCACTTGCCGGTTTCGATGTTAATTCCCGAACCGACCAGCCCGATGCTCGAACGGCGATCAAAAACTGCCACCGCCGCCTTTTTGGCTTTCTGATAATAAACCGGGTTTCCGGTCAGCTTGCTCAAGGTGCCGAACTCGAGGAGCAGTGTGCCCACTTCCGCCGGATTGCTTTCCACGCCGCGGACCGCGCCGGTTTTGAGGTTCACGTTCACATACGGCATCCCGGTGGGCGAATTGAACACCGGCAGCAACCGGTTTCCCAAATCCTCGGCCAGCGTCAGCAGACGCTTGTCACCGGTAAGCTGATAGCTGCTGAGCAGACCGCCCAGCATGCGAATGGTGATTTCAAAGTTTTTGACGTAAATGTCCTGATCGAATGACAGCTTCGTGTCTATGAGCGCCCGGTCTGCCCCGGCCTGGTCCTTTAAACCCATCAAAACCATCGTATCCAGGGCGTCCACCGGCGTCATGAGCAGCGATTGGCCGTACCAATCGTAATAGCCTTTGCTCAACGGTCTGAGTTCATCGTGTCCCCAGGCGTATTGCCGGTAGGCGTTCCAGGCGTGGAGGAATTCCTGCCGGACGCGATCGGCCATTCGGGCCTTGGCCGCCTGGCTCCATTGCCCGGGTGCCCGGCTCACTTCGTTTGATTGCGCCGAAGAGATCTGCGCGGCACAAACCGTCATAAATGCCACAACCAG
The DNA here is from genome assembly GCA_035945675.1 of Verrucomicrobiia bacterium. Classification (GTDB taxonomy): domain Bacteria; phylum Verrucomicrobiota; class Verrucomicrobiia; order Limisphaerales; family UBA11358; genus UBA11358. The sequence goes on along the minus strand of DASZAB010000116.1, from coordinate 1,259 downwards.
CAATTTTCCGTTCATATATTTCCTTCAGGGTATGCGGGGTGATCCGAATTTTTTATTCCGGCAGGACGGGTTGGGTTCCCCACTGGCTCGGCTGAGGTCCCATGGTGAACGCGATCGTACCGCCTTTTTTTACCACGCGATACGGCAGGAACGGACTGTTCCAATCCTTTCCATTCAGCCGGACGGACTGGACGTAGATGTTTTGGTCGGAAATGTTCCCGGCGGTCATCGTGAAGGTTTTCCCGTTGGATAGATGCATGACCACTTTGGGGAGTTGCGGCGCGCCGATGACGTAGTAATCACTTCCCGGACATACCGGGTAAAAGCCCATGCACGTGAACAGATACCACGCCGACATCTGGCCGCAGTCGTCATTGCCGCAGAGCGACCCGGGCTGGTTGCCGTATTGGGTCGTGACCACCTGATGCAACAGTTTCGCCGCCTTCCACGGCTGGCCGGCGTAGCCATAGAGATAGATGACGTGATGGCTTGGTTCGTTGCCGTGCCAGTATTCCCCAATGCAGCCGCGGAGATCATTTGTGGATAATGCGTCTTCAAAAGCCGGGGACGGTTTGGCGTCGAATAACGAATCCAGTTTCTCAATGAATTTCTCCTTTCCGCCCATCAAAGCGATCAAGCCCGGCACGTCCTGCGGCGCAAACCAGGAATACTGCGAACTGGTCGCTTCGGTCACGTCATTCAAGTTGGTGCCGCCGCCGAAGATGTGCGGGTCGAACGGCGTGCGCCAGTTCCCGTGCGAATCCTTTGGCCGCATCCAGCCCATCGCCGGATCGTAGATGTTTTTGTAGCTGACCGAGCGTTCCATGAAGTACTCGTAGTCTTTGGTCTTGCCGAGGGCTTTGGCCATTTGCGCGATGCACCAGTCGTCATAGGCGTATTCCAGCGTCTTGGAGAGTGATTCGTCTTCCTGGTCGCAGGGCACCCAGCCCAGTTTGGCGTAACGGGCCACGCTGTCGTAATCCGGATTCATCGCCGTGGTCCTGCAAGCCTCGTAGGCGTGCTGCACATCGAAGCCTTTCACGCCTTTGAAATAGCCGTCCACAATCACCGGCACGGCGTGGTAGCCGATCATGCACCAGGTTTCGTTGCCGTCCAGTTCCCACATCGGCAGCAAATGATCCACGCTCTGGTCGTAATGCACGAGCAGGGAATTGATGAAATCCGACTCGCGCGGCTCGTCCACGAGCGCCAGCAGCGGGTTTTCGGCGCGGAACGTGTCCCAGAGCGAGAAAACGGCG
>DASZAB010000115.1:0-11299 GCA_035945675.1 Verrucomicrobiia bacterium | reverse complement strand
TTGCCAGCATTTCTGCCAGGGAGGCGGCCTTCTGCTCCGCCTCAGCCTGGGCCGCCTGCAATTCCCTGGTCCGGGTTTCCAGCCGGGACTGCTCGGCCAGGTAATTCTCTCTCTGCACTTGCAGTTGCTTCTGCGCCTCCTCCAACTGCTGCCGCACGTGCTCCTGGGCCTGCTTGTTCTCCGCCAACTGGAGGAATCTCACCAACTGCTTCTCCGCCTGTTGCAGCTCATGCCGCAACTGCGTCTCCGCCTGCAGCTGTTCCTGCGCCTCCCTATACCGCTGCGCCAACTGGCCCAATTCGGCTTCCAGTTCGCTCCGGCGCCGCCCGATCTCCGCCGCCTGTTGTTCGGCGCCTTCCCGGCGCCGGGTCTCTTCGGCGAGCGTTTCGGTGACCTGCCTGACTTTCTGCTCCACCCCGGCCTGGGCCGCCTGCAATTCCTTCGTCCGGGCTTCCAGCCGGGACTGTTCGGCACGGGAACCCTCCGCTTGGACCCGCAGTTGTTTCTGCGCCTCCTCCAACTCGAGCTGCAATTCCGCCTGCACCCGTTTGTTCTCCGCCAGCTCGGCTTCCAGTTCACTCTGGCGTTTAGCAAGTTGGGCGGCCTGCTGCTCGGCCGCCTCCCGGCGCCTGGTTTCAGCCGCCAACGCCTCCACCAGGGATTTGATTCTCTCCTCTGCCGTTGTCCGGTTCGCCTGCAATTCCTCGGTCCGCGCCTCGAGCTTGGACTGCTCGACCCGGGAACTCTCCTGCTGCGCTTGCTGTTGGTTCCGCGCCTCCTCCAACTGCTGCCGCAACCGCCCCAGTTCGGCTTCCAGCTCGCTCCGACGTTGCTCGATCTCCACTGCCTGCTGCCTGGCCTCTTCCCGGCGCCGCGTTTCCTCGGTCACCGCTTCCTTCAGCCGCTGGACCTGCTGCTCCACCTCCGCCCCGGCCGTGCGCAATTCCCGGGTCCGGGCCTCGAGCCTGGTCTGTTCGGCACGGGAACTCTCCAGCTGCGCTTGCTGTTGCTGGTGGGCCGCCTCCAACTCATGCCGCAACTGTGCCTGGGTCTGCTTGTTCTCCGCCAGTTGGGCTTCCAACTCGCCCCGCCCTTTGGCACGGTCGGAAGCTTCCATCTCGCGCTGCAATGTTTTCTCGGTCTGCTCGTTTTCCGCCAATGCGGCCTCGAGTTCGCTCCGACATTTGGCATGTTCGGCGGCCCGCTGCTTGACCGTTTCGCGCCGTATGGTCTCTGCCGCCAACGCTTCCTTCAGCCTCCCGACCTGCTGCTCCACCTCGCCCTGAGCCACCTGTAATTCCTGCAGCCGCGCTTCCAACCTGGACTGTTCGGCCGCGGCGCTCGCCTGGTGCGCCTGTCGTTGTTTCTGTGCCTCCTCCAGTTCCTGCCGCAACTGCGCCTGCGCCTGTTTGTATCGGGCCAGTTCGGTTTCAAGTTCACTCTGACGCGTGGCAGACTGGCCGGCCTCCGCGGTCAGCGCTTCCGTCACCGTTCGGATCTTCTGCTCCACCTCAGCCTGGCTGGCCTGCAATGCTTTCGTCCTCGCCTCGAGTTCGGATTCCTGGGCGGCCTGGCTCCTCCGGAGTGTCTGCAGTTCGCGCCGCGCCGCCCCCAGTTCGCCTTCCACCTTTTCCCGGGCCTGCTGGCTTTCCCCCAGGGCCGTCTCCAACTCGAGCAACTGTTTCGGGTTGTCGGCGGTTTCCAGTTCCTGCTGAAACGCGTCCTGGGCCTGCTGGATTTCTCCCAGGGCAGTCTCCAGATCGGCCCGGCGTTTTGCGTTCTCGGCGGCCTGCTGTTCGACCGCTTCGCGTCGTTTCGTCTCCGCCGCCAGGGCCTGCTTCAGGAGAATCTGTTTGTCGGCCACAAAATCGCGGACTTGCTCCAATGCCCGCCTTCTTCCCGCGAGGTTTACTTGTCCCGCGGCGCCGCTCGGTTCGGATGGCTGAGCGGGCTGTTGAGACTCTTCCAGTAACTGCCGGAACCACTCCTGTGCCCGCTGATTCTCTTCGATGGCAGCCTCCAGTTTACTCCGACGTTCTACGTTCTCGGCGGCCTGTTGTTCGACCGCTTCGCGTCGTTTCGTTTCCTCTGCCAGGGCCTCCCTCAAGTTATTGAGCTTCTCGTCAAAGGTCGCCTGGACCGTATGCAGTTTCTTCGTGCGACCTTCGAGCTTGGATTGCTCCGCCATCAGACTTTGCGATTGAGAACCGGCATCGGGCTTGTCGTTGGCAGAGGGACTGTCGGACGTAATCCAGATCTGGTCGGGAGAGGGGGGCGATCCTCCCCCGAGGGTTGTCTCCGATCGGGCCGCTGGCAACGAAGCAGCAACCGCCCCGGGCGGCGACGTGGGGCTATTGAGGTGCCGTTGCACCTGGGGGACCCGAGGTTTTGAGGTGCTCAACAGGAAGACCGTGGCTTTGACGATCAGCTCAAATGGGGAGATGGGTTTGGAAATGACGTCATCTCCCCCGCTCAGCAGACTCTGTGCGCGGTTTTGGAAGTCGTCATACAGTGTGACAAAAATGACCGGTGTGTGCTTGTGACGAGGAATGCCACGCAGCCTTTGGCACAACTCGATGCCGTTCATGCCGGGCAAGTTGATGTCGAGGAGAATCAGGTCAAAGGTGTTGTCGTTCAGCAAGTCGAGAGCTGCGCTCCCGTCGGTAGCGCTGACCGTGTCGTAGTTGACCCGTTTAAAGGCCACTTCATTGGCCATGATGCAAACCGCGTCGTCGTCCACCTGGAGAACCCTGGCTTTGCAGGAGAGCTCAGCCGACCCGGTGTTCCCGCTGGTGAACAATCGGTCGAGACAATCGACTGCCTGAACCAAGGTTTGGATCGAGGAGGGAGACATTCGGTAATGGGCTATTTTGAGGGCGGTATCGAATTTGTGGTTCTCAACTTGAATGGCCGGGCCGGGCTGCGGCGCGGCCTCGGCCGTCCGTCCGGTCGTCCCAACCCGCCCCCCTGGTCCACTGCCAGACATTCCGCTTTTCACCCGGAACACCTGGTCGAACAGCATGGCCTCGATCGCGCCGGTCAGTTGAGCGATTTTCCCGCAACCCGCCAGGCCGGCACGCGCACTGAGAGAGCGCACACTCTGATACACCTTGTCCAAGTGTTCTTTACTTTCCTCCGAACCGACGACCTCGGCATACCTGAGGCAGTGTTGCCGGAGGGCAGCGACCTCAGTGCTCCCTCCTGCGATGAGCGACTTCTTCAATTGTTCCGCCAAGCCAGCGTCGGCTGGCCCCTCGATCGGCCGCCGCGTGGGAGTGTCCTCCGACTGCGACATGCCAACTGCGGCAGGTTGGTCAGTCCCGCCGGTCTCCGCGATACCGACCAGCTCACGGGAAACGGAAATGAGTTCGGACGAGGTGCATTCGGATTTTGTCAGCGCTTTGTTGCCACCGGCGCGCAAGGCTTTCTGCGCCATCTCGGGAAGATAGACGTTGGAAAGGACCAGAACCGGCGTGTCCCGATGACGGTTGTCTGAGCGGATGGCCTCCAGCAACTCGAATCCGCCTGACTTCGGCAGCATCAAATCCAGGATGATCAAATCGGCGGACAAGTTCGGAAGCGCCTCGAACGCTCCCGCGGCATCGAATGCCGACGCGGTCCTGAAACCTGCCTGCTCCAACCTGCTGCGGTACAGGTCCACCGTGGATGAATCATCACCGACCAGGAAAATGTTCTTTGAGTCCGTGGAAGTATTCGTGATCAGCATACTCGATTTCTAATGCATTGGTAGAGGACTCCGCCCGGCCCGGGTCAGGCGAGCACACGCGACCTCAATTAGCATGATAAATGCCAACTTCTTTGAGATTACGATGTCAACGGCAGCACCGCCTCGCAGCGCAGGAACAGGCCACTTCCCATCCGCCCCGAAAAGTCTTCTTTTACGCGCAAACGGCTTGGAGTGCCGAAGTCATCGTTGGCTCTTTCCGTGCAGCAATCGTTCGAAAAAAGGCCATATCCGGTTATCAACTTTATTTTCCGATTACCACAAAACAATCTCCCGCTGAAAACGGTCACTCGACCGTTACGCTCTTGGCCAGGTTGCGCGGCTTGTCCACGTCGCAGCCGCGGGCGACGGCGATGTGATAGGCGAACAGTTGCAGCGGGACGGTCGCCAGGATCGGACAAATGGGCTCCAGCGCCGGTGGCAGGTAGATCACGTCGTCGGCCACCTTCCGGATTTGTTTGTCGCCCTCGGTGGCCACTGCGATGATGGGACCTTTGCGGGCGCGAATCATCGCCAGGTTCGCCATCGTTTTGTCGTACATCGAATCCTGCGGTACGAGAAAAACCGTCGGCGTTTTGGGGTCAATCAGCGCAATCGGGCCGTGTTTCATCTCCGCCGCCGAATAGCCCTCGGCGTGGATGTAGGAAATTTCCTTCAGCTTGAGCGCGCCTTCCAGCGCAATCGGGAACGTGTAACCGCGGCTGAGGAAAAAGAAATCGTCGGCCTTGACGTACTTGTTCGCGAGCTTCTTCAGCGCGTCGTTTTGCGCGAGAATCGCCTCGATCTGTTTGGGGGTGGCTTCGAGCGCGTGCAGAATTTCCCGCGCGCGGTTGGCGGAAAGATTTCGCAGCCGGCCCAGATGCACCGCCAGCAAGGCCAGAATGGTGAGCGTGGAAACAAACGCCTTGGTCGAGGCGACGCCGATTTCCGGCCCGGCGTGCATATAAATGCCGCCATCGGCTTCGCGCGCGATGGTGCTGCCGACAACGTTGACGATGGCGAGCGCGCGATGGCCGCGGCGTTTGGCCTCGCGCAGGGCGGCGAGCGTGTCGGCGGTCTCGCCGGATTGCGAGATGACCAGCAGCACGGTGTCGCGTTCGAGCGGCGCGTTACGGTAACAAAACTCATGCGCGAACTCGACCTCCACCGGGATTTGGGCCAGTTCCTCGATGAGATATTCGCCCACCATCGCGGCATGCCAGCTCGTGCCGCTGGCGGCAATGACGATGCGTTCGACGGTCCGCAATTGCGCCGCCGTCAGATTCAGGCCGCCGAACCTGGCGGTGGCGCCTTCCTTGTCCACGCGTCCGCGCAGGGCATTTTCCACGGTGCGCGGCTGCTCGAAAATTTCCTTGAGCATGAAGTGCTCATATTTTCCGCGCGCGGCATCTTCCTGGCTGAACTCCAGATTGCTGATCTGAACGTTGGCAGTGTCCGTGCCCAGGTTCAAAACGTCGAAGCGTTCGGGCGTGATGGTGGCCACGTCGTAATCGTTGAGATAGACAACCTTCTTCGTGTGCGCAGCTCCCACAAAGGCGTTCGCGTCGCTGGCCAGGAAATTTTCATCCTTGCCGATGCCAATGATGAGCGGTGAACCGCGACGCGCGCCGACCATGACATTGGGTTCTTCGGCGCAAACGACCGCCAAACCGTACGTGCCGATGACTTCGCGCAGCGCGTCACAGACGGCCTGGGTCAGCGGATTGGAACTGCCATTTTTGCAGTCGCGCTCATCAAAGCGCGGACCGTCCGCCGATTCACATCGGCGGCTACAATTGTTTTTGTAATAATCGCCGATCAAATGCGCGAGGACTTCGGTGTCGGTATCGGAGCGGAACTTGTGCCCGGTTTTGAGCAATCGTTGCTTGAGCGCGTCGTAGTTTTCAATGACACCGTTGTGGACGACGGCGATTTTTCCGGACTGGTCGAGATGGGGATGGGAATTTCCGTCGGACGGCGGTCCGTGGGTGGCCCAGCGCGTGTGGGCGATGCCGAGATTTCCGGCGACCGGCTCGGATTTCAGCAGGCGTGCCAGTCCCTGATCGATCCGGCCTTTTTTCTTGCGCAAGAGCAATTCGCCATCGCGGGCCACCGCGATGCCCGCGCTGTCGTAACCGCGATATTCGAGGCGCCGCAATCCTTCGAGCAGGATGGGCGATGCCGCCTTCTTACCGACGTATCCAATGATGCCGCACATGTGTTCGTATTTGTTAAATGGTTAAATAAGTAATTGGTTAAACCGGTTAAACGGGCTCCTGCTTGATGACTATTCACCGATTTAACCAGTTACCCATTTAACGAACCCAAAATCCAATCTGCCGCCCCGGCCAAATCATCCACCACCACCGCTCGCGAAATTTTCCCGGGTGTTTCCCGTTCGAGTTCCGCGCCGTAGCCGGTGCGGACGAGGATGCTCTTTTTCACGCCCGCGTTCCAGCCGCATTCCAAATCGCTCAGCTTGTCGCCGATCAAGTAGCTGTGCGCCAGGTCCAGGCCGAATTCGTCGCGCGCGTCGAACAAGAATTGCGGCGAGGGCTTGCGCCCATGGCTCGGTGCGTCGGGTTTTTCCGGTGCGATGTAAATTTTCTCGAACCGGACCCCGCTTCCGGCCAGTGCCCGGCAGAGATGCTGGTTCACGTTTTCCACGTCGGCAAGCGTGAAGTAACCGCGCCCGACGCCGGACTGGTTCGAGACGATGAACAGCTTGAAGCCGGCTTTGCCCAACCGTTGCAGGCCGAGGGGCGTCGCCGGGAAAAGCTCCACGTCTGCCGGCCGGCTCAGATAATTTTTTTCCACGATGAGTGTCCCATCGCGGTCGAGGAAAATGGCGCGGTTCATCCCCGCAAATTGTGGTTGGAATATGGCAAGAATGGAATTGAATTCTTTGGCGTCTCCGGGCATCCTGTCGCGGTTTCCGTTTTATCAACAATTGACATCTAACATATCCACATGAGCAGAGGCAGATTGGGAATTTTGGTCGGTGGCGGACCGGCGCCGGGCATCAACGGCGTGATCGCGGCGGCCACCATTGAAGGCATCAACCAGGGCTACGAAGTCATCGGTTTCTACGACGGTTTCAAGTGGCTCGCGGCGGGCGAGGCGCAGCATTGCAAGCCGTTGGCGATCCGTGACGTCAGCGGCATCCATTTGCGCGGCGGCTCGATCCTCGGCACCTCGCGCACCAACCCGACCAAGTCCGAAACCAGCATGCAGAACGTGTTCAAGGTGTTTGAACAACTGGGCATCACGACGCTGGTGACGATTGGGGGCGATGACACGGCGTTTTCCGCCAGCCAGGTGGCCAAGCGCAGCAACGGAAAAATCCACGTGGCGCACGTGCCCAAGACCATTGACAACGACCTGCCGCTGCCCGGCTCGACTCCGACGTTCGGCTTTGAAACGGCGCGGCATTACGGCGTCCAGATCGTGCGCAACCTCGCCGAGGACGCCCGCACCACCTCGCGCTGGTACATTATCATCAGCATGGGACGCGCGGCGGGACATCTGGCCCTGGGCATCGGCAAGGCGGCCGCCGCCTCGCTGGTCATCATCCCGGAGGAATTTCACAAGCGGCAAGTGACGGTGGACGAAGTGTGCGATATTATCATCGGTTCCATCATCAAACGCCGGGCCGACGGGTCGGAAAACGGCATCGTCATTCTCGCGGAAGGACTCATCGAGGAGATGGGCGAGCAGGGGTTGATCAAGGCATTGCCGGAGGGGCAGTTGGAACGTTTCGGCAAGGTTTTGCGCGACGACCACGGCCATTTACGGCTCGGTGAAATTGAATTTGGCCGACTGATGAAGGAGCTTTTGAATCAGCGTCTGGAAAAGGTGGGAGTTAAAACGACCTTCATAGACAAGGACCTTGGCTACGAGTTGCGTTGTGCCGACCCGATTCCGTTCGACGCCGAATATACGCGTGACCTCGGTTACGCCGCGGTGAAGTTTTTGCTGTCGCCCGAGGCCAATAAATACGGCGCCATCATCAGCTTTGTGAACGGCGCGATGAATCCGCTGCCGTTCGACAAGATGCTCGACCCGAAGACGGGCCGGATGCAAAACCGGAAGGTTAACGTGGACGGCGAAGCTTTCGAATGCGCCTGCGCCTACATGATCCGGCTGGAACGCGAGGATTTCGAGAATGCCAAACAACTCGCCAGGCTCGCCGCGGTCGTCAAAATGACGCCCGACCAATTCAAGACGCGCTTCGGTTATCTGGTGGGGTTGAAGTAATCCCATCGGCGGATGCCCACGCCGCCATGGCCAGAACGGACCCGGCCGCGGCGGCTTTGTTTTTTACGCCCTTGCAAAGGAGTCCATTCTTTAAATATTGTTTCCTCATCATGAATATCATTTCCGATTCTCGCTGTGTTTCATTGGTAAACCATCTTTTGAGAACCTGGTCGCGCCGGACCCTCCCGGCGGTTCTGTTTGGCCTGTGGCTGTCGCCGTTCCTGGCCGGGACCGGCGTGGCGGCCGGCGCGCCCTTTTACCTCAAGCGCGGCGACCGCGTCTGCTTTTACGGCGACAGCATCACGGAGCAGCGGTATTACGGCATGGACGTGGAGACCTATGTCCGCACCCGGTTTCCGGATCTGCATGTGAAATTTGTCAACTCCGGCGTCGGTGGCGACCGGGTGACTGGCGGCTGGGCGGGGCCCATTGACGAGCGGCTGCAACGCGATGTTTTTCCGTTCAAACCCGATGTGGTCACCATTATGCTGGGCATGAACGACGCCGGCTACCGCGCGTTTGACCAGGGGGTTTTTCACACGTACACGAATGGCTACGAACATATCATCGAATCGCTTCAGAAACATCTTCCCGGTGTCCGCATCGTGCTCATTCAACCCACGCCGTTCGACGACGTGACGGATCCGCCGCAGTTTCCCGGCGGTTACAATGGAGTGCTTCTCCGCTATGCGGCCTTCGTTTCGCAACTCGCCGCCGAGCATCATTTGATGTGCGTGGACTTCATGACCCCGATGCTCGATGTGCTGCAAAAAGCAAATGCCCAGAACCCCAAACTCGCCCGTGAGGTGATTCCCGGGCGGGTTCATCCCTCGGCCGTCGGCGAATTGATCATGGCGCAGGCGCTGCTCGAGGCCTGGAGCGCGTCGCCGGTGGTCACGGCGGTGACCCTGGATGCCGCCGGCAAACAGGTGGTTCAAGCGGACAACACGACCGTGAGCGGCTTCGAGGAAAGCCCCCATACCCTTTCCTGGACGCAGAAGGACCGGTCGTTGCCTTTTCCGATTCTCGGTCTGCACGAGGATTGGCCGCAGTTCCCGCCCATCGGCACTCTTTCCAAGTGGCCGCCGCCCCTGAGTTTCATCAACCCACCCCCCCAGCCGAAATGGGACAACACCAACGCGGCGGCAAAAATGATCGTGGATTTCTCCGGTTTTTATCAAGCGCTGGATCAGGAACCCCTGGTGGTCCGCGGCCTGCCATCCGGAAATTATGAACTTAAGATCAACGGTCAAACGATCGGCCAATTCAGCGCCGCGCAGCTGGGGCAGGGCATCAACCTGGCCGAATACCGCACGCCGATGCTGTTGCAGGCGTATAACGTGCTGGACCTGGTTTACCAGGAGGTGCAGTGGCGGTTTTATGCCTGGCGCATCATCCAGTTGCCATTGGCGTTCGATCATGATCCCGCCGTCCAGCGGGCGTCCCGGAAATTCATCGCCGCCCTGTACGCCAAAAAAGATAAAATCGAAGACCAACAGCGCGTCGCGGGCCGGCCGCAACCGTCGCACTACGAATTGGTTCGATTGGCGGAATGACCGGCCCAACGCCGGTCGTCGGGTAACGTGAATCCCGGCGGTGCCGCGGCGGAAGGCGATTGGCTTAACCGGCCTTCGTGTTCCCGACAAAAAAGTTGTGCATCGACCGCCATCCAAAGCTACATTCCGTCATGATTCTCATCGGACTGGGCACCGCCGCACCGGCGCAGCGTTACGCACAACGCGAATGTTGGGATGTCCTCCAGCGCGCCGAACCCTACGCGCGGCTTGCGTCACGCTCCCGCGCCATTCTTAAAAAAGTGCTTTGCGGCGACAACGGCATTGCCACGCGTCACCTGGCGCTCGACTCGTTGGCCGAGGTGTTCAATCTTACGCCGGACGTGCTGCAAGCGCGCTTCACCAAACACGCGCCCGCGCTGGCGGCGGAAGCCGCTTACCGTGCCTTGCAGGACGCCGCCTGCGCGCCGTCGGAAATAGACGCGGTGCTCATCAGCACCTGCACCGGTTATTTGTGCCCGGGCCTGACGAGCTATGTGAGCGAACGGCTCGGCCTGCGCGCAGATGTGTTCACACTGGATTTGGTCGGGCAGGGCTGCGGCGCGGCCTTGCCCAATCTGCGCGCGGCCGAAGCGCTGCTCGCGGCCAAACGCGCCCAAAAGGTCTTGTCCGTCTGCGTCGAGGTATGCAGCGCGGCATTTTTTCTCGATGACGACCCGGGCGTGCTCATCAGCGCCTGTCTGTTTGGCGACGGTGCGGGCGCGGCGGTATTGGCGCGGAAACCGCGGCCTGATCGCCGGCGCGTCGAATGGAAATTCGGTTCGTCCTGCCTGGCGCCGGACAAACGCGACACGCTGCGGTTTGGCCACCAGGGTGGCATGTTGCGCAATATGCTGTCGTCGCAGGTTCCGCAAATTGCCGGCGGCGAGGCCGCAAAACTTTTCGCCGAATCGCTGGCCGCCGCGGACGTGAAACGCGAACGCGTCGCCGGCTGGATCCTGCACACCGGCGGGCGCGATGTGCTGCTGGCGTTGCGTGACAAACTGCAGTTGTCCGAGGCCGATGTTCGCCACAGCGCCGCCGTGCTGCGCGAATACGGCAACATCAGCAGTCCCACGGTTTTTTTCGTGCTCCAACGGGCTTTGCACGACGCAGTACCGGACGGTTTGTGGTGGATGTCATCGTTTGGCGCGGGTTTCAGTTGCCACGGCGCTCTGTTGGAGGTGGGATAGACCCGTAGCCGCGCTGGTGTAAGCGCGGTTGCCCTCCGCGTTGACAAACACGCCACCATGAACCGCCTCATTCAGCCTGAATTACTTGATGAATTGTCACCGGACGATCCCCGCGCCAGGTGGTCCCGCCGGGATTTGCGACGCATCAATGCCTGGATGCGCAATCACGCCATCATGGCGAAGGCGCTCCGGACCGCCCTGCATGGATACGCGCCGAGGCAAATCACCGACCTCGGTGCCGGCGACGGCCATTTTCTTTCCCGCGTCGCACTGGTGGTATCCAGAAATGGAGCGCCGGTCTCCGACCCGGCGTCGCGCGACCGCAAGAGAACACTCCGGGTCGGAGACCGGCGCTCCGCAGGTTGGGGCGGGGTGAAGGCAGTCCTGCTCGACCGCCAAAAAAACGTCGCCGCGCAAAGCCTGTCATCGTTCACGTCGCTCGGCTGGCGTGCCGAGTGGGTCGAGGCGGATGTCTTCGACTGGCTGCGATCGGCTGTCGGGCTGGACGTTGTTGTCGCCAATTTATTTCTCCACCATTTTGAAGACGCACGGCTGGCGGAACTATTCCGCGT
>DASZAB010000114.1:0-11426 GCA_035945675.1 Verrucomicrobiia bacterium | reverse complement strand
TCAGAATGTGAATTTCAGTTTTCATGGACGATCTCAATTCCTTCCTTGAGCCGAACCCTGAAAGCAAAATGACGAATCACCCCAGCCAAATCACTGAAGAATGCCGAAGCCCGAACACCACCATCGGTCCGGCGGACTCGTGTTTTCGGAATTCATCATTCGGGTTTAAACTCCGGTTTGTCCGTCAATAGTTTTTGGTTTCGTATGTTTCGCGTTCTCAATTGTCATCCAACCGCTGTCAACTGCGGCACGTCGCGAACTGGCTTTTGGTTGGACGCCGCCTCGGGCGGCAATTCATTCAACAGGGTCCAGAACCGCCCAATTCTCTCGAGCGCCTCGCTGAACTTCTGGAAATCCACCGGTTTGACGACATAAGCGTTGGCGCCCAGTTGATAACTGCGGCTGACGTCGGCGGGCTCGCGCGATGAGGTGAACATCACCACGGGAATGTTCTTCAGACGGGTGTCGGATTTGATCTGGCGCAGCACTTCCAGGCCGTCCACCCTGGGCATTTTCAAATCCAGCAGCACCAGTGCCGGCTGGCCTTCGACGCGCGTCAGAAATTCGCCCCGGCGGCGGATGCAATCGAGGGCTTCTACGCCGTCACGGGCCACGATCACTTCGCACGCCAGCTTCTCCGGCGCGAGCGCCAGCGTCGTCAGTTCCGCCAGAGGTGCGTCGTCTTCCGCCAGCAGAATCCATTTTGATTTTTTCATGCCACATCTCCTTTGGATTGATGGGGGAGAACAAAATAAACCGTTGTCCCCTGGTCCACGGCTCCTTCAGCCCAAATACGTCCGCCGTGGCGATGAAGGATGCGTTGCACATTGGCCAGACCGATGCCGGTACCTTCAAATTCACTCGCCGGGTGCAATCGCTGAAACACGCCGAACAGTTTGCCGGCATATTTCATGTCGAAACCGACGCCGTTGTCCTGGATGAAATAGACGATCTCGTCGCCTTCCGGTCTTGCGTCGATATGGATTTTCGCCGGCTTTCGGGTGCGGGTGTATTTGAGGGCATTGTCCAAAAGATTGATGACGACCTGGCGGAGCATGAGCGGATCACCGCGGGCCTCGGGCAGTTCACCGATGCGCCATTCAATGTCCCGGCCTTCGATGTCCCGGTGCAATTCGCGGCGCGCCTCCTCGACCAGTTGCGCCATGTCCACTTTCTCGTGCCGCATTTCCGCCCGGCCCATCCGGGAAAAATGCAGCAGCGCGTCGATCAGGCGGCTCATCTGCTGCGCGCCTTCCGCAATGGTTTCCAGTTGCTTCCGGCCCTTCCCATCCAGCCGGGATGCCGCCTCATTTTGCAGAATGTCCGCGAAGCCGCTGATGCGGAGCAGGGGGGCCCGCAAATCGTGCGAGACCGAGTAGCTGAAGGCTTCCAGTTCGCGGTTGGCGGCTTCCAGTTGCGCCGTGCGCTCAATCACGCGTAGCTCCAACTGTTCGTTGAGCTGCCGGATTTTTTCTTCCGCCTCCCTTTGCTGCGTCACGTCGCGTGCGACCTTGGAAAAACCGCGCAGTTTGCCATTCTCATCACTCAACGCGGTGATGATGCCCTGGATCCAGAAGCGCGTGCCGTTCTTGCGCACGCGCTGGCCGTCATAAATGGCCTTTTCCTCCTTTTCCGCCCGCCTCAACAATTGCGCGGGCACGGTGCGTTTGGCGTCTTCAGGCGTGAAAAACACGGCGAATGATTTGCCGACGATTTCCTCGGCACGATAACCCTGGATGCGTTCCGCGCCCGCGTTCCAGGTCGTCACGCGGCCCTCCGGGTCGAGCATGTAAATCGCGTAATCCTTCACGCCTTCCACCAGCATCCGGAAGCGCTCCTCGCTTTCGCGCAGCGCCGCCTCGGTCTGCTTGCGTTCCGTGATGTCCCGGATGAGTGCCGTGCAGCGCGGCGGGTCTTCGGTCGGCACGCGGCTGATGGCCATTTCCGCGCGGAACTCGCTGCCGTCGGCGCGCTTGAGGGTCAGCTCAATCGGCTTGCCCAGCAGGCTGCCCACGCCGTGGATGAGATAGTTCGCCACCCCGTCACGATAGATTTCGAGCAGCGACGACGGGATGATTAAATCGTCCACCAGTCTGCCCAGCACCTGCTCGCGCGGGTAACCGAATATCTTTTGCGCCGCCGGGTTCCATTCCTGGATCAGACCGTTGTGGTCGATCGAAAGGATGGCGTCGAGCGCCGTGTCTAGGATGGCGGTCTTGAGCGCCTCGCTTCGGCGCAACTCTTCCTCCGCCCGCCGACGCCCGTTGACATCGCGCGTCACCTGCGTAAAGCCGCGCAATTCACCCTTCGTATCCCGCAGGGGAGTGATGACGACATTGGCCATGAACCTCTTCCCGCCCTTGCGGACACGTGGGCCTTCCTCCTCAAATCGCCCGGCGCCACCGGCAGTCCTTAAGGCCAGCTGTGGCTTCCCCAGCGCCGCATCCTCGTCCGTGTAGAACATCGAAAAGTGGTGTCCTTTCACCTCGTCGGCCGTGTAGCCGAAGATCCAATGCGCGCCGGCGTTCCAGAACGTCACCCGTCCTTCCAGGTCCAGCATGAAGATCGCATAATCTTTGATGCCTTCCATGACCATGCGGTACCGTTCCTCGTTTATGCGCAGCTCCGTATCCGTCTCACGACGTTTGCCGTGCTCCTTGGCCTCGCGCAGCGCGCGCTCGATTACGGCTGCCAGTTTGGGAAGCTGGTTTTTGAGGACATAATCTGTTGCCCCGCTTCTGAACGTCTCAATTGCTTTTTCTTCGCCAAGCGAGCCGGTCACAAAAATAAACGGCACGCCCGGACACACGTCCCGGGCAAAGGCCAGGGCGTGGAACCCGTCAAACGAGGGCAGTCCGTGGTCTGATAGGATGACGTCGGGCGGATGATGGTGAAGCTCGTGCAGAAAATCCTCCTGTTTGTCCACGCGTTTGGAGCGGAAATTCATCTGTGCCTGGCGTAAAACATGGTTGATGCGAACCACATCAGCGGCTACATCCTCCAGAATCAAGATGCGAATCTCTTTGTTCACAAACTAAAAAACCGGCATTTAACCATTATTATCCGCTGGTTCAGGCGCTGGATAGTAGGGTGAAACCCCGCTTTGTGGGCGAAATAAACCTCACTTCCCCTGCGCCCAACAAAAAACTGCGCCCCGAAGGTCCAAGGCGCAGTCGCCGCTCTTTTCATTGTCGTAGAGTTACAGTGCGAGCGATGCCACAATCGTCACGGTCGCCGAATTCGGCGAGCCGACCGTATAGGTTGATTCCGGTGAAACCGTCAGCACCACGGTCTGTAACACATTCAGCAGTCTCAAGGGATTGACGACTACCGTGGCGGTGGAGGAACCGGCGGGAATGGTCACGGTGCCGGACAATGTCTGATAATCCACGCCATTTTGTGCCGTGCCGCCCAGCGAATAATTCACCGTCAATGCCGCGCTCGTGCTGCCGCTCCGCGTGACACTGAAGACACCCGGCGTCAGACTCGTCGCCAACGGCTGCGACGCCACCACGGTAACCGTGGCCAATGGCGGTGGTGGCGCGTTTGTGACAGTGATAATGCGACTCGCGCTGCTGGATTGACCACTGCTACCGGTCGCCGTCAACGTTGCAGTGAAGCTGCCGGTGCTGTTGTAAGTGTGCGACGGATTCTGTGCGGTGCTGGTCGAGCCATCGCCGAAATTCCAGTTCCAGGAACTGACCGGACCGCTGGATTGGTCGGTGAACTGCACGGCCAAAGGTGCCTGGCCCGAACTTGGATTGGCCGAGAAGCTGGCGGTCACTGGTGCCGGTGCGTTCGTGACGGTAATGGTGTGGCTGGCACTGCTGGTCTGGCCGCTGCTGCCACTCACAGTTAACGCGGTGGTAAATGTTCCGGCACTGCTGTAAGTATGCGACGGATTCTGTACGGTGCTGGTCGAGCCATCGCCGAAATTCCAGTTCCACGAAGTTGGATTTCCCGAGGACGTGTCGGTGAACTGAACCGGCAATGGCGCCTGGCCTGAATTTGGATAGGCGGTGAAGCTTGCGGTCAGGGTCGTCGTTGTGGTGTTCGTCACCGTGATGGTCTGGCTGGCGCTGCTGGTCTGGTTGCTGCTATTGGCCACCGTCATCGTGACCGTGAAGCTGCCGGCACTGCTGAACGTGTGCGACGGACTCTGCGTTGTGCTGGTCGAGCCATCGCCGAAATTCCAGTTCCATGAAACTGGATTCCCTGACGATGTATCGGTGAACTGCACGTTCAACGGCGCCTGGCCGGAAGTCGGATTGGCGGTGAAGCTTGCGGTTGGGCCCGGCTGCAAACCATGAATGACGACCGTGGCGCTGCTGGGCGATCCCACCTGATAAGCCGACCCCGGCGCCAGCGTGACCGTCACGGTCTCATCGGTAGTCTGACCGTGATTAATGGGGGTGATCATCAGTGTGGCATCAGACTGGCCGGCGGGGAAGGGGCTATTGGTCGGCAGCGGCCCGTAATCCACGCCATTGGAGGCGGTGCCGGAGAAACTCCAATAGACTTCATACGACTGCGAGGTGTCGCCGGTGCGATGGAACGTGATGGTGCCGGGCTGCTGTCCGCTTACGTAAGCGTTCGGTTGGGTGGCCGTCAACGAAAGCACCGGCGCCGATGAGGTGCTGGTGACGGAAATCGTCTGGCTGGCGCTGCTGGTCTGATTGCTGCTGTTGGCCACGGTCAAGGTCACGGTGAAATTGCCTGTGTTGCTGAACGTGTGTGATGGGTTCTGAGTCGTGCTGGTGGTGCCATCGCCAAAATTCCAATTCCAGGAAGTCGGTCCTCCGCTGGAAGTGTCGGTGAATTGCACGGTCAACGGCGCCTGGCCGCTGGTCGGGTTTGCCGAGAAACTGGCCGTCAGAGGCGGGGGAGGCGCCGCGCCGCCCGTGAGCGCCCTGTAAAGATTCAATCGGCCGCCGCTGATGCATTTGCCCTGCAGCGTCGGCTCAGGATCCACATTGGCCATAATCTGTTGCTTGATTTGCAGGTAGCTTTCGTTTGAAAAATGGCCTTCCATTACCGCGACGGCGCCCGCCGTCATCGCGCATGCCATCGAGGTGCCGTCGTCGAACTGGTAATCGCTGTTGGAGCCGTTCCAGCAGGAATAAATCTCCTGTCCGGGCGCGGCCAGGTCCACGTTCGTCGCACCGTAATCCGACCAGCTGGTGAGTGAATCGCTGGAGTCGGTCGCCGCAACGGCGATGACGTTGTCCAGGTCCGAGTAGCTGGCCGGGTAGAGCGGCGTCGTGTCATTGTCGGCGCCGGAATTGCCGGCGGCGGCCACGAACATGATCCCCGCGTTACGCAGGCTGGCGATGGCGTCGTGCAGCGCCTGCGAGGTGAAGCCGGGGGAACCCCAACTGGCGTTGACGATGTTGGCGCCGTGGCTTTGCGCGAATTGCAGGCACTGAATGGCGCCGTCGATCGTGCCGTTACCCGTCGAGTCCAGAAATTTGCACGCCATGATTTGCACGTGCCACGCCACGCCGACCACGCCGACGGTGTTGTTGCCCACCGCGCCGATTGTCCCGGCGACGTGCGTGCCGTGGCCGTAATCGTCCAGCGGATTGCCATTGCCCAGGCCGTTGGTTGTGACGTTGATGCCGTAAAGGTCGTTGGTGTAGCCGTCCTGGTTTTCCTGCGGATTGTGCCACATGTTCCCCGCCAGATCCTCGTGCGTGTAGTAAACACCGGTGTCCACAACCGCGACGATGATATTGGAGGCGTCATGCTGAAAGTTCCAGGCATCCGGCGCGTCAATGTCTGCGTTGGTCTTGCCACCGAACTGGCCGTAGTTGTGGAGGCCCCAGAGGTTGCCCTGCTGATAGTAAAAATCATTCGGCGACGCCAGCGCGTGCACATAGAAATCATGCTCGGCGAATTGAACCAGGCCGCTCTGCTGATACAGCGCGATCAAGGCGCTGGAGTTCATCAAGGGCGGCACCTTGACCACTTGCAGGTTGCCGAGCCTTGGAAAGGCCTTGAGCACGGAAACGCCCAGTGAGAGGTTCAGCCCGGACAAGCTCACACCGGCCAGCGGTTTGACCAGAATTTTGTCGGGCGCGTAACCGTCTTCCCCGGGGAAGCTCAGACCCTGGTCAAGTTCGGTGCTCGATAAAAATGCGCCCGGTAGCACCGCCCGATAAAAGCGGACGGGAAAGTGACTGGATTGGCCGCTCATTGAATTCGTGATGACCAGCCTGCCAAAGCTGTCTGAGGCCCGCTGGGCCATGCCCGTCCATTGGGTCATATTGGTTGACGCTTCGATTTCATAAATCCGGTTGGGCTGGCCATGGAGCACTAACCTGAGTTGGCCGCCAATTGTCCTCACGGCCAGTGTGGAGGGGGTATTGGTTTGGGCCGCCAGCGGCGCCGGCGCTGCCAGGGCCAGCAGCAGCAGCGTTGTGCCGATCACGGTAAATGCTCCAGCCTTCAGTCGAAAGCTGCCACACCGGTCGTGCGGAAGTTTTGTCATCATAAACAGATTCAGGTTCGGGTGTTGATTCATAGAGTTCATGAATTATTTTGGCGGCTATAACGTGAGGCCGCTGTTCAAGGGCAATGGTGACGACGACACCGGCGCGGTCTCCAGCGCCTTGAACAAGTCCAACCGCCCGCCGCTCTTGCATTTGCCCAGCAGCGTTGGCAGCGGATCGGTTCCGTTCAGCAGTTGCTGGATGATTTGCCGGTGATTTTCGTTTGGATAATAAGCGCGCAGCAACGCACAGGCGCCGGTCACATGCGCACAGGCCATCGAAGTGCCGTTGTCCCATTCGTAGTCGCTGTCTGAACCGTTCCAACAGGAGTAAATCGGTGTGCCGGGAGCGGCCAAATCCACATTCGTCGCGCCGTAATCGGACCAACTGGCGAGATGGTCGTTGTCATCGGTTGCGGCGACGGACACGACATTGTCGAGGTCCGAATAACTCGCCGGATATAACGGCGTCACGTCGTTGTTCGCGCCGGAATTGCCGGCAGCGGCAACGAAAATGATGTCCGCATCGCGCAGGCTGGCGACGGCGTCATGCAACGCTTGCGACGTAAAGGTAAAGCTGCCCCAACTGGCGTTGACGACCTTCGCCCCATGACTGCGCGCATAATCCAGGCAGGTGATGGCGCCATCAATCGTGCCGGCGCCGGTCGAGTCAAGAAATTTGCAGGCCATGAGCTGGACCTGCCAGCACACGCCCACCACGCCCACGCTATTGTTGCCGACCGCGCCGATAATGCCGGCCACATGCGAGCCATGGCCGTGGTCGTCCCAGGGATTGTTGTTGCCGGCGACGACATTGGTCCCGTGGCTGCCGTCGGCCGGATTCACCCACATGTTGGCCGCCAGGTCCTGATGTGTGTAGCGGATACCGGTGTCCACATCGGCGATGATGACGTTGCCAGCGTCGGTGGCCAGGTTCCAGGCTTCCGCAGCACGGATGTCCGCGCCCGGCGTGCCACCCGTCTGGCCCGTGTTCTTCATGTTCCACAGATTGCCCTGTTGATAATAAAAATCGTTCGGATCATTGAGCGCATAAACGTAGAAGTCGTGCTCAGCGTATTGCACGAGACCGCACTGCTGGTACAGGCTGATCAAGGCGTCAGCCGTCACCCCGGCCGGCACCTGGACGATTTCCAGATTGCCAATGGCGGGAAAACTATGGAGGACCGTCACGCCGAGCTTCTGGTCCAACACGGACAGATTCATGCCGGGCAGCGGCTTCACTAGAATTCGGGCGGGCAGAAAATTGGAACCGGTTTCCGCGGCCGTATTCAGCACACCGAAAAACGCGGCCAGCGAAATTCCCAGCAGCAATACCCACGTGACAAAGAAACCGCCTCGGGCCCCGTGTCTTAATGCGACAGTCTGTCTTGCTTTCATGGAGTTATCTTCCTTTCCATTTATTTGGCATTTTGGGTGTTATGATAGGCCGCAGGGTTTTCATTTTGGTAGATGGGTGAAACCCTGAAAGGCGAGGGCGGATGGACCCACCACGTTGTGTTCAGCTTGTCAGACACTCAACGGTTGCCGGGTTGCTTAAAGGCCGCCAGGGCGATTTGCAGGCTCCGGGTTTTGGCTTTTTGGGCTGCCGCCCGCGCATACACCTCAAGGGTCGCGGCCGCCGTGGTTTGCCAGTCAAAACGCCGGGCCTGTTTCAAACCGGCGGCGCCCAATTGCTCACGCAGCCCTTCATCCGTTGCCAGCCGCGTCATCTGCAGCCGCAACGCGCCGGTATCTTCCGGGTTGACCGTCGCCGCCGCGTCGCCCACCACTTCGCCCAACGCGCCACGCGTCGAACTGATGACCGGGCAACCGCAAGCCATTGCCTCCGCCGGCGGCAGACCGAATCCTTCAAACAATGACGGATAAACAAACACGCCCGCCGCGCGATACCACTCCGGCAAATCGGCATCCGGCACAAAACCCAGGCAGTGAATGTCGCGCACAAACGGCGATGCTTGAATCGCTGCGTGGATCACCTTCGCGCCGTGCCAGTCGCTGCCCGCGAGCGCCAGTTGCCATTCCGAACCGGTTTCCGCCTTAAACCGGTTGAACGCCTCAATCAGCCGGACATGGTTCTTTCCCGGATGTTCCAGCCGCGCGACGTAAAGAAAAAACGGCACGCGCAATCCCCGTGATTCCGCCACCCGTGTCCGGGCCGCCGCGTGTGGACCCGGGAAAAATCGTGCGTGGTCCACCCCGTTGGGAATCACGCTCAACCGTTCTTCGGCAATGCCAAAAAATCCGAGCACATCCTCTGCGGTGGTCCGGCTGACGGTAATGATTTGATCCTGCCGTTGCGCCAGTTTCCTGGCCACGACGCGTCCGTAGAACATCCGCAGCCGGTCGTATTTGCCGGCGAGATGGAACGGCGCGAGATCATGGATGGTGGCGACCAGCGCGCAGGGTTGCGGCCACAACATCCGCCGGTAACTCGGCACGTGCAACACCTCAAGCCGGCGGTCGCGCGCGAGCTGGGGCAACGCCATCTGATGCCACCCGATGTTTTTCAGGGCGGGACGAAAACGCTCCGGCACCGGCGCCAGTTTCATGGCCGATTCGGCAAAGGCAAACAACGGCAGGTCTTCCTCCAGGACAAACAGTGTGAATTGATGCTGCGCGGTTTGGGGCAGAAGCGCGCGCACCAGGGCCAGGACATAGTGGGCCACTCCGCTTTTGCCGTGCTGCACGACGGAAGTGGAAATGCCGATGTTCATGTCGCGTGGTCGGTGATTCCGGGAATTTTTTCGGCGAGCCTGCGCCGGCCCCGAAGTTTGGCGCGCCACAATTCCGCAGCGATGGCCCGGCCGAAATGCCACAAATCGGTGGCGTAACGCTTGAACAGCCGGCGCGGTTCCCGGCCGAGCCGGAACAGCCATTCGAGGCCCGCCCGCTGCATCCAGACTGGCGCACGCCTGACGCGGCCCGCCAGAAAATCGATCGTTGCGCCTACGCCCATCACCACCGGCACCCCCAGCGAACGATAGTGCATTGCCATCCATTTTTCCGCCTTGGGACAGCCGAAGGCGACGAACAGCAAGTCCGGCCGCGCGGCGAGGATTTTTTCCCGAATCTCGTCATGGTTCATTTCCGGTAGCGGCCGGAACGGCGGCGAATAGTGGGCGACGAACAGATTCGGAAACTGCGCGCGTATGTTGGCCGCCGCTCGTTCACCGGCTTCGGGTGTCGCGCCCAACAGGAACAAGCGATAATTTTTCTGTGCCGCGAGCCGAATGAGTTGCGGCGCCAGGTCCGAGCCGGCCACACGTTCCGGCAACGGATTGCCCAGCAGCCGCGACGCCCAGACCAGCGGCGTGCCGTCGCAGAGGACCAGATGCGCCTCGGCCAGAATCCGGCGGAGTTCCGTGTCGCGCCGCGCTTGCACCAGGAAATCCACATTGGCCGTCGCGACGTAATGCGGCTGGCGCGTGGCCACCAGGTCCTGAATCCGGTTCAAGGTTTCAGCCAATGTGAGTTTGTCGAAGACGACGCCGAGCACGGCGACCGGAGCGGGACGTGCGGCGGACGAAGGTGGGTTCCCTGCGATCGGTTTGATCGCGCCCGGTGGTTCCAAAAGCGGTTGGGCAGCACTCATATTTCTTTACTTTGAACGCAAGCAGTGAACACCCGTGTTCGTGGCCGTAAAATGGGTAGTCTCCCTTCTTCCTGGCGCCGCCGGGGCCGGTTTCGCGAATTGAATGGGGTGTTTGCCCACGGCGTTTGCGGTTTTCACCCACTTATACAAACAAGCCATCCTCCCTTACGGTGGCAGCGGATTGCCGGATTGGTCAGATGAACATGGAGAAACAATTGAATTTCTATCCGCTCTCGCCGATGCAGCAGGGCATGCTGTTTCACGCCCTGGCGGCACGTAAACGAGGGGTGGACGTGGAACAGATTTTTTGCACGACCCCCGAGGCGCTGGAAGCGGCGGCTTTTGAACGCGCCTGGCAGCGGGTGGTGGATCGGCACGCAATCCTGCGCACTACTTTCCACTGGGCGGGCCTCGACGAACCGCACCAGGAAGTCCATCCGCAGGCCACGGTTGAATTCAGATTTGAGGATTGGCGCGCGAAATCGCCGGCGGAACAGAAAAACCTCTCAGAAACCGCACTACATGCTGACCGCCAGCGCGGTTTTGATCTGACCGAAAGGCCGCCAATGCGCGTGGCGCTCTTTCGCCTCGGCAATTCCAACAGCCAATTTCTTTGGACCTTCCATCACCTGCTGCTCGACGGCCGCGCGGTCGTCCTGGTGCTCAACGAAGTCTTCGCATTTTACGAGGCCTTCCGCCGCGGCGAAGATCTGGAGCTGCCGCCACTCCAACCTTTCCGCGAATACCTTGACTGGCTGCAACAGCAGGATTGGTCAATGGCGGAGACCTTCTGGCGGCGGACGTTAAAGGGGTTTGCCGCACCGACACCGCCGGGTGTGACTTACGCCTCGGACCAGGAGGTTGAACCGATTCGCGGCGAACAGGAAATCGACCTTTCCCAATCCGTCACCGCCGCGCTGAAGTCACTCGCCCGAAAAAATGGTCTGACGCCGAACACGGTGTTGCAAGGCGCATGGGCATTGCTGTTGAGCCGTTACGGCCGGGAGCAGGATGTGGTATTCGGCGCCATCCGTGCCGGGCGCCGCTCCAACGTGCCGGGCGCCGGAGCGATCGTCGGTCTGCTGATCAACACGGTGCCGGTGCGGGTCCGGGTGGCGCCCGAGCAGCCGTTGGTGGCCTGGCTGCAAACGCTGCGCCAGTCGTGGAATGCGTTGCGCGATTTCGAACACACACCTTTGGTGAAGATCCAGAGTTGGAGCGAGGTGCCGCACGGCCAGCCGTTGTTCGAGACCATTTTTAATTATCAGGACCCGTCCTGGGACGCCGCCTTGCGGGCACAGGGCGGCAAGTGGGCGCAACGCG
>DASZAB010000113.1:0-96150 GCA_035945675.1 Verrucomicrobiia bacterium | reverse complement strand
GACACGGTGGTTTTGCCGTCGTTCTGGCGCGTGGCGGCAATGAAAACACGCGGAGTTTCTGTATTCACTTCAATCGTAATCTTAATCGCAATCTCGTGGTTCGTCCATTTTGCGATTCAGACTGGGATTCAGCGCCAGGTTAAGGATTGAATCATTCTCCAGGCAAATGCGCGTCCGCGCCGGGGTAAAGTTTCTGGTAATCAATCGCCTGGACGCCGACGATCGCGGCCACGCCGAGGATGTCGTGCGCGCTCGAACCGCGCGAAACGTCCGCCGCGGGCCGGTTCAAGCCCAGCAAAATCTGGCCGTAGGCATTGGCGTGGCCAACCAGCCGGACCAGTTTGCTGGCGATGTTGCCCGAATTGAGGTCGGGAAAAACCAACACGTTCGCCCGCCCGGCCACCTTGCTCTCGTGCA
Source organism: Verrucomicrobiia bacterium (assembly GCA_035945675.1). Lineage (GTDB taxonomy): Bacteria > Verrucomicrobiota > Verrucomicrobiia > Limisphaerales > UBA11358 > UBA11358. Next base: position 95,733 of record DASZAB010000113.1, on the reverse strand, counting down.
GCTTGCGTTCGGCGATTTCCGGCGCGAGCGCGGCGTCCACCTGCAATTCGCCGTCGAAGTCGGCTTCCAGAAACATTTGTTCGGCCTTCCGCCGGGCCATGGCGGTGGCCGCCTGGATCTTGCCGACGGACGGATGCGCCGCGCTGCCCTTGGTGGAAAAGGACAGCAGCGCCACGCGCGAACGCACGCCGAGCATGTGCCGGGCGAGTTGCGCGGTGGAAACGGCGATGTCGGCCAGTTGGTCCACGGTCGGATCGGGGATGACGCCGCAATCGGCCATGAACAACACGCCTTGCTCGCCAATGCGTGTGTCCTCGACCTCCATCACCATGCAGGACGATGCCGTGGTGATGTTTGGCGCGGGCTTGATGATTTGAAACAGCGGCCGCAACAGGCTGCTGGTGATGTGCGACGCGCCGGAAATCACCCCGTCCGCCTGGTGCATCGCCAGCATCATCGTACCGAAATAGTTGGGTTGCAACATGGCTTCGCGTGCTTCCGGGGCTTTCACGCCTTTTTCCCGGCGCAACCGGAAAAAGCGGTTGGCAAAATTCTCCAATTCCTCACTCTGCGGCGGATGAATGATGCGGATGCCTTCGAGAGGGATGCTCAGCCCGTCTGCGACAGCCTTTATTTTAGCCGTGTCACCGAGCACGATGGGGGCGCCCAACCGCAGGGCATAAAACTGCCGGGCCGCCTGCAGGATGCGCGGTTCCTCGCCTTCGGGAAAAACCACCCGCTTGGGATGCCGCTGCAATTTTTCGATGACGTTGCCAATAAAACGCATGGCCACAGGTTAACGGCGAAACCCAAAACTGCAAAATGAATTTGCCGTCAAACACGACGACACGCTTGTCATTCCTTATTTTTGCAGCCTCGCATTGACTTGAATGCAAACGGCAGTTAATCTCGACAGTTCAATGCTTGAGGCGATTGAAAAACTTCTGATTTTACAGGATCGCGACCGGAAAATCCGCCGCGTCCAACAGGAGTTAGGCCACCTCGGGCCGGAACGCGAAACCCTCCGCGCCAAGGCCGCCACGGCGCAAACCCAACTGGAGGCCGCCAAAAATCGCATCAAACAAATCGAGTCCGAACGCAAACGGCTCGAACTCGACGTCGAGGCCAAAAAAACGCAGATCGAGAAATACGCCAACCAGCAGCTGCAAACGCGCAAGAACGAGGAATATCGCGCGCTGGCCCATGAAATCGACCTGTGCAAGGCAGACATCGTCAAAATCGAGGACCAGGAAATTGTTTTGATGGAACAGGGCGAGGCCGCGCAAAAGGAAATCGCCCGCGCAACCCAGGAATCCCAGGAGGCAAAGAAGCTGGAGGACAGCCAGGTCGCGCAATTGGACCAGCGCGAGGCGACTTTGAAGAAGGAACTCGCCGAATTGCAGACCGGACGCGCGGAACTGGCGGCGGCGGTGGAAGAAACCGCGCGCACGCGCTACGAACGGCTGCTCAGGAACAGGGGTGATAACGCCATCGTCGGCGTGGATAACGGCGTGTGCGGCGGCTGCCACATGAAATTGCCCCCGCAAGTGCTCGTCACCTGCCGGTCGCAACAGGAAATCGTCGCCTGCTCAAACTGCGGCCGGATTTTGTATTACACCCGCGACATGGCGCTCGCCGGAGCGGAGTAAATCTGTGACAGGTGTCGAGCGACCTGTGACCGGAGTTTCCTGCGGCGCGGACCACGGCTTGGTGCTGTCCTGAATTCGCTCGGAGTTCCGCCTTCAGGCGGTCCGGAACCGCGTAAACGCGGAACTCCAATCTTTAAATCAGGACACTACCGCAGTTTCTTGTCACTTGTCACCCGTCACCTGTCACTTTATAGTATGAGTGGTTTTGGGAGGGCGGAGAATCGCTTCCGGCGCGAGCCGGGGGAGGAAAGTCCGAACACCAAAGGGCGCGATGCCGCGTAACCTTGTAGCGGCGGTCTATGACCGTCGCCAAACAAGGATATACACGGGCGGAAAACCGGGAGGTTTTTCGACGGACAGTGCCACAGAAAACAGACAGCCTAAATTGTAGCGGCGCTCTGTGAGCGCCGAAGAGCACGACGGTCATAGACCGCCGCTACAGTCGGTGATGGTGAAAAGGTGCGGTAAGAGCGCACCGCGCGAAGCGCAAGCGACGCGGCACGGAAAACCCCATCGGGTGCAAGGCCAAATAGGGAATCCCGGAGCGGCCCGCTCCAGGTTTCGCGAAAGTGAAACGGATTCCGGGTATCGGCTGCTGAGACAAATGATTCTCTCCGCCCGCAAGGGTGAAGACAGAATTCGGCTTACAGCCCTTCCAAAACCACTTCCATTTCAATCGGGAGGGACGGGCTACGCGAGTCACCTTTCGGGATCTCTGCAAAACCAGGCCGGCCGGGGAATGGAGCGCCGGTCTCCGACCCGGCGTGTTTCCGAAATGCGAGCTCTTCGCGCCGGGTCGGCGACCGGCGTTCCGGTTTTGCGGAGGTCTCGTTTCAGAAAAGTCAGGGAGTCGTATAACTCGTCCCTCCGTGTCATCCGTATTCAGCGGTTCGAATTCCGATGCCAGTCCAAACCGGGACTCTTGCCGGCGGGATGCACCGGTGACGGCGCGGCTTTTTGAAGCGCAGCCGACGCGCCTTCATTCTCGACCCGGTCCACGGCGCTGACCGCGATGACCCCCGGGGTGGAATGGTCAAACGTCCACACTTTCCGGTGCGCCGGCAGAATTTCCGTCGTCCAGACACCGTTAATTCGGAATTGCAGAATCCACAGCCATGCCGGTTCGCCGCCGGTGGCGGCCCATTCGGCCCGCAAACCGGCGCGGCTTTCACTGACGCTCAGCTTCGGCTTATCCGGTGGAACAGAATCCAGCCACGGTGACGCGGGCACGAGCGCGGGTTGCGAATATTCGTTGCGGGCGATATCCGTCAGCGCACGATTATCGACCAGGTTGCGAAGGTGATAGAAGATTTCGCCGCTGACGCCGGGTTGCCGGCGGATAATCTGCATCTGCCGCGTGATTTCATCCGGTTTCCATTTGGTGCCGACATTGGAGGCATTCAAACTCGGCCACACATGGCGATGTTTGACGTTTTGCCCCGACCACCATTGCAGGAGGACGGGAAAGCTTTGTTCCCACTGGTCAACCGGCCAGTACAGTTGCGGTGAAAGATAATCGAGCCAGCCGTTGACGAGCCATGAGCGCGAATCGGCGTAAATTTTCGCGTAGGCATCCAAACCTTGAATCTGCTTCGGGAAGCCCGGGCGCCAGATGCCAAACGGGCTGATGCCAAATTTCACCCACGGTTTCAGCGCATGGATGGAACGATCGGCGTTCTGGATGAATTGGTTGACATTCGCCCGCCGCCATTCGTCCCGAGCCATTCCACTGGCCGCGCCGTATTTACGCCAGCTGGCGTTGTCAGGAAAGTCCACGGCGCGTCCGTCCACATCCTTCTCCGGGTAAGGATAAAAATAATCGTCGAACGTGATGCCATCGACGTCGTACCGCCGCACTACGTCCTGGATGACATTCAGGACGTGCTCACGCGCGGCCGGTTCGCCGGGGTCCAGCCAGAGCAGATTGCTGTAACGGCGGACCAGTTCAGGGTGGGTGCGGGAAAGGTGATTGAGCGCGGCCGGGGACCTCGCCTGCGCTGGTGGCAGCGACACGCGGAACGGATTAAACCACGCGTGCAGTTCCAAACCGCGCTTATGGGCTTCCTGGATGGCAAAAGCCAGCGGATCGTAAAATGGCTCCGGCGCCCGGCCCATCCGGCCGGTGATAAATTCCGACCACGGTTCGAGGGGCGAGGCATAGACGGCGTCGGCCATGGGGCGCACCTGCAAAATCACGGCATTCAGCTTCAACTGCGCGGCGCGATCCAACAGGGCCACCAACTCGGCTTTTTGGGCCGCGACGGTAAGGCCGGGTTGGGACGGCCAATCGAGATTCGCGACGGTGGCCAGCCAAGCCCCGCGAAATTCGCGCGGCGGCGCCGGCGGCGAGACAGTCGCCGGCACATACGTCGTGTCCGCCACCGACAGGTCCGGGGCGGTCAACAGAACGAGAGCGAATAAAATCCGGATTGGGGCCATAAGGCGCTGATGAATAAGACGCTTTGGCACGGAGATTGGCAAAGGTTTTTTCAACAAATCATCCGAAATTTGACAAATATCGATGGTCATGTTTTACTTTCCGCGTTGCAGCCTAAATCCGGCTTCCTTCCTGAGGCCGGATGCGGGGGATCCAAAATCCTCGAAGCGATTCGGGGACGGGGCGAACGGAGTCAGGCAACTGGTTCCAGGCCACTTTCAAGGCCCAGCCCGTCAGCTAACCTCGTCGGCATTTGGAAGGGCGAGCCTCTGAGCCGCGAAGTCCGCGGCTTCCACGTTCACCCAGACATGAACTTAACGGCGTCCAAAAGCGCCGCGCGGTCCTTTGTTTATGAATGTGCTTGGTTTGGCGAAAAGCGTGGTGATTGGTCGGGCTAAAAATTTTTCCGACCAGAAACTTTTCCATCGGGCATCGCTCATTGCCATGTTCGCCTGGGTGGGTCTGGGCGCCGACCCGGTCTCATCGTCGTGCTACGGCCCGGAATCCGTGTTCCTGGCCCTCGGGGCACACACCTGTTTGAGTTTATTTGTGGCCGCGGCGGTGATTCTGACCATCGTTGTCATTTGCGCGAGCTATTCGCAAATTATCGAACATTTTCCGGCCGGCGGCGGTGGTTATCTTGTCGCCAGCAAACTGTTGTCGCCCACCATCGGTATGGTCTCAGGCTGCGCGCTGCTGGTGGACTATGTGTTGACGATTGCTACCAGCGTGGCGGCCGGGGCTGATGCCCTCTTCAGTCTGGTGCCCGCGCATTGGCTGGCGTACAAAACGGAATTCGCCGCCGCCGGTGTCATCTTCCTCACCGTGCTGAATCTGCGCGGGGTCAAGGAATCGGTGCTGATCTGGGTGCCGGTTTTCCTTTTGTTTATTGGCACACATCTCTTCGCGATTGTTTACGGGATCGCGATTCATGCCGGTGAATTGCCGCTCGTGGCGCGGCGGGTCACGACGGATATTCACACGAGTTACAGCCAGATCGGTTTGTGGGGACTGCTGGCAATCATGATGCGCGCCTATAGCCTGGGCGCGGGCACCTATACCGGCATCGAGGCGGTCAGCAACGGCTTGCCCATCCTGCGCGAACCACGGGTGCGCACGGGCAAACGCACGATGATGTATATGGGCGCCTCCCTGGCACTTCTGGTCGGCGGATTGCTGTTGGTGTATCTGCTTTATCGCGTGACGCCCGTCGAGGGAAAAACCCTGAATGCTGTTTTGTTCGGGCAATTGACTTCGGCGTGGCCGGCCCCGGCGGCAACAATTTTCGTGTTCGCCGCCCTGGCCTCGGCCGCCTTGCTGCTGTTCATCGCGGCGGAAACCGGTTTTCTCGACGGACCTCGCGTGCTGGCCAACATGGCGGCGGACCGCTGGATGCCCACGCGCTTTGCCTCGCTCAGCGACCGGCTCGTGACCCAAAACGGCATTCTGCTCATGGGCCTGGCGACACTGATTGTCTTGCTGCTTTGCCGTGCAGCCGTGGACATACTCATTATCCTTTACAGCATCAACGTCTTCATCACCTTCAGCCTGTCCCAACTCGGCATGGTGCGCCACTGGTGGTCTGATCGCGGCCGGGAACCGGCCTGGAAACGCAAACTGCTCATCAACGGCTTCGGTTTGCTGATGACCGGGGGCATTTTGATTTCACTTTGCAGCTTCAAGTTTTTTGCGGGCGGCTGGGTGACGTTGCTCGTCACCGGCATCCTGATTGCCGCAGCGTTTGGAATCAAACGCCATTACCGGCGGACGCACACCCAGTTGCAACGGCTCGATGACCTGGTCGCCACTGCTGACATGGACCGGACCGACATCGCCGACACCGGCGCGCCCCCCTGCAATCCCGACGCCCGCAGCGCCGTGTTCGTGGTCAATGGTTTCAATGGGTTGGGCCTGCACACGCTGCTGGCAGTCATCCGAATGTTTCCCAGGGTCTATCAGAATTTTGTTTTCCTCCAGGTCGGGGTGGTGGACGCGGGCAGTTTCAAGGGTGCGGCGGAGGTGGAAAATCTTCGTGAGCATTCCCGGCGCGAAGTGGAACGATACGCGGCGTACATGCGGCAGCGGGGATTTTACGCCGAGGCCCATTTTGCGGTGGGCACAGACGTGGCGGAAGAAGCGGCCCAACTGTGCGAAAAGGCCGCCAAACGTTTTTCGCAGGCTCAATTCTTCGCCGGGCAACTGGTATTCAAGGATGAAAACCTGTTGACCCGCTGGCTGCACAACTACACCGTGTTTGAAATGCAACGCCGGCTCTACCAAAACGGCCGGCCCCTGTTCATTCTGCCGATCCAGGTGTGATTTCCCGTATCACTACATCCCGAAATTCCTTTGTCCCCTTTGCAGGGAACAGGTTAAAGGTTTGCGCTCGCCTCGTGGTTTTAAGCTGTAACTCTGCAGCGTTTCTGCTTGAATCAATGCCGTGTGACACAGCCTCGGGCAAGACTGGTTTGGATCGCATAATGACGAAACGGTAATAGCGTTTATGAATCTGCGCGAATGGTTCGTTGCGGTGAAAAACCTGGCTATTGGCCGGTCGCGGGATTTTTATGACACAAAAATGTTTCATAAAACGTCGCTGATTGCGTTGTTTGCGTGGGTCGGCCTGGGGGCGGACGGTTTGTCGTCGTCCTGCTACGGTCCGGAGACGGCATATCTCGCCCTGGGGAATCACACCTTTCTGAGCCTGTTCGTCGCGGCAGCGACGATGATTACCATCGTGGTCATTTGCGCGAGCTACTCGCAAATTATCGAGGCATTTCCCGGCGGTGGCGGCGGGTATGTGGTGGCGAGCAAATTGTTGTCACCGACGGCGGGCGTCGTCTCCGGCTGCGCGTTGATCGGGGATTACATCCTGACGATTGCCATCAGCGTGGCCAGCGGTACCGATGCGATGTTCAGCCTGTTGCCGGAGAGCTGGCTGGAGTACAAAACGGCATTTGCCGCGGTGGGCATTGGCCTGCTCACGCTGCTCAATTTGCGCGGTGTCCGGGAATCGGTGCTGGTGTGGGTGCCGGTGTTTTTTCTGTTCGTCGTTTCCTACGCCGTCGGCATTGCTTATGGCATTGTCGCGCACGCCAGTGCCTTGCCCGGCGTGGTCCAGGGACTGGCGTCCGACGTGCACACGGATTATACCCAAATCGGGTTGTGGGGGCTTATCGTGGTGATCCTGCAATCCTACAGCATGGGCGCGGGCACCTACACCGGCATTGAGGCGGTCAGCAACAGCGTGTCCGCCTTGCGCGAACCGCGTGTGCAAACCGGCAAACGCACGATGGCTTACATGGGCACGTCGCTCGCGCTGGTGGTCGGTGGTTTGTTGCTGGCGTATCTGCTCTTTCAGGTCCAGCCGGTGGAGGGCAAGACGCTGAACGCGGTGTTGTTCGAGCAAATCACCCTGTCCTGGCCGCCGATCCTGGCGCACGGGTTTGTCATCGCGGCGCTCGCTTCATCCGCCGCGCTGCTCTTTATTGCGGCGCAAACCGGATTTCTGGGCGGCCCGCGCGTGCTGGCCAACATGGCGGTGGACCGCTGGATGCCCACGCGCTTTGCCTCGCTCAGCGACCGGCTGGTGACCCAAAACGGCGTGCTGTTGATGGGCGCGGCGGCGCTGGCGGTGGTTTTTTTCACCCGGGCGGCCGTGAGCATCCTGGTGGTGCTCTACAGCATCAACGTCTTCATCACCTTCACGCTTTCGCAACTGGGCATGGTGCGGCACTGGTGGTTCGAGCGCACGCGGCAGCCGGCCTGGAAAAGGAAATTGTTCCTGAACGGTTTCGGGATGCTGCTGACCGGCGGCATTCTGATCTCATTGTGCGTCGTCAAATTTTCCGAAGGCGGCTGGGCGACGATCCTGGTCACCGGGCTGTTGATCGGCGCGGCGTTTTGGATCAAACGCCATTACAAGCAGACGCAACACCAATTGCAGCGGCTCGGCGAACTCGTCGTCGCCGCCAACCTCGACCGGGACAACACCACCGATCAGGGTCCCGGGGTGAAATGCGATCCCAACGCGCGCACGGCCGTTTTTCTGGTCAACGGTTTTAACGGACTGGGCTTGCACACGTTGCTGGCCGTGATCCGGATGTTCCCCAAAGTTTATCAAAATTTTGTCTTTTTGCAGGTGGGCGTGCTGGACGCCGGAAATTTCAAGGGGGTTCGCGAAGTGGAAAACCTTCGCGAACACTCGCGCCGCGAGGTGGAACGTTACGCCGCTTACATGCGTCGCCAGGGCTTTTTCGCCGAGGCGCACTTCGGCATCGGCACGGACGTGGCCGACGAAGCGGCCAAACTCTGCGAGGAAGTCGCCCACCGTTTCCCCCAGTCGCAATTTTTTGCCGGGCAACTGGTGTTCAAGGACGAAAGCTTCCTGACGCGCTGGCTGCACAATCATACCGTTTTTGAATTGCAGCGGCGGCTTTATCAGAATGGCTGGCCCATGCTCATCCTGCCGATTCAGGTGTGATTTTAGAAATCATGCGCCCCGCCCGGACGCAGCAAATGCAGGGTTTTCCCCGCAGCCCGGAATTTTTCGATGGCCAGGCTGTGGTCGATTTTGATCGGCGGAAAGGTGTCGAAATGGACGCCGAGAATTTCGTTGCAGCGGACGAATGCCGCAGCCTTCACGGCGTCGTCCGGCCCCATGGTGAAATTGTCACCGATACACAGCGCCGCAAATTTCAGTCGGGTGGATTCGCCAATGAGTTTCATGTCCAGCGTCAGCGCAGTGTCGCCGGAATAATAAAAATTTCCGTCCGCGGTCTCGGCGACAAAGCCACCCGGATTTCCACCGCTGGAACCATCCGGCATCGTGCTGGAATGGATGGCGTTGACATATTTAACCCGGCCGAAATCGAAGTTGAACCCGCCACCATGATTCAGATGGTGCACCCGTGGAGCGCCCTGCTGGAGCAACCATTCGCCCACCTCGTACCCGGCAATCACCAGTGCGTCGGTGCGTTTCGCGATTTCCACTGTGTCACCCACGTGATCGTCGTGCCCGTGTGAAACCAGGATGAAATCTGCCGGAACTTTTTTTACGTCAACGGCCTTCGCCAGCGGATTGCCGGAAATGAACGGGTCGAACAGGAGCCTCTTGCCGCCGACCACAACCGAAAAACAGGCGTGTCCGTAGTAAGTGACCTTCATTTCATCTATGATTTATGATTTTCGATTTATGATTTTCCATGCGCCGATCGCCCGGCCAAATCATCAATCATCGATCACAAATCATAAATTGGACCTCAGGCCGCCGTGCTCATCTCCGGCTCCGACGAGTCGAGGAAGCCCTGCAAGTGGCGCACCCGCGTCGGGTGCCGCAATTTGCGCAGCGCCTTGGCTTCGATCTGGCGGATGCGTTCGCGGGTGACGTTGTACATCTTGCCGATTTCCTCGAGCGTGCGCTCGTAGCCGTCGAGCAGGCCGAAACGCATTTCCAGAATCTTGCGTTCGCGCTCGGTCAGCGTGGTCAGCACGTCGCTCAGTTTTTCGCGGAGCAGGCTGTAGCTGGTCACTTCCGAGGGATTTTCGGCCGTCTTGTCCTCGATGAAATCGCCGACGCTCACGTCGCCGTCGTCACCGACCGGGGCATGGAGCGACACCGGCTGTTGCGCCATTTTGAGCAGCGCATGAATGCGCGACACCGGCATGTGCATTTCGTCGGCCAGCTCCTCCGGCGTGGGTTCGCGGCCGAGTTCCTGCGTGAGCTGTTTTTGCGCCCGCCAGAGCTTGTTCATGATTTCAATCATGTGCACCGGGATGCGAATGGTGCGGGCCTGGTCGGCGATGCTGCGCGTGATGGCCTGACGAATCCACCAGATGGCATAAGTGGAAAATTTGTAGCCGCGGCGATATTCGAATTTCTCGACGCCCTTCATCAGGCCGATATTGCCTTCCTGAATCAAATCGAGGAAGGACTGGCCGCGGTTCGTGTATTTTTTGGCGACGGAAACGACGAGGCGCAGGTTGGCCTCGGCCATGTGGGTTTTGGCCTTGAGGCCGCGGTCCGCCGCGGCCTTCAATTCGCCGAAGGCCTTGAGGAACTCCTCGCGCGGCAGCCGCACGAATTGTTCCAGCGTCTGAATCTTGGCGCGTTCGGCCTCCATCGCCGTGCGGCGTTCGGTGGTCGTCCGCAAGCCTTCAAGATCCTGCAAATGCCGCACGCTCGCCTGGAATTTTTCGTGGACGTTGCCGGCCACCACAATCATCTCTTCGATGACCTTCTGTTTGTAGAAGAATTTCTGGAAGGTATCCTGCAACCGGACGGCCATTTTCGTCAATTCGCGTTGCAGCTTTTCCTTGCGGCCCTTCTGCAGGGCCTTTTGCCAGGCAACATATTTCGCATCCACCTTTTGATCGAGGGTGCGGACCTTTTTGATGAGCCGGCGCAAATCCCGCAGGTGACCCTCGCGGTTGGCGATTTTCTTGTCCACAATCACGCGATCGAAGCGTTCCTTGGGCGGTTCGGACAAAAGTTTTTCCGCGATGGCAATGTGTTCCTTGGCGGTGAAACCGAGGCTGTAAACAATGCGCTTCATTTCGATCTCGGCTTCCTCGATGCGCTTGCAGATTTCAACTTCCTGTTCCCGCGTGAGCAAAGGCACCTTGCCCATCTGGTTCATGTACATCCGCACCGGATCGTCGAGGATTTCCAGGCGCGCATCCTCGTCCTGCTCTTCCTGCGACTGGGCGGGCTCGGGCTGCTTGGCGCGCTCGGCCTCCGCCTGGTCCATGACGATTTCCACGTCCAAACTGCGCAATTTGCTGAGCAACGCGTCGAGATCTTCCGGGCTGAGATTGTCCGGTAACACATCATTGATGTCGTCGTAGGTGATGTAGCCATGCTCCTGCGCGAGGTGCAGCAATGTCTTCACCGTCTCGGTCAAATCCACGGTGGACTGGGTTGAAGCCGGAGCCGCGGCATCGCCGTTCTGCAAACGTTTTTCCGCTTCCGCAATCGAGGTGGCCGTATGGGTCCGGTTCTTTCCATTGGCCTCCGGCGAGCGGGAAACCTCCCGGCGCGCGTTGCTGGAAATGACGAAACGACGACGTTCCGGAGGCGATTTAACTCCGGCACCTCGTCTGACGTCGCGGCGGCGATTGCGCCCCGCCCCGTTTGGCGGCGTTGGTTTTCTATTCAGCATAAGTTATCAGACCTGTATTAACCCGTTTTGGTTCAGGAAAATTTACAAAGTTTCCACCCCACGAGTTCGCGTCGTCTTTGCACAACTCTCTCTCGCCCAATGAACTTCGGGAGACCTCTCGAACACCAGAAGACCGACGCGCCGCCACTCTAACCCCTTTCCTTGGAAATTCAAGCAGAATCGTATCCGGGTATGGAATAATCCAAAAGTGCCCAGATTGGCCAAATTTTCAACGTCAACTTAATTTATAATATTCTAATAATAAACTGGTTACAAAACATCAGGCATTCGCGGCTACCGCGGCGATGTCGCGGGCAATTTGCTCACGTAATTCTTTTATGGATGAAAATTTCTTCTCGTCTCGCAGTTTTTCCCCGATTTCGAGCTCTAATTCCTGGTCATAAAGATCGCCTTTAAAATTCAATAAATGTGCCTCAGTATAAGCATGTTGCGTGCCGGATGCAACCGTCGGACGGAATCCGATGTTGATGCCAGCGCGATGGGTGTTGCCTGCGATATTTGCGATTCCAGCGTAAACGCCGTTCGGCGGCAGCACCCGGCCGGTCGTGTCAAGATTGGCCGTCGGAAAACCCAGTTGTTGGCCTAAACGGTTTCCTTTGATGATCCGGCCCGAGATCGCATAGGGGCGCCCGAGCATTTGGCTGGCGGCATCAAGGTCGCCCCCCTGAATAAGTTCGCGAATGCGCGTGCTGCTCACCACCTGGCCATCCAACGAAACGGCGGCAAGCCCGTGGACGGTGAAACCCATCTCGCCGCCGAGTTTTTTGAGCAAGGACACATTCCCGCTGCGACCGCGGCCGAAGACAAAATCGGCGCCCACGCAAAGGCTTTGGATTTGTCCAACCTCCTGCGCGAGGCGGCCGATAAATTCTTCGCCGGTCAGCCGGCTGAATTTTTCGTCAAAATGAATCAACAGCAGGGTATCCACACCGAGCGACTCAATCGCCCGCAATTTTTGCGGCAACGAATAAATCAGCGCCGGCACCTGTCCGGGAGCCACCACGGCGTTCGGGTGCCGATCGAAGGTGAGTACGAGTGCTAGCGCCTCGTGCTGGTGCGCGTCGGCAATGGTTTGCCGGATGATTTGCTGGTGTCCCAAATGGACACCGTCAAAGAAACCAATGGCCAGGCACACTTTGCGGCCGGCCGGCTTCAGCTCATTTGCGGCGTGAATGACATTCATGGCTGCGCCAGTTTCAAAAACGGTATCACCTTTTTCTCCAATTCCACCGGCGTCAATTTCAAAACCTCCGCCAGCGGCGTTGATTCAGCCGCGTCAAATCTGCCGGACGCAGTGCGGCGGAGCGCGGCCAGATGCGCGCCGCAACCGATTTTCTGGCCCAGCTCGTGTGCCAGGCTGCGAACATAAGTGCCTTTGGTGCAGGCGATTTTAAACTGGCCCAGGGGTTCGTGGTAATCGGTAAAAGCGAAATGGTAAACGTGAATCAATCGCGGTTCGCGGAAAACTTCAATCCCCTTGCGCGCCAGTTTATAAAGCGGCACCCCTTCCTTCTTTATCGCCGAAACCATCGGCGGGGTTTGCATCAGGTCGCCGACGAAAGTGGCGGCGGCGGCGTTCAACTGGTCAAGCTTCAACGGTGGAACGGGTTTGATTTCGGTGATTTCACCGTCGGCATCATAGCTATCCGTCGCCTCCCCGAATTTAACGGTGCCTTCATAGACCTTGTCGTCCCCCATCAACTTTTCGGAGAGCTTGGTGCCGCGGCCGAGCACAATGATGAGGAGGCCGGTGGCATTCGGGTCGAGCGTGCCGCAATGGCCGACTTTTTTGATGCCGAACCGGCGGCGAATCGCGTCCACCACGTCGTGCGAGGTGGGACCGGCGGGCTTGTCAATGAGAATGGCGCCGTCGAGCGGGGAGAATTCTTGCATGAGCAGTCACTTGACCGAATTCAATGCCTGTTTGACCGCGGCAATCACCCGGCGTTGCACCGAAAGCGGTTTGCCGGGGATCCGCGCCCCCGCCGCCGCCGGGTGGCCGCCCCCGCCGAATTGCTCGGCGATGTCGCTCACGTTTATCCGGTCACTCTTGGAGCGCAGGCTGATGCGCGTCAATTCCGGCTCAATTTCTTCAAAAACGCAGGCCACCACGACCGGCTCGATTTCGCGGATATGGTCAATGAGTCCTTCGGTGTCGTCGCTCTCGGCGCCCGTGCGCGCAAAGTCGATTTTCTTAAGCCAGAACCAGGCAATGCGATTGTTGTGCGTCAGCCGGAACCGGCTGTAGATGTGTTTGAGCAGCCGCGCGCGGGACAGCGGATAGGACTGGTAAACCTCGTCGCAAATCCGGGCGAGATTCGCGCCGCGGGTGACCAGTTCGGCGCCCACGTGAAGCGTGCCGGGCCGCGTCGTGGCATATTGAAATGAACCGGTGTCGGTGGAAACGGCGGTGAAGAGACAGTCGGCAATCGGCCGGGAGATGGGCCAGCGCGCCACTTTGAGCAGCCGAAAAATCAACTCGCCGCATGACGCTTCGCGCGCCGAAACCCAGTTGATGTCGCCGTAACGCGTATTACTTTCGTGATGGTCAATATTAATGAGGATTTTCCGGTGCTGGACGCACTTGCCGGCCGCGCCCAAACGTTCAAAGCTCGCGCAATCCGTGGCAATGACGCAGTCGAACTTCAAACTGCGTTTGGGCTTTTGAAACAGCGCCTTGTCGTTGAGAAATTTGTATTTCTGCGGGACGGAATCCTCATTCCAGCAAAACACCCTTTTGCCTTCATTCTGCAAGGCCAGGGCCAGGCCGAGTTGTGACCCCACACAATCGCCGTCCGGCCGGATATGCCCGACCACACAAAAAGTTTTGCTTTCGCGCACCGCCTCGAGAATGCGGTCAATGATTCTGGGATAACTTTTCACATTTATTCGTTGTCTTCATCGGGCCTGGATTTTTCCAGCTCCTCAATGATTTGCAGCACGCGGTTGCCGCGCACGATGGAATCGTCGAAGGCAAATTTCAGCTTCGGCGTGTATTTCAGCACCACGGCGCGTCCCATCAGGCCTTGCAGGCGGACGCGATGGTCGTTGAGCATCTGAAAACCGCGCTTCTGCTGGTCCGGATTGCCGAGGATGCTGATGAACACGGTGGCGGACTTGAGGTCGCCGGCCACATCCACGTCATTGACGGAAATCAAACCGCATTCGCTCACGTGAAATTCACGGCGGATGGCTTCGCCGATTTCACGCTTCAACAATTCGCGCACACGTTGGAGTCGAAGGCTGGGCATTTTCGATTAAGCACCGGGATTGCGATTAGGATGACGACCCGATTTGTACTCTTCATCCGGCTCGGGATCGTAATCTTAACCCCTTTTCAACGTTTCAAGATGTCATAGCTTTGCCGCCACTTTCTCGACGGAATAACTCTCGATCACATCACCAATTTGAAAATCACTGTAGCCTTCGAGGCGGATGCCGCACTCCATGCCGGCGCGGACCTCGTTGACTTCATCCTGGAACCGCCGCAGCGATTGCGCGATGCCTTCGAAGATGATGTCCTTGCGCCGGCGCACCCGCACCTTGCCCTTGACGATGCGTCCGCTGGCGACCATGCAGCCGGCCACCGGGGCGCCCTTGGACAATTCAAAAATCTGCCGCACTTCCGCCGCGCCGATGACGTTTTCCTTGACCACCGGTTCCAGCAGTCCGGCCATGGCTTCTTTAACCTCGTCGATCAATTCGTAAATAATCGCGTACAATTTGATCTGCACGTTTTCGTGCTTGGCTTTTTCAGCGGCGGTGCTGTCCAGGCGCGTGTGAAATCCGAGAATCACGGCGTTTGACGCGGAGGCCAGGGCCACGTCGTTTTCGGTGATCGTGCCGACGTCGCTGTGAATGACTTCGAGTGAAACTTTTTCCGCCTCGATTTTATTAAGCGCCTCGACGATCGCCTCGACCGAGCCCTGCGCGTCGGCCTTGACGACGACTTTGAGCACCTTGCTTTGTTCCGCGGCAAGCGTGGCAAAAAGATTTTCGAGCGTAACTTTCTTGTCCTCCTGGCCTTCGGCCCTGGCTTGTAGAAAACGTTGTTCGGCCAGTTCACGCGCCGCCTTTTCGTCTTCGACCACGCTGAATTCCAGCCCCGCATCCGGCACGCCGTTCAAGCCCAGAACTTTCACCGCCACCGATGGGCCGGCTTCCTTGAGGCGGCTGCCTTCTTCGCTGATCAGCGCGCGCACGCGGCCGTAAAATTCACCGCACAAAATAATGTCGCCGACCCGCAGCGTGCCTTTCCGCACGAGGACTGTCGCGGTCGGGCCGCCCGGTTCCACGCCGGATTCAATGATATTTCCCTTGGCGCGGCGGTTGGGGTTCGCCTTCAACTCGAGCAATTCGGCCTGGAGCAAAATCATTTCCAGCAGTTTGTCGATGCCCTGTTTTGTCAGCGCGGAAACATCCACAAAGATTGTGTCGCCACCCCAATCGTCCGGCACCAGCCCCTTGTCCTGCAACTGCTGGCGGACTTTCAGCGGATTCGCGTTCGGATGGTCAACTTTGTTGACCGCGACCAGAATGGGAACCTTGGCCGCCTTCGCGTGGTTGAGGGCTTCAATGGTTTGCGGCATGACGCCGTCGTTGGCGGCCACCACCAGCACGACGAGGTCGGTGACGTTGGCGCCGCGGGCGCGCATGGAACTGAACGCCGCATGGCCGGGCGTGTCGAGGAACGTGATTTGCGCCAGCTCGCTTTTGCGCTCCGGATGCGGCACGGAAATCGTGTAAGCGCCGATGTGCTGGGTGATGCCGCCGGCCTCGCCGGCCGCGACGTTGGCCTTGCGGATGACGTCCAGCAACGTGGTTTTGCCGTGGTCAACGTGGCCCATGATGGTCACGACCGGCGCGCGCGGCTTGAGCTCTTCCGGCTTGTCCTCGACATCGAGTTCAACTTTTTTAACCGGCGCGTGGACCGCCCCGCCGCCCCGCTCACGCTTTTCCACCTCAAAACGGAACCCGTATTTGGCACAAAGCTGCTGGGCGATTTTTTCGTCAATCGCCTGGTTGACGGTGGCGAAAACGCCCAGCCCCATCAGGTCGGCGATGATTTTGAATGGCTTTTGCTTGAGCTGGGCGGCCAGTTCGCGCACGACAATCGGCGGCTTGATGACGATGACCTCGCCGGTCTCCGGCGCGACAAATTTGGGCGCCGGCGCGACGGGCGGGCCGGGTGCTCTGGGGGCGGGTCTTGGTGCCGTGGGTGCGCCCCCGGGTCTGCCCGATCGGGTAAAGTGAGTTGTTCCCGTGCTGGCCGGTTTGGACATCGGTCTGCCGTGACCGGGCACCCGGGGGGCCGGCCGTTGTGGCAGTTGAATGAATCCGACTTTTTCGCCAAGTTTCGGTCCCGGCGGCTTGGGTGGCGGAGGCGGAGGGGGGGGTGGCGCTTCCACCACGGGCGGCGCCGCCGCGGCTTTCTCGGGTTCGGCTTTGACTTCCGGTTTTGGCTCCGGCGGTGGCGCCTTGATGACGACGATCTTCTCCTCGACCGGCGCGGGCTTGGGTTTCTCGACCACCGGTGGCGCGGCGAATTTGGCGGCAACTTCGGGATGTTCCTTGAACAGTTCCTCTTCCAGGAACTCGGCGCTGATTTTGTCAAGCGAGCTGGACGGGACCTTCGCGGCGGCAATGCCCAGCGATTTGGCCTTGGCGAGAATCACCTTGTTCTCCAGACCGAGCTTTTTCGAGATGTCGTAAATCCGAACGGGCATAAATTTTCAGCAGCGCCAACCGAAATGTGCGAATCGCCCTCATGGCTCAAAGCACGCAATCAAATGCTGTTTCGGTCCGCGTCATAAATCTTAACTGTTCACTCCGACACCGGTGTCGGGGTTCACGGGCGTCTCGCCGACCTTTAAAGTGCGACGCTCCGCCTCGGCGTGCGCGGCCTTCAAAATCTCCGCCGCATGCCCGCCGACCTGGGGGATGCCGCTTAAATCGGCCTCATCCGCCTGCAACAAATCTTCGAGCCGGGTGATGCCGGCGTGGACCAGGGCATCCGCCTGCTCGCGCGAAATTCCCGGAATGGCCGCCAGCAGTCCGACCGCCTCGGCAACCTTCTCCTCAAAACCTTTTGTGACAACAACTTCTGCATCAATGTCCACTTCCCAACCGGTCAGCTTGGCCGTCAAACGCGCATTCTGCCCGCGCTTGCCGATGGCCAGGGAAAGCTGATCCTCGCTTACCAGAATCTTTACGCGTTTCCCGGCTTCATCAATTTCAAAGCTCTTGAGCTTGGCCGGCGCCAGCGCATTCGTGATGAACGTGCGCACGTCCGACGACCAGGGAATGACGTCCACTTTCTCGTTGTTGAGCTCGCGAACGATGTTCTTTACGCGCTGGCCGCGCATGCCGACGCAGGCGCCCACGGGGTCCACTTTGCTGTCACGCGAATAAACCGCCATCTTGGTGCGGAAACCCGGCTCGCGCGCGATGCCTTTGATCTCAATCGTGCCGTCGTTGATCTCGGACACTTCCAGCTGGAACAGCTTGATGACAAACCGCGGGTCGGCGCGGGACAAAATGATTTCCGGCCCGTGCGGGCCCTGTTCGACCGCCTTCACGTAGGCGCGAATGCGCTCGCCGACCTGATATTCCTCAGTGGGCACGCGCTCGCGATTGGGCAATAATGCCTCGTATTTGCCGAGGTCCAAAATCACGTCCGACCGCTCAAACCGCCGCACCGTGCCACCGATGATATCGCCAACCCGGTCCTTGAATTCAGTGAAAATCAACGCTTTTTCAGCCTGGCGGATTTTCTGCATGAGCGCCTGCTTGGCGTACTGCGAGGCGATGCGGCCGAAACCGGTCGGCGTCACTTCCTTTTCAATTTCATCGCCAATCTGCGCGTCCGGCTTGATGCGCCGGGCGTCGAACACCGAAATCTGGTCATGCTGCGAGATGACGCGGTCGGAGACGATGAGTTTGGCAAAGGCCTTGATGTCGCCGTTCTTCTGGTCGATCTCGACGCGCAGTTCGCGCGCCGGGCCGACCGCCTTTTTGGCGGCCTGCAACAAGGCATCCTGGACAGCGCCGACCAGGACATCACGGTTGATGCCCTTTTCGCGCTCCCAAAATTCCAATACCGCTAGAAAATCAGCGTTCATACACTCGACACGGCGTTCCCACCCGGGGAACAAAAAAGTCGGAGATTTAGGTCGTCCGACTTTCGCACGCTGGATGAACCAGCAAACTTTACCGCTCTTGAACTAAAAGTTTAGTTTTTTGTCCCCGAACCGTCAAGCGCAAAGGAATCCGCTTAAAATCAGGGGAAAATCGAGGTTGTGCGCAAAAATTCCGGCTTGGGCCATACGCTGAACCGCCACCGGCGCCTGTTTCGCTCCGGTGAAATCAACCCAATGGCTTGAATGAACTCCCCGCCCGACATGCGCAGATTCGAACATTTTTCGCATACCCGGCCACCGCCCTGCGAAAAAGCATGAAACCGTTCATCCGGGACTTGACTCCTCAACCCACATACGCGGCAGCGTGGTCATCTGGCATCCTCATCAATATCCAATCGGCGGCGTGCTCTCAATGGGCTAAAAGGCGAGTTCGGCGAAAGAACAAACTCTCGAACACCGCCCTCATTCGGACCAACCAACTCGACGCGCACCAAAGAAACGTCGTCACGCTTATGGTCGATAAAATATTCTGCCGCCTCTTCTTTCGAGTCGGCTGGCAACTCATCGCAATACAGCTTCCCGTCATGCTTCCAGTGCATGCCAAAGATGAATCTCTCTATCCCCGCCGGCTAAAGGCCGGGTTCGCCCGAATATGACGGCGGGGCGTCGGAGAGGTTGCTACCCCAGTTGGTGTCCGGTGTGGTGGCCAGCGTGTAAGTGAGGTTGCCGCCGTTCGCGAGGTCGGAGTACCTCAGCCACGGCTTGTTCCAGGTCTGGCCATTCACGGTCAGGCTTTGGACGTAGGGCGCGTCGGGGGCCGCCCCGTTGCCGATGATGGTGAGGTCACCATCCGGCAGGTGGAACACGGCCTTGGGAAACAACGGGCTGTCCAGCACCAGCACGTCGGAGCCGGGCAGTTCGGGATACATGCCGAGCGCGGCGAAGACATACCACGACGACATTTCACCGAGGTCATCGTTGCCGGGATAGCCGCGCGGGGCGGCGGAAAAGAGCTGGGTCAACGCCTGGCGCACCACCTTTTGCGTTTTGTACGGTTGCCCCAGAAAACAGTATTCCCAAGGCGTTTCTAGGCAGGGTTCGTTGCCCAGGTAGGCATAGACGGAATTCACGCCGGTGTTCAGGCCGGTGAAGAAATGGTCCAGGCGCGCGGCGGCGGTTTGCGGGCCGCCCATCAGGTCAAACAGTGTCTTGAGGTTGAACGGGACCATCCAGAGGTATTGGGCGGCGGTGCCTTCCACGTAAGCCTGATTGCCGTCGTAGCCTTCCACGTCGGGCCGGAACCCGGGCGCCCAGGAACCGTCGCGCCGACGCATCTCCAGGTAGCCGGTCGCCGGATTGAAGTGATTGGTCCAGTTCTGCGCGTGGCGCAGGAGCAGGGCGCTGTTGGCGTCATCGCCCAGCGCCTTGGCGAATTGCGACAACGCGAAATCGGCGGAGACGTACTCCAACGTCATGGAAACGTTGCCGTAACCGCCGCGTTGATGTTCCGGCACGTAACCCAGCTTGAGATAATCCGCCAGCGCATCGCGTTCGAAGGTGCCGGTGCGCGGGGCGCGGACGGAAGGGTCGGTGGCCGCGCGGACGAGGCCGGCCAGGGCTGCGCGGGCATCGAAGTTCGTCGCGCCGAAGGCATAAAAGTCGGCGATGATCGGTGCCGCGGGGTCGCCCATCATGACGCCGCTGTCCTCGTTGGGCACGCCCCAGCGGGGGAAAGCACCGCCTTGCTGGTAATCCAGCAACAGGGATTGGGCCATGTCACCGGCGCGATGCGGGTCGAGCATCGCCAGCAACTGGCTTTCGCTGCGGTAAATGTCCCAACCGGAGAAATTGGCGTATTGCACACGGTGATCGGCCGTCTGATGCACCTGGCCGTCGTAGCCCATGTAGTCGCCGTTGGCGTCCGAACAAATGGTGGGACCGAGGAAAACGCGGTAGAGCATGGAATAAAAGGTCTCCATTTGCGCCTGGCTGCCGCCACTGACCTGGATCCGGTTCAGGCGCAGATTCCAAATCTGACCGGCGGCGGTCACGGCCTGATCGAAATCCTTCGAGCTAAACGCGGACAACGGGTTTTCCGCCTCGAGGTTGGCGCGGGCATTGTCGGCGCTGACATAGGAAATCGCCACCTTGACCAGGACCGTCCGATCGGCTGATGGCTTGAAACTCACGAACGCGCCGGCGGCCCGGCCTCCACTGTTCGTACCGCCGTTGTTCAAGGTGGCATCGCCCCAAGTGCCGTAGGCCGCGAAGGGCTGGCTGAAGATGGCGCAGAAATAGGTCCGGCCTTCATCCGGGCCGCCGCAGAAATGGCCGCCGACCGCCCAGCCGGTGATTTCATTTTGGCCGGGCTGGATTTGAATGGCCGAGGCCCTGACGCCATTCACCGCGCTGGCGGCGTTAATCACCATCGTGGCCGCCTGACCGGCCGGGTAGGTGAACCGGCCAAAACCGCTGCGCTCAGTCGCCGTCAATTCCACCTGGATGCCGTTGCCCAGCGTGACGGCGTAATAACCGGGCGCGGCCTTCTCGTGGTCGTGGGAAAACGCGGCGGCGAAAGCCGTGCGGCTGGCGCCGGGCGAATCGGTCGGCGTGTTCAGGACCGGCATGAAGGCGAAATTGCCGCCATAGTTGCAGCCCGCGCCGCTGAGGTGATCCAGACTGAACCCGCAGATGCTGGAATCTTCATACGCGTAACCGCCGCAATGCCGGCCCGAGCCGGTGTCCGGGCTCCATTGAATCATCCCGAAAGGCGCCGAGACGCCGGGATAGAGGTCGCCGTCAGCGGCGGTGCCGCACAAGGGTTTGAGGTACTGCACGAGGTCCGAGACGGGATACTTTGGGGCGGGCGCGGGCGGCGGGGTGGGGGCAGAGGCGGAACCGCTGGATTGGACGTTGGGCTGCTTCGTGCAGGAGATGGTGCCACCGGTGAGCGAAGCTATCAAACACAGCGTCAAGGGCAGGGTTCTTAAAGCATTTGCCGGCCAACTGTAAAGGAAACCGGAGAGCGCGGCTTTCTGCCAAAAGCCGCTACGCCTGTTTGGCAGCGGTTTTTGGAGACGCATACAACCGGGCGTGGAATCGCAGGTACTGTTACAATTTGGTGGGGTGAGGCGACCGACGAGCCGTCTTCGCAAAGTATCGGCGCACCGGGTCCGGCTCGCGAGGACGCTCGCCCCACCGAAATATCTGGATTGTACCACTACCCAATCGGAAAGAATTTTGAGATTCATAACAGTTACCCGCACGATGTCGAAATTTGCCACGTTGTCACGTCTGTTTTTTGGCGGCTGGAACAATTTAATCAATCTCGCAACCGCGAACGTCGGTTCACGCCCTATCATTCGCCATTGTTCGTTTTGCGCCGGCTACCGTCGGCGGCGACCTGCTTTTTGAAAAAGCTCTAGCAGGCAAATTTTGAGATGGAGACCGGCGCGACGCCGGTCCTGCTGCGTAGCTCCGGTTCACAGGGTCGGGCGCTGCCGGAACGCCGCTCCAGGTCTTTTGCGGTTGTCGCCCGCAGCGGTTGCTTCAGGCGCTGGCCGGCCCTGACGGAATCCGGAAGCTTTTCCACATCCCGGTTGGCAACATTCCGAGCAGGATCAACGCGACCTGGCTCAGGACGAAGGCGAGCAGCCACCAGAAGGCGGCGGCCATGAAACCGTAGCTGTGCAGGCCGATGCCGAGCATGTTCACGCCGAACCACGACCAGCTCGTCACGATGTTGCCGAAGATGACCATGTTCATCAGGCCGCGTTCGCGAATCATGCCGCCCCAGCGCGCGTGCAGAATGGCGGCATTCCACAACACGATGAGCAACGCGCCGTTTTCCTTCGGGTCCCAGCCCCAGAACCGGCCCCAGGATTGGTCGGCCCAGATGCCGCCGAGGACCGTGCCGGTGAAACTGAACAGCGCGGCGAAACAGACGATGCCATATGCCATTTTGGCCAGCACCTTGCCCAGTTCCAGGTTGCCCGATTTGTACTTCAGCAGCGGTGTGAACAGGCCGAGCAGCACGTACGTGACGCCAAGCAAGCCGGCCATGAAGGTCGAGGCGTAGCCGAGCGTGACGACCACCACGTGCGTCGCCAGCCAGAAATTCGTGTCCAGCACCGCGCGCAGCATTTCCATCGTGTCGCCGTCCATCGAGAGGTTATGGGCGATGACCAGCGTGACGAAGCCGGCGAACGACGCCACCGCGCTGCCCAGGCCCACGGCAAAAACGCGTTCCAAAATGATTCCCAGAATCACGCAGCCCCAGCCGATGAAAATGGCCGACGAATACAGGTTTGTGACCGGCGGCCGGCCCTCCAGCCACATGCGAAAAACGAGGCCGAACGTGTGAATCACGCCGCCGAGCACCACCAGCCAAAATGCCGAGCGCCGCAAGGTCTCGGATAATTTGGGCGCCAGGGCAAAGGTCAGCAGGGCGATGATGGCCAGCAGAAAGGCCGTCACGTAAATAACCATGGCCTTGTAGAAAGGCTCGAAATCGTTGAAGAAAAATTCCTGCACGCCCTGGCGGTTTTCCGGCACAAACCATTCGCCGAGCCAGTGGCGGTAATCATCGAGCGCCTGGTTGAAGGCAGCGGGCTGGTTCTGGTTGTAGGCGGTGACCATCGCCGCGTAATCCGTCACCGCCGGACTGAGGTCGTTGCCATGAACCACGCTCATCAGGTTCTGGCCGATGTTCTGCCAGTCGGCGCGCGATTTGGCGCCCGTGGCCGGCGGCACCATGAGCGGGTACGCATATTTTGACAAATCGTTGTAACTGGAAAGAAAATCAAGCAACCGGTTCAACGCCGCCTGGTCATAGATTTTTTTCGCTTCCTGCGCCTGGGCGGCCGCCACGCCGGCGGGGATGGCTTGTTGGTACGCCGCCAGTTGCCCGGCGAAATCCGTCGTGCCCGGCGGGCAGAGGCTCAGCTTCAACCGCTGGTAAATCTCCAGCGCGTTGTCGAGCTTGAGCAACTGGCGTTGGAAGGCGGTGCGATTGGCGTCTTCGACGTTGTTGGCGCGCTGGGCTTCGCGGGTCAGGTCGTCGAGGTGCGGCTGGATCTGGCTGAAGGAATAATATTTTTGCGCCTCCGGCAACTGGAGCATGTTGAGCAGCTCGAAGTTATCAATGCGGAAAACGTCCTGCTTGTCCGCCGCGTCGGGCTTCATCATGGTTTCCATCAGCCAGGCCGTGGCGCTCAGGTCGCCGACGCTTTGCCGCTCGCGGATTTGCAGCAGCGTGTTGCGCGCCACGGAATCCAGCGGCTGGACGCGCCCGTTCAGCAACACCGGCAGCCGGCCGAAGTCCCGCGTGTGAAAGCCGGTTTCGGGCGAATGATGCAGCGTGGACAGGACCCACGCGGCGAAGATCGCGGGCAAAATCCAGGGAATGATTCTTCTCATAGCATCGAGCGCGAGGAGGGGGACGAGAACGAGGGTGAGGTCAGGGGCGGAACGGCTTTGCCCAATCGTAAATCGTAAATCGTAAATCGTAAATTCATTGCTTCCTCCTTCTCAAAAAGGGAACCAAGTGTGACAGGAATTGCACCACCATGCCGGTCGCGATCAAAATACAGGCCAGATACGGCGTGAGCCAGCCGGGATTTTTCACGACCTGCAGAATGGTGCCTTGATTGTCCGTGTCAAAGCTCGCCTGATAAAACGTCCGGCCGTCGTAACGCAGCGGATTGTTCATATAGATCAGCACCTGGCGGTGCTCGCCGGTGTCCGGGCGATTGAGCAACAACTGGCTGGAGAAATTTTTCGGAATGTCAGTGCCTTCATAGACGTCGTGGTGAAATTGCAGCAGGCGCAGGCTGAACGGCAGGTAAAAGCGTTCCGGCCGCAGTTGCAGCTGATACGTGTGGCCGTTGGCGGTGAACGTCTGCGAATGCCCGAGCCAGTCCGACACCAGCCAGGTGCCGAGCGAATCCTGCGGCGTCACGAGTTCCACGAGGGTTGACGGCACATCGCGGCGGTCCATGGCGGTTTCACGCGGAACCTGCTGCCACCATAAAGCGGTGCCGAGGCCGGAATTCGCGTTTACGCGCGCGAAGCCGGGCGCGGCGTTGGTGGACAACAATGAGTTGGCGTAAAATTCCTTCACGCGCACGACGAACGGCAGTTGGTTGTTGCGAATATCGCCTTTTTTGGCCAGCAACCATTCGGGAATGGCCACGACGGTTTCAAGCTTCGGGTCCGTGATGTCGCTGATGGCCAGTTCATCCAGGCGGTCGGACTCGGAATAATTTTTCATCTGGCCCTCGCGCAGGTGCATCTGGCTTTCCACCGCGAACATGTCCGTGGCGAGCTGGCCGAGAATCAGCAGGATCAGCCCGGCGTGAATGATCCAGAGGCCGATTTTGTCACGGGTCAGTTTGAACCGGCTGGTGTGCGCGGCGATGAGATTAAGCAGCAATGCCGCCCCGAGGAGATAACCGCCGGGGAAAATCGGAATTTTCCAGGCCGCATTCGCCGGATGCCAGTAGATGAAGAAACTGCGGAAGAATTCCGTCTGTGCCTTATAAAGCCCCAGATGCACCTCGCCGAGCGTGCCGGCGAAGACGAGCACCAGGGACAACACCAGAAGGACGACGGTCAGCCGCAGCGACGTGAAGAATTTGATGAGGCGCTCAAGGAGCATTGGAATACCTCGCGGTCTGCACGAATTTGGTAAAGGCGTCCTTTTGGCCGGCCACCACTTTATCGTCGCCCATCAATTTATAGAACCACGTTTGATCGCGCATGGGCACCATGGCGGCGACCAGACGGAGGGACTGTCCGGACATGTCGTTGCCCGACATGTCCACGAAGGTCGCCTGGCCGCCGGCCACGTCCAGGGTCGTTGTCAGTTTGGCCAGGCCGGTTTCATCCACCGGTTCCAGGCCGATTTGACCGCGCCAGCGGTTCACGTTGGCCAGCACCCCGCCGCCGTTGCCGCTCAACTCGGCCACATTCACCTCGGCCTTGGCGCCGTTCGTGCCGGCGATGGAATACTCGGCCAGAAGAAATTGCGCCGCCGGCACTTCCTGCCAGCCGGCCGGCACAGTCAAGACCGGTTTGCCGGCGCCCGCCGGGCCTGCCGACATCATTGGCGCATTCTGGTCCGCACCGCCAATGGCCGGGTGCCCGGGCGGCAATCCGGCCGGTGGCGCCGCTGCCGTAAATGTCAGCGATTTGAGGAAGGCGGTGAATTGTGGTTTCTGCTGTTCCACGAGTGCGGCGGCGCCCGTCATTTTGAAAAACCACGTCATGCCGTTGCGCTGTTGCATCACGCCCAGAATGCGTTTGGCATTGTCGCTGCCGGCGATGTCGTACAACGTGGCCGGCTGGTCACCGACCTGGACCGCTTCGCCCATTTTCTGCAATTCATCCGCCGTCGCCTCCGGCAAACCCACCTGTCCGCGCCAGCGATTCACATTGGCGGTGTCGCCGCCGGCCATGCCGGGCAGCGGCACGACGGTCACGTCGGCTTCCACCCCGGTTTGGCCGGTCACTTTGAATGAGGCGATGCTCATTTCGCCGGGCGCGACTTCGGTCCAGCCCGCCGGCAGCGTCCACTGCAACTGCGGCTGTGCCGAATTGTTTCCGCTTTGGTCAGGAGCGGTCGTGGCGGTGGCGTTGGGCGGCGGAGCAGCCGGGGAAGAATCGTCGTTGGAGAGGCGATAGACTTTGACATTATCGCGGCCGCAACCGGCGAGCACGAGGGCCAGCAGCATCAGTCCCGCCCAGTTCAGGACGGCCGGGCGTTTGGCAGGTGAAGGCACAGATTTCATTCTAAAAGCCTACTTATTGTAAGCATAAACGGCAAGCGGATGTTTGGCCGCTATTTTGCGCCGGAATGATGTGACCCAGGTTGCCGGTGACGGGAACAGCCCCTTTGCCATCGGTGGTCGTGTGGTTCGCCGTTGTGACCATGGCAGCGGCCGGCGGAAATTTTGTGACCGATGATCAGCGGGTGAAACCGCCCCGGGGTGTTCATGTCCCGGAAGCAACTCCACCGGCAGATTTGCCCGGCCGCCACCGTCCCCGGGCGAACGGGCCCGCGGCTACAACGTTCCATCGTGACATTCATTGCAGGTGTTGTCGGAATCGCCGCCCGGATGTTTGAATGGCTGGCCCTCGGGCGTTAATTGCTGCAGCTCCGGCCCGCTGCCCTGCGCCAGGATGACGTGGCAGGCGCTGCAATTATCCGTAATGACCGCACCGGTGGGGGATTTGTGATTGCCGTCATGGCAGCGGAAACAGCCGGACCAGATCAGGTGTCCGATATTGTCCGGATAAGCCCTCCAATTGGACTGCATTTCGGGGAAGAAATTATTCTCATAAATCCGTTGCACGACGGGAATCACCTGGTGGATCCGCGGGTCATCGGGATAACGGTCGGCCAGCAAAGTGGCGATGCCTTCCCGGGCTTCCACGTCGGTATGGTATGGGCGGGTCAGGGCGTAAACGACGTTGGTTTTAATCCAGGGCAGCGTCTGGTCTATCTGGCCGAGGGAAAGGGCAAGGTCAATCGCCTCGTCGGGAGGCATAAACCGGTGCGAAGGACGATTGTGGCAGTCGATACAATCCATGGTACGAATCTGGTCCTGGCTGACGTTGTTGGTGAAGCTGGGCGTGTGATAGACGGTCACCACGCCCTCCGCATCCGTCATCCGCACCCAGGGGATGATCTGTCGCGCCGGATCGGTCGCGACATAATCCACCCGGTTGCTGATCGAGGTGTGCCAGTGAATGCCGCCCACCGGGCCGGACAAGGGATCGCTCCCTCCCACTTTGAGCACCATGCGAATCGAATAAGGTGTATTCGAGACATCGCTCATGAAGTAATGAAAGGTTTGGTCCAGGTTTCCGATGAATTGCCTTGGCCAATGGCATTGCTCGCACGTTTCGCGGGCGGGACGCAGATTTTTAATCGGCGTGGGAATGGGACGCGGATATTTGTCGAAGGCGGTCGCGTAAATCTGATAGGAGCCGGAAAGTTTGGAACGGACAAACCAGCTTGCGCCCGGTCCGATATGACATTCCGCGCAGGCCACCCGGGCGTGCGGTCCCAGTGCGTGGGCGGTTAATTCCGGTTTCATCACCGTATGGCAGGTTTCTCCGCAAAATTGCACCGATTCGGTGAATTGGTAGGAGTTGTAGCTGCCCACTGCCGAGAGCAGGAGGAAAAACACGGCCCCGGCAAGGAAGATCGCCATGTTCCGCCGGTCGCGCGGACGGGAGAGATCCACTTGGACCATGGAAATCAGGGAGGCGCCTCCCTTCCGCCGGCGCCGCTCGCGCAACTCCCCAACCACCGTTAGAAACAACCCAAAGACCAGAAAGGCGGGCACCACCATCCACGTCAATATGCTGATGTAGGGGTTCGAGAAGTGCGCCACCGTATCGAGGATGAACAACTGAAGAAACGAGAAGAGCGCGCCGATGACCGTGACCAATCCGGTCAGGCTTAGCCAGTTGCGCAAAAGAGACCGATGCGGAACTTGCGGTTCTTGATTTTCTTTCTTCATATTCAATACGTAATCAAAGTCGTGTTGCGTCTTTCATGCTGCAGTTTTCCCGCATTCACACTTTCTCTATCACTGCCGGATATTTCCATGCCGGCCCTTGTCAGCATCATTTTTGTGAGCGGGCGAAGGAATGGATATCCCCAACCTTCACGTCAGGAATCTCATCGGTTTCATTGGAACTGGCACGGCTTTTCTTGCCAAAAGAACAACATTTTTGGCAAACCCTAACGCTGGGGGGGATTCCCTTACCTTCTGCGGGCGGGCAACGCCGCGTCCGGCGGTTACACTGCGCTGCTACCGTGCGCAGCAGGCTCGCTGGAGGGTAGACGTTCGGACAGGAACAATTTCACCAGCACCGTCAGAATGACGAACGGCAGGCACATAATGATGGCGCTGATAAGCCAGCCTTCCTGTCCGGCAACTTCCATTTTGTAACTCATCACGCCACGCAGGCTCTTGGAGAAAAACTGGCCACCCATGACGACGTTCCAACGCATCATCAGCACGCCGAACAGGATCGTCGCGCCGCTGCAGAAAATCATGGCCCTTCGGGCCGCCTCCGGCACGCGCCGGCGCAGGATCTGGAGCGATCCCAGCAGCAACAGCGGCATCAACGTGCCGATGCCAACCTGCCCGATATTCAGCGTGTAAAAGAGCTTCTCGCGAATCATGGTCTGCAATACCGCGAACCCTTCCTCCGCCGCGAAACCGCGATGGAGCACGTCCAAGGTTTCAACGACGGCATCCACCACCAGTGCGTAGAAGAGAAACATCGCCATCGTGTCCAGGCAGCGCATGTCCACGGTCTTGCGGCGAATCCAAGTCAGCACGATGTAGTTAAACACACAAAGCGCGATCCCCGACACGATGGCGGACAGAATAAACATGATGGGCATCAGCACATTGCCCCACCAGGGATTGGCCTTGATGGAGCCGAAAATGAAACCGACATAGCCGTGCAACAAAAAGGCTGATGGAATTCCGACAATCGAAAGGATCCACTCCATCTTCGTGTCCAGCCGCACACTTTGCGCCGACACATCCCTCACGCCCAGGGTCAGCGCCCGATAGAGGACGCCCCGAAAGCCAGGGGTGACTTCCGACCATTTCACCAGGTCCTGCCGGAAATCAAACCACAGTTCCAGCAGCAGCACCGCCATCAAATACCAGGCATAAACAAAGCCGAAAACCGCCATGGGCGAAGTCAGGTGCGGGGTCATCATGATTTCGTAGTTGCGCTCGGGATGCCCCAGGTGGAACAAAAGTGGCAATGGCGCACAAAGCAGAAAGGCAAAGGCGGTCAACATCGAAAGCCGATACACCGGCGCCAGCGCCTTGACATTGAACACGCGCACCAGCGAGGCCATGATGAAGGCGCCCGCGACCAGTCCGGTGATGTAGGGATAAATGACAATCAGCGTGCTCCAGACCGGGTGAAGTGTGGCTTCATTGGGATACACATAACCTTGAAAGGTGGGGATCGCTTCCGCCACCGCATTCGTCAATTCGGTGGTCATCTTACCTCCTCATCCAGCCCGGCGTAAAGGACACGCGGACCGGTTCCCAAATGCGGCTTGAGCACTTGTGTGCGGTTGCTTTCATAAAATTTCCGAAGCGGATCGTCCGGCTGAAGATTTTTCAGGTCGCCGAAAATGCGCGCCTCCGCCGGACAAATTTCCACACAGGCCGGCTTCAAGCCACGGGTGGTGCGATGGTAACACAGCGTGCATTTTTCGGCCGTGTGGGTGACCGGGCTTAAGAACCGCGCGCCATACGGACAGGCTTGAACACAAAACGCGCAACCGATGCAGTAATTTTTGTCAACCAGGACCGTGCCATCCGGCGCCTTGAACGTTGCGCCGACCGGGCAAACCTGGACGCAGGGCGGATGTTCGCACAGGTTGCACAGCTTGGGCACAAAGAACGATTGCTCGATCTGGTCAGCCGGCACCGGACACTCTGGAAAGCCGTGCATCCCGCCCGCGGGTGAATCCACCAGCGTTTCGCCGTGGGTTTCCGCCGAGCCGGGTTTCGGCTTGGTGATGATGTAGCGCTCGACCCAGGTGCGGTAATAGGGTCCCTGGGGAACGTCGTTTTCCTTTTTGCACGCCTCGGCGCACAAACCGCAACCGATGCATTTGGTGGCGTCAAGGCAGATCAGCCATTTGTGCCCGGTCGGGTCGTATCCCCTGGGCGCGCCGGAAGAGGCGAAGAAATTTTGCACCGCCGCCTTGGCGGTGCGCGCCACAGGGAGCGCCAGCACGCCCGCAAGGACGGCGCCCAGCCGTGCCAGCGCGCCGCGCCGGTTGAATTGGGTTTTCATGGGCTTTGGCTGGGTTGATGCGGCAGGTGGCAATCCGTGCACTTGTCGCCGTAGTGATTTTTCACGACGATTTGCTTGAACCAGGCGGGCCGCGACGGATTGGCCTCGTGACAGCGCAAACAGAGACTCCCCGGCACCTTCGCCGGAACCACGTCGTGATTGAGCGCGTGCTCGCGATTCGCGCCATGACAGGCTTCGCAGGAAAGGGTCTTGTGTTCGGAGTTGTCCAGCTTGTGCTGGATGTCGGCGTGACATTCAGCGCACGCCTTTTTTCCGGCAAAGACCGGTGTACGCGAGGCGATTTCCTCCAGCGCCGCCCCGCGATACCACCCGTAGGTGCCAAACGACTGCGGTACGAGCAGCATGCGCGCAACCAGGTAGGTTCCCACGATGACCAGCGTCAGCAACACCAGCCGAAGAATCTGCGGTGGTAAGCTGAAGCGGCGCATGATTCGGGAAGTTCTGGAACCGCGTTACGGTTTGATACTGCGCACGTGAGCAATCAGAGCCTTGATTTCGTCGTCGCTCAGTTTGTCACCGAAAGCCTTCATCTTGAGCTGGCCGTCCTGGGTAATGCCTTCCTTGATGACCTTGACGGCCTGGTCGTCGGTGAAGGAAGCCTGAGCTTTGGGGTCGGTAAAGTCCTTGATCTGCAGCTTGCGGCCGATCGTGGTTTGTCCTTTGCCATCCTTGCCATGGCACATGGCGCAATTTTTGTCCCAGTTTTGCTGAACGTCACCCGCCGCGGCCGTCCAGCCAACCGCACCCGCCAACACGGACGCGACAACGATCATTTTTATTGAGGTTTTCATAATAAGAATAGTTCCAACCAGATTTTTGCACGGTCTCGGTTTGCTTGAAAACCGGCGATCTCAGGCGCGTTCGTGTCCATGGCAGAACGTTTGAGCCGTCTCGCGACCATCCCTGAATCGGGCGCGGTTTTCACTTGTAAAACAACAGTCCCGGAAAACCCAAAGAAATGCTCACCTTCCCTTGTTCTTTACTATACTAAAATTGAGTAATGCAGAACAATAAAAAGTTATTATATTATTTCAATGAAACAGTTAAAATAATTATTAAAGAAAAGGCGATTAAAACACCGGCGCAATTGCTCGCGTTGGCGTGCCACCAAAATGATTTCCGGCAGGAATTATTATATTGGATGCTGGGAGATATCGAGATTGCTGCAGGGAAGAAACAATCCGGTGGCAAACAGGAACCGGCAGGAAAAGCCGCTGCCCGCCATGATCAAGACCCCGATCAGGCTGAGCCAGTTCTTGAACAAGCCCTTTTGTCGGCGTGAGGTTGAATTTTCTTTTTCTTCCCTAGCTATCTATCCGAGGCGTGACGACACTTCCCAGTCAGACCGGCACGCGCCTGCCTGGCTTTGGCATCCTGGCCTGCTCCCTTCGTCTGTTGAACGGAGATGAAACGGCGCTCTAGGACGCCGGTTTGAAAGAGCGGACGTGCGCCACCAAAGCTTTGATGTCGTCGTCACTGAGCTTCTCGCCGAAGGCCTTCATTTTGGTCTGGCCGTTTTCAACGACGCCTTCCTTGATGGCCTTGGTGGCCTGGTCGTCGGTGAAAGACGCCTGAACTTTGGCGTCGGTCAAGTCCTTGATCGTCAGCTTGCGTCCCATCATGGTTTGACCTTTGCCATCCTTGCCGTGGCAGGCCGCGCAATTCATGTTCCAGGTCGCAGTGACATCACCGGCCGCAGCCGACCAGCACAACGCGCCTGCGAACAGGCAGGCCATCACCATCGTTTTTCCGAGAGGGCTAATTTTCATTTTCATAGTCTCTGTACTAAAGAAGCCGTGCGCGGGTTTGTCAAACTAAACCTCAGCCTCGGCCGGCCACCCGATCTCCGTCGGGACTTTAATTTGCCGACCCGCTGCCGTTC
This sequence comes from Verrucomicrobiia bacterium, assembly GCA_035945675.1. Taxonomy (GTDB): domain Bacteria; phylum Verrucomicrobiota; class Verrucomicrobiia; order Limisphaerales; family UBA11358; genus UBA11358. Next base: position 63,571 of record DASZAB010000113.1, on the reverse strand, counting down.
TTCCCCACAGCTTCATTGCAGTGACAATCTAAAGAATTACGCAAACCGCGCCACCCTTCGTTTGCCCTTTACTACACGGAAATTGATTTGTAGCAAACAATAAAAGATTATTATTCATCTAGATTACATCAATTCAATTAATCATGCCCTCGGTGGCCTGCTGGCCGAATCGACGGTCGTGTCCTGATTTGGAGCTTGGAGTTCCGCGTTTACGCGGTTCCGGGCCGCCTGAAGACGGAACTCCGGGCTGATTCAGGACGGTGCCGAATCGAGCATTCGCTTGCGCCGGCCGCGAAAAAATGACTTCTTGTACGGCAACCGGATGAGCGCGAGTGGCCGGTTCTGTGTGAAAGACCAACCGATCCAGATTAAGGTGACGGACCGCCGGAGCACGGCCGGAAAGATTTTGCGGGAAGCCGTGCTCGTCGCGGCGGTTGGAGTGGCCTTTGGGTTTGCCGCCAACCAGGTCTCGCCGCGGGGTCTGTCGCTGGCCCGGAATTATTTTCCGACGGGGACGCCTGAGGCGATGCGGGCAAGTGCTGTCGCCAACCCAGCCGTTCCCACGACCAATGCGGCGGCGCCTTCTTCGCCACCACCGCCGGCGGTACCAAAGCACCCGCAAGAATTGCCGGTGGTGGACAGGCTCCGGGCGGTGCAACTTTTTCACAACTCACATTTGAAGGCGGGCGCCATTGTGTTCATTGACGCCCGCGACGAAGAACATTACCTCGGCGGCCACATTCCCGGGGCTTACGAATTCGACCCTTATCATCCGGAAAAATATTTCCCCGCCGTGCTGCCGGTCTGCCAGGCGGCGGAACAAATCGTGGTTTACTGTAATGGCGGCGATTGCGACGACAGCAAAACGGCGGCGCTCCTGCTGCGAGACGTAGGGATTGCCAGCCGGAAAATGGTCATCTATGGCGGCGGCATCACCGAATGGACCACCAACCATCAACCGGTTGAAGTCGGCGCGCGCAACAGCGGCAACTTGAGCATCACCATTCGATGACCAGTGATTATCCCATCCGCAGGGTTGCTGTCATAAACCTTTTCACGGTCCTGGCCCGATGGTCGCTGGGCGCGGCCTTTTTGTTCCTGGGTCTGGCCAAGGCGTTGCACCCCGTCGATTTTTTGAAACTCGTGCACCAGTACGACCTGATCCAAAATGCACTGCTTTTGAACTTCATCGCCGCGTCGTTGCCGTGGTTCGAAATGTTTTGCGGGTTGTTGTTGCTGACCGGCGTGGCGGTGCGCGGGACGGCCCTGGCCCTGGCGGCCATGCTGGTGCCGTTCACCCTGCTGGTGTGGCATCGCGCCCTGCTGCTGCACGCGGCCCAGAACATCCCCTTCTGCGCCGTGAAGTTTGATTGCGGCTGCGGCACCGGCGAGGAATTTATTTGCCGAAAGCTATTGGAAAATTTTCTGCTTCTGGTGTTGTCGGTCTGGTTGTTGTCGGGCCGCGGCCGGCAATTTTGCGCGCGTTACGGCCTGTCCGGTCGTTGAAGAGTCCGGTGGCAACAAAGGCTGAAGGTCGTTCAATTTACAATTTGCGATTTGCGAATTTGGAAGCCACAGAGAACCATGCCATTTACGAATTATGATTTGCGATTCACGACTCCGATGGACTCCGATGGATCACGAGCAGGTTTACGATTTGGAAGACATAGTTCTGTGAGGCTATCTGCAAAAGCTTTGTTTTCCTGCGCGAATTTTTCGCGTGGCGTAGTGGCACGGGTGTCCCGCCCGTGCCACTATTTTGGTTGCGGCTCCGCCGCGCTGGGACTTTTGTGCTTTTTTGCGGCGCTCAAATCTGTGCTCTCTGCTCTGCGGTTAAATGACGGCCTTTGCGGTTTCAGCCAACAGCCTTCGGACTTCAGCTTTCTTGCTTACCAGACTTTGAAGCGCAGGTGGCCGCCCTCGGAAATTTCAAACGGGCCGGGGAAAGGGTTGCCGGGGTTGCGCGGTTTGCCGAAGTAATCGGTATGGATCCGGATCGGTGAGCCGTCGGGATTCTCAAACGGCAAATCCGGAATGGCCGCCCGGCCCAGCAGTTTGGTCGTCACCATCCGGCGTTTCTGTTCCCGGGCCCAGGATTTATCGAGGGTGATCTCCAGATAAAAACCGTCCGGCTCGCGGGTCAGCTTGAGCGCGGGGTCAAAATCCGGTTTGACGAGCGGCGCCCGCTCCTGCGTGCAGGGCGTGGCCCCTTTCAGAAACACATTGCCGGCCATCCACACCGGCAGGGTTGGCTGGTCGTAGCTGTTCAAACCGCCCCGGCCCAGGAACAGGTTGTTGTAGTACCGGACATCGCCGTCCGGGTTGTCGTGCAGTCCGGCCAGGGCGGTGGCATGCGCCCGGAGGAACGGTGTCTGGCGCCCGTCGTAGCGTTGCACCTGGATGCTCCCCGCAAACAGGTTGTGCGCGTAAGCGCCGCCCTGCGAGTTGACCAGCAACGCTTGGTGCGACAGGAAAATATTGTTGGCGACCATAAACGGGCCGTGGTCCACCTCGCAAAACAAATCCTGGTCCCGGTTGTCATGAAACAAATTCCCGGTCACCTGCGTCCCCTGCGCCATCCAGTCCAGCCAGATTCCGCGGACTGTCCGGTAAATGTGATTCCCGCGGATCTCGACGTCGATGGCGCCATGAAATTTGATGCCCGCCATCTCGGCGCCCGAGAATAACCGCTGCACGTGGATGTCGTGGATATCGTTGCCGGTCACGAGGCTGAACGCGCATCCCAGGCTGCCGACAATGCCGGTCTGTTCGCAATGCGAGATCTCATTGTTGCGGATGATGTGGTGTCCAATCATTTCCCGGTTCCAACCGTTGGTCAATGCGCGCTGGATGGCGCCGACATAGCCCTCGGCCGATCCGGCCCGGTTGTCCCATTCGTCGCCGTATTTGCCCAGCGCGACGCCGGAGCAGCGGGAGTAACGAATCACATTGCTTTCGATGATCCAGCCCCGGCTCCAGTGCGTGCCGATCAAACCGATCTGCTCGGCCGTCGGCGGCGCCCACGGCGTGGCGGCCTGTTCCAGGATGAACCCGCGCACGGTCAGATAGTTGATGCCCGTCTTTTCCGGATAAAACACCGTCTGCCGCACGTTGATCTCCACCGACTGTTCATTCGGATTCACCCCCTTGAATTGTGCCCAGAGCGTCGTGTTCGTCGCGTCCACCTGGCCAAACCAGAGCGCCGCGGCCCCGGCCGGTTTCAACACCTCCTCGAGCTTCGCGGCTTCCCGCAACCAGTCGCCGTTCAGATAAACGGCGCCGGTGTGATGCAGCCGGCCTTTGGGCTCAAACCAGTCGCCATGGATCAGGTCCCGGTAAGGATTGAAACTGCCGAAAAAGGAATTTGAGATTGTGGTTTTCCAGGTATCCTCCCCGACTTTCACCCAGTTCGTGACCGCTTCCGAACCTTTGATATCGACCGTCTCACCGGGGGCAGCCTGATAGACGATGCGTTGCCGGTCGGAACTGCCGCCACGCGGCGGGTCGATACGCTCGCGATAGACACCTTGGTGAACGGTAATGACATCGCCCGGTTGCGCGAGGTCCGCGGCATGTTGGATGGTGCGAAACGGTGATGCTCGGGTACCCGGGTTGGAGTCACTGCCGTTGGTGGTCACCTGAAACTCGGTGCCGTGGAGGGTGGAGGCCAACACCACCACGCCCGAAAACAGGCCGAACGTCGTTTTCATTGTTGCCCGTGGTCCGACACGCATGACGCGAAGGGGTTGATGGGCGCGATTATTGCCTGAAGATCGGGAAATGGAAAGCGGTTCATTTTGATTTCCGAACAACGCGCAACCTTTTACCGCAAAGGGCATGGGGATCAAAAATAAATTCCATAAGATCTCCGCGGTCTCTGTGGTGGAATAAATCGCAAACCTGCCCGCGATTTATCGATATGTCGATCTGTGTTCAATCCAATTCAGGCCAGCCTGGGAGAATTTCCAGTCCTGGAATGAATCGTAAGCCGCGAACTGATAGGCCAAAACAATCAGCCAGAACACGAACTGGTAACTGCCTTTGGAACATTTATGGCGCAATCGCCGCTGCGCCAGATAAGCCCCCGGCCAGCCACCCAACAATTCAACCAGATGCAGCGCCTTCTCGGAAATTCGCCATTCTTTTTGCCGTGCCTGCCGCTTGTCGCGAGCGTAGAGCCAGCAGGTGAATACATTTACGACCAGACCGTAAGCGGCGATCCATCGAAAATCCAAATTCTGCCGATAAAGGGCCATGACGGGTAATAACAAAAGGCCGGCCAGCAGCAGAACCGCCCACAACGTGATTCGTCCGCCGTCATTCACATGCACGGCATTCGTGGCACAGGTCCGACCCTTGCCATCCCGTCCCGGCGTGAAGCGGATGACATCGCCCACGGCGGGTGTCTTGTGACGCTCGGCAAAGTCGCGCCAGTGCAGAAAGACCTTGTCTTTGCCGACCAGAAGAAACCCGAAGCCTTTCCGTTTGTTCCATTCGACAATCCTGGCGGTTATGGATAGTTCATTGGGTGCGGGCATGGTTTGGCCGGATTCACGACTCGGGCATGTAACACGAATTTTCGTTGGTCCTCAACGCTTAACTTCGCGAAGCGTACCGAGATTTTTACAGAAGCAAACGGAGGAAGCGAAAAAAAAGAAGCCGATCATATGACCGCAAAGATCACAAAGGGCACCAGGATCAATCAATGAATTTTCTTCTCTGCGGTTAAACGACGGCCTTTTGGTGGCATGGGGACGACGGTTTAACAGCCACAATTAGGCGCCCGTCCTCTCCATCCTCCGTAACAGGGCTACTGCGAAGGACAAGAGTGGCAGTGCTGCGGAGGATGGACAAAACGCGCAAAATCTTTTTACCGGAGCCAACGGAGGAAACGAAGAAAAGGCACCGCCAGGCAACTGTCCTTGCCGACCACGATGCAAAATTGGTGGATTGATGCAGATGAGGAAACGATGGTAAGGTGAGCGATTGTGAAAGCACCAATCAACGACGGTGCTGTTGGAATCCGCCAATTCCGAATCGAAGATACCGGCGAGCATTATTCAGCGGTTCGGGAGTCTGTTGACAATCTTTGTCGCTGGATGACCTGGTGCCGCCCTGACCACTGCCTGGATGACAGTCGAAGTTTTGTTTCCAGCCGGGACCGCGAGTGGATGAGCGGGCGCGAATATAGTTTCGTTGTCTACAGCCTTAAGGACGATGCGTTCCTGGGCACAGTTGGATTAACGCGGGTGGATCGTTGCCACCAATGCGCCAACCTTGGTTATTGGGTGCGCAGCGGTCGGTGTCGCCAGGGCATCGGAACGACCGCAGTTTGGCTCGCCGCCCGGTTTGCGTTTGAACAGATTGACCTGAACCGCCTGGAGATCGTCGTGCCAGTGGAGAACCGGTTTAGCGCGCGTGTGGCGGAAAAGGCGGGAGCTCATTTTGATGGAGAGTTCAAGCGGAGAGTCATCCTGCAAGGTCACGCACAGGATGCGCTGGTTTACTCGCTAACAGCGCCGGTGCTGACTGGTGAGCAAGGTCTGGCAGCCTGGCAAGTTGGACGGACGAACTATTCGAGCCAATACCACCGTTTGCGGTGATCTTGCACTCAGGGTCCGTGAAATCAGAAAAGTTTCACCTGAATCTTCACCTGACTTTTGCTCCGAATCTTCAACAATTTACTCCAGGCAAATTGCAGACACGGTTTAGCGCGAGGATTGGAGGGCTTTGCGGACTTCGGCGATGGTCGCCAGATTCGCCTGCGGGTCGCTGCTGGTCTTTTCCAGCAATTTTAACTAAACACAGCAGCCTTAAATTCTCAACTTCCGGTCCCGCCATGCAGTGATCAACTTTCAACTACATTTCAGATTTCCAATGGGTTCACACCCACAACGCCGATAGAGCGCCGCTTAAGACCAATCAGTAATGCGCCACCAGCGTTACCGTCCCGGCCGTTCCCGCCGGGAGGTTGATGGTTTCGGCTTCCGGGTCAAATTGCGTCCAGGCCTTGCCGTTCAGAGTTACCGATTTTAGCTTCCTTTCCCCGGGTGCTCGCAGACGGAAGAGGGTGGCGGCCTGCAAGCCGGAGGTCGGAAAATCAATCTGTACGGCAATGGTGCCGGTTTTAATGTGCGAAGCCACCGAGAATCCTACCCGGCCCCATTTCGTGGCTGCGCCAGACACCGCCGTCGTCTTGCCGTCTTCCAACCAGGCTCTGGGCACCGCTTTGCACAGCCAGAGTGTATTCGACTCAGGATCTTCGAACACCAGGAGCCAACGGGTCATGAGTGCCACAACCAACTGGGAGGGAGTGCAGTAAGGTTCGGCCGGCTTGTCGATCAAGACATTGCGGGTCTCGGGAGCGGTCCAGGTGCCCCGGGTGTACTGGTGTGCCATGTCGCTGTACACCAGCAGTAATGCTTCGCGGATCATATCCATCTGAATCAGTCCGTAGCCATAACCATAGGATAAGAACCCAGCCAGTTCGCCGGTTTTATAGCCGTAGGCGGTCGGTACTCCGAGGATGACGTCATGATGGTTTGAACAGTACGCGAAGATCATTCGGACCTGTTCCTTGGTCAGGCTGCCCGAGTACATCATTTCCATGTAGGCGCGGTAAGAACGGTACTGCGGGTCAGTCGGGTCTCGGGGAACCACCACGTGAAAAGGTTCCTTGACCCCGGCGATGCAGGGCAGGATGGTTTCGCCGTCGACTGTGAGGAGCGACCGGGAAATGGCCGTGTCGATATCCTTCCGGAGAGCCGCGGCCTCCCGAACCAGACGTTGCCCCCAGGCAGTGAGTTCCGCATCGCCATTTTTCCGGCCGAGCGCTTCCCAAACCATCCCCAAATCGCGGAACCCGCGCGCCGCCTCCGTGCTGTTTGAGAAGTAGGGCTGCATGTAGCGGGCCGGGGCGGGATCGAGGCAAGCGTCCGCTTCACTCCAGCCGGCAATCATGCCATAGGCGGGGTCGCTGGCCGGCAACGTCAAAGCTTTGTTGCGGAGTGCCAGCAGAAGTTTGGTGACTCCATCGATGCGGCTGCGTCGCTTGAGTAAAACTGCCGGGTCGCCGCCAAGGTTCGCGTACTGAGCCACCACCGTGAGCATGCGCCCATACTGTCCCGTTTCCGGGCCGCGATACAGAATTGACCCGTCATCCCGGACGAACTTCCCGAAATAGTTGTCAATATAGCGTCCTGCCCTGTCCACCAAACCCCAATTGAGCATGGCTGCGGTTTCCACCGTAAAGGTATCCGGAAACCCATCGTGCTCACTACCCGCGTAGTCCTTGTCGAAAGCGCCATATTTCGGGTAATCTCCGACCCGGGTCATAATGGCGCGGACCAGACTGAAGCGGGCCATGTTGGCGACGCGCTCGTCCGGAAGGTCAATTTTCATGCTCTGCTGCAATATGCCATCCCAGCCACTCTTGAGATTGGCAAGGTCCGTATAGAAAAGATTCGGATCGTAATCCAGGCGGGGAGGAAAAGGATGGTAAGAATCGATGCAACGGGTCCACTTCAAGGTACCATTTTCAATCCGGCTGACGCGATACCACACCGGCTGGATCCGGTTATTTCCATTCGAGATGCGCAGCGGCGCAAAGGCGATCATCTCCGTCCAATTTCCCGGACTTTCGGGATAAACGAAGCGCAGCACGGGCAAATAGCCACCGACCAGCCCATCCCACACCCGGCCCTGGTCGCGAATCTGGTTGATGGGCGGATAATAGACTGCCGGATCAAAGTCCGGAGTCCGCCCTCCATAGAGGAACCCCACCTTATCGATGACGTCAGGGGTTCCGACAAAGCTATAGGGCAGCTTGATCTTGCGGATCGGCGGAAAAACGCGGGCGATCTCCTGGTAATCCGGATCCCCTGGTTCGGAGAGAATCTGATTGCCCAGGAGGTCTGACGCGCTGTTCTTAATCTCATCCAGTGTGTGCCCCAGGTAAAGACTTCCTGGATCAGCGGACGTGGGCTCGAGTGATTTCGGAAGGTCGATCTGCACCGCGCGAGTATCAACAAAGAGGAGGTGTCCGCCCTGGTGCTCGAAATCTTCCACGACCGCATATTTGGGGGAATCAGCGGATTTTCCGCGGACCAACCCGACAAAGGTCCAGGGACCCAGATGCTCACCTACTTGTAGAGTGGCCTTGTTTCCGCCGGCCACGAGTTCGATCCGGGAATTGGGAAGGAAGCGCGCGACCTTGACGTCAGGTGGGGGAGGGGTGTTCATCTCGGCGGCATGAGTACAGAGGGCTGCAAATCCCAGCCCCAACGCGAGCAAAAGTCTTATTTGGTAGTTCATAGTAGGCCTTCTGGAACGTTCAATGAATACGTAGCACCGTTTCGATCAATGGTTCGTTTCTGTGCGCTTGATATATTTGGAATGACATTTTTGTCAATGGGGTAAGAGCGATTTTTGAATTCCCACTCCACCTGCAAACGCGAACCGAGATGGAAAACACAACTCAATCTTTGTGCAAACACCGTTGCCGAAAGGCGTTGCAAATTTGTTTCGCTTTCCTGCAGATTTGAAATGAAGCGTCGCAACGAGCAAAATGATTTTTCAAGAAGCAGTTCCCGGTTGCGAAAGGCTGATTGCGCGGTTATCGTTTCAGCATGAAATTCCGCGTGCTGATTGAGCCGGATGAGGACGGAGTGTTCGTGGCTGAATGCCCGGTGTTCCCCGGGTGCATTTCTCAAGACAAGACCCGCGACGAAGCCATCAGGAATATTCAAGATGCCATTCAAGGTTGCCTCCATAGCCTCCAAAAGCACAACGAACCGGTTCCCGGCCCGGTTGCCGAGGAAATCGTCGAAGTCGCGGTATGAGCCGCCTGCCTGTCTGTTCCGGCGCAGACGTAGTCAGGCCTTCCGAAAGTACGGTTACGAAGTGGATCACCAGACCGGCAGCCACATCATTTTGCGCCAACCATCCGGCCGCCGGCTGACCGTGCCCAATCACCGCGAGCTGGCCAAAGCCACGCTCCGCGCCCTCATCCGGGAAGCCGGCATCACCAAGGAACAGTTCGGCGAATCGCTTTAATCTGCGGATGACCACCAATCGCACCGATCAAAAAGGTTTTTCAAGAAGCAGTTCGGGCTTTGTTCGCGTCACCTGCTTGCCGAGCCGTAGCCTTAGGGCGAAGGCTGGTCCCGTGTCACATTTGCCTCTCTGGCTGTTCAGAAACGTACAAGTTGTTGGACCTTGGATTTTTATTTTTTCACAGAAGCAAACGAAGGAAACGAAAAAGACGCCGCTCATTAAACCGCAAAGAGTAAAGGGCACAAAGATCAACAAATGAATTTTTTGTGTTCTCTTCTCTGTGGTTAAATCTTGGAATTTGGGGTTTGGACCTTCCGACTCTCAATTCCGGAAATGCTGCAATACCAGGAACTGATCGTTTACAGGACGCTGAACGACACGGCGACGATTTAAAGCCGGATGCGCAATTTTGTTCCGGTGCTAAATTGCTATCGGCATCAAGTCAAATTTGATGAAGCTTGCATTTGTGAAATTGGCTGCAGGGTTAGGCGCCGGGGTTTTTTTGATGGGCGCCGGCTGCGTCAGTCCGCATTACTCCGAGCATCAGCTTATTCTTAACGGCAAGGACGCGCCGCTCATTCGCGGTCCGCGCGATCCGGCCATTGCCCGGCATCTGACCACCAACCTCTGGGCCAAGTCCAGTTTCCCGGACCGCGCCGCGGAAGTGGGCGTGACGCCGTTCAAGGCCATGGGGGTTCAGGGCTGGAAAGATTTTCATCTGCACGCCAGGGCGCGCGGCCATGTGATGCAGCATGAAGTTTCGTCCAGCGGTTATCGCACCGTGGATTTGCGGCTCAAATCGCTGACGGTGGACAATGTGCGCGTTCACTGGAAAGGCACGCGATACATGCGCGTGGAAATTTATCTGGGCAAAGTGCAGGTGGATCCGGCCATCCTGGACAAGACCAATGCGCTGCTGCACGTCGAGGGCAAGCTGGTTTGGGACGAGGACGGTTGGTTTGAAATTCATCCGCAACGCACCGGCGACGTTTATCTGGAACCCCCACGCCCGTGGTGGCACTGGTGGTGAACTGCCACGGCGATTTGTGGCGTCAGCGGTTTCTTTGCCGCGCATTGACCGGAGCGCGCGAACGGACCCACGCCTGGCGGACGAATTGAGAAAGAGGATTAAAGAGGTTGAGCGTCATCCGCCATTTGCCTTTTCCATTTCAATTCTTTTTCGCCACCATCCGGTAGGTTTCAGGCAGACCAACGCGCCGCTTGAATTCGGCAACATCGGCTTTTTTAATGAATGAGACCAGCGTGTTCCAAGTGAAGTGAAATCCGCCGTTCTCCATTTCCGCAATCGCTTCCTGCTTGGTCCAATCGCAAACCACAATCCGATACATCGCACACATCAGCCCCGTGCGGTCCGCCCCGTGTTCGCAATGGACAAAAACCGGCAGATTATTCGTGTCGGTGGCCGCCTTTAGGAACTTGACCACCTCATCCGGGTCGGCGTGCCAAGGCACCATTCCGAGATTCAGGCCCTTCAACCCGGTGCCATGCAATTGGTGCCTGTCCGAATGCAGCATCCGCAAGTCGATGACAAACCGCACGCCGAGCGCCTGTAAATGGGCCATGCCTTCCGCCGTCGGCTGCGCGCCGCGGTAAAGATTGGTGGTGACCTGGTAACAATTTTTGACACCGGCCACCTCGACTTTCTGCGCCCAGCTGGTCGGACGATTCGTGGTTTCCTGGGCCGGAACGGCAACGGTCACCGCGAAAAGCAGCAGGACGGCGGCGACCGGAACTATTTTCCGATGCCAGTTCATGTCACCCGGGATTTCTCAATTCGTTTCCGGCCCACGACCCGCGCGGGCCTTTTTTATGATTTTCTTCCTGTTCCCCAGGCTTGCAAGACCTCTTTACGATTTATTTAACCGCAAAGATCGCAGAGAGCACAAAGAGCAATTCTTCTATGCGGTCTTTGTGCTCTTTGTGGTTAAAAGACGATTCTGCTGTTTCAACAGCTTGATTGAAGTCGTTGCCAGTTGACAAAAGGCCTTTGTCTGAATTGGGCCATTTCCGTTAAGTAAAATCCTCGGTTATGCGGGACTGATCCCTTCCGGCGGCACAAATTGTGCTTATCGTGCCGTTATGCCTAAAAAACTTCTCCTGAAATACAAGCCTCGCCAGGTCCTCACTGCCGGCTGGGACGCCTTGCTCACCATTTACAAAATCAACCAGTCAGGCGGTCGAGTCCAAAGGTGCCGGGCCAACAAGGACGTTGGAAGCTCCTGGTCAACTGGTCTCAAGCATTCCTTAACTAAAAGTCGGGATAGACACGTTACTTGCTTGCCAAATGTGGCGGCCGTTGCCTGCGGCAGGTCTGATGTGGTGCAAACAAAGCTATAAAAGGCCGTTGCAGGTTTGTTTTGGGTTCCAGCAGATTTGAAATGAAGCGGTACATTGCCGCAATTCTCAGCCTTTAGCATTTAGCCTTTAGCATTTCCACAACGTCCTTCGCCTTCGGCATTTAGCATTTAGCCTTTAGCATTTCCACAACGTCACGTGTCGCTGCCGGGGTTTCGCAAAATTTCACAGCATCGGCACCGGCTGCGAACCTGAAGTAAGCACAGGTGAACAAAGCATTTGCTTAAAATGAGCCATTCGGCATTCAGAAGGGCCTGCGAACAAGTTCAAAAAATGTTTTTGGTTGAAGCTGCGTGATTCCAACGATTGGAGCTTCGGCTTGTGCTTGCAATACGCCTGGATGAACATTACCCCAAAGTGGATGAATGATTAACTCCCCACGTCCGCCCGAACGGGCGGCGGGTAATCCGCCAAGAAACGTCGGCGTCGAACCGAGAGCGTTGAAATATGGCGTGACCACGGAAGCAAGGAGCGGTTGCCAATATGACGGAGTGAAGTCAATTGGTGCATTTGCATCAAGCGCCAGCCGCACAATGTCCACCGCCAGTCGCCAGTCGAGAATGCAGTGCCACGCCAGATTTGCGTAATCGCGGAGACAGTCGGGACATGAGGTTTGGCAAGTGTCGGCATGGTGTGCGGCCAGTATTTCATTGAGAAACGATCCGTTCGGATCAGCCACAAAACGGAGAAGTCTTTCAAGCTCAGCAGGCTGGGAAAACTGCGAACAGTAACCTGCACCGTTTTCAAGACTGTCAGAGAGAAAGATTTGGCCGACTACCCGGGCTTGTGCATCGCTGACGACGCGGAGACCAACGCGAAGTTCCCATTCATTGATGTCCAAAAGCACGGAAACGGCCCGACGTAACAAGAAACCGAATGAATACAGCGCTGCTCGGCTCTCTACCCGGAGCGGAGAAAGGTCGAGCGACGGTCGCACGTTGTGTAGTCCTAAAACAAGGAGATCGGTTCGTTTGATCGAGCCAAGGCCGACGGAACGTGGTGCCGTGGTTGCGTCAAATTGTGGCGCGGGCGCGCCGCTCTGTTGCCGCGCGTAGTCCACTGCATCGCGTGTTACCCAGCTTTCACCGTTCGTCAATCGCTCGAACTGAAATAATTGTCCAGCATTGTCATTGACGGTGCAGATGTCGCGTTCGCCAGACCAAAACTCCACGTTACCAAAGGTCGTCATGGGAAGCACGTCAGCGTCTGTTTTCTGGCGTGATGCCCTCGGAGTCCACTCGAAGGTTCCGTCAAAGTCGCGTCCGCCGTCAAAATAGGTGCGGAATCCTCGCGGCTGCGTTATCGGGATGATGGCAAAGCTGGCAGTCTGGCATACCGGACAAATCGTGGTGCCGGGTGCCGGGTTCAAGCTGACAGCCTGGCAGTTGCGGCAAGTGCCGATTTGCGTATCGTCGCCGAGCGGATTTGGCTCCGCTTGAATCTGATTGCCAAAACGACGGTAGTGGGCGACGCCAACTGCCGTGTGGACTATGCCGTCCTTCACGGTTTCCGCTCCCGGTGCGAACTGGCTAATGGCAATGTCAAGATCGCGCTCGATTGCGTCTTCGGGCGGCCATTCAAAACCACGAGTCGGGTCTGAGTGAAAGAGGAGCCGCGAACGTGTCGGAAACCCAAACATCGGAAGGAGACCGGCATTGGCGAGACGTTCGCTTAAGGCATTCTGCGAATAGAGCCGGTTGGCCGATCCATTGGCAATGCCCAAACCGGAGGGAACGGAACGACTGCGATAATTCTTCCGGTGTTGACACTATTTGACACCCGGCATCGGAAAATCTCCCCCGGTCGCGCGCCAATTAGCAGAGGATTTGAGGCTGGGACACAGACTTGTCGCCAGCGTGCGCCGTCAAGTCGGTGAGTGCTCGCACCACAAATTGCCGCACCAAGGCCAAAATCATGCGCGGGCCAGCGCTCCCACGCTTCGGCCATCGTGCAAAGCGAATAAGTCTCGGCTCTATCGCCGAACCAAAGCCGATGCTCGCCCTCTGAATCCCATCCCGCTGCTTCAAATGCGCCGTCACTCGCAGCTTGCGCGATATGACCGTCAATTTTCACCTGAAAGCCATTCGCAAATTCGCCAGTGAATCGGATGCGTGGTGAATAGCCCGCAAGCCACTTGTTTCGCTCCAGCCTGATGCCGCCGACAAAATGCGGCACAATCTCGTGCGCTGGGCGAAGCGAGTTGAGAATATCCCGGTCATCACGCATTATTGATTCCGATTAATCGGGATTTCACGCGAGTTTCCGCCGGGCGTGGGTGGTGCGTTTCAAAAATCTTAATACCGCGGCTTCGGTGGGCCGGAGTCGCCATGACGTGGCTGCTCTGGTTTACGTTCATAAAAAACCACGCCCACTCGCCGGATGTGATCAATCAACTCCGGGTGCGTGAGGCCGGTAAACTGGGAAATGTCGAATTTGTAGGGTAGCAGCAAATCATCCAGCTCGTTGTCCAGCCGCGTAAGCAAGCTGAAGTTGATCCCGTCGCCGAACAACGTCAGGTCAATATCCGAACCGTTCCGGTAATTCCCCTTGGCGCGCGAGCCATACAGCACGGCCTTTTCGATCTCCGGATAATGCGCCAGCACCGACACGATGCGCTCCACGGTATTCGCGGAAAGACCGTGGTTCATTCTTTTTCCTTGCTTTCGAGTTCCCAAAAGCTGCGCTGGAATCCTTCAAACTCCGTCACATAGCGCGTCAGGATCGCCTCGACGATGGCATTGGCGATTTCCTCGTTGTAAGTGTGCGAGGTTTCGTTGCGGTGCTCGATCATCTTCATCCAAGCCTCGCCGTTTTCAATCATGCCGGCTGCAAACGCTTCGCGCGTCGCATCGCGTGAACCGTAAATCTTGACCTTCGTGCCGCGCGCTTCGAGGAAATCCTTCAATGTGTTCCATGCCAGTTCATGCGTGAATTCAAAAGCTTGGATCAGTCCCTGTTCTTCCAGTTCCGAAAGTTTCCGTTCTTTCGCCTGCGCCGCCGCGTCGGCGAGCCGCGCGAACGCCCGCTTGAAATTGTCGAAGCGTTGAATCCAGCGGATGTCTTTATTCTTCATGGCGTCAGACATGGTTATAGTTTTCCAGTGAACGCTTCATGCAGCAATGACTTTTTCATCGCCTCCAGCGCGGCGAGGGCGGAGGGCTGACGGAAGGAAACAGGTCGAAGGAAAAAGGCTCAAGGCCGAAGGATGCAGAGTGCAGTCAGAACGTCGAACGTCGAACACCGAACGCTAAATATTGAACGCGTCGGTTTTCGTCAAACTTCGACGCGGCAAGTCCGTCTTCGTTTCACTACGACGCGACAAGAGAAGGCGGGGGAATTTTAAGGCAAAAGGCAAATGGCTAAGTTCTCCCGTGTTCGCCAAGGTTGCGACGCGGCAAGGAAGGCCGGGCCATTTACGATTTACGATATACGATATACGATTTATGAATTACGATTTGGAAGACAAAATGTTGTGCCTTTTGCGCCTTTTGGCGGCGCTCAAATCTGCGTCATCTCCGGTTAACGAACGGTTTCTGTTCTTTGTTTTCTCCGGTGCTTCTGTAAAAAAACAAAACAGCTTTTGCGCCCTTTGCGCCTTTTGGCGGCTGTCAAATCCGCGTCCATCCGCGTTCATCTGCGATTAAAGAGGAGCGGCTCGCGAGGACGCTCGCCCCACCGGTTTCTTACTGAACGCCGCAGCCGCACGCAGCGCCGATTCGAGCTGGCGAAGGTCTTTCGGAAATTCGGCGGTCCAGCTCATGCGCCGGCCGAGCTGGTCCGGATGTTCGAGCGTCAGCACCTCCGCATGCAGGGCTTGACGCGGAAAATCCAAAGGCGGTCGCATGCGCTCCGGTCCGCGACAGGCGGGGTTATACGTGCGGTCACCGATTAAAGGTAATCCGGCATGGGCCGCCTGGACGCGGATTTGATGTTTCCGCCCGGTCTCCAATCGGAGCCGCAATTTGCTGACGAAGCTTTTGCCGCCGTCGAGCGGGTACTCCGCCAGCACTTCGTAATGCGTGATGGCCTCCTGGGCTTCGGGACCGCGGTCCCGGGTTCGCGATTCCGAAAGCACCTGTTGGCGGAGTTCGTCCCGGCTCAATTCGAGCCACTGCCGCCAGGTGCCCGTGGGCTTGCCCGGACGACCGGCCACAAATGCCACATATTCCCGCTGCATGGAGTGGACTTTCAGTTGCTCGATCAGGTGACGGCGGGCCGCGGGATTCATGGCGATGCAAAAGACGCCGCTGGTATATTGGTCGAGACGGTGAACGGGCAACGGTTGCAGCCGGCGATAGACGGTCGGCAAGGATTTTCCGGCGATGCCGCGTTCCCGGGCCTTCAATTTCCCCGACAGGAAATCGGCCAGGATGCTGAGCGCCGAGAGGTCGCAATTTGCAGCCGGCACGGAGATGAGGCCGGCGCCCTTGTTGACGATGCCGAGGGCGGAATCGAGGTAAAGCAATGAAACGCGCGGGTGAATCTGCCAGCCGGAACCACAGTCCAGCGTGGCGGCGTGCCGGTCGTTCAACACCAGGGCATCGCCCGGGTCCGGGAGGGGCTGATGCGGTTTGCGGATGACAACCCCGTTGACGCTGACCCGGCCGGCGACGATCCATTGTTTGGCGCGGCTCCTGGGCGTAGCCGGATGCTTCAGGAGCAACCAATCCAGCAGCGGGCTGACCCCGGTTGTATTCGCGGCAGGCAACGGGGAAGGATAAACGCAGAAGGCTAAATGCTAAATGCTAAATTGAGGATTTCAGTTTTTGCATTCCGTTTCGTTTTTAGCATTTCCAACTTACGGACCTCTGTTTCCTTCGTTAGCTTCTGTAAAAAACAAAACAGCTTTTGCGCCTTTTAGCGGCCTGTCCCTGTCTTATCCGTCTCCAGCCGTGGTTCGATCGTGGAAATTTTTCGGAATCGGACTGGACCGGCATCAGGCTTGCTGCACGCAATGCGAACTGACGTCGGAGAAGCCAAGAGCTGTTTGTGAAAATCCTGTTCATCCTCGTGATTCTGTCCACCAACGCGCTGGCGATGGATCGTTGGGCCGCGCTGGCCATGCTGGAGAGCGGCGACGAGGATGATACCGTCGGGCCGGCCGGCGAAATCTCGCGCTATCAAATCCGCCCCGAACTATGGCCGAGCGGCAATCCGCAAGACCCCCGCGTCGCCCTGGCCAACGCCCGGCAGATCATGTCCCCGCGCATTGCCGCCTTTGAACAATCGCATGGCCGGGCACCGGATGATTTTGAATTTTACATTCTCTGGAACGCGCCGGCGGAAATCAATCACCCGCGCCCGGCGGTGGCCGACCGCGCCCGGCGATTCGCCAATCTGGTGGGTGTGCACGGTTGAGCGGAGTTCAATATCTCCGCCGTTCGCGCACGCAGCGCCGCGTTGTGGCAGGCCTTGACAGAAGTTCAATTCCGTGGTCTTGTTGGATTACGGTGAACTTGATAAAGAACTTATTCGGTCATCACCGGCCGGGGAAGACTTCGCCTTCGAACTTGGTCAAGTGGCCCGGCCAGTCGGGAGAGGAATATGCCTACACGGTTTACCCGATTGACGCGCAGTTCCAGATGGGGCCCGGCAACTTCATTTATGCCGGACAAGCCGCAGATGGAAGTTGGGTTCCCATCTACATCGCACAAACCCGGAATCTGAACCAGCGGTTGGAAGGGCACGTGACGGCGTTGGATGCCATTCAGAATGGCGCGACCCACATCCATGCCCATTATGACACTGTTGGTCAGGGTGCCCGATGCCATGAAGAACAGGACCTGGTGGTTCGCTGGAAGCCGGTGTGCAATGAGCCAGCCGAAAGCTGACCCGGACCGCCGCTCTCCTGCGGGCCAGAAGCCTGTCGCGTGACGCGCAGGGAGTTCGACGTTTGCCCCGCGAAAGAAGGCGGTGTGTTAAGGCTGAACTCTAACGGCGGTCAGGCGTTAGTAGATCGTAGTTGGCAGTTAGTAGATGGCCGCGTAAAGCTGCGCCACGCGGTTTGAGAGGGAACATTCAACTCCGATAGCAATCGCGAGCGGGCATTCAACGTTCAACTCCCAAGGCGAGGCCTTTGCATTTATGATTTATGATTTACGACTTGGAAAAACAGTTTTCGTGTATTTCGCGGTTTTGAGACAAATCTTTGTTCCCTCCGGTGCGCTCCTGTAAAAGGATTTAAACAGAAGGCAACGAAGGAAACGAAGCTGCTTATTTTTTATAAAATGATTTTGCAGTGCAATAGCTCAAAATCTTTATTTTCCGGGAAGATTTTTCGCGGGGCGTAGTGGCACGGGCGTCCCGCCCGTGAGTTTCAACCGGACCGGAATCTTTGGAAACTGACGGGCGGGACGCCCGTGCCACTATGTTGGCTGCGGCTCCGCCGCGCTGGGCTTTTTGCGGCTGTTAAATTTGCGTCCAGCCGCGGTTACAACGGTAAGCCAGCGTTGTCAGTGAGCGGTTAAAACCGGTATTGCAGGCTGGCGAAAATCAGGTGGGCTTCAAAGTTGTTGAAACCGCCGGAGGCCTCGTCCGCGTAGTTGTAATAGCCGTATTTCAAACTCGCCCGCAGATTTTGCGTAATCCGGCGGGTCAACGTGGTGGTGACACCGTGCTCGTGCGCCCCGGCACCTGTTGACAGACCGGCGGCGGAGGCGTTCTGAAAATCGTCCGCCTGGTAATAAAAATAGGCCACGTCCAAATCGGTCTTGTTGTCCACGACGAAATCGGAGGAAAAATTCACCGTCCAGTAGTTGTTCTGCGAATTCAGGATGGCCTGGGTGTAATCCGTGACCGGTGTTTTGGTCTTGCTCCAGACGGAATCAATCCCCGCTTGCAGGCTCAACCGTGACCAGGGTGTCCAACCCACGTCCCCCGCCACAATATGGCTGATCATCCGGGAAGATTCGACTTCGTTCAACCCCGAGGCCGGGTCCGGCCGGGTGTTTACCGTGGAGTACTGGTACTCGTAGCGGCCGACCAGCGTGACGTTCTGGATGGGGCGGAGCGTGAGCCGCGTGTTAATGTCATACGTCTCGAAGCTCTGCAGGGAAATGTCGTTGACCGCGCTGTTGGTCGGGTTGCTGTAATCGTACCGGTTGTCCTTGTAATAACCGCCCAGGTCGAGGGTGAGGCGGCGGAGCGGATACCAACGCGCGCCCAGGGAGTATTTCTGAAAGAACCGGCCGTCGTCCGTTTCGCCCGACGTGAGGATGGGTGACACGCCGATGCCATCCACCTGGGCCAGGCCGCCGGATTGCGTCAGGCTTCCCTGGCCTTGTTCCCATTCGCCGCGGCCGGAGAAGACCCAATTGGTCACGCCGGTATAGCGCGCATCCAGGCTTTCGGTCACGTCAATCACGTCCCGTGAGCTCTGGCCGTCAAATGAGTCGGAGGGGAAAGTGCCCAAGGTACTGCCCCCGCTCGAATGCGCATCCCAGCTTTCCTTCTGCACGCGGATGGCCGGCACGAGAGTGACGGTTTTGACGGGAATGGACATCAGGTTCAAGTCCAGCACGTATTCCTGCATGTGCGAATTGCCGAGGAGGTTGGTATAGCCGTAGCCGCTGGAGGGGCTGGGCGTGTAAGCGGCGTTGAAACCATTGCCATAAATCCGGTTGCCGGAGAAATCATTGTCGAGATTGGCGAACATGAAACCGGTCGAAAAGAGCAGGTTTTGCCTGATCCAGGTCTCGCTGGAGGCGTTCAGATTGAACAGGTCGTAGGTGGTTTTTTGTTGGTCCGTGACATAAGGAGCGGAGGGCGGGATGGGGTCGTTCAAGAAACGCGTGGTGTAGAGCGTGTCGTTCAAATCCGCCGTTTCATAGCGCAGGCCCAATGCCAGGTCGGTCGCTTTGATATGCTGTTTGGCGTCCAATTCAAAGGTGTCAATCTTTTCGTCCAGGTTGTAAAAGCTGGGCGCCAATCCCTGCACCAGCGTCGGATCAGTGAAAAGGTCGGGGTGCACCGGGCTCCAGATGGTGGAACTTTTATCGCCGTCACGGTAACGATGCGAGTACTTGAAGGTGAGGGCGGGCAGTTTCGGCAGCGTCAAGCCGCCTACAAAAGAGTACTCGCCGCGGTCCAGCGCCAGCGCGCCGGACGGACTGGAATACTCCGTCCCGGTCGGCGGATAAAATCCGCCGGCGTCGTTGTACCAGGTCCGGAAATTCTCCGCGTGGAACCGGAGAAACCAAAGCTCGGGATGCGTCAACCCCAGGCTCAACGAATAATCGTGGTCATCGAAGATCGAATGGCCGTCCAGGGTCAACAGGGTGTTGGTGAACGGGCTGCCCTGCACATGCAAATCCTCAATCCCGCCGAACGCGCCTGCGCCCCAATGCAGGTTCTCCTCCGCCTGCGCCTGGTTGCCTTTGGTTAAGAGACCGCCGCCGGTCAGGGTAATCCAGTCGCTGTAGGTGCCTGGCCCGCCTTCGAAATAATCCTGCGGCGACCACGACGGGCTGTTGGTGTCATCGGCCAGTGCCCGCGCGCCGAAAGCCAGCAGCAAAACTCCCATCAGCCAGAATGAACCCCAGCGCACCGGACCGGAGGCCAGTGCGCCAACCGCGAGTGGGCGAGCCGGCTGCGCTCCGGTGCCATCCGAAGGTTGCGCCTGGTTGCGTTCAAAGGGTTTCATCTTCAAAATAAATCAAAATTAAAATTGCAGCGCCGGGTTCACGCGGGAGCCGTGCACCGCCTCGTGGCAACCGGCGGTCCAGCAGGTGCCTTGCTGGAGGCGATACGTGTGGTCGGAGCCGCCAATGAGCAACTGGCCGCTGCTGGTCTGCTGGACAAAGTGGCATTTCAAACAGAGGTTCGAGTTGCGATTGACCAGCAACTTGGGATTGACCGAGCCGTGCGGGTTATGACAAGTGGTGCAGCCTTCGCGGATGGCTTCGTGCTCGAACACGAACGGACCCCGTTGCGCGGGATGACAGCGCAGGCACATCTCATTTTCCGAAAGGATGGAAGTGCCGCCGCCTTTGAAAATGGAGCCTTTGTGCGGGTCATGGCAATCCGTGCAGGTCATCCGGCCTTCGGGCACGGGATGATGATTGGGCAGATTGAACTGCCCGCGCACGTCGGCGTGACAGGTGTAACAAACCGTTTCCTCCGAGTGCGCCGGCTCGACCGCGAGGTGCGCCCCATAACTGCTTGTCTCGGCGCGTCCCGAGGTGAACGTGTAGGGAGGTTTCGTGTCCCCGCCCGATTCCGCGTGCGTGCTGCACGGGCCGTGACAGGATTCGCAGCCGGCGTCCAGCGCGTTGGTTCCCCGGGCCATCAGCCGCGCGTGATCCGCCGTGGCGAAATCCTTGTAGATGTTGTCATGGCACATGTCGCATTGTTCCGACCCGATGTAGGTGGCGCCCGGATAATGGGGAAGTCGCACGACGGTGCGGTTGACCGTGCTGCACGAAATGACCGCCAGCAGCAGGATGGCCAGGGCACCCGCCAGAGCCAGCCACGGCTTTCCGCCCCCGGACCATCCGCTGACTTTTTTCCAAATGCGTTTGCGCATGATTTCTTTCGTTGGCGCTATTGAAATAACTGGCCGTCCACAAAGTTTTGGGCGTTCTGCAATAGCTCGACGTCATAAGGCAGGTTGTGGACCCCGTAACTGCCGTCGTACAAAACCAGATACAGATCGAACCGCGCCTGCTTGATGTCATTGGGGATCATCGCTTGCTGGATCGAGTTCGTCGGGCCGACGCCGCCCGGAGACAGATCGCCCGGCGTGGTATATTCCCACGCGAACGTTCCATAATTTGTCCGCAACACGTCCGGCGAATTGTTGGTGGCCCACAGGTCCAGCAATCCCTTGGTTTGCTGGATTTGATTTGAAATATTGTTGACCGTGAACTGCACCAGTCCGGCGGGCTGGGAGTGACAGTTATAACAAACGGCGTAGGTGGCCACCGCGAAAGTGTGGCCGCTCGCATTATTCGTAGCCGTCTGCATGTGGCACTCGGTGCATTGCATTTCCAGCCGCGAGTGAGTGGAGGGGAAGTTCGGGGAAGTCCCGTCCGCCAGCGCGCCAACCGTACCCAGCAACATGTTGTACTGCGGTGAATGATGAGGCGCCCGCTGTGTCAAATAGTTGGTGACGACGACGGCGTTGGTGTAAAAAATCGAATTGATATTCGTGACGACATAGTTTGTGGCGATGGTCATCCACGCGTCGCCGCGGTCGTTATGGCATTGGGCGCAGACGTTGATGGCGGGATTGTATTTGTTCGAAAACACGTCCGACGTGGTCAGATAGAAATCGTTGGTGGAAGCGTAGGGGTTGCGAAGCTGGTTGGTGTAAATCGCTCCCAGCTCATTGTTGGTGATGACGGCCGTGTTCCCGGTCAGTGGGTTGGTAAAGGTGATGATCCCATTTAAATTGTTCGTCCAGGCATAAGCCTGATGCGCGTCGTGGCACACGGCGCAGGTGATGGCGACGTTGAAATCGTTGGTGAGCGTTGTGCTGGGATTTTCGCCTTCCAGGAAGGCTTCCCGGGCGGAACCGGAATGGCAGCGGCCACAACTGCTGATGCTGCCGGCGGAGGACGCCATGGATCGAAGCACGTCGGGCACCACGGCGCCATGCGGCGATGTGCTCCAATCCTCAAAACCAAAACCCAGCGGGTGATGGGCGACGACAGAGGCGGGAGTGAGTTGGGCACTGTGGCAACCGCCGCAAACCTGCGCGGCCAGTTCCACGCGCGGCACCACCGTCGGATCGCCGGGATTCGCGGCGTGATTGGCGGCCGGACCGTGGCAATTCTCGCATTGCACGCCTTCGAGCTGCGGCGTTTGCGTGGCGTTCGTGAAGCCCGATGACAATCCATAACCGACGGTGTGGCAGGCCAGACAGCTCGAATTGGTGTCCTGATGAATCCGTTGGAGGCTCGCGAAGGCTTGAGCGTGCGCGGTCAACAGATACGTCGAATGAACGCCCGCATGACATTCCAGGCAGACCTGCGCACCGGCGTAGCGCGGTGCCGGGCCGGAGACGCGGAAAAAGTTATTGCTGTAGTTATTCGTGACGGTGGCAATCCGGCTCAGGTTGAAATTGCCCACCGCCTGCCAGCTCCCGGTCGGCAACCGGGATTTCTGGTACAAGTGATAATAACCCGACGGGCCGTCCCAGGTCAGCGTGAAGCCATTGGTGGTATGCTGGATGCCGGTCATCACGGGCAGGCCGGGCATCCCCCCCGGTTGTGTGATGCTCAGATGTTGAACGCCTTGCGCCCGGCCGGACCAGACGGTCAGAAAAAAAACGACTGCCGTGAGAACCAAAACGGACGCCCGCTGGACCGGCAAAGTTCGGAACGGATTCATCAACTGCAAATGCCGTCGCGTTGGCAATTCAGGTTTGAAGGCGCCAGTAATCACCCTTGGCTGCCCGTTAATGATCGGGCGACCACCAGCTGGCCAGTCTGCTGATTCTGAACAGGTTGCCAATTGAGATTGAGCCTTCATTTGCTCTATCGCAGACTCACATGAAGGTGGGTTGGAGGCTATTCCGATATTGCTGTTTGCTCACCTCGAATTGCCCGGTCGTTGCCAATAAAAACAGGCGTCGGCGAGCCGGGTGAACAAATTTGCCTCGCCTCACTCATCGAACTCTGGCAGGTTGTAACACTCTGATAACCTGCACAAGTACAAAGAAACACACGATGAGACTGGCACTGGCAAATGAAACGGGTTCCATGAACAAACCGCAAAAATGGGAACAGGCCCAGGTTCGGATTGTCATTCTCGCGCTGGTTTCCTTTCTGCTGGGGGTTGCGGCGACCGCTTTTTGGTTTCACCTGGCCTCCAACCGCCCTGGGGAAAGTTTGAGCTCCCGGGCAAACAGTCCGGGTAGCCAGCCGGACAATCAGCAACCGGCCGAGCCGCCACCCGGCGCCAATTCGTCGGCCCGGAAGTTTGTGGAACCGCCGGTGGCCGTCGGCGAGGCGGCGATCGAAGACCTCAAACGCGCGCTGCCCAATTATGCTTCCCTGTCCCTTGACCAGGGAACAGAAATTCTGCGGCAGGCAACGCTGAAAAAATACTCCGCCGCCGCGCAGGAACTGCAACGCCAGGTTGCCCAGGCGCAGGCGGAATTGAGCCAGGCGGAAAGCAAATCACCGGCCGACCAGCAGGCGGCCATGAAGCATTTGCAGCAAGTGCAGGCGGAGCAGAGCCTGAAGCTCCAGCAGATCGGCGGAGAGTTGCAGACGCAGATCACCGCGCTGAAGCAACTGAAGACGGCAAAATGACGTTGGCCGCAGGTTAATGGCGGGCCCGCAATTGATCAGGCCGGCGCTTCCGGACCGGCAGCGAAGCGTCCGCTGTCAGCGTCTTATCGGATGTTCAGTGTTGAATGTGGGTTGTTGAATGTTTTTGGTTCACAACAAAAAACCCCTCCCGGTTCAAGGGAGGGGTATGAATTATTCCGGTTGGCGGTTACGGATTCGGGTTGGCGATGACCCGGAAGAACATTTGCGCGTTGTTCCGCGTCGGGGTCAGGTAACTGACCGAGTTGCCCGTGCCCAAAATCGGATTGCCAATGTTCTGCCAGCCGCCGCTCAAGTTGGAGATGCCCTGAATCTGATACGTGTTGCCCAAGGTCGTGTTAAAGGCGATTTCAGCCGCTGTATAGATGGCGATGGTATTGGTCACTCCCGAATTGACCAGCGTCTTGCCGTCCATCCAAACCACGCCACCGGGAACGGTGATGCCCGACTGCGTCGGATCAAGGCCCAAGGCATACATCATCCAATTCGGAACGCCGTTGGTGTTATTGATGGCATTGGGCGCGCCGGCCGGATTGGAGAGGGAGCCGAAGTAATTGGTCACCCAAGCGTCAGGCAAACCGCCGGGAACAGACGTCCCGGTCAGATTGGCGATAGACGCCTTGAGCAGGCCGACCGCGTACGCGGTATTGTGAATACCCAGGCTGCCATCTTTTGTGACGAACAACCAGTTGTAGGCCGCCTCCAGTTGCGGCTGGGTCCACGTCGAATTGATCGAGAGCGAGGCTTTAACGGTGTTATCCGGCGGCAACAGCGTGGAGAGTGTGTTCAACAGGCTTTGCACTTCGGTTTGCACGCCTTGGATGACGCCGTCGCCGTTGTAATCCTGCAACGGGAAATCGAATGCCGTGACTGAGGCGCCATGGCATTGCTGGCAGGCGGTCACCAGGTCCTCGCCGTTGTAGGAATTTTCAAAGGTATGGCCGCCGGCGTGCAGATAGGCCGGGTCAGTTGAGGCGATGGTTTGCATGTGGCAAGCGACGCAGGTATTGGAAACCGCGTTGGCATGGGCCGAACTGGGAATGCTCTGCCCATAGGTAAAGCCGTTGGCGCCTTCCAGCATGTCCGCTTGCGGGCCTTCGTGCGGGCCGAAGTACTTGCTGCCTTTTGAGGTCGAGGCATAGACGGCGGCATTTTGACGGGCGTGATGGCATTGCATGCAGAGCAGACCTTCGCCGGCATTGGTAACGACGGTGCCGTCCATCAGCGTCACGGACGCCAAAGTGCGAATGATGTACGGATTGGGTGCGTTGGTGCCCGGAAGGGTTGCACCGTGCGGTTCGTGACAGGTCTGGCAATTAATGGCCATGTAGGCGGTGTTCGTTGTGGTCGAACCGCTGATGCGTCCGATGAAACCGTAAGCCGTATGGCAGCCGACGCAACCGGCATTGCCGGCCGGATCGCGAGTAGTAATCGCGTGCATCGAGTTTTGCCATTCGGCCACATGAATGTGATTGGGCGGAGCGTCGTGGCACTGGGCGCAATCGCCGGAGGCCAGACTGATGGCGATCATATTGGTCTTGCCGAACGTGTCCATGTGCTGGCTGCCGGGTCCGTGGCAATTTTCACATTGGATGTTGCCTACGTTGGCGAGAGCCGGATAATTGGTTTCCAGACTCGCCCAGTTGCCATTGGTCAAAATCGTTGGGAACGTCCAGCCCAGTGAGGCGGCCACGTCGTCAAAGCCGCCGTTGACGGCGTTGGTGTTCGTGTCATAACCCACGGTGTGGCACTGGAGACAATTCTTGCTGTAATGGCTGCTAACCAGCCCGTCAATGCCACGGGCAAACATCGAAGAATGGGCCGTTGCTTCCCACGGCACAACCATGTTGGTCGCGATTTGCCCTCCGCTGTGGCACAGGGCGCAGCCGGTCATGCCCGGCAACAGGCCAACGCCCATGTAAGTGCCTGCCGTAATCGTAATGGTCACGTTGGTGGTTCCCGCATTGGCGGTGTAAATAGTGGCCGTCACTTTATAGACATCGTTGGTGGTATAACCCGCGACGTCCGGTCGCAGCAACATGCGACCGGCCACCTGATAAAACGAACGGTCGGCAGGCTCATAAACCGGCACGTTTGTACCCAACGGGCTGGCTTGCAGCGCCGCCGCCGAACCGGCGGGCTTTTGGGCCAGCAACCAGGTGATGTTGGTGACGTTCGGTACGGAAACGTTGGTGGCCACGTCAATTTCGAGATAAACCGGCTGGCCGACACCCACGTTGGGCAATCCGCCCGAACTCTCAAGATTTGCGGGCAGCCCATAGTTGGTATTGGCGATTTCGCCTGGCGTGAGCGGACGCGCGACGAGCTGGGCTTGAATCGCCTGGGCTTTGGCGGTCGCAGCGGCCATGGCCGTCAACGCCGCCGTCAGCAGACAAGTTTTAATGAAGAGTTTCATGTTCATAGTTGTGGTTCCATTTTGGGAGGTCTCTGTCACGCAAATTGGGTTTGGGATTGGAAAACGGCCGGATGCAACACGGCTTTGAGGGGGCAAATCGACCGCTGGCCGGTTCCATAAATGCTTTCGGCCGGCGGCGTGATTTTGGCCATCACCGCCGCGATGCGTCCGTCGATGATCGCCTGGCAACGCGCCAGTTCCTGTTCGCGGCATTTCGCGTTCTCGCGCACGATGGCTTCGAGATCGTCAATGTCGTACAGAAACACGTTGTTCAATTGCTGCACCGCCGGGTCGATGTCCCGCGGCACGGCAATGTCCACGAGAAACAGCGGACGATTGCGGCGCGCCGCCAGAACGGAGGCGACGTCGTCGCGCTGCAAAACGGTGTGAGGCGAGCCGGTGGAACTGACCACGATGTCCGCGAGGGCCAGTGCCTGCCGGCATTCGTCAAAATGAATGGCGCGACCGCCGAATTCGGTGGCGAGGTTCCGGGCGCGGTCGAAGGAACGATTGGACACCAGCACCGTCCGGGCGCCGCGCTTGGCCAGGTGGCGGACACACGCCTCGCCCATTTTGCCCGCGCCGATAATCAGCACCACCTTCTCGCTCAGGTCGCGATCAAAAATCCGTTCCGCCAGTTCCACCGCCACACTGCCTACCGAGGTGGCGCCGCGACCGATGGCGGTTTTGGTCCGGATTTCCTTGGCCACCTGCAGCGCCGTTTGAAAGACCCGGTTCAAAATCTTCCCGGTCAGTTTCATTTCCTGCGCCGAAAGATAGGCGTGCTTCACCTGGCCGGTGATTTCCGTCTCCCCCAGCACCATCGAATCCAATCCGCCCGCCACTGAAAACAGATGGCTTAACGCCTCCCTGCCTTCCTTGACATACAGGTAGGGCGAAAAATCGAAATCGCTGCCGGTCAGTTCCTGGAAAAGCCGTGGCACGTTGGCGTGCGGTTCCGGGGTCACCCCGTAAATTTCCACGCGATTGCAGGTGGAGAGCAATACGACTTCGGAAAGATTGCCGCGCAGTTTCAACCGGCAACCGCAGCAGGACAACCGCGAGCGTTGCACCGCCAGGCGCTCACGCACTTCAACCGGTGTCGTCTTGTAACTCAAACCGGCAACAAACAGTTTCATGACCTTCTCCTCCGGAGGACACGGCCGTGGGCGGGCGCCGGTGCGAGTCGGAGCGGGGTTAAACCATCAAGACAGCGGCGAGCCAGCCCTCGAGTTCCGGCCATCCGGGCGGCCCATTTCATAATTCTCAGCCGGCTGCTGTCTTTCATTGCGGTTACCCTAGACCAACGCCCGGGATCCGCTCGCCGCCCTTTGCCAAACACTTTGCTTTTTTTGGCCCAAGGATATGAAGATATGTTAATTCAAGTGTTGTATATCAATAAGTTTTAATTAGCATATTGTGAGGTGAAAGACGGGATTGTTATCGATAAATCAAAAGAGTTTTAAGTCCGGCCGATCCGATGGAGGAACGGCGGTGTACGGCCGGGTGGCCGCAAACGGACCCACCTTTCTTGCCACCGTTTGTTGAAGGTGGACTAATTATTCAGTGATTAACTGATTAGCGGACCGCTCGTGGTCGGCGGCGGAGTGCCCGGTTGGTCTGCACTTGAACCGGATAGATCCATCACCGGCGCCGGCACCCGGCCATCAACTCACGGCCATGCTCAATAGAAATTCAATATTGCTCTTGGTTTTCTTGAGTTTGCCCAACAGCAATTCCATCGCCTCTACCGGGGGCACCCCGGTCAGCGCGCGGCGCAACAGGACGATGCGGTTGAGTTCGTCCGGGTGATAAAGCAATTCCTCCTTGCGGGTGCCGGAGTGTTCAACGTTGATGGACGGGAAAATGCGGCGATCCACCAGGGCGCGGTCCAGGTGCACTTCCATGTTGCCGGTGCCTTTGAACTCTTCGAAAATGACTTCGTCCATGCGGCTGCCGGTGTCCACCAGCGCGGTGGCCATGATGGTGAGCGAACCGCCTTCCTCGATGTTGCGCGCCGCGCCAAAAAAGCGCTTGGGTTTATGCAGCGCATTGGCATCCACACCGCCGGACAGAATCTTGCCGGAGTGCGGCTGGATGGTGTTGTAGGCGCGCGCGAGGCGCGTGATGGAGTCGAGCAGAATCACCACGTCCCGCTTGTGCTCAATCATGCGGCGCGCTTTTTCGATGACCATTTCGGCCACCTGCACGTGGCGTTCGGGCGGTTCGTCGAACGTGGAGCTGATGACTTCCGCGCCTTTGCAGGTGCGCTCCATGTCGGTGACTTCCTCGGGCCGCTCGTCAATGAGCAGAATGAACAGGTAGGTTTCCGGATTGTTTTTCAAAATCGCGTTGGCGATTTTCTGCATAAGCACCGTTTTGCCCGTGCGCGGTGGCGCCACGATCAGGCCGCGCGTGCCTTTGCCGATCGGACAGACCAGGTCCAGCACCCGCGTGTTGACCTCATCCGGCACGGTTTCGAGCAGGAACCGCCTGTCCGGGAACAACGGCGTGAGATTGTCGAAATGTGTTTTTTCCTTGGCCTTGTCCGGGTCTTCACCGTCCACGGCCTCGACCTTGAGCAGCGCGAAAAATTTTTCCTTTTCCTTGGGCGGCCGGATCTGGCCGGCGACGAGGTTGCCGGTCTGCAAATCGAACCGCCGGATCTGCGACGGGGAAACGTAAATGTCCTCCGGGCAGGGCAGGTAATTGAAGCTCTGCGAGCGGAGAAAACCGAAGCCCTCCGGCAGGATTTCCAGCACCCCCTCGGAAAACAGCACGCCCGCCCGCTCGGCGTTTTTCTGGAGGATATGGAAAATGACCTCGTGTTTGCGCATCGTGCCGAAGTTTTCCACGCCGAGGTCCTTGGCCATGTGGTTCAACTCGCTCATCTGCATCGCCTGCAATTTGGCGATGTTGAGCGACGTGGCGATTTTGTCGCGTTGCGGTCCGCGGCGGTCCTCCACTTTCGGTTCCTCGGCGGTGGGCTCGACCGGTGTGGAGGGCGGCTGCAATTCCGGTTCGGGCGGGGGCGGCGCTTCGATGACGGCGGTTTCCGGCGCGGTGCCACCATTCAATTCCGGCGATTCAACGGCGGAAGGTTCCGCCATTTTCGCTTTGGTCTTTTTGGTTGAGACTCTTGGCATAAATCAAATTGGTGAATTGGCCATGGTTTCGATTGCCGACGGTCCCTGGCGCGTCGTAAAAAGCAGTCACGCATTGGACGGCCCGCGACCGGAAAAGTTCAAAATGGATTTCTCAATCAGGCATTTAAGGCCATTCGGCCTTCAATACGGCAAGGGAAACTTTACAGTCAACTCAAAGCCAGTTTGGCGCACTTTGGCCGCCGTGTCAAATCCGTTTTTTTGTGCGATTTGCGCCCCGGCGGGTGCTATAGATTGAACATGACGCCGGATTCAGAGTTGCTTGGCCGTTACGCCCGAACCCGTTCCGAGGACGCCTTTGCCGAACTGGTGCGGCGGCACGTCAATCTCGTTTATTCAGCGGCGTTGCGACAGGTCAATGGTGACGCGCACCTGGCACAAGACGTGGCCCAAACCGTGTTTGCTGATCTCGCCCGGAAGGCCGGCGTGCTGGCCCGCCGCAAATCCCTGACCGGCTGGCTCTATACCAGCGCGCACTTTGCCGCCGCGAAAATTGTCCGGACCGAAAACCGCCGCCGCAATCGTGAGGAGAAATTTATGCGCGAGCCAATCCAGGAAAGCGAGGTAGGGCGCGTCACTCCGTGCGCGCCGGATTGGGAGAAAATCCGGCCGGTGTTGGACGATGCCATACACGAACTCAAGGAAACCGACCGCGAAGCGATTCTGTTACGTTATTTCGAGAACCGAGCTTTTGCCGAAGTGGGCGCCAGGCTGGGCCTCAACGAAAATGCCGCGCGGATGCGGGTGGAGCGGGCTCTGGAAAAACTCCGCGCCGTTTTTACCAGACGCGGCATCGCCACGGCAACCGCGCTGGCCTCGGTGATTTCGGCGAATGCGGTCCAAACGGCGCCAGCGAGTTTGACCGCAATGCTGACAACTTCTTCGGTTGCAGCGGTGGGGACAGGAACAACCTTCCTGCTCTTAAAATTTATGACTGTAACTCACCTTAAACTCGCCCTCAGCGCCTTGCTACTGGCCGGCGCGGCCACGGCGATCGTGGTACAACATCAAAAGCAAACCCAACTTCGCGCCAAAAGCGATTCGATGCGCCAGCAAATCGCGCAACTGCGAGTGGACAACCAAAGCCTTTCCGATCGCCTCGCCGAAATCGGCGATGCCAAACAATTGTCGGATGAACAATTTAATGAATTGCTCCGGCTTCGTGGCGAGGTTGGATTGCTGCGTCAGCAAACCAATGAACTGGGCGCATTGCGCCAGGAGATTCGGCGGTTGCAAGCGAGTGGAGCGCAAAGCCCGCCACAATTTGGCGTCAATTCGGTGGCTGAACAACAGAGAGCATTTGCCGCAAACGAGATGAACAACGCCAGGCAACTGGTCTTGGGTGCGCTGATGTATGCGAACGACAACCAACATCAGTGTCCTACAAACTTTGAAGAGGTTGCGCCGTATTTCGGAAGGGGAAACCCGCTTCTGACCAATTCCAGCCAATTTGAAATTGTTTATCGTGGCACTTGGACCAACATCGCCAATCCTGCATCTACTATCGTACTACAGGAAAATCAAGCATGGCAAACCTACGACGGCAAGTGGGCAAAAGTTTATGCCTTTGCCGATGGTCATTCGGAAGTCCACGTTGAACCGGATGACAGCTTCGATGCTTTTGAGCAGCAGCACACGGCTCGATCGTCGCCAATTCAGTAAGGCAGCGGGAACTTCGCCGTCAACTCGCGCACACGCTGCCCGTTATTTTTTCGGCGTCAGCAGGTGAACCTTGGGAAAATATTGGGAGATGCGGTCGGCATCGCGCGTGGCCAGTTTCCATTTCATGATTTCCGCGTGCGCGCCGATGAAAAAATCCGGGAGCGGAATTTTTGGAGCCAAGCCGCCGCTGGAAGCGCGCCTGGCCAACGCATACCGGCGATGTGCTTTGCCGCAAACGGCTGCCGCAGCAGCCGGAATGTCCAATACTCGCAGCTCCCAATTTAGCAGATCGGCTTCAACGGATTCAGGATCGCGGTCGCCGGCGCACAATTCCGCGACGGTCACGGCATTGACGGCTGCGCCATCGCCGGCCGCTGCTTCAATAAGCAAGCTGGAGGCCCATTTAAAATGCTCCGACTTTTTATCCAGAGCATCCAGAATTACGCTGGTGTCGAATAGAATCATTCCCGCGTCAGCTTGCGCAATTCATCCCAGGACATCATCGGCTGCATCCTGCTGTGCAGGATCGCATGGCGGATTTGGGCCTTGGTCTTTTTTTTGCGCGGCGGCGGCGGGTTCAATCGCGCGAGCCAGAAATGATTCTCATCGCGCTGTTCGCAAATGAAAACGTCTCCCGGTCTTGCGCCTGGAACCACCACGCGCTTTTTGCTGTCAGCGGTAACGGTCATGGTGGGATAATCCCACCGAAGGCCGACTTTGTCAATAAGACAGCGGGAACTTCGCCGTCAACTCGCGTACGCGCTGCCGGACCTTGTGCGCCGCCTCGACGTTTTTAATGTCCATCATCACTTCCGAAATCATATCGGCGATGGCCGCCATTTCCGGCTCCTTCATGCCGCGCGTTGTTACCGCCGGCGTGCCCAGCCGGATGCCGCTGGCCTGGAACGGCGAGCGGGTCTCGAATGGAATGGTGTTTTTGTTGACGGTGATGCCGGCCTCGTCGAGCGCAATCTGGCAGTCCTTGCCGGTCAGGTTTTTGGCGCCCACGTCCACGAGCATCAAATGATTGTCCGTGCCGCCGCTGACCAGCCGGTAGCCGTTGCGTTTCATACCCTCGGCGAGTGCCTTCGCGTTCTTCACGATTTGTTCCTGATACGCCTTGAAGGCCGGTTGCAAGGCTTCCTGGAAACACACCGCCTTGCCGGCGATGACGTGTTCCAGCGGCCCGCCCTGGATGCCGGGGAAAACGGTGGAATCAATTTCCTTCGCAAATTTTTCACGGCATAAAATCAAACCGCCACGCGGTCCGCGCAACGTTTTGTGCGTCGTGGTGGTCACAAAATCCGCGTGTGCCATCGGGCTGGGATGGATGCCCACCGCCACCATGCCGGCGATGTGCGCGATGTCCGCCAGCAGATACGCGCCGGCTTCGCGGGCGATTTCGCCCATGCGCTGAAAATCAATGATGCGCGGATACGCGCTGGCGCCGACAGTGATCATGCGCGGCCTGTGCTCGCGCGCCAGGGCGGCGAGTTGGTCGTAATCGATCCGTTCGTCGTCTTTGCGGACACCGTAATGAACAATTTCGAAAAATTTGCCGGAGAAGTTGGCCTTGTTGCCATGGGTCAGATGCCCGCCGTGGCTCAAATCCATCGTCAGCATCTTGTCGCCGGGTTTGAGCACGGCGAAATAGACGGCCATGTTTGCCTGGCTGCCGGAATGCGGCTGCACGTTGACATGTTCCGCGCCGAACAATTTTTTCGCGCGGTCAATCGCCAACTGCTCGATCGTGTCAATGTTTTCGCAGCCGCCGTACCAGCGTTTCCTGGGCAGGCCCTCGGCGTATTTGTTCGTGAGCACCGAGCCTTGGGCTTCCAGAACCGCCGGGCTCACAAAATTTTCGCTGGCGATCAATTCGATGTTTTCCTGCTGGCGCAGGCGCTCGTGTTCGATGGCCTCGGCCACGATGGAATCCACGGCGCGCAGGCGCAATTGCGGCGGGACCGCATCTGCTTCGATTTTGTGGACCCGCCGCTCGTGACGGCCGCCTTCAAATTTCGCGCTGATGAAGGCGTCGAGAATCTTTTTGCCGGCCTCGACCGAAGTGGATTTGCCAGCCAGACAGAGCACATTGGCATCGTTGTGCTGCCGGGCCAGGGTTGCCGCCAGTTCGTCGGTGACCAGGGCGGCACGGACGCCGGGGACTTTGTTGGCCGTCATGCTCATGCCGACGCCGCTGGTGCACACCAGCAAGCCGAGTTCCGCCTGGCCCGCCGCCACGGCTTCCGCGACCGGCTGGGCGAAATCAGGATAGTCATCGCCCGGTTCCTTTGCTTTCGCGCCGAAATCCGCGAGGCTCAGCCCGCGCTGCTGCAAATGCTGCTTCAGCGCTTCCTTCAATTCATAACCGCCGTGATCCGCGCCCAGGGCGAAGTTCACGGTCGCCACGGGTTTCGGGACGTGCGGGACCGACAGAATCTTGTGCTGTTCCATAAATTTCAACAACGAAGCGACCCCCTGCTCGATTTGATTGCGGCAATGCTCATAAATTTCGTAGGAACCGCCGATCGGGTCGCTGATGTCCTTTTCAAATTCTTCGAGCGTTTCGTCAAATTCGCGCAACAGAAAGGTTTTGTCCGCCGCCTGCGGATACAACAGCACAATTGTGTCCACGTGACTGTGCGTCATGCCGAAAATATAATCCGCGTCCCTGACCAGTTCCGCCGTCAGGGCCCGGCTGCGGTGCGCGGAAATATCCGTGCCCCGTTCGCGCATGGCCTGGACCGAATGCGGAGTGGGCGGCTGGTCGTTCATCGCGCCCAACCCGGCCGACAAGGTGCGAAATTCCCCGCGCCCGTTCGTGGCGCGGCGAAAAAGCCCTTCGGCCATCGGGCTGCGGCAGACATTTCCGGTGCAGACAAAAAGGACGGTTTTCATTCAGCGCGGCTGCTCAAAGTGAGCGGTGAAGGGTGAATCGTCAACGCCGAAATCACAGCCGGGATTCATGCACGATGGCCAGTCCCTTGATGAGATCCACCGCGCGCGCCAGAACCGGGTCTTGAATCACCGGTTTGGGTGGTGATTTGCGGTGCGCCGGCACAACCGCGCCGGTATCATCGCCGTCCTTCAGCTTCTCCCGCACCAGATCCGCTTCGCTGGTGTGATCCACAAACGGTAGAAAATCATTGGTGGTCACCGCGGGCGAAATGTCGTTCTGCGCCAGTGCCCCGTAAGGATTTTTCAAGTAGGCGCGTTCATCGTCCGGACTCACCGGCACCGCGATGTCCGGCAAGACGTGTGCAATCGCCGCACCGTTGCCCAGTTTGACGGGGTCGGTCACGATGCGCAGGGATTCGCCGTTGTCCAAGGGGAAATCCATGGTGGTCATGGCCAAACCCGCCGTGGGATTCCCGATGATCAAACCCGCGTCCGCTTCGCGCAAGGCCGCGGCCAGCGCCTCGGCGGCGCCGGTGGTTTCGCCGTTGACCAGCACCATTAACGGGCCGGGGATCGGTTCCCGGACGGGCTGCGATGATTCAACACCATCGCTCCATTTCAGCAGCGGCATCTTTTTCGTCACGAACAAGTCCGCCGTCGCCACGGCCGCCGCGTAATCGCTGCCGTCGGCAAAACGCAAATCGAGCGCCATCCCGACGACTTTGTTGGTGGCCGTCAAGGCGTGATACGCCGTGTTCAGTTGATTGGCCAGGCCATCTCCAACCTGCCCCACATGCAGATACGCCACATTACTTTCGAGGACTGCTGATTTGATTAGCACCGGCCCGCCTGTTGAAATGGGGTTTTTCCCCTGTCCACCGACGAGAATCGCCCGGCCATGCAATTGGGACAGCAAGCCCGTGACGGCGGCCGAGTTCAACCCGGCTTCCGTCACGCCCGGAAGATTGGCCCGGAGCAATTCATAAACCTGTTTGAAATCCGGAGCGGAGTTGGTCGTTTCCGCGCGCAACCCACCGCTGGCTGCCAGCCAACCTGTAAACGTCAGGACAAAAAGCCTTGAAAAACGTCGTATCATGACCGCCCAAAATGGTTCACAAACGACGGGAAGTAAAGCGGCAACCGATTTGATTTCTGTAGCAGCCGAGGTAACGAGGCCTTCGCTGAATTTGTGAATCGCCAACAAAACCTTCCGGTTTTTTGTCGGATTTCTGCCGTGGGCGGCGATATACTTTTAAAAGAATGACAAGCGATCTGGATTTGCTTGAAAAGTTCGTGCGGGAAAATTCGCAGGCTGCCTTTAGCGAAATCGTCCGGCGCCATCTGAATCTGGTGTATTCCGCGGCGCTGCGCCAGGTCCGGTCGCCGCAGTTGGCCGAGGAGATCGCGCAATCCGTTTTCGCCGACCTGGCTCGCAACGCTGGCAAGATGAGTGGCACAGGCGTCCCGCCTGTCAGTTCCCTGACGCCGTGGCTTTACGCCGTCACACGCCGGACGGCGATTGACGTCATTCGCAAGGAATCGCGGCGTCAACTGCGCGAACAAATCGCCGTGGAGATGCACAACATGGACGCGACCCAAAATGACTGGAGGCAAATCGAGCCGCTGCTGGACGACGCGATGGCTGCGCTTGAAGAAACCGACCGCAGCGCGGTGCTGCTCCGCTATTTTGAAAACAAAAGCCTGCGTGAAGTCGGTGAAGCCCTGGGCGCGTCCGAAGACGCCGCGCAAAAACGCGTCGGCCGGGCGGTGGATCGGTTGCGTGAATTCTTCTCGAAACGGAATGTTACTATCGGCGCTGGTGGACTGGTCGTCTTGATTTCCGCCAACGCCGTCCAGTCCGCGCCGGTGGGGCTGGCTGTCTCGATTTCTGCAGCCGCGCTAGCCGGAACCGCAATTTCAACTTCAACCGCTATCGCCGCAACAAAAGTGATTGCCATGACCACACTGCAAAAAACTCTCGTGACCGCCACCGTTGCCGTGCTGGCGGGAACAGGCATTTACGAAATGCACCAGACCGCGCGGTTGCGTGAACAAAACCAAAGGCTCGAGCAACAGTTGACGCCGTTGTCTCAACAAATGCGAGGATTGGAGCGCGAACGCGATGAGGCCACGAACCGGTTGGCGGGATTGCAGTCGGAAATCGCGCAATTGAAATCCAATTCAAATGAAATGGAGCTTTTGAAATTGCGCGCGGAAGTGACACGATTGCGTGCATTGGAGGACGAAAATAACAATCTGAGAATGAAATTAAGTGAATTGCAGGGGCGCTGGTTTAATGTTACAAACGCGCCGCAATATTCAGGACCATACTTTCCAAGAGGCAAATGGAAGATATTCGGAAATGGCGACCCTCTGGAAATACTTCTTACAGCCGCGACCGCAGCAACTAATGGCGACGCGGCAAAACTCTCTGAATTACTATCCAATACCAATAGTTTGTCGCTCTTTTCAAAACGGCGGTGGGATAATGTCAACGGGATTCAAAACTTAAACGTGAGATATATTAACAACAATGGCAAAGAAACCGCGGTTTTGGATACCATTCTTATGAGGGCGGCTATTACAGGTGAACAGATTGATCCGAATCAACCTCCAGCGCTCACCGAACTCATGCAAACCGCACCAGAAAGTCACCGTTGGTATTTTTCAAAAACCGAGGACGGTTGGAAAATTACAGGCGGTGATTAAAGCTGTTCGCTGGTTTCGCAGCGTTGACCGCATTGGCGCGCCCGATTACCTTGGGTTTGTGCGGCGTCCGGAATTGCTTCACGTTGCCAGCCAAATTCTTGATCGCTGGTCCAAACAGAATGCGGATGCTCCCGGGCTGTTGCGTTGCGATATGGAATGCGCGAAATTTTGGAGCAGCCGCTGGAGGAGAGATCTGCCACGTTGTGACCTTCCAAAGCGAGGAGGCCAGCCGCTTGCGCCGGAACTCTCCGTTCGCCGGCATGCTCAATCCACGAGAAGTCTGGGAGATAAAAAAGTTTTTCCGCCATGCAGCGGCCCCAGCTTGGACACATCATCCGCGCCGCTGCCGGCATCGCAGACGCGACCGAAATCGTCGTGATCGGCAACCAGGCTAGGACAATTCCCCAATCCGCCGGCAGATTTATCAATGTTTCAGGGTATCGCCTTTGCCGCGAGTTCGCGGCGGCGATGCGCGCCGTCGAAATGAATTTTCTCCACGGCGGCGTAGGCGGCGGTTTGCGCGGGTATCGTAGCGTTGACCGCATTGACACATCCGGCTACCTTGGGTTCGTGCGGCACGAACTCACGGATGAAATTAGCCGGTCGCTGGGCCGTCGCGTGGCGGAGCGGTTGAGCCAACAGCCGGAATTGCTTCAGGTCGCCCGCGACAACTTGGACCGCTGGAGCCGACGCAACGCGAGCGTCCCCAGCCTGCTGCGTTGCTACGCGGAATGGCGCGCGATTTTGGAGCGTCCGCTGGAAGAGATTTGCAGTCTTCTGAATTCCGACAGCGAGGAAGCCCGCCGGTTGCGCCAGAACTCGCCCTTCGCCGGCGTGTTAAGCCCGCGGGAAGTCTGGGAGTTGAAGCGGCGTTTCCGTCATGAAACGGCCGCAGCTTGAACATATCATCCGCGCCGCCGCCCCGGCATCACGGGTGCGACAGAAATCGTCGTCATCGGCAGCCAGGCGGTGCTGGGGCAGTTTGAACCGCTAATGCAGCGAAACACCTTCGCCGCGAATGTCGCGGTGGAAGTGTGCGTCGTCGAAATGAATTTTCTCCACGGCAACGCAGGCGGCGGTGGGTGCATTTCTCACCCCCCTGGCCAACAACGTCTTACCTGAATGGTTGAAAAACTTTGTCGGATTTTTACCGGGGCGGTTGTTTAATGGGTGAGATGCAGGCAGAGTCAGATGCTCAACGGCTCCGGGACTACGCCGAACGCGGCAACGAAGCGGCATTCCGCGAAATCGTCACGCGGCACACGGATTTGGTGTATTCCGCCGCCTTGCGACAGGTGGACTCCTCCGATCTGGCGGCGGACATTACCCAAAAAGTTTTTGTGGACCTGGCGCGCAAGGCCAAACCAGTGGCTGACCGGCTGGCGGCGGAGGCTTCCTTGGCCGGCTGGCTGCACCGCGCCTCGCGCTACGCGGCGCTAAATCATTTGCGCGACCACCGGCGCCGGCTCGCAAACGAAAGGCAAGCCATGAATCAACTTCTTACCAATGCCGAATCTTCTGCGGACTGGGAACAAATCCGGCCGGTGCTGGATGAAGCGCTCGACAGCCTCGGCGATGAAGACCGTGAGGCTTTGCTGCTCCGCTATTTCAAGAATCAGGATTTTCGCGCCGTCGGCCTGGCACTGGGTGTGAGCGACGATGCCGCGCAAAAGCGCGTCAGCCGCGCCGTGGACCGGTTGCGCGAATTTTTCACCAAACGAAACGTGACGATCGGCGCGAGCGGGCTGGCGGTTTTGATTTCCGCCAACGCCGTTCAATCCGCGCCGATTGGTTTAGCTGCTGCCATTTCCACTGCCGTTCTTGCTGGAGCCGCCGTTCAAACCTCAACTGTCATTGCTGCAACCAAAACCATCGCCATGACTGCCCTGCAAAAAACTCTTATCACCGCTACTGTTGCCGTTCTGGCCGGAGGCGGAATTTACGAAGCCAAGCAAACTGCGGATGCCCGCGCCGAAGTCCAGACGCTCCAGCAACAGCAAGCGCCGCTGGCCGGGCAAATCCGGCAATTGCGGCAAGAACGGGATGACGCCACGAACCGATTGGCGGCCCTGGAAGCGGAAAACGCGCAATTGCAGGCTGACCAAAACGAGGCCGAGCTTCTGAAATTGCGCGGCAATGTGGCGCGGTTGCAGGACACTGAAAATGACCCTTTCGTAAAACTGGCATTGGCCTTTAAAGCGAAGAAGGAAAAGTTACTGCAACTTTTTGCCGAACGGCCGGAATTTTATGTGCCCGAAATACAATTGCTCAACGACAAGGACTGGCTCGACATTATCAGAAAGGCGGACCGGGAATCCACAAACTGGTTCGACCAGACAATTGCGGGAAAATCCGATGAAGAAATTAAGCAGAGCGGAATTGGTTCGGCATTGGGTGATGTAATACAGGCAGCCCTGAAGAAATTTGCTCCGATGGTGCAGGAAGCGCTGAAATCTTTTATGGATTCACATGCCGGACAGCGACCCGGTGCCATTTCGGACCTGAAACCTTACTTTGAACCGCCGGTGGATAATGCCATGCTCAACCAGTACAAGTTGCTTTCCCCCGGAATAAAGAATCCCTTGTTTG
Organism: Verrucomicrobiia bacterium; assembly: GCA_035945675.1. GTDB lineage: Bacteria > Verrucomicrobiota > Verrucomicrobiia > Limisphaerales > UBA11358 > UBA11358. The sequence continues at coordinate 24,428 of DASZAB010000113.1, read as the reverse complement.
GGGACAAAGATTTAACTGATAGCTATGTAGTGACAAGAAAAGAGGGAGTGGACTTTGCAAATCCTTTATGCATCGGTCCAAATGGTTACTATGATGTCCTGGCGGCTGAAGTCGCGGAGTTAAATGGCATTCTAAAACCGATCACGGGCGCATTTGCCGCTGCAAACCATAACGCCATGCCATCATCACTCAGCCAGATGGAGCCTTACATCATTACGCCAGACCAACAAAAAGCCTTCGATGACTACAATAAATTACTGAAAAGTATTCAGATAAATTTTCCGTGGTTTCATTACCCTTAAGCGCCTTTTTAATTTTTAAGAATTTACGGTTTGGCGTGAAATTCATTCCAACGCCTTCGCCGCGATGTCGCGGCGGAACTGAGCGCCCTCAAAACAGATTTTTTCCGCAGCGGCATAAGCTGCCGTTTGCGCGGCTTTCAAATCCTTTCCCAGCGCGGTCACGCCCAGAACACGGCCGCCGTTCGTGACGATCTGTCCGTCCTTCGACGCCGTCCCCGCGTGAAAGACTTTCGTGTCCGGCAGTTTCGCCGCTTCATCCAAACCTCGGATGGGTTTGCCCTTGGGATAACCCCCGGGATAACCTCCACTGGCCATCACCACGCAAACCGACGCCCTCGGACTCCATTTCAATTCCACTTTGCCGAGCGTTCCATTCACGCTCGCGTCAAGTAGTTCAACCAGATCGTTTTCCAGCCGCGTCAGATAAACCTGCGTTTCCGGATCGCCCAAGCGGGCGTTAAATTCCAGAACTTTCGGGCCGGACTTCGTCAGCATGATGCCCGGATACAAAATGCCATGAAAATCAATTTTCTCCTCAGCACAACCCTGCAACCACGGATTCAAAATCGCGTCGCCGACTTTTTTCAATTCCGCGTCGTTTAAAAACGGGGTGGGCGAATACGTGCCCATGCCGCCGGTGTTCAACCCCTGATCGCCATCGAGCGCGCGTTTGTGGTCCTGCGACGTCGGGAACAGTTTTGCCGTTTGACCGTCGCACAGCGCGTGCAGTGAAATTTCCATGCCTTCAAGAAATTCCTGAATGACAATCTTCGCGCCTGCCGCGCCAAAAGCCTTGCTGACGAGGATTTCGTCAATCGCCTTGTTTGCCTCGGCAACACCGGTGCAGATCAGCACGCCCTTGCCCAGGGCCAGTCCGTCGGCTTTTACGGCGCACCTGCCGTCGAGGGATGCCGCGAAGGCCTTGGCCGGCCCGGCCACCGAAAATGTTCCCGACTTTGCAGTCGGGATACCGTATTTCTCCATGAACCGCTGTGAGAATACCTTGGACGATTCAAACTGTGCCGCTTTTTGATTCGGCCCCCAGATCCGCAGGCCGTTTTTCTGGAACAAATCCACAATGCCGAGTGCGAGCGGATTGTCCGGGCCGACGACGGTCAGTTCGATTTTCTTCTCCTGAGCGAACGCCAGCAGCTTCGGCAAATCTTCCGCGCCGATGTTGACGCATTCGACCGGCGCGCCGTATTTCACGAGTCGTTCCTGTGCGATACCGGCATTGCCCGGCGCGCACCAGAGTTGGGTGATGTGCGGCGATTGCGCGAGCTTCCAAACCAGCGCGTGTTCGCGTCCCCCCGAACCGATGACGAGAATCTTCATTTTCAATGCAGATTACGCGGATGGCAGGGATTAAAAAATAAAAAAGGTGACACGGCTGCTCCCGGAACTCCGATGATTTAACGGCTGGCGGCAGTCAATTTGGTTTCGTAGCGATTGATGATCTCCATGCCAGTCAGTTTCACGATACTGCCCGATTTACCAAAATCCGGCCGGGATTCGGCCGGGATGTAAATCGGCGCGTCTTTGCGCAGTGGCAAAATCTCCAGCCGCACGTCACCGTGTAAAATTCCCGGCGCATACCGCTTGAGGCCGAGGTCGAAAACCCGGCCGTTATAGAAGTTGTCGTCCAGCAATTTGCCGTTCAGTGTCACGCGCGCTACGTCGCCGACGTAATGAATCCGCAACAGCGGGCGGAGTTTGAGATCAAGTTTGGCGGGCAGTTTGATTTTCCATACCGCCGCGTTGGGGAAATCCGCCTCAGCCGGCGCGAGGGCCACGGGGTATTGGTCTTTGCTCAGTGACACAATCCGCGCGGGACCGGCGGGGCGGACCAATTTGGCTTTCACAGCTGATGAAACCGGTTCGGGGGTGTGAGGCTGAAAGCGACCAAACACACCGTCAGGTTTTCCTGAAATTTGCTTTTCTCCGGACTGAATTGCCCTTGGTGCCGGGAAGATATCCACACGAAGGTTCCGAGGTTCCGGATTGCACAGGCGCAACACGCCGCCATCAATAACTAATCCGGACTGAGTCAGGAAGACCCGTTCCCGTCCCAGCCAGTCACCTTTCCAGAGCGCAAGCGAGTCGGTGTTGTTGAGCAGAACGATTTGCAGTTGCTGGCCTGACCTGGTTTTGATCCGGATGGCGGCGTCATGGCTGGACTTGACGTCGCGCACGTAAAATTTTCCATCGGCATCATGGGTCTTCCCCGAACGCGCCACAAAGGAATGATTGCTCGCGTCAAACACAAAATCGGCCGGCACGCCGGGTATTTCGGCGAAGAGAATCGTGCGGATGCCGCCATCGTCAATTTTACAGACCGGCTGCGCGGTGGCATAAACCAGTTTCACGCCGTTGCCGAGTTCGAGGTTGAACGGCCAGAAGAAAAATTCGTCGGCCGGAATGGTGACCGGTTGAGCGGGGAAAACAAATTTTCCGCCGGGCAGATTCAATTGGAACTGGACGTCTTTTTTCGGCGGCAACGGCTGGAGCCGCTGGTAGTTGTTGACGAAGACATATCCGCTTTCTCCGTCCGAGCGCACGGCCCAGCGCAGCGTGGCGAGGTCGTTGCGGTTCGTGGGCTTGAGCGCCGGGAACGAGGCAGGCATTTCGGCCAGGGCGCTGCCATAGTCATGCAGGAAAAGATGCAGGCGTCGCAACCAGTGGTACTGCGGGCGAATCTGGCCGTATTCGCCCAGCGCTGCCTGAAAATCGTAATTTTTCACCGGCATATCGTACAGGTGGTCGGTCGCCTTCGATTCGTTGAGCGTGGTGAGTTTGCCGTCAGGATTCTGGCCTCCCTGATACATGTAATAGCCAAGCAGGCTGCTGCCGTCACCGAGTTGCACCAGCACGACCGACTCGATGTCGCGCGGGTCCACCAGAATCCGGCGATGATAGGAAGTCTCCATGCCGCCGCCGATTTCACAACTCAGATACGGGTATTTGGCATCATTCTGCCCGCTCGAAAATGCGAAGCTCATCCATTTATCGCTGCCCATGGCCACCAGGTCGCGGTCCCAAAATCCGTCGGCGTAAACTCCATAAAGGGGCAGCACCTCGCCCGAAGGCATGGGCGTGGAGGTGCCCGGCCAGCCGGTCTGGGTGTAAACCGGCACGTCCAGGCCGGCCGACCGGGCGATTTTTTTCAACGCCATCAAATAGGCCGCCGGGCCGGAATATTCGTTGTCCAGTTGGATGCCGATGACCGGTCCACCGTCCTTCCACAGCAGACCATTCAACTGTGCCGCGATCTGGCCGTAAAGCGCGCCGGTCGCCGCCAGGAAATTCGTGTCGGTCGAGCGCAATTTCCAATCCTTGTGCGCGACCACCCAGTCGGGGAAACCCCCGTTGCGGACTTCACCGTGGTCCCACGGACCACACCGGACCAGAACCTTGAGGCCGACGCCGCCGCAGCTTTGGACAAATTTGCGCAGGTCACGCCGGTCAGACCAGTCCCATTGCCCTTCGATTTCCTCGTGATGAATCCAGAAAACATAAGTGGATACAATGTCCACACCGCCTGCCTTCATTTTGAGCAATTCGGTGTGCCAATTGTCCGCCGGGTAACGCGAATAATGGAATTCACCCATGACTGGAAACCACGGTTTGCCGTCCAAGCGGAGGCTCCGGCTGTCCACCGTGATTTCCCGGCCGTCGGGACTGCGATTGGAGCCGAGTTTGAAATAGCCCGTTTCGGCTGGCTGCGGCTCGACCACATCAACTGTGAGCCGGGCGGCCTCCAGCGTGAACGACATTGCCATCACGACGCCGGCCGCGAGGCAAAATAGAAGGTTCCTGGAATCGCAGTTCATGGATTGGTTTATTTTGCAGCTTACGTGTATCAGAGTGCCGAAGCAATGCGAAGGCGGATGGCGCGGTCAAAAACGAGGAGCGAAAAACCGCTTAAACATTTTACAAGCTCTGATAATACCTTTTCTTGCCCGGTTGACAGCCGGTTGTGATGAGAGCAATCTCCGGGCTTATGGATGTTCTAACTCTGGCGCGCATCCAGTTCGGGGCTACCATCGCATTTCATTATCTGTATCCGCCTTTGAGCATCGGCCTGGGCGTCCTGCTGGTCTGCATGGAAGGATTGTGGCTCAAAACCAACAATCCGATCTATCACCAGATGGCCCGGTTCTGGACGCGGGTGTTCGCGCTCACCTTCGCCATTGGCGTGGCGACCGGCATCGTGATGGAATTCGAGTTTGGCACCAACTGGGCCACTTACTCGCGATTCGTCGGCGATGTATTCGGCAGCGCACTGGCGGCAGAAGGCATCTTCGCGTTCTTCCTCGAATCCGGTTTTCTCGCGGTGCTGTTGTTCGGCTGGGATAAGGTCAGCCGCAAAACCCATTTCTTTTCCACCTGCATGGTCTGCCTGGGCGCACATTTCAGCGCGGTGTGGATTGTGGTCGCCAATTCCTGGATGCAAACGCCGGCGGGCTATCACCTGGTGATGCGGAACGGTGTGGAGCGCGCGGAAATCACGGATTTCTGGCAACTGGTGTTCAATCCGTCCATGTTGGACCGGCTCTTTCACGTGCTGTGTGGTGCGTGGCAGGCAGGGGCGTTTCTCGTGGTGAGTGTCAGCGCCTGGTATCTGTTGAAAAAATGGTATCTGGATTTTGCCCGCGCCTCGTTGCGGGTCGGCTTGACCGCCGGCTTGATTGCTTCCCTGTTGCAATTGATCAGCGGCGACTATAGCGCGCGCGGCGTGGCGAAAAACCAACCGGCCAAACTGGCCGCCTTTGAAGGGCTTTACCAGACCACCTCCAATGCGCCGCTCACGCTTGTCGGTTACGTGGACGAAAAGGACCAACACGTCGTCGGCCTGCAATGGCCGGGCATGTTGAGCTGGCTGGTGGCCCACAACACGCAGGCGACCGTCACCGGCCTGGAGGCCTTCCCGCCGCAAGACCGGCCGCCGGTGGAAGCCTCGTTTATTTTCTTTCACGGCATGGTCGGCATCGGCTTTGCGATGATTGCCATCGCGGCGCTGGGCTTTCTCTATTTCCGCCACGGTTCGTTGCACGAACGCCGCTGGCTGTTGTGGATTCTCGTCTTCTCTGTGCTCGGCCCGCAATTGGCCAACCAACTCGGCTGGTTCGCCGCCGAGGTCGGCCGCCAGCCGTGGATTGTCTATGGCCTGATGCGTACGCCGGAGGGTCTTTCCAAGGTGGTCCAGGCGAATGTCATCCTCACCTCGCTGATTTTGTTCACGTTGATTTATTTCCTGCTGTTCGCGGTGTTCATTTATCTGCTCAACGATAAAATTCAACACGGCCCGGATGACGCGGACCTCACCCCGACCGGCAAACTGGCGTTGCCGACTGAATTAACCCACCAGGCAAAGGCATGAATCTCGATTTGAATACGGTCTGGTTCATCCTTGTCGGCGTGCTGTTCACCGGCTACGCGATGCTCGACGGCTTCGACCTCGGCATCGGCGCGCTGCACTTGTGCACCAAGGACGACACCGAACGCCGCACGCTGATCAATGCCATCGGGCCGGTCTGGGACGGCAACGAAGTCTGGCTGGTCACCGGCGGCGGCGCGCTGTTCGCCGCGTTTCCAAACGTTTATGCCACAATTTTTTCCGGATTTTATCTCGCCTTTGTATTGTTGCTTGTGTGTCTGATTTTCCGGGCGGTGGCCATTGAGTTCCGGAGTAAACAGCCGATGCGCTGGTGGCGGCAGATGTGGGACATCGGGTTTTCCGTAGGCAGCCTGGTATCGGGCCTGCTCATGGGCGTGGCCCTCGGCAACATTGCCTGGGGCGTGCCGGTCGGCCCCGACGGTGAATTTGCCGGAACGTTTCTCGGCCTGCTGACGCCGTATCCGTTGCTGGTCGGCATCACCACCGTGGCTCTGTTCATGATGCACGGCGCGATTTACGGCGTATTGAAAACCGAAGGGGCGCTCCATGACAAACTGCGCGTCTGGGCGATGCGCTGCATCATCTTCTTTGTGATTTGTGCCGTGACGCTCACGATGGCCACGTTGCTTTACGTGCCGCATATGGCCGAGCGCGTCCATAATAATCCATGGCTGTTCAGCGTCGCGCTCGCGAACATGCTCGCCATCGCCAATATCCCGCGCGAGTTCCATCACAAACGCGACTGGCTGGCATTCCTGTCGTCTTGTGCGGCGATGATCACGCTGATGATGCTGTTCGGCCTGAATATGTATCCGTACCTCGTTTACAGCCTGCCCGATCCGGCCAACAGCCTGACGATTTACAACGCGTCGTCCTCGCCGAAAACGCTCGGCATCATGCTTGTTATCGCGGGCATCGGCGTGCCGCTGGTGATTGCCTATACCGTTTGTATCTACTGGATTTTCCGGGGGAAGGTGAAACTGGACCGGATGAGCTACTAGGCATTTACGATTCCCGATTGACGATTCGGTCGATTCAAAATCTCAGCAATTTTTTCCACCTGCGAAATATCTTGCTGGAGGACTGTTTTTGTGGATGCTGGAACCGTTCACGTTAAAAATTAGCCTGGCTGTTCATACCCGGGCGGTAAACCCGGGCGATGGGGGCTGTCCGGCAATTTCGAAGGATTCATTTGAAAAAAATCACGGCTAGTGTCGCAGTCAAAAGCGTTGCCCGGCGCGCGTTGATGCCCCGCAACTGGGGGCCTTTCCTCCAATGCTTCAGCCGCCGGAACGGCAACCATAAGGCGGCAGACGACGCTCAACTGAGACTCTACAGCCAGATTCTGCCCGGCGGGTTTCTCAACTACGGTTACCACGAAGATACTTCCCTGTCGCCGGAAAAAATGAGCCTGGACGCAATTCAACAGGCTCAGACCCGCTACGGCGAACGGTTGGTTGATTTGGTGGGGAGTGCCACCGGTCCGGTGCTGGATGCCGGGTGCGGCATGGGCGGGTTGGTGCAACTGTTGTTGCAGCGCGGCTTCACGCCCACGGCGCTGACGCCCAATCGCGCACAAATCCACCGGATGCGGACGGCGTTCCCGGCCGTGCCGCTCATTGAAGGCCGGCTTGAACAGATCCCGTTGGACACCTACCGCGGACATTTTCAGACGGTCATTACGTCGGAATCGTTCCAATACATGAATCTGCGCTCCACGCCCGGCGTCATTGATGGAATTTTGCGTCCGTCGGGCCGCTGGATTCTGTGTGACTATTTTCGCATCGGCCCCACTCTGCGCTCTTCCGGGCATGCGTGGTCCGCTTTTACGAGTGAACTTGACCGGCAAGGGTGGCGCATCGTGTCGGCGCAGGACATCACGCCCAACGTCTTGCCGACCATTGCCTACGTGAGCATGTGGGGGCAACGACTCGCCGTGCCGCTCGCCGGTTTTCTCTCCGACCGCCTGGAACGCAAACATCCGGCCGTCCATTTTCTGTTCCAGGATTTGCTGGCGGATCTGCACAAGTACATGCACGAACATCTCGAAATGTCGGACCCGGCCACCTTTGCCCGGAGCAAAAAATACATGCAACTGGTGATCGAACGCCGGAGTTCCCGTCCGGTAAAAAACGGAAACGGCCAGCCGTGAAGATCCGCAGAAAAGCCCGCCTTAAATCACCCGTGCCTCGCCGCTGCCTTCCACCACTTCGCCAATCAACCACGCCCGATGGTTCTGCGCGCGGATGAATTTCAAAACTGCGTCCGCCTTGTCTGCCGACACGATTGAAACCATCCCGATGCCCATATTGAAGACCTGGTAAAGCTCGGCATCCGGCACACCGCTTTTCTCCGCGAGAATCTGGAAAATCGGCAGCATGTCCCAGGTGCCTTTGCGGATGACGACCTCCAGGTTTTTCGGCAAAACGCGCGGAATATTGTCCACAAATCCGCCACCGGTGATATGGGCCAGCGCCCTGACGGGCGGTGACGAGTGACGAGTGGCGAGTGACGAGAAATTGAAGCGTGTGATCAGTTTCTGGACCAGCGGGCCGTAGCTGACATGGACTTTCAACAGTTCGTCGCCGAGGGTGCCGGTCAATCCCGGCAGGCGGCTGGTCGGTTTCAATTTGAATTGCTCGAAGAAAATTTTGCGGGCGAGCGAATAACCGTTTGTGTGCAGGCCGCTGGAGGCGATGCCGATGACCGCGTCGCCGCGCTTAACCGTTTTCTGGCCATTGAGCATTTTGGATTTCTCCACGACGCCGACAATTGTGCCGCTGACGTCGTATTCGCCGGGCTGGTAGAAGCCGGGCATTTGGGCCGTCTCACCGCCGATGAGCGCGCAATGGTTTTCCGCGCAGGCGCGGGCGAAACCTTTGATGATTTCGGTGAAAACGTGCGGCTCCAGTTTGCCCGTGCCGAGGTAATCGAGGAAGAACAGCGGCTCCGCGCCCAGCACGGCGATGTCATTGACACAATGGTTCACGAGGTCGGCGCCGATGGTGTCGTGCCGGTCCAGCGCGAAGGCGATTTTGAGCTTGGTGCCGACACCGTCCACGGACGAGACCAGGACCGGTTCGCGATATTTCTTCAAGTCGAGCGCGAACAGGCCGCCGAAGCCGCCGACCTTGCCGAGCACCTCGCGGCGATGCGTCGAGGCCAGCAATTGCGGCAAGGTGGCCTTGACCTTGTTGCCCAAATCAATGTCCACGCCCGCGCGAGCGTAAGCCTTCTGTTTCATGCGACAGGAATTAAATCTGCAAAATGGTTTGCGGGCGAGAAAATTTCGCGCGCCAGTGTTTGCCAAGGCGAAATTTTCTATTGCGACGTGAATTTAATTTCAGTTTCCACCAATTATTCTCTGACGGATGAAATGGCAGTTTTTTGAATGCTACGTTCATTTACGCAGCAATCTTAAACTTCGGCAGTCGTTCCATTCTATCCTTTCAAAATAGAATGTTTTGGAAATGTCCTATTTTACCAAAACCGGCAAAAACCAAGCGAACGAAGGTGATGGATGGCGGCATGAAGTTCGCCGGATATCAAAAGCTCTCGCTTAGGGAGCCTCATTGCATAACGCGCATCTTGCACCTGCCGTGCAGAAACAGATTTAAACCCAAGCTTCTTCTCAATTGCTTTTGCTATATCTTTGTCTTGAACATCTGCACTAATAATTACTGGTGGCCTTTGTGGGTCTGATTTTATCCAAGGATTTGTAACGAGAAACCTCTGAATTATTTCTGTAAAGCTTGGGTTTTTCTTGTGCCATTTTGCACGCGCAATCTGAAAAATTTTCAGCATCAAATCTGGCCACTCGCAAAAACCACCAGCAAATCTTTCTGCCAAAATGCGCGCACTTGGATCGTTCAAGGCTACTTCTAAAGTCTTTGGTTCGATTGCCACCGTCATGGTTGCCATGACGTAGTCAGCCCACACTTTAGGTTCTTTGATTTGGTTAAATTCATTTATCTGATCTTGTGGAAACTTTCGATATGCGATAGCCCAACGTAGTGGAACTATCACAGCCTTTATTCGATTCAACTCCCTTTCAATATCAGCACCCACGAATTCCCAATGTGAGAATTTTGTTGGTGCAGGATTTTTCGTTTTGCGTCTCATGAACCAAAGTTCTTTAGGTGCGATTTATTTCACAAACGGCAACTCCACAATTTTCACAGAGTTCTCGCCAGATGCAGTCCGCAACGTCAATTCAGTTCCGATTTGATTGGCTTCGCGGCGCACAAAGCCGAGCGCGATGTTGGCTTCGAGCACCGGTGATTTCACGGCGCTGGTGATGTAGCCGACTTCCTTGCCATCGCGGAAAAGTTTATCGCCACGTTGCGGTAATGGCAGACCCGCGCTGGCAGGGGCGGCGAGACGCAGGCCGCACAATTCCTTGGTGACATGGCCGAAGCTGTGGATACGGTTAATGACCTCTTGTCCGATGTAACAACCTTTGTTGTAACTCACGGCGCGGCTTTCGATACCGCATTCGAGCGGGAGGTTAGTGTTGTCCATGTCCACGCCAAACCGCGGGATGCCCGCTTCAATGCGCGCGGTTTCAAACGCTTGCCAGCCGCAAGCCCGTCCGCCTTCGCTCCGTTTCGGCGCGACAAGCCCGCCAATTTGTTTGGCCGCCGCGATGAGTTTGTCGGCCACCGCACCGAGGGAGGAATTGGGGATGAAAAGGTCAAAGCCGGCGGAAATCAAATTAACCGTAGCAGCCGACGTGAGTCGGCTCTGCCTTTTCGGAAGCGAAGAATGAGCAGACTCACGTCCGCTGCTACAAACAGAAAGAAGGCGCGCATGGTTCGCCAGATAAATCTCACCCAGCGTGGCATCGGAAACTTTCACCGATTCGAGCAGCTGGGATGGAAACTGGTGGGGCGAGGCTACTGACGAGCCGTATTGGCAGTCGGCGGGGATCGGCTCGCGAGGACGCTCACCCCACCCGAATAAACCAAGTGCGCGAACAACTTCCTCGGCTTTTGGTCCTTGCACGCTCAACAAACCATAATGCGGCGCGACGTCCACGATTTGGACGTCGTCGGCAACGATGAATTTTTCCAGCCGTTGCGACATTTTCCCCGTCAAACCCGGCTCGAAATCCAGAAGCAGTTCGTCGTGCAAATTGAAAATATTCAGGTCGCTCTCCATTTTGCCTTTGTTGGTCGTGATGGCGGCGTAGCAGCCTTCGCCGACACGGAGTTTTTTCACATCGTTCGTCACCTGGCCGTGCAGGAACCGGACGCGATCGGCGCCGGTCAGGCAAATCCGGCTGCGGAAACTCAAATCCAGAATGCCGGCGCTTTGCCGTAACGCGGCGTGCTCGGCCAGCCAGTCGCCGTAATCATTTACGACCTCGGCGCCGTTCAGTCCGGCAAACTGCGCACCGAGACCGTGGTGGAATTCATGCAGTTGGAGCGCGGTCATTTTGGAAACGTGCGGGGCCTTCGCAGAAATCAGTTTTGTGATGGCGATTTTCCGGCTGCCAGGCCGGCTTTGGCGATTTCGTCCTTGAATTTCTCCCGGCAAGTGGGACAGATGCTGTGCGAGAAACTGGCGTCGGAATGCGAATGGACATACTGCTCGACCGATTGCCAGTAGCCCTGGTCGTTGCGGACGCTTTTGCACCAGGCGCAAATCGGGATAAGGCCGGAGAGGGTTTTGATCTGTGCGAGGGTCTGCTGGAGTTCGCCAATGAGTTTTTCGCGTTCGACTTCCACGCGGCGGCGGCGCGTCATTTCACGGCCGACCATGACGTTGGCCAGTACCAGCAAGGCGGCGGCCAGCGCGCTGGCGACGATGAGCAGGCCTTCGGCGTGGTAATAATCCGACTGTTCCGCGGCATCGCGCGCGCCCAGCAGCTTTTGTTCCTCGTCCGAGAACGCCATCAGAACATCGCGCGCCCGGCCGGTGACGATTCGGCCTTCTCCAGTTTGTTCCGTCCGCAACACGGCCTCGGCACCATGCTGCTTGTAGATGACAATCAACCGCCCGTCATAGTCGAAGACATCCTTCATGGCCACCGATAGGGACTTCAATCTTTCCTGTTGCGCGGAGTTGTCCTGCGTCAGGCTGACGAGTTGATTGAACAGTTGCGGCTCCAGTTTGATACTGCGCTGGCATGAGGCCAGCGCCGCCGGGTCGCCCAGCGTCACGAAATCCCGCATGGTGTTCTGGATGTTCATGACATTTTCCTCATACGCATGGGCGGCCAGAATTACCTGGAAAGTGTGTTGGCGCCAATAGATCGCGTTCTTCAATTCCGACATTGTTCGGGCGGAAATAAATGCGACCATCACCATCAGCGCCACCGCCACGCCAACGGGCAGCCAACGGAGAAAATCAAAACTTTTCCGCCGCGAGGTTGGTTCCGGCGCTGGACTCATTTGGACGGGCCAGAAATTAACACAAATAACACAACTGAAAAGCGCAACTTTAGGTCCCGGTTCCGGAATCGCATTGCGCTTCAACCGGCTTGTTGCAGAATGGACAGATGAATTTAGACGCGCTTTATTCCGAACTGACACTGAAAACCAAAGCCAAGCTCGCGCTGGTGGTCCTCGACGGCCTCGGCGATCTGGCCACCAGGGAGCAACTTTATCTGACGCCGCTGGAAGCCGCCGCCACGCCGAACCTCGACAAGCTGTGCAAGGATTCCGCGCAGGGCCGCATGATTCCCGCCGCGCCCGGCATCACACCCGGCAGCGGGCCGGGGCATCTGGGGTTGTTCGGTTACGACCCGCTCGAATTCCATGTGGGCCGCGGCGTCATTGAAGCACTGGGGCTGGGAATGGAGTTGCGGCATGGTGACGTGGCCGCGCGGGCCAATTTCTGCACGCTCGACAAAAAGGGCATCGTCACCGACCGCCGCGCCGGCCGCATCCCGACGGAAACATGTGAAAAACTGTGCGCGTTGCTGGCCGCGAAAATCAAAAAACTCGGCGACACGGAGGTCATTATCAAAGCCGGCAAGGAACATCGCTTTGTTGTTGTCTTTCGCGGCAGCGGGTTGGAAGGCCCGCTTACGGACGCCGACCCCAACCGCGAAGGTTTTGCCATTCCGACGGTCCATCCGCGCGACGTGAATAACGCCGGCCAGAAGAAGATGGCCGCGCTCATCGCCGATTTTTACAGGGCCGCGCTGCCGATTCTGGCCAATGAAAAACCGGCGAACGGCTTTCTCATGCGCGGCATTGCGCATCAGCCGCATATTCCGCTGTTCGAGGAGCGCTACAAGTTGAAGGCCGCCGCGCTGGCGGTTTATCCGATGTACAAAGGCCTGGCGCAACTCGTCGGCATGAAGAAAATCGAAGGCCCGGCAAACATCGCCGAGCAATTCGAGCGTTACCTCAAGGAACACGACCACTTTGATTTCTTCTTCATCCATTACAAATACACGGACAAGGCGGGCGAGGACGGCAACTTCAGCGCGAAGAAAAAGGCGATTGAAGATTTCGACGCCGCGCTGCCGATTTTGCTGAAGAAAAGGCCGGACGTGCTCGCCATCACCGGTGATCACTCGACACCCGTGGCGGTGAAGGGGCACTCGTGGCACCCGCAGCCGGTGTTGTTGCATTCGGCTTTCAGCGGTTCGGACAAGCTGGAGCGTTTTACCGAAACCGGCGCCAATCTCGGCTCACTCGGCGTGTTTGAGGCGAAGCATTTGATCCGGCTGATGCAGGCAAACGCGCGGATGTTCGACAAGTTCGGCGCGTAAACCGGGACGTGGAGGGGCGGGCTTCGCGCTTTTTGAAGCTTGCCAGCGACCACGATTCACCGGCAACTTTTCGCGGAGTGAATTTGCCAAATAAACTGACGGTCGGACGGTTCGCCTTGACGGTGGTTTTTATCTGGGTGCTGTTCACGCCGGTTCCATTCCACTACACCCTGGCGCTGTTCTTTTTCTGTCTGGCGGGCGTCACGGATTTTCTCGATGGCCGCATCGCCCGCACCCGCAAACTCATCACCAATTTCGGCATTTTGATGGATCCGCTGGCGGACAAAATCATGACCTGCTCGGCATTCATCGCGTTTGTGGAAAGTACGCATCAAATTCCCCACCCGCCGGTGACGGTCGAGGCGTGGATGGTCATCATCATCGTCGCGCGCGAACTGGCCATCACCGGGTTGCGGTTGCTGGCGGCGTCGAAAAACGTCGTGCTGGCGGCGGAACGTTACGGGAAGCACAAGACCGTTTCACAGATCGTGGCCATCATTGCGCTGCTGATCGTGGATGCCTGCCACGAATGGCCGGCGTGGCTGCAAAACCTGCTCCAGGGCTGGGTCCCGGCGTTGGCGGAAATTGCGTTATGGGTGACGGTCGTGTTGACCATGATTTCCGGCGCGCTGTATCTGTGGCGCAACCGGACGCTTTACATGAATGACGTGTGATGCAAACGCAGAGGGAAGAAGGAAGAAGGTAGAAACCAACTTTGAAGTCGGACTGGATTTGCTTCGTCAGGCCGCTTTTGGCGTCAACGATGCGTAGTCAGCGGCAAGGTCTCGCCGGCGTTGGCGGATTGATACATTGCCGGCTTCATGCCGGCCAGCGGATTGCTGCGCGCATGATGCCGCCAGGCCGAACCGGCGAGCAGGACCGCCACCAGCAAAACCAGTGCGCCCCCGCCAATCACCCCCACGCGCCAGTTGAATTTGGAAAGCCAGAACATGACGTGATCGAGCAGGGTGTTTGATTCTTCCATCAGCGGCGGCGGTTCCTTGAACTTTTCCGACCGCTTCAGCTCGGCATCGAGCACGGACATGATTTGCGCCGTATTGAGTTTGAGTTGCGCGGCATAGATGCGGACAAACCCGCGGATGTAAACCGGCGCGGAAAACACTTCGTAATGTCCCTCCTCCAGGGCGCGAAGGTGGTCGGTGCGGATTTTGGTGACATCCGCGATTTGCTGAATCGTGAGCTTCAAGGCCTTACGCGCGGCCTGTAATTGGTCGCCGACTTCGGACATGGTCATAGTTTGCAGCATTTTTAAGCACTTTTGCAATCTAAATAGCATGAAAAAGGCCAACTTTGAGCAATTTTGCATGAAAAATTGGCCCCGTCAGCAGGCCGGCTAATGTGCCGGAATCCCTTGAACCTTTTCTCGCGTTGCGCATTCCTCTTTGTGTAAATGCTGGTAGTGGCTGAACGCGAACAACTGCCCGTGCTGCAGGCCAGGGCCGGAGAACCGGCAGCTTGGGACGCCCTTTTTCACCGCTACCAATTGCCCCTTTACGTCTATGTTTTTGAACTGGTTCACGACGAGCAGGCGAGCCTCGACATTGTGCAGGAAACGTTCATCGCCGCCGCCCGGCACATCGGCAGCCTGCGGGACGACGGGAAATTTGGGAGCTGGCTCTTCGGCATCGCCCACCAGAAATGCATCCAGCGCTGGCGAAATCAGGGGCGCGAGGAGATTTTGCCCGATGATCTCCCCGAGTCACCAGGCGAATTTGAAAACAGTCCGGATGACCTGCTCATCCGCCGCGAACAGGAAACCGAATTTATGAATCTGCTGAATCAATTGCCGTTGCCGCAACGCTCAGTGCTGCTGCTGCACTTTGTCGAGGACTTTTCCATCGAAGAAATCGCGCGCATCACCGAAACCCGGATCGGCACGGTGAAATCGCGCTTGCACTACGCCAAAAAGTCGTTGCGAAAAAAGCTGGAGGAGAAAAATGAAAACGCCGCGTGAAATTCTGATTCAACGACATCAAGACGTTGTGCCGAAGCTCGACGCCATTCGCCATGAAGTTGTGGAATCAACGAGACGCTCTTCAATCTTAGGTTGGCCGATTCTTCTCTGGCGCGAATTGGTCTGGCCGTGCCGCCGGATTTGGTCGGGGCTGACGGCGGTCTGGATTCTAATTCTGGTTGCCAACGTTTCAATGCAAGACCATTCGCAACTCGCCACGGCAAAGTCGTTACCGGCACCGGAGATAATCATGACCTGGCGGCAGCAGGAGCGTCTTTTGGCCGAATTGGTTGGTCCCGACGAAATGCGCGCCGCCCCGCCGCCAAAACCATATTTGTCGCGGCCGAGCAGCGAACGGCGATTTGAAAATTTGATGACATGACGTAGCAGCGGACGTAAGTCCGCTCAAATTTGAAAAGGATGAGCCGACTCACGTCGGCTGCTACGACAAATGAAATTATGAACGAAAAACCGGAAGCGAACCGCGGTTGGAAGATTCTGCGCCGGATTTTAATTAGCCTGGCCGTTTTCGCCACCCTGGTTGCGCTGTTCTACACCGAGGAAGACTGGCGCGGCAAACGCGCCTGGGAAAATTACAAACACGAGTGGGAGGCGAAGGGGGAGAAATTTGACTGGCAGGCATTTGTGCCGCCGACCGTGCCGGACGACCAGAATTTTTTCACCGCACCGATTTTCACAAATATGCTGGACGGCAACATCCTCATGTCGCCGTATGGCAATGACGGTGGACCGACCTTTCGGTCTGACGCGAGCCGGAGCGGTTACGATGTTTATCGGATGTATCCAACCGATTTGGTGGCATGGCAAAAATACTATCGCAATCCGACAACCAACCATGGCGTGGTTGAGATGTTCATGACCAATGGTGTGATGATAGTGCAAACCAACGATCTCCAGCCTCATGCCATTGGCGAATTTCCCATCGCGTCACAACCGCAAACGCCGGCGAAAGATGTGTTGCTGGCTTTGAGCAAATATGATTCAGCGGTTGAAGAACTGCGGCAGGCGAGTCAGCGACCTTATTCCAACATCCCCTTGGACTATCAAAAGGGCTTCTATGTGGGAAGAACGCTGAACCCCTATTTGGCGGACTTGAAACGATGCACTCAACTGCTGCAATTGCGCGCCGCTGCTGAATTGGCTGATGGTCAAAAGGCAAAAGCTTTGGACGACGTAGCGTTGTTACTATATTTGGATAATTCCCTCCGCCACTCGCCGTTTTTGATTTCAGAACTGGTGCGCCTGGCGATGCTGCAATACGCGCTTCAACCGGTTTGGGAGGGATTGGCGGAACATCAATGGTCGGATGAACAGCTCGTCACACTGAATGCGGAACTGGCAAAAATGGATTTCCTGGCGGATTACGAATCTGCGATTCGAGGCGAGCGAGCCTTTGCGATCGCATCATTTGAAGATCAGCGGCGCACGCGCGAAATGATTTCATACACGGACACCGGTATCGTCACCAATAAACTTACTTTGATGCCCGCGGCGTTTTTTTATCAAAATGAACTGGCCGTTGCCGGGATGTATCAGCAATGGATTTTGCCGCTTGTTGATACAAATTCGCGCGTCATTTTACCCTCAACTTTGCGACGCGCCAATGATGCTGTGCGTGCGGAGAGGAAACATTATTCACCTTACAAAGTTCAGGCATTGATGTTATTTCCGGCGCTTAGCAGCAGCGTGCTGCAATTTGCCTGTGCGCAGGCTGCTGTTGATATGGCTCGGGTGGCCTGCGCGCTGGAGCAGTATCGTCTTGCGCACGGCGAATATCCCGGAACACTCGACGCACTCACGCCGCAGTTCATCTCCAAACTTCCGCACGACATTATGAACGGCCAGCCGTTGCATTATCGCCGCACGGACGACGGAAATTTTGTGCTCTACTCCGTCGGCTGGAACGAGACCGACGACGGCGGGCAAATCGCTCTCACCAAGGGTGGCAACATAGACAAGAAAATTGGCGACTGGGTCTGGCAGTATCCGGCGAAGTAGTTGGGAACGTCGCACATCCAACATCGAACTCTGAACATCGAATTAGCTGTCACCACTCGCGCGTGGTTCATTCGGCGTTCGATGTTCAGCGTTCAGTGTTCGATGTTTTCTCCCAATTCTTCCCGACCACCGCGCCGATGACCGAGCCAATGATGGCTCCGGCCACGAAATCCGAGAACCAATGGATGGTCATGGAGACGCCGATGCCGATATAGAACGCGTAAAGAATCGCCAAGCAACCCAGCCACCGTTGTTTCGGATAAAGCGTGAACACCGTCAAGGCCATCGCGAAGGCAATGGTGGTATGCGACGACGGCCAGCCCCAGAAGACCCCGCCGCGCAGAAAGCCGAAGTGGAAGACATGACTGATGTCCGCGCCGGCGATGTGCGCCGGATGGCCGCGACCCGTAAATGCTTTGTAGGCGACCACAATCAATGCGCCGAGAAGTTCAGCCTGCGCGACTGCCCAGCCAGTCAGAATGATTCTGGCGCTCCGGGCAAGGAAACCAACCGCGAGCAGCAATAACGGCAGGTAGATGGGCAGAAACATGCCAATCACGACCGCAGGCCACATCCAGCGACGCAGCTCGGGGCTGCGGGTGGCGAGGAAGTAACGCCAGTCCAAGTCCGACATGACAAGGATGACCGTGAGAATTATGGCGACGAGATGCCAGGCGAGTTTCCAGCCCTTGAAGCAGCCCATGAGGTTGCGGGGCAGCGTCATCAGAAATTGTTTCATGCAGAGGAGGCTGAGCGGGCGGAGAAATCTGTTTTCATCCGGCCAAATGTATCTCCACCGCCGGTTATGCACGAGGCGCGGACTAGTTTGGCGACGGTTGGCACTTGCCTTATCTAGCGCGTTTGACGCGCGGTTGACAATCCTGTAAAACGCGCCGCATGAAAAAACTCCTTCGGCGGCTGCTTTTCATTTTTCTCAGCCTGGCCGTGCTGATTGCGCTTTTCTATGCCGAGGAGGATTGGCGCGGCAAACGCGCCTGGGAAAATTGCCGACGCGAACTTGAAGCCAGGGGTGAAGTGTTGGATTGGAGCGCCTACCTTCCGCCGCCTGTGCCAGATGAAAAAAATGTTTTTAAAGTGCCGAAAATAGCGGAATGGTTTGTCGGTCGGGGAGAGACAGATTTATCGAAACGATTGGAAAACCCTAAGTCTGGTTGGTTTGGCGCTTTGGACCAAATCACGAATGAAGTCCAAGCCAAGGATTATCTGGCATGGAGTGACCAATTCGAGTCTGACTTTGATCTGATTCATAAGGCGCTCAAACGCCCTTATGCGCGGATGGACGGCGATTACGCGCATCCATTTGAAACGCCGGTTCCGAATTTTGTAACCGTTCGCATCGTTGCGCAAACACTGGCACAGCGGGCGCATTGTTATTTCCTGCTGAATCGGCCGGAGCCAGCGTTAAAGGAGTTGACGCTCGTACACGATATTTGCCGTTTGTTGCAGGGGGCACCGACAGGCAAGCCGATGACTTTAGTCTCGGCGATGATCAACGTTGCAATCAGCGGCCTTTATGCCGAGACCATGGCCGAGGGTTTTCAAAAGAATGTCTGGAGGGCCCCGCAACTGCCTGTACTTCAAGAACAACTCAAGGACATCAATTTGGCGACTTTTATGGTCGAAGCGTTCAAAAGTGAGCGCGCAGAGGAATGCCACTTTTTTGAAACGATACGGCAACCCAGGATTTCCAACCTTTTTTCCCACAACCGATATCCTGGAGACAAGCTTACATTCCGTATTTTTTTGATGCGGCTTAAAGACCTTTTGCCGTTGGATCCCGAAGACGGGCCCCACGGCTGGATCTATCAGAACATGGTCACGATCGCGAAGTTTGACCAAAAGGTAATTGATGACATTGACCTTACCAACAATCTGGTGATGCCCCGAAAAATTGATCGCGCCCAGCGTGAGCTTGAGAAGTTGGAGAAGCTCCACGGACCATATACTTTCATTGCTGCCATCGCGATTCCCAATTTCGCCAAGGCATGGCAAACGGCGGCCTACCACCAAACGATGGTCAACGAAGCGCAAATTGCCTGTGCGATGGAGCGGTATCGCCTCGTGCATGGCGAATACCCATTAACGCTCAACGTGCTTACGCCGCAGTTCATCGAAAAATTGCCGCACGACATCATCGGCGGCCGGCCTTCGCAAGGCCCCGGCTCGGCAAGCCAGCCACTGCATTATCGCCGGATGAGCAATGGAAAGTTTTTGCTCTACTCCGTCGGCTGGAACGAGACCGACGACAAGGGGCAGGTCGCTCCGATGAAAGATGGTCGTTCAGACCTGGAAATCGGCGACTGGGTCTGGGAAAATTGATTCCAGAAACATCCAACATTCAACGCTCGGGTTGTCCCATCGTTTCCCTGGGTGTTCGATGTTTTCCCGGATCGGGCCGGGGCGGTGCCCGGCGCTCCAATCAAACTGCCTGCTGTCCCGCGCCGTCGGCGCCGGTGCCGTCCAGATCAATCAGGATGTCGCGCGGCTCGGGCTTGTGCAGGCACCGCTTCGCGCATCGGGCGGGTAACCGGTTCGGGCAGCGGCTTGCCCGCACGGGTCAGTTCCTCCACTTCCTCGCGCACCAGTTCGGCGAGGTGATGGAAGGTTTCTTCCTCCGTTTTGCCGTCACAAACACCACCCCAGGGAAACAGATCGGGACAATATCCCACATACAATCCATCCTCCTCGCTCCAACGGACGAATTTCAGATAACGGTCGCTGGCATTCATCGGCTTGTTTCCCGGATCGCGTTGCGGACTTGTTTTTCCTGATAATGATGCGCATCGTCGCCATCCTGTCCGCTCAGGACGACGGAACCCGCATATTTTGGATGGCGATATTTCCGATGGGAACCTTTGCCACCCGGCACGCGCGTAAATCCGGCGGTTTCCAACTCCGCAATCAATTGTCGGATTTTACGCGGCATAACCTAACACGAACAGCATCGGTTTGCACGCTGCCGACGTCAATTTATTTTGGACCCTCACACCGCTTCCTGCCCCGCGCCATCCGCGCCGGTGCCGTCCAGATCAATCAGGATGTCGCGCGGTTCGGCGCCTTTGCTGGGGCCGACGATGCCGCGGTTCTCCAATTCGTCCATGATGCGCGCGGCGCGGGTGTATCCGAGGCGCAACCGGCGTTGCATCAACGAGACGCTCGCCTTTTGTTCGCTGCGGATGACCTCAATGCACTGCTGAATAAGCTCCTCGTCCTCGTCAATGCCGGTTTCGTTCCCGAAACTGGCCGCCGGCTGGGAAAGTTGCTTGTGAATCTCCATGTCGTAGTTCGGTTTGCCCTGTTTGGCGATGAACTCGACAATGCTGTTGATTTCCTGGTCGGTGATGAGCGCGCCCTGGGCGCGGATGAGTTTTGCCGAACCGGGCGGCAGGTAAAGCATGTCGCCTTTGCCGAGCAATTTGTCCGCGCCCATCGCGTCGAGAATCGTGCGCGAGTCCACCCGCGAGGCGCATTGAAACGCAATGCGCGCCGTGATGTTCGCTTTGATGACGCCGGTGATGACGTCCACGCTCGGCCGCTGGGTGGCGACGATGCAATGGATGCCCGCCGCGCGCGCCATCTGCGTGATGCGCGCGATGGCCATTTCCACGTCGGCGGGCGCCACGAGCATCAGGTCGGCCAATTCGTCAATGATGACCACGATGTAACTCAGCTTTTCGGGAATGACGATGTCATCGTCACGCGGCACGACGATTTCCTCGTCCACCTCGACCGCGAACCCTTCCGCGCCCGGCTCAACCTTT
Source organism: Verrucomicrobiia bacterium (assembly GCA_035945675.1). Taxonomy (GTDB): domain Bacteria; phylum Verrucomicrobiota; class Verrucomicrobiia; order Limisphaerales; family UBA11358; genus UBA11358. Next base: position 3,226 of record DASZAB010000113.1, on the reverse strand, counting down.
TCCTTCTTGGCCTTGAGCGGCAGCTCCAATTCCTGCTGTGGCAACGGCTTGTTCTTGGGGCGCGAATTGAAAGTGCCAATGTTGCGGACGCCGACGCGTGCGAAAATCTGGTAGCGTTTTTCCATTTCGTTGACGACCCAGCGCAGCGCGAGGATGACTTTCTTGGGGTCGGTCACGACCGGCACGACGAGGTGGGGCAGGGCGTTGTATTGCTGGAGCTCGACCACCTTGGGGTCAATCATTACGAACCGGAGCTGGTCGGGTGAAAACTTGTATAACAGTGACGCGATGATGGAGTTGATGCAAACCGATTTGCCGGAACCCGTGCTGCCGGCGATGAGCACGTGCGGCATTTCCACGAGGTCAGCCACAATGGGATGGCCATAGACGTCCTTGCCCAGCGCAATCGGAATCTTCGCCTTGCTGTTGCGCCATTCGTCCGACTCGAACAAGTCGCGCACGATGACTTTGGTTTTGATGTGATTCGGCACTTCGACCCCGACGGAGCTTTTGCCGGGCACGGGGGCGAGGATATGAATGCGCTCGGCCTTGAGCGCGGCGGCGATGTTGTTGGAGAGCGCGGTGATTTTTTCCAGCTTCACGCCCGGCGCGGGGTGCAATTCGTAGCGCGTGATGGTCGGGCCCTTGGTGATGTCGCCGAGCGAGACCTCGATATCGAACTGCGCGAGCGTCTGCTGCATGAGCCGCGCGTTGGCCATGAGTTCATCCTTTGACTCGGTGGGTTTGACGGTCAGGTCCGGGTGCTGGAGGAAATCCAGCGGTGGCAACTGGTAATTGCCGATGATGGGCGTCGAGGCGACGGTGAGGGGCTTGCGTTTCTTTGGCCTGGGTTTGGCCGGCGTGGAACCGTCCGCAATGTGAATGGCCGGCTCGGCAGGTTTGTCCGACTCGATTTTTTCCGGTTCCTCGGTTTTGGTTTCCGCAGGATTCTCCGCGTCTGCTTTTCGGCCGAGCACGTCGTCCGTCGTGGCGGCGGGAACCTCGCGCGGAGTGTCTGCTTCCGGCTCACCGGCGGGCGTGGGTTTTCGCCCTGACAGCGGCACCGGGGCTTCTTCCGCGCTGACAACTTCCTTGACCACACCGCCGGGCAGGGTGGTTTTGCGGATGCGCGCGGTCATGGGTTTGGCCTGCGGCACACTCAGATCGCGGACGGTGGGTTCGGGCACCGGCTGCATATCCGCGCCCAGGCCGGTACGCGCGACTTCTTCCTGCAACTTTTTGGCCTGTTTTTCCAGTTCACGCGCCCGGCGTTCCAGTGCACTGTTCTCCGCCGATTCCGGTTCCGGTCCGGTTTTCGCCGCGGGCATTTTTTCCAGAAACCCGCGAATCCATTCGCCGAGGCGGAAATTGGTCAGGAACAGCAGGCTGATGAGGCAAAGCGCCAAATAAACAATGGTCGCTCCGATGTTGCCGAGCAGGCTGAAACCCCAGTTGTATCGAGGGGATTGGCCGAAGGTTAAATACCCCAGAAAGCCGCCCGCACCGATGAGTGAGCCAATGTTTTCACTAATTGTCCTGAACCAGCCGGCGTTGTACAGGATGCAGAGCAGGCCAGTGAGCGAAAGCATCAGCACCGCCGACCAGATAAAGGACCATGGCAAATGCTCCCGCAGGTGGCGGGGGAAATTCAGCAGGTAAGCCAGGCCGAAGAGGGCGAGTACGCCGGGTAAAAGGTAGGCCACCAAACCGAGCGGGATAAACGAAGCCCACGCGAGATAAGCGCCGAGCGGGCCGATCCAGTTGTGCGTGGGCTTGTTCAGGTGCGTCGTCAGGAAGCGAATGTCATCGCGATCAAACGACCATTGCGCCACCAGCAGCAACAGCGCGGCGAAGAGCAGCGCGACGCCGATGATGTCGCCAAAACCGTGGGCGGAATTCGATGACGCCTTGCGTGACATGGCCGCAGCGTAACAATTCAATGCGGCGACTTCAAAGTTGAAATTGCCCGTCCACGGCGTTCAGGCTTTGGCAGTTTTGGGCTTGGCCGCGATTTGCAGACGCAACTGTTTCGTCCGTTTTTGAGCGTCGGTGAATTGTTGGGGCGTCAGTCCCTTTCGGAGCAGGTCGCGGCTCTCGGCGGCATCCGAATCGGCTTTGGCCGCTATGCTGAACCACGCATACGCCTCCACGATGTCCTTCTCCACCCCCTGGCCGTTGGCGTAGCAGTAGCCCAGATTGGATTGGGCCTCGGGATGGCCCTGTTCGGCGGCCTTGCGATACCAATTCGTCGCCTCCTCCGCGTCCTGCTCCACGCCCCGGCCGTTGTCATAACAATAGCCCAGATTGGATTGGGCGGGGGCGTAATTCTGTTCGGCGGCCTTGCGAAACCATTTCACCGCCTCCGCTTTGTCCTTTCCCACCCCCTGGCCGTTGGCGTAGCAGTAGCCCAGGTTGAATTCAGCGGGGGCGTAATCCTGCTCGGCGGCTTTGCGGTACCACTTCACCGCCTCCCTCGGGTTCTTCGTGACGCCCCGGCCATCATCGTAGCAGAAGCCCAGATTGAATTGCGCCTCGGCATCGCCCTGCTCGGCTTTGGCTTTATATTCCAGAAATTTGCCGGGAACGGCGGGGCCTTTCGGCGTGGTGGCACGGGTCGAAAACAGGCGGGTGATGAAATCGGAAACGGCGATTCGAAATCTTTTCATCAGATTGCAACCTACGCCTTAACCAGCAAGAACTGCAAGTCGAATCCGGTCGTCCGTCCGTCACTTCGCGCTTGCCAACGCGCGGCGGGATTGTCAGGCTCTTAATCCCGCACGTGCGCGGTTAGCTCAGTGGTAGAGCACTACATTGACACTGTAGGGGTCACAGGTTCGAACCCTGTATCGCGCACCATCTTTGAAGGCGGGTTGTGAGTCCGCGGCAATGTTGTCCGGAATGGCGAATTATGCTGAAAAGTGCCGAATTAGCCCGAAAATCAACCACTTACGAAGACAAAAGACCGAACTGGATGTCCGGAATCAAAAGCGATGTCCGGTTTGTCAGTTCCAAAAGCCGACATCAACAACAGCCAATGAAATCAATGAGTTTCAACTTTCGGAACTGAAAACCGGACAGAATCACCGTGGGTCAAATAGGGTGGAACCTGGAACCTGTTTACAACCCGGATCGGGCCGCGTTAAAGGACGATTAACGGGCAATTGAAGCCCGTTCAAACCAGGACGAAACGCGATTTGCGGACGTGCGGCCAAACCGCAGCGGCGTT
>DASZAB010000112.1:0-48035 GCA_035945675.1 Verrucomicrobiia bacterium | reverse complement strand
TGGTCAGGGGCCGAAAACTGCCGCGCTCGACCAGCACGGGCTTCTTGTAAAGCAGCTCGCCGGCCACGACGGCCTCCCCGTCGGCGGTGAACATGGCGGTGTCGGTGAGTTCCTGCTCCACCAGCTGCAGCGCCATCAGCCGGTTGTCCACCCCGGCGAAACACGGCCCGGAAAACTTGATCATGTCCACCTCGAGGCGGTCGCGGGAAAGATCGTCCATCAGCCGGCCAATCAATTGTTGCGGTTCATGGTGGTGAAAAAACGCGCCGTGAATCAAATTCACGCCGATGATGCCGAGCGCCTCCTGCTCGCGGACATTTTCCCGGTCCAGCATACGCACGTGGATGATGATCTCCGAAGGCGGGCCCAGCGGCTCGCTTTGAAATCGCATGCCCAGCCAGCCCTGGCCGTCGGTCTGGTGGGAAAAACTGTGCGTGGCCACCGTGTTGGCGAAGACGAAGAAAGTGGATTTGCCGCCGCGCGTCTGGTTGAGCCGTTGCAGCAGCAGGTCGAACTCGTAACCCAGCATCGCCTGCAGACGCTTGCGGCTGACGTACCGGTCCGTGGGACCGTAAATCGCGTCGCTCACCGCCATGTCGTAGGCCGAAATCGTCTTGGCCACCGTGCCCGCCGCGCCGCCCACCCGGAAGAAATTGCAGGCGACCTCCTGCCCGCCGCCGATTTCGGCAAAGGTGCCGTACTTCGCGGTGTCCAGATTGATTTGCAGCGCCTTCTGCGCGGTGTTTAGTGTTGGCTCGCTCATTATTGGGCTTCGACCCCTTCGCGCGCCAAAATACACAAAAATCGCGCCGTGTCCAACTGGAGATGCTTTCGGGCCGTGGGTTGGGTGGTGAGGTGAGGTTGCCGAAGAACCGGCTCGCGAGGACGCTCGCCCCACCTGGAAGCAAAAGCGCCCCTGGCCTTGTTTCGACTTTCCGCCATCGGAATACGTGCTATACTCGTCCGCATGTATCGGACGCAGGATTTACACGTCAAAGAAATCGTCCGGCTGCTGACGCCGCGGGAATTGAAGGCGCAACTGCCGACGCCCGACGCCGCGAACGCCACGGTGGCGCGCAGCCGCGAGCGGATCATCCGCATCCTGCGCCAGGAAGACCCCCGCCTGCTCGTCGTCGTCGGGCCGTGCTCCATCCACGACGAAAGAGGCGCGCTGGAGTACGCGACGCGGCTCAACGCGTTGCGCCAGCAACTGGCCGGCCGCCTGGAAATCGTCATGCGCGTCTATTTTGAGAAACCGCGCACGACCATCGGGTGGAAGGGATTGATTAATGATCCGCACCTGGACGGTTCCCAGGACATTGAAACCGGTCTGAAAATCGCGCGGAAACTTTTGCTGGAAATTACCGCCATGGGATTGCCGACGGCGACGGAATTCCTCGATCCCATCGTGCCGCAATACACGGCCGACCTGGTCACCTGGGCGGCGATCGGCGCGCGCACCACCGAATCGCAGACCCACCGCGAAATGGCCAGCGGCCTTTCGATGCCGATCGGTTTGAAAAACAACACGGACGGCAGCCTGCAATCGGCGATTGACGCGATGGGCGCGGCACGGCATCCGCACAGTTTTTTGGGCATCGACCAGGACGGCGTCACCGCCATCGTGCGCACGACGGGCAATCCGCACGCGCACATCGTGCTGCGCGGAGGACGGAGCCAGACCAATTACGACGCCGCCAGCATCCGCGCCGCGGAGGAAAAACTGAAAGCGGAAAAACTGCCGCCGGTGCTGATGGTGGATTGCAGCCACGCAAACTCCGGCAAACAATTTGCGCGACAGGAGGACGTGTGGCGCAGCGTCATCCAGCAGCGGGTCGAAGGCACCCGCTCGCTCATCGGCCTGATGGTTGAGAGCAACCTGCATGAAGGCAACCAGCCCATTCCGAAAGACCTGAAGGAGCTGCGCTACGGCGTGTCGCTCACCGACTCGTGCATCGGCTGGGAAACGACCGAACGCATGCTGCGCTGGGGTTACGAGACGCTGGGGAAAACACAGGAGAAGGAAGAAGCCAGAAGTCAGAAGTCAGAAGTCAGCTGATTTCTGTTTCTTCAATCTTCATTCCGCCTTCTGCATTTCTGGTTACGGCCAGGTCCAGGTAAAGGGGAATTTCAGCCGATAAAACTGCATCGGCCCGGAAGTCGGCACATAGACTGATTGCTCGGTATTGGTGCTGCTGAAATTTGTCACCGTGGTCCAATTCGTCAGTGCCAGATTCGTGCTGCCCAGGACAACGCCATTCAAGCCAACCGGCACGTTGTCCAGGGTCAACTGGTTGGTGCCGCTGTGCGATGTGATTTGGTCGATTTCTACCGGCGCGATGAGTTGCTTGGCGACACCGGCCATGATTGCATGAACTTTTGCGGTTGGATCAGTCGCATCCCAAAAGATATAGTTTGTACCCGGACCGTTCACGGCCCTGTTCGACAACGCAGGATCATCTAGAGCGTCAACACTCCGTCCCTGATAAAGGGCGTTGGTCACTCCATAAGCGGCTGGATTCGCTATGATGTCGTCGAGCAGAGAAAAAAAGTCCGGCTCATAAATTTCCAAGTCGGGACACGAGACCATGGCGTTGCTTAACATGGCGCTGAAAGCGAGGTTAAAATCAATGATTCTTTGGCGGATGAAAGCCTTATTTGCAGCATTATCATATGCGGGAACTTCCGTAATATCGACAGCATTGGGCATGATCAAAGTGCGAACTCCTTTGGCGTAATACAGATTCGTGACGGCGATCCATTGGTTGGTTAACGCCTGATTGATGGAGTTGGTCCAGGTGACGATATTGGTGGAAGGGTAAATCGAACCCATATCACCAACAAAATCGGCGTCATTGACCCAAACAATGAAAAGGGCATTCGAGGAATTCGTTGGTGCGTTAAAAGCATTGAGTTCCGTTAACAAATTACTGCTATAGTGGCCATAGTAAGACCAGTTGTTGCTGGAGTAGGACCAGTTGGTGCTGGAAGCAGACAAGTTGGTATAGGACAAGTGTATTGAGCTGTTGTTGGAATACCAAAAGTTGTTGGTCAGATTTAATTGTTGCGCCAGCAATTCGACCCATAGCCGGCCATTGGAACGACGAAGGCCGTAATAAGTGGATGGGCTCGCCACCGGGTTGTTGGTGGTGGTGGAAACACCATCTCCGAAAACGTAGAGCGAACTGAACGCGGCTTGCGTGTGAGGAACAACAGTTCCAAACAACAGGAGATACCATGTGAATCGAATGAGGCTTTTCACATTTTTCCGAGTTTACTTCAAGCCAGACCAAAGTAAAGGAGGGTGTGTGACTGTGTTCTAATTCCGGTAGGGCGCGTCACCCCGTGCGCGCCGTTTCCTACATTTGCGGGCGGGCAGAGGACTGCCGTCCAAATTTTCAAATCAAGACCTTGCCGGGAGCGCTACCAATAAAATAGATTCAGGGGCTCGCGTAGGTCGTCCTTCGGGAAATCTACTGGCGGAACGCGAAACGGCAGATAACCTGCTTACGCAAATGCACACCCATGTGCTTCTGCGGTGCCCGTTCAGTCGTTGAACCAATAATCGATAAAAATGAACCGACGCAATACATCAAGACCGCTCGCGATAATTCTTGTGAGCGTATCGGTCTTGAACGTTTCGGCGAATGGTTTCCGGCTGGCAAGCCAGGATGGCTTTGCCACCGCACGCGGCGAGGCATTTGTCGCCACCGCGGACAACGCGTCCGCCATTTACTACAATCCCGCCGGCATTACGCAGCTCTCCGGCAATAGCTTGCGCTCCGGACTGTACAGTATTTATCTCGATCCGACCTTCCAGCCACCGGACACGGCACCGAATGCCGGCGCAACCTACAACATCGGCAAACACTACAATTTCATTCCACAGATTTTCCTCGCTTATTCATTTGCAGACTCTCCGCTCAGCGTGGGGCTCGGTGTTTACGCACCCTACGGCGGAAACATGGATTGGCCCGATGACACCGGCTTTAGTGCGGTCGCCACAAAAGGTTCACTCAAATATTTCAGAATTAATCCCGTGATTGCGTTTAAGCTGGCACCCAACCTTTCCATCGGTGGCGGTGTGATGGTGGACTATGGAAAGATCGATTTGGAATCAGACCTTTCGAGTTTCCCAACCACATTCGCTAATTTCTATCGGTTCAAAGGAGACGGCTGGAGTGTGGGTTATAATTTGGGCGTGCTCTGGCAGCCAGTCGAAAAAATTTCACTGGGCGCAACCTTTCGCAGCACAACTCCGTTCACCATGGATGGCAATACCGAATTCGAGTGGTTGACCGCAGGGGTACCTTACACCACGTTACCAGCCCACGCGGATTTTACCTTCCCACTGACCGCCGTAGTCGGCCTCTCCTATCGGCCCACGCCGAAATGGAATCTGGAGTTTGATGCCGATTATACCGATTGGAGCAGTTTTGGCACGATCCTCATCAATCAACAAGGTACACCCCCGCCTGGGGGCGCCCAAAATCCACCCCTAACTCTCAACTGGCAACCAAGTTGGATGTATGAGTTTGGCGTGACGCGGTATTTTGACTACGGCTGGCATATCAGTGCAGGTTACGTGTATAGCGAGACTTCGGTGCCGGATGCCTATTATACACCGCTGGCAACGGACCTGAATCGGCATTTCTTCAGCATAGGTGCCGGTCGTAGTGGCAAGCGATTTGATTTTGATGTCACCTATCAGTTTGGATACGGCGCGGCACACACGGTCACCGGCAGCACCCCCTCATCAGTCTCCGGATCAATAGCCGGTGAAAGTGCCGACGGTACATATGGTTTCATCAGCCACGCGGTGCTGGTGACGGTGGGGATGCATTTCTGAATTTCGTGATAATCGGGCTTTATTTTGGCCCGGAAAATGTTCTATTCAGGCCCCGGAATGAAACGAGAAGGCATTGACAGCATCAATCGGTGGTTTTACGCGGCGGAGGAACTCGGCGAATACATTGGCATCCGCTTTGGCCATATCCCGCCCGGAGCCACGGAACCCGAATGGACCTTCCTGCGCCACACCGACTTCGACGGCATCGGCGGTCTCGCGCATATCCTCCGGCAAAAGGGGGTCAAACTCGGGCGCCTGCCGCAAATCCGCTATCCGTCGACATCCTCGGCGCTTTCGGTTCTAAAACTGGTGCCGAAATTTTTGCAACCCCGGCGGCATGTTAAATGGCTTCCTTTGGGTGCAACTCAAAAAAACGGTGCGCAGCCTCCGCCGGCCGTGGCCTGGCATGTTTTTGACGAACTGGCAACCCTGCAGTTGCGGCGGGTCTGCCGCATGGCCGGCGTCACGGTGAATTCTTTTCTGCTGAAACATTTGACCAAAGCCATTCGCCCGTTTCTGGAAGACCAGTCGGCCGTGGTACCCTGGATGGTTCCGGTGAATTTGCGCGGCAAACTGGTACGGGACCGCGACACGGCAAACTTTTCGACCTACGTCGGCGTCAAAGTCAAATCCTATGAAACGCCGCATGACGTTCATCGGAACATTTATGCGGCGCTGGGCAGGCGCGAGCACTGGGCCAACTGGTATGCCTTCTATGTCAGCCGGATCCTGACGCAGGGAATGCGGAGATTTTTAATCACCAAGGAATTGGCCGTGTCCCAGTGGAACCTCGGAAGTTTTTCAAACCTGGGCGACTGGGATGCGGAAAAGGAAATCACCCAGCCGGAGTGCCGGGGTGACTGGCTCTTTTGCCCGCCGGTTTTGCGCTGCCAACTGGTGGGAGCGGGATGCGTGACATTCCAAAACCGGTTAAGCCTGGTGATTCAGGCGCATTCAGAACTGACCATTGAACCCGCGATCACGAAGGCCTGGGTGCAGAACTGGGTGAAGGAAATCGAAATGGACCTGGCCAGCGGCCTGGTCGATCCCACCACGTTCTTCTGGCGGAAAAACCAGGTCTAAAATTTGAAGGTGGCGGCGATATCGAAGGCGTTGTTGAACGTCTTGTAGGTGCCGTCCGCGGCGGCATTGGAGTCATTTTGGACCGTGCGTCCGCCGTTGTAACCAAAGTGATAGGCAATCGCCCAATCCCAACGCTTGCCGTGACGGCCGAATCCGACGCTGCCCAACTGGAGATTGCTATCGGGGATGAGTGGATTGAAATTGGCGTCCGGACTGGAATTCTCATTGTAAATGTAACCGACACTCACGAAATAACCCTTGCCTAACTGGCGGGTGGCGCCGAATTCGTACATGAAACTGGAACGGTAATCCAAGGTGAGGGGAACGTTGCCAAATCCCGTGTTCTGAAAGGTAATTTGTTTGAGGCTGCCCCAATCCGCCCAGTCCAAGTCGAATTCAAAATTCCAATTGGTAGTCGGCCGGAACGAAACGCCACCGACTACGAATTGCGGAAATTTAACCGAGCCGCTGGTTGAAGTGGACGCAGGCAAAGGCGGGCTGGGGCTCGTGGAAGACGTGCCCTCGTAGTTGATTTCCGTTGCCGAGCGATAATTAACTCCGAAGGACCACATGGGATGCGGCTGCCATAAAATGCCAGCGTTAAATCCGTAATCCACACCATCGCCGTCAAAACTGAATTGATCACCGGGAATCAAACCGATAGCCCGCTTGAACGTTGCCTGGGAATAATTGATGGTGGGGCCGATAGCAATGGAAAGTGTGCGATGGATTTTCCACGCAATGACCGGGTTGAACGACAGGTACAAAAGACTGCCCTTTTCAGCCACGGTGCTGAAAGGCGTATTGTTTCCCCAGTCCAGCGCCAGACCATACGGGCAGTACATGCCCAACCCGACGGAAACCGGCATGTTAGTGAATGTATTCACGTAGTACACCTGGGGAACGGCCTCCAAATCGGAATTGGCCTTGGCCGTAACACCGCTGGGAGATGTGTATTTCTCGCCGGGGGAAATCACATAAAGGCCGAGGCGGACATTCTGTCCCTCCAATTGAGTGATGCCGGCAGGATTGTAATAAATGGCCGACGGATTATCCGCGGTGGCGACCACCGCGTCACCGCGCGCAATGGCTTCCGGATCCTGGTTAGGCAGCCGGAATGCACCAGCGTGCAGGTTGCACAAGGCCAGAAAACTGAAACTCCCTGCCAGCAACAGCGTCGAGCTGGTGGAATGGAAGCTCCGGATCGGTGTGATGAACCGGCTCAATTTGTTTTGCATAATTTGTAATCTGTCGTGTTGCGAGATCCCGATACGAACTCTGTCCTGTAACAAGACACACCTCGGGTTTGCCTGATCCGATCCCAAAAGCCGGATCGAACATTCTGCGTCCAAACGTCGCGGACTGCTAAAGCAACGGTAGTGCCAAAAGCAATTCCCAGAAACGCTTTGTTTTGGCTCAAAAAATGTTCCATCCTGACCGTGCAATGAGAAAGCTTCTGGCAGGCAACGGCAACGGCAATGGGAATGGATCCGGCGGGTTGCTGCAGCAATCTAAAAAACGGACCGCGCCCCCGCCTCCCGACGCGCCCTCACCCGAAGCCAGGGAAAGCCGGGTGTCGTTTCAGACGCGCGAGGGTCTGGAACTGCGCGGCGCGCCCGTGCGAATCACACGCCACCACATTGCCTTCGAGGTCTTCAATCCGTCCACCTTCCCGCAGCTCTCCGAGGTCATTGACAAATTCACCCTCGTTCTCCAGGCGCGCACGGTCTATTCCGGCCGCGCGGTGGTCAGCAACGTGGTGGACACCGGTGGCCGGATCGTGTGCGAGGCCACGCTCGACGAGGCGCAGTGGACCGACTTGAACCACATCCTGGCGCTGCAAAGCGAAGGCCAGATTGCCCGGGAATTTACGTCTTTTCTCCGGGATTGGCAGAAATTTTACACCGTGTCGCCCGAATTCAAACTCATTGTCGCCGACATGCAGACCTTTTTCCACGACCTGCGCCTGTGGCTGGAGCAGGTGGAACTGGGCATCCAGGCGCTGGACAAGAACGCCCGGGGAAAATTCGAGCCGCCAGCCACGCGCGAAATCGCCGGGGTGGTGATTCCATTGATTGACGCGCTGTTTGAAAAATTCGAAGACGTCGCCAAAGGCATCCGTGAGGAACAGCGGACCGCCCATGCCCGCTATATGCGGCAGCACCTTCATTCCCTGATCCTGGCGGCGCCGTTTGCATATCGCACGTTCGAAAAACCGCTGGGCTATCCGGGCGATTACGAAATGGTCAACATGATCCTCCGGAACGGTTACGAAGGCGATTCCCTGTTCGCCAAAATCGTGCACCACTGGTTCGTCCGGCAACCGCCGGCGGCCGCACACCGCAACCGGATCAAGTACCTTACCGAGCGGATTGAACTGGAAGCCTACCGCGTCGCCCGCGGCGGCGGCAAGGCGCGGGTCTTCGACTTCGCCTGCGGCCCGGCGGTGGAAGTGCAGAATTTCTTCCGCTCTTCCTTCAGTGACAAGGTGGAATTGACGCTGGCCGATTTCAATGCCGAAACCCTTGAATATGTCGGTCAAATGCTCGCCAAAATCAAAAACTTCCTCGAGGTGCGCACCAACGTTCGTTTCCAAAAAAAGACCGTTTACCAGCTGCTCAAGGAGAACTACAAGTCGACGGGCAAAAAGCCGCAGTACGATTTTGTCTATTGCGCCGGGCTTTTTGACTATCTGCCCGACACCACCTGCCGGCAATTGATGGATGTGTTTTATGATTTTGTCGCGCCGGGCGGATTACTGGTGGCAACCAACGTCGAGCCGTCCAATCCGCTGCGTTACGGGATGGAACATCTGCTGGACTGGCATTTGCTCTATCGCCGGGAGCCCGACCTGCGCGCGCTGCGCCCAGTGCAGGCCGACCCGGACGAGGTCACAGTGCGCACGGACGCGACGGGCGTGAATTTATTTATCGAGGTCCGCAAACCGGCCCATGACTGACCATCCGACATTTTCCGATCCCGATTTTGCCAAAACGTTTGCCCTGCAGGACCGGCAGGAGCGGCTGAGCACGGGCAAGGTGGCCTCGTTGCTGGTCGTGGTTTTAATGCCGCTCGGTTCGGTCATGGACTGGCTGGTCTATCATCCGCAGCGCTGGGATTTTTTTGAACTGCGAATCCTGTGCTCCGTCCTGGCCGGCGTTCTCTGGTATTTGCACACCACGGAGTTTGGCCAGAAGCACTATCGCCAACTCGGCATTCCGATCGCCCTCCTGCCTGCTTTCTTCATGTGCTGGATTATTGCCGCGGCGCGCGGACCCTTGTCCGGGGCAACCTCAAATTACTATGCCGCGTTGAATTTGATCCTGCTGGCCGTGAGCGTCGTCGTGCGCTGGAGTTTCTGGGAGTCAACCTCCTGCGTGGCCGTGATCATCCTGATGTACCTGGGAGCCTGCGCCTTCCACTGGTCGGAACCGTCTCCCAAGGAGTTTTTTAACAATCTGGCCAACAACTTTTATTTCCTGGCGCTGACCGGCATTATTTTGGTTACCGGCAACCAGCTCTTTAACAAGTTGCGCCTCCGGGAATTCACCCTCCGCTACGAATTGGACAAAAACCGCAAGGAACTCGAGGAAACCAATCGCAAGCTCGTCGAACTTGACCGCCTCAAGAGCCGGTTCTTCGCCAACATCAGCCATGAATTGCGCACACCGCTGACGTTGTTGCTCTCGCCGCTGGAAACACTGCTCCAGCGCTTTGCCGGCCAGATGGATAATGGTGTCCATGAATTGCTGCTCACGATGCACGCCAACGGCATGCGGCTGCTCAAACTCATCAATGATTTGCTCGATCTCATCCGTCTCGAAGCCGGCCGGATGGAAATCAAAAGCGAGCCGGTGGAGGTCGCGGACTTCCTCCGGGGACTGGCCAGCGCGGCGCGGCAGGTGGCGGAGGACAAACAAATCAAGCTGGAAACCTACACCGACCTGCGGCTGGGGGTGGTGGCCGCCGACCCCGACAAACTGGAAAAGGTCGTGCTCAACCTCCTGTTCAACGCGTTGAAATTCACGCCCGCCGGCGGGCGCGTGGAATTACGGGCGGAAAAGCAGGGAGAAGAACTCGTCTTCCTGGTCAGCGACACCGGCATCGGCATCGCCGAAAAAAATCTGCCGTTTGTGTTCGATCGTTTCTGGCAGGCGGACAGTTCGGCGCAACGCAAATATCAGGGCGTCGGCATTGGCCTGGCGCTGGTCAAGGAATTGACCGAGATGATGCACGGCACCGTCGTCGTGGAAAGCCAGCAGGGGAAAGGCACGACCTTTACCGTGCGGCTGCCGTACCAAAAGGCGGAACTGGCTCCCAAAGCCCCCCCCGGCACACCCGCGGAATCCGGCGCGACCGCCTCGGAGGAATGGCTGGCCAATCTATACCGCCGCGCGGAACTTTTCCCGGCCATGGTGTCCCTGCGCGGGGCGGCCAAGCCCGTGGAATTGGGCAAACGCGGCCAGCGGCCCGTGGTGCTCGTGGCCGATGACGAGCCGGACATGCGTCGCTTTTTACGGACGCAACTCGACCCGGACTACGATGTGCTGGAAGCGGCGGACGGCCTGCAAGCCCTGGAAAAAGCGATGCAATTCCTGCCGGACATCATTTTGCTGGACATGATGATGCCGGAAATGGATGGTCTGGCCGTGTGCCGGGAACTGCGCCAACACCAGGAGACGGCCGTCGTGCCGATCATTCTGCTGACGGCGCGCGCGGACGAGGAAACCAAGTTCAACGCCCTGGAACTGGGGGCCAATGATTTTCTGGCCAAGCCCTTTTCGTCCACTGAACTTCAGGCGCGCATCCGAAATCTGGTTGAATCCCACGATTTTCAGCGCAACCTTTCCCAGCAAAACCTGGCGCTGTCCAATACCATCGAGCAGCTCAAGGAAACGGAATCGCAACTGGTGCAATCCGAGAAACTCGCCTCGCTCGGCCGCATGAGCGCGGGCATCATCCATGAAATCAACAACCCCTTGAATTTCGCGACGACCGGCCTTTTCGCCCTGCGGAACAAGTGCAAACAACTCACCGCGGAGGACCGCCACGAGTACGAGGAAATTCTGGGCGACATCGAGGAAGGCATGAAGCGGGTGCGCAATATCGTGTCCGACTTGCGCATGTTCACGCACCCGGAAGCCGGACCGTCCGAACCGGTGGACGTGACCGAAGCCGTCAACACCTCGCTGCGTTTTCTGGCCGGCGAGTGGAAAGACAAGGTGCGGGTCGAACTCAAAGTCGCTCCGGGCCAGACGGTTCTGGCCAACCGCAATAAATTGATTCATGTTCTGGTGAATTTATTGCAGAATTCACTCGACGCGATGCGACAAAAGAAATTCGAGAACGAAACGCCCACGATTTCAATCCAGGGCCGGATGGAGGGCGAGCGGAGCCTCGTCGTTGTTCGCGACAATGGCCCGGGCATTGAACGAAAGCACCTGGACAAGATTTTCGACCCGTTTTTTACAACCAAAGAGGTGGGCGAAGGCATGGGACTGGGGCTGAGCATTTGCCATCGCATTGTGGGAGGATTCGGCGGGCGCATTTCGGTAAAGACCGAAGTCGGCCGATTCTGTGAATTTACCCTGGACTTCCCCGCCAGTGCCAAACCGACCGCCGAACCGGAAATTGAACATGGAGAACCTGTACGACTATAAAAAATTCGCGATTCTTTACGTGGACGACGAAGAGAAGTCATTGACCAACTTTACGCGCGCGTTTGGAGAGCAATTCCGCATCCTGACGGCGACGACCGCGCAGGGGGGCCTGAAATTGCTGGAGGAACACGCCGACGAAATCGGCCTGCTGATGACCGACCAGCGGATGCCCGGCGAGAAGGGCGTGTGGCTGCTGGAACGCGCCCGGCAATTCCGCCCGCGCGTCATCCGGGTGCTGGTCACCGCCTATGCGGACATGGACGCGGCGATTGCCGCCGTCAACAGCGGCGCGATTTACAAGTATGTTTCCAAACCGTGGGACCCGCCGCAACTGGAACAAACCCTGAAACGCGGGCTGGAATTTTTTATTGTCCAGTCCGAGCGCGACCAGTTGCTCCGCGAAAAAATGTCCGTCCTGCACAATATGTTGATTGCCGATCGCATTGTCAGCCTGGGCCTGCTGGCCGCCGGGCTGAGCCATCATATCCGCAATTCGCTGGTGGCGGTGAAAACCTTTCTCGATCTCGCACCGGTGAAAATGAGCGAGGAAAAGACGGATTTGCAGGGTCTGCGCAATCCCGACTTCTGGAAGGATTACCACCAAAACGTGCAGTCGCAGATTGAAAAAATCAACGGCTTGCTCAAGGACCTTTGGACGGCGTCGTCCAATCCGTCGGCGCCGTTCACCGACCAGGTTTCGCTGCATCAAATCGTCAGTGACGCGGTGAGATTGTACAAGGAACCGCTCACGGCCCGGCGGATTGAAATTGAGAACCGGATTCCCGATACGCTTCCGCTGTTGCGGGTGGACAAGCCAAAATTCAGCCGGTTATTTGAATTATTGTTGAAGGAGGAACTGGCGATGTTGCCCGCGGGCAGCCGGATCACCCTGGCGGCAGTATTGCAGGATGGTCCTTCGCCGGAAATCGTTGTGCAAATCAATGACAACGGCCCCGGCCTGCCGGAGGATGCGCTGCGGGCGGTGTTTGATCCGTTCGTCGTGCGCGACCAGGCGCCCTCCGAATACGGCATCCACCTGATGGCGTGCTTCTTCATCGTGCATCATCACGGCGGCAAGATTGAAGCCCGGACCAAGCCCGGTCAGGGCACGACCTTCACCCTCCACCTGCCGCTCCAAGCCGAACCGGTGGCCATCTCCGCCAGCGACACGGATTTTCTCCGGAAGGCGCTGCTCAATGAGAATTTGTGGGAAAAACTGCTCACTTCGGCCTGATTTTCAACCTTTTAGCCGAGATTTTCCCGAATCCCCTCTGCAAGATTAGATTGACCTTTTGGCTCAATTTGTAGATCATTGCCGCAGTGACTGGAATTGAGCATCGCCGTCACTGGCTCAGAGTACAATGAAAACCATTTTGGTGTTGTCTCCTCATCCAGACTTCGCCGAAGTGATTCAGGCGAGTCTGAACCCGGAAGAATATCGCATTGTTCATCGTATTGGAGTGGAGGAAGCCGAACCGCTGTTAACCCACGGGCTGGTCCGGGCCTGCATTCTGGATGTCGATCTCATCGGTGTCCAGGGAGTCTGGGTCATCGAACGGCTTCGCCGGCGCGACAGCAAATGCCCCATCATTGCCTACACGGCCGACAGCGAGTCCGAATGGGAGGAGGAGGCTTTCCTGCACGGTGTCACCCATGTCCTGACCAAACCCATCCGCGCCCGGCTGCTCAATTCATTGTTGGAGCGCCTCTGGTCGGTGCCCAAATATCCCCAACCCCGCGCCGCTCAACCGACGGCACTGACGCCCTTGCTGCCACCGGCTGCCTTCTCCCGCCCGACCGAATCGCTTTCGGGCCGCGTGGCGAATGCGTCGCAAACGCTGAATGTCCTGCGCGATTTTTCGTCCATCCTCACGCATTCCCTGAATGCCGAGGCCATGCTCAAACAATTCCTGCTGTTCTTGCGCGAAATCTTCAGCGTCAATCGCGCCGCCATTTTTCTGAACCGCCCCGTCCTGCCGCTCAGCGAAACGGTGTCCCCGGGCCAGAACCACGGTCTGCGCGCCACCGCCGCCATCGGTCTCCCGTCGGGATTGCTCGAACATTTTGAACTGTCCCTCGAGGCCGGCATCGGCGGACAACTGGTCCGGCTGGGCAGAATCCTCCGCCGCGATAGCGACGAAATTCGTGCGGATGGCGAGGCACAGATGGAATTTGAATTGCTCGGCACCCAGGTCGCCGTACCCGTGCTTGACCGCGAAACCGTCGTGGGCGTGGCCGTTTTCGACGGCCGCGTCACCGGCGAACCGCTGATCAACACCGAGCTGGAGCTCATCTTCCATCTGCTGGAACAGGTTGGCCTGGCCTTGCGGAACATCTGGCTGCACGACCAGCTGGCCGGCAACCACGAGATGATGACGGATGTGTTGCGGGAACTCAGCAGCGCGTGCGTCGTCGTCGGGCGCGACCTGCGAGTCCTCCACGCCAACAAGGCCGCCCGCCGCCATTTCGGCCATAAAAACCGGCGCACGGGCGAACTGGAATTCAGCGATTTGCCGCAGGTATTGGGCGCGAAAATTTATCAGGTCCTCCACACCGGCGCAGCGATGGGACCGTTTCGTTACGAGCCGGAGAGCTCGCCGGGCACCGTTTACAGCGTCAATGTCGTGCCGTTTCAGCGGGGGAATTCCTCCGTGCCGGTTTCCGCCCTGCTGACGGCGGAGGACCTGACCCAGACCGAGCAGTTGCGTCATTTGGAAGTTGAAGCCGCCAATCTCCGGCTCATCAAGGCCATGGCCGACCGGCTCGCGCACGAAATCGGCAACGCGATGGTGCCGCTCTCCACCCACCAGCAGTTGCTCGGAGAAAAATACCGGGACGCGGAGTTTCGCAAATCGCTCGACTTCGCGCTGGCCGATGGCGTCAAGCGCGTTTCACGCCTGCTCAACCAGATGCGCTTTCTGGCGCGCGAGAACGAACCGGAACCGCAGGCGTTTCCGGTGGAACAACTCATCGAAGACGCTTACCAGGAGGCGCGCAAGCATCAACCGGCGGACAAGGCCCAGTTGCAATACGAGAACGGCGGCAAACCGATTGTCATTACCGGCGACCGCGCGGCTTTGAAACATGCGCTGGCGGAAATCATGCTCAACGCCCTGCAAGCCAATCCCAAGGAACCCAGAATCGGCGTGAAGTTGCACACCAATCCCAACAGCGCCGGCGGGCGTGAACTGGAAATTGAAGTCCAGGACAACGGCACGGGTTTCACCACGGAAACCGCGCAGAAGGTGCCTTCGCCCTTTTTTACCACGCGCAACGTCGGCCTCGGCCTGGGCCTGACCGTAAGCCGGAAAATCATCGAAACGCATCACGGCAAACTGGAAATCGTTCCACCGCAGGCCGGGCAGCATGGCACCGTGCGCGTGCTGTTGCCGATCAATTCCGGCGCCTCTATGGCTTCGTAAACGAGTGGTCGGCCGGGTGCCCGGCTTCCACCCACGGCAGTTTGTTCAATGTAATCGCCTGGTCGCAATTGTAGGCGGCGCGAATCGTCCGGGCCGTGGAGCCGCCTTCCGTCGGATCGTCCCAGACCATGAACCACGCCCACCGCGGTTGTTCCTTTAAAATTACCGGCGACGGCGCGGCGCCGACTTCCGCCAGGGCAATGGGCTTGTCCCTGGCCAGGGCCAGCAGCTGGTCATATTGTTCCCGGGCAAAACCGCTGTGATAAACGTCCGTACCGAGGACGTCCACCACATCGTCGCCGGGATAATAAGTGTCATAGGCATCAACCCCCGGAGTCACTTCGTTGCATCCGTAAACCCAGATCAAATTGTTCAATTTGTGGAAATTCACCAGCCGGTCGAACAGCATCCGATACAATTTTTTGTAGCCGTCCGGGCCGGCCTTTTTGCCCCACCAAAACCAGCCGCCGTTCATTTCATGGTAGGGCCGCCAGAGCACCGGCACGTGCGCATCCCGCAATTGCATAAGAAACCAGGCAATCACATCCACCTGCGATTTCCAGCGTTCGTTGATTGCCGTGCCCGGCGTGATCAAATCATGCCATTGTTCCCCGGTCAGCTTGCCCTGGATGGAATCCTTGAATTTCACCGGCTCATCTTCAATCGGGCGCACCGCGTGCCACATGAGGACGATGATGTAGCCTTCGCGGTATTTCCGGATCGCTTCGTCCACGATTTGCTGGCGGAAATTGATGCCGTCCCAGGTGCCGGGCGAATCGAAGCCGAAGTCCATGCCGAAAACCGCCGGAAAATTCCCGCCCGCGCGCTGCGCCTCGACGAGGCGTGCGGAACGCAGCAGCGGCACGGCGTGCTGGCCGGTCAGGGTGTGGTTGCCGGAAATACTGTACAGATACTGCAGCAATTGGACCGCTTCCGGCGAGGCGTTCTGCGTTACCGGCTTGATGGCAGAGGGTGGGGCAGACGGCGTCGCATCAGCCGCCAAAACCGCTGGTGTGATGGCGCAAACAAAAGCCAGAAAAAAACCATGGGAGATTTGTTTGAGGTTCATGGTTTGGAAATTAGACTTCCGGCTTTGCCTGAGTCAACGCCTTTCCCCGGCGCCCGCTATTTTCCCTCCACGCCCTTGAGATAGGCAAGGATGAGTTCGGGCAGATCACGGCTGTAACCGCCTTCCAGCACGCTGAACATGGGCACGCCGAGCGCCCGCAGCGATTGACCGAGCCAGTGAAAATCCTCCACCTCCAATATGCCGCCGCCGAGCGGATCGCGCACGTAGGCATCAAACCCGGCGGACACGGCGATCAGATCCGGTCGGAAACGCTTCAAATCCTCCAGAGCGCGGGCCAGGGCGGCGCGGTAGATTTCGTACGGGGAGGCTGGCGCGACCGGATAATTGAAACAGTTATTGCCGACGTTCGCGCCGCCGGTACCGGGATAAAACGGATACAGGTGGATTGAGAAGAACGCGACCCCGGGCTGATTGAGCAGAATGGTTTCCGTCCCGTTGCCGTGGTGCACGTCGAAATCGAAAACCGCAACGCGCTTCGCACCGGTCGCCACGGCTTCCAATGCGGCCATGGCGATGTTGTTCAAATAACAGAAACCCATTGCCTGATCGCGGGTGGCGTGATGGCCGGGCGGACGCATGAGGCTGAAGACGTTTTCGCCGCCGCGCGCGGCGGACAAGGCGTCGAGCGCCGCGGCGGCGGACGCGCGGGCGTAATCGGTGATGTTTTCGTAAAACGGCGTGTCAGCGTCGAAATCCTCCGGAATTTTCAGACGGGCCAGCAGCTCCGGCGAATGCGCGCGCAAAATTTGCTGGTCACTCACTCTGCCCGGCGCAATCCAGGCGAGTGACAGTTCCTGCTGTTGCCGGAGGTATGCCATGGTGGCCGTAATGCGGCGGGGACTTTCGGGATGGCCATAGCTGGAATAACCGGCGCAGCGTTCGTCGGTGATGATTTTCACAGAAGAAATTAAGCACGAACGGGCGCGAATGAACATAAATTATTGAATTTTGCCAGCGGGCGGCTTGTGGCACGTTTGTTCCTGTGCTGACCAATCCCTCCGCCACCCGGGTTGCCGCCCTCGCCGGTTTTATGGCGGTGGCGCTCGGCGCATTCGGTGCGCATGGCTTGAAGGAAATTCTGGCGCAAAACGGAACCGCGGCGATTTGGGAGACAGCGGTCTTTTATCATTTCATTCATGCCGTCATGCTGTTTGTGTTGGCGGAGCGGAAACCACTGGCCACCGGGCCGTGGTGGTGTTTTCTGGCGGGCATCGCAGTCTTCTCCGGCTCGCTTTATCTGCTGGCGGTGACCAACGCGCATTGGCTGGGCGCCGTCACGCCGGTTGGCGGGGCGAGTTTCCTGGCCGGATGGCTTTGGCTGGCCGTCGCAGCCGCGAGTTCGAATCCCTAGCCGGTCCGATAGGATAACACCCCGATACCCCGCTCAACTTGTAAACCCATGAGGGAGGTCGCGGTCAGTATTTCCCGGTCAAGCCGGTCCTGAAAGTCTTCGGGATTGGGCCGTATCTCAAATTGTCAAGTTGTCGTACTTCAGGTAATTGTTGGGGAGCGTCTTTCGGGCCCATAGCTCAGTGGTCAGAGCAGGCGACTCATAATCGCTTGGTCGCAGGTTCAAATCCTGCTGGGCCCACCACTGCCTGAATATAGCCTGGGCCTATATGCTGCGGGGCTCGCGGGTCGCTATTACATCGGCTCAACCACGGATTTGAACCGGCGACTGGAACAACATCCGCAAGGCCTCACCTAGTCCACCCATCGTCCTGACCAGCCACTGGAACTGGCAGCCTCGTTGGAGCTGGCAGCGCTGCCGGAAGCTCGGACCATGGAACGCGAACTGAAACTTAAGAAGAATCCGAGGCTGGCTTTGCGGCTCCTGGAAGAGCGTCGGATCCTGTGCGTTGGATAGAGCAGCCCCGAAAGCAATCGAGGTTGCTCTGACCGGTGAGCCACGGGCGCAGCGAACATCAAAGCGGACCGGTTTCCCGCCGAATGGAAATCCGTTTGGCCGGACAGTTTAACGTCAATTTTCATTGCGGCCCGGCGCGCAAGTTGTTTTTGTTTCCCGCGACAGGATGCGATGAACATCACCAATTTGAATCCTGACACGGACATCGGCGCCAGCGGCTGGCTGGTCGAAGTGGACGATTGCCGGATTCTGCTCGACGCCGGCATGCATCCGAAACGCGAAGGGCGAGCGGGTCTGCCAATGTTGAACAAGGCGGGAAACGCCGACCTCGATGCCATTGTTATTTCGCATTGCCATCATGATCACGTGGGTGCCCTGCCGGTGGCGGCGCGGCATTTTCCCAAGGCGCACGTGTTGATGACGGAGCTGAGTTACTTCATCGTCGAGCGCGTGCTGCACAACTCGGTGAACGTGATGGTCCGCCAGCGTGATGAACTGGGCATTCGCGAATACCCGCTCTACACGCATGACGAGGTGGACAACATCGCGCCGCAGTTTCAAGGTTTCAAATACAATCGCGAGATCGAATGGGCGGCGTTTCATAAGACACGCGCCGGAGCATCTTCGCCGACGCTGGAATTTTTTGATGCCGGCCATACGCTCGGTTCGGCCGGCATTCTCGTGCGCGGCCGAAAGGAAACGCTGTTTTATACGGGGGACGTTTGCTTCCACGACCAGACGATTCTGCGCGCGGCACGGTTTGAAGACGTGAAAGCCGACGTGCTCATCATGGAAACCACCCGCGGTAATCGCGTCGCGCCGCCGGGATTTTCGCGCGAAAGCGAAATCGAGCGGCTGGTGGGTGCGATTCAGCAGGCGCTCAAACGCAAGGGTTGCGTGTTGATCCCGTCGTTCGCCCTGGGCCGCACGCAGGAAATGCTGGCGTTGCTGGCGCTGCTGATGCGCGCGGGGAAATTGAAATCGCAGCCGGTTTACATCGGCGGGCTGGGACGCGTATTCACGGAAATCTATGATTTGGAGGCGCATCGCACGCACCGCCGCCATCCCCATCTGCAATTGCACGAGGCACTGGACCTGATTGTCCTGGAAAAGGGCCAGGCGGAAAAAATGAAACTGAGCGGCGGGCGGATTTTTGTGATTACCGCCGGCATGATGAGCGAAAATACGGCGGCACACGATCTCGCCCTGCGCATGATTGGGGACGAGCGGCAATCCATTTTCTTTGTCGGCTACGCCGACCCGGACACGCCGGGCGGACGGCTGAAAGCGGCCAAACCGGGCGAGACGTTTGTATTCAGCCCGAGCGCCGGTCGTGTCACCCACAAATGCGATGTGCAGAATTTTGATTTGACGGCCCACGCCAACCGGGAGGATTTGCTGGATTTTGTCGGGCAGGTTTCACCGCGCACGGTCTTGCTCGGCCACGGCAGCGACGATTCACGCGCGTGGTTTGAGGAACGGATCCGGTCGCGCCATCCCAAAATCAAAATTCTCCAACCGGCGCCCGGCCACCCGATGGCGGTCTAGGCACTACCCGGTCCCAATTTGAATTTCTCAGTCGTCTCGGGCGACGAGTTGCGGGGTTAGCCGTGGCCGCTGACAATATTGCCGAGGTTGAATATCGGCAGGTACATACAGACCACCATTGAGCCGATGAGCAACCCCAGAAAGACAATCAGGATCGGCTCGAGCAGAGACATCAGGCCGGAGAGCATGGCTTCGACTTCTTCATCGAGAAAATTGGCGACGCGCTCAAGCATGTTATCAATATTGCCGGTCTGTTCACCGGCGCTGACCATGCGGATGATCATGGCCGGGAAAACCGGATGTTTGCCCAGCGCCGTGGCGATCCCTTCGCCGCGTTCGATATCACCGGCCGAGCTCTTGATGGCTTTTTCCATGACGGTGTTGCCGACGGTTTGAGAAACAATCTGCAACACTTCGAGGATCGGCACACCGCTGCGGATGAGCGACGCCAGGGTACGGGTAAAGCGGACAAGACAGATTTTGTGGGCGATGGGGCCGAAAACCGGCATTTTGATGCGATGCCGGTCCCAAAAATCGCGTCCGCTCTTGGTTTTGATGAAGTACATCCAGCCATAAACCAAAGAGCCCATACCGATCAGGACGAAGATCAGGTAATGTCCCATGAAGTCGCTCAGGTTGATGAGGAATTGGGTGGGGGCCGGCAATTTCGCGCCAAAGCTTGTATAAACGTCTGCAAAAACGGGAACCACCTTGACCAACAAAAAGATGGTGATCCCGATGGCCACCGTACTCACGACCAAAGGATACATCATGGCGGATTTGACCTTGCGGCGGAGGCGGGCGCTGCTTTCAAGATAAGTCGCCAGCCGTGCCAGAATTTCCGCCAAAAGACCGCCTTTTTCACCTGCGGAAACCATCGAAAAGTAGAGTTTACTGAAGGTTTTGGGATGTTTTTGCAGGGCTTCTGAAAAACTCTCGCCACTTTCCACCCGTGTGCAAACGTCCCGAATGACGTCGCGCATGACTTTGCTGTTAGCCTGGTCGGCCAGTGCTTGCAGGGATTGCACAATGGCAATGCCGGCGTCCACCATGGTCGCCAACTGGCGGGTAAACACCACCAGTTCGTTCAGCGAGACTTTGCCGCCCTTGGTTTTGCCCTTTTTAGAGATTCGTTCCTCGATGGATACCACCAGGAGGTTTCGGTTCAGTAACGCCGCCACGGCGGCTTGTTCGGTCGCGGCCTCTACCGAACTGCGAATTTCGCGGCCGCTGGCCGTCTCACGGGCCGTGTAGGAATAAGATGCCATATGGTTTGTCGATAAAACGTTTTACCTGCCGAATCGCATGGTCGTCATTTGTTTGCTTTCCAACTTTTCTCGTGCCATAGCAAAGCATCCTCTATTCCAAACTCGATTCCAATTTGGTCCCGCAAACACGCCCTTACCCACCTCCGGCTATGTCCATCCCCTGTCCAAGAATGAGATAAAAAACCGGCCAACATTGCAACACCCTCTATTTCAACCCCTTGTGCGGATGCAATTCCCCCAAAAAAAATATTGTCAAGTGTCCAGATTTTCCCTATTTTCAGCCTCAATTGCACCATGCGGTGCCGGGGTAAACGGTTTTTTACCCTGAAGTGCACAGGCACAAGGCAGAAAAACATTAACAAACAACATCGGAGGAACCAGATGAAGTTTAATAAATGGACAGTAGGTCTGGCGGCGGTCGGGGTGGTCAGCCTCGCATCGGCCGCGCGCGCAGACGAGAAAATGAGCTCCCTGCAAACGGCGCTCTCGAACACCACCCTCAGTGGTTATGTGGATACGGCGGCAACCTGGAGACCGGGAACGGACCAGAATACGGCTGCTTTTGGATCACACATTCCCGCCTACAGTTATGCGAAAAATGACGGTTTTAGCCTGAACGCCGTTGATATCGCGCTGGACAAGCCGGAAGACGAAAGCCCGTGGGCTGCCGGTTATCATGTTGAAATGATGTTCGGTCCCGATAATCCGGTCGGCTATGGCAACTACAGCACCCTTCGCCAAGCCTATGTGACGTTGCGGACGCCGGTCGGCAATGGGATTGACTGGAAAATCGGCGTTTGGGACACCATTCTTGGTTACGAATCCACGAGTTCCCCGCTGGATCCCAACTATACCCGTTCTTACGGTTATACCATCGAGCCTACGACCCATACGGGTGTCTTGGCTACTTATAAGATAAACGACATGGTCACTGTTCAGGCGGGTATTGCCGACGGGAACGGCGTGGCGGGAGGTCCGTACGGTTTCAATGGAACTTCCAGGATTGAATCCCAAAAAGCCTATATGGGGGACATTCAATTCACGGCGCCGGACAGCGCGGGTTTCATGAAAGGCGCAACGTTTACCTTGGCTGCGGTTGATTCCGCCGGTAGTGGAACTGACCCGGGCTCCACCAGCCTCTATGCGGGTGCCACCATCCCGACGCCGATGTCAGCTCTTAAGGTTGGCGCATGTTTCGATTACCTTGACATTCATAACGGCGGGGTTGCTGGCAATGGAAACAATGACAGTGCTTGGAACATTGCCCTCTACGGTTCAATTCAAGCGACAGAAAAGCTAAGCTTCAACCTGCGTGCTGAGTATCTGGATGCTGAAGCGATAGGAACAGGAGTTGGTTCCAGCAGCCTGTTTAATAATACTGCGTACGAACTGAATACTGCGGAGGAATTCACGGCCACTGCCCAGTACAATCTGTGGGCGAACGTGATCAGCCGCGTGGAATTCCGCTGGGATCATGTGGAACACGGAAGTGCCTTCGGCGCAAATTCTACAACTGGTGCCGCCTTCAGGGGCAACGACTTCCTGCTGGCTTTGAACGTGATCTATCAGTTCTAATTTAAATTGGAACTTTCAAGCCCCTTCCGTCAAACCGGAAGGGGCTTTTCATTTTCGGCGCACGCTAACAACGCGGGCGTCGTGGACTGCGGTGGCCGTGACACCGCCTTCAAGCGTCAACCCGCCACCACAAATGCCCGTGTCCTTCGCCGGTCCATCCGCCCCATGAAAGTGGCGTCGCACTCCACTTGCTGCCGCACTCCACGACGCGATGCGACTGCCGGTCACTTACGAATAACGCGGAGCGTCCTGGACTGCGGCGGCCCTCTGCCGCTTTGGTATGGAATTCATCCCAACAGTTTTCCATATCTTCACACGATCCCCCGTGATCCGCTAAAGAAGACAATAAAGGCCCTTGCGCGAATCAGAGTGGGCCTTATTTTTCATCGCAGCGTGAACAAGCCCCTGTCACTCCGTCAAAATCTGCTGCCGCAGCTGATCAAAAATTCAGAAGCGGCCTGGAAACGCTGTAATTATCAGCAAGCCATGGAAATCCTGGAACAGGCCGTCCGGCTGGCTCCAAACGAGTCACGCATCTGGCTTTATCTGGGACGCTGCCACGGTCTGCGTTACGATTACGTTGCGGCCGAGCGTTGTCTTGAAAAGGCGGTTCGCGTCGAAGGTTGGAAAACGGAATCATTCCTGAAAGCGGGCCGTTATTGTCTTTCGTTTCGGTGCTACGAAATGGCCGCGCGTTTTTTCGAGCGCGCCTTGAAACGGGACGGGAATGCGATGGAAATTCTGGCAGAAGTGGCACGCATTTACCTGCGTCAGGGCCGGCTGGAGGACGCCGCCGGATTGCTGGATCGCGCCTTGCAATTAAAAAGTGATTTTACGCCGGCGCTACTGGTGCGTGCGCGACTGCATCGGCTGAACGGACTACTGCAAGAAGCCGAAAAAATTCTCCGCTCGTTTGTCACCAAACCCGAACCGAACGGTTGGGTCCTGGCCGAAGGCTGGTATGAGCTGGGCTCGACGCTCGACCGCCAGGAGCGGTACGACGAGGCGATGAAGGCCTTTCTGGAAGCCAAGTCGGTAAAATTGCCGGTGTCCACGCCATCGGTCATTGACGTAAAAACCATTGAAGCCGACACGAGGCAAATCGTTGAATCCGTATCCGCCGACGCGCTACGCCGCTGGCACGAGCCTGGCCGCGCATCTCCGCAACGACGGCTGGCATTGTTGTGCGGTCATCCCCGTTCCGGCACGACCTTGCTGGAGCAGGTGTTGGATTCGCACCAGGAAATCGTATCCGCGGAGGAAACGCAGATTTTTTACGACGAGACATTCGTTCCGCTCACCCGCGGCTGGTCGCCCGAATCCCTCGCACTTTTCCCGATTCTCGAATCCGCCTCCCCAGGGCAATTGCAGCAAGCCCGGGAAGATTATTTCCGTTGCACCGAACGTTTCATCGGCCAGGCGGTTGGCGAACGACTGTTGATCGATAAAAACCCGTCCCTGACTTCCTTCCTCCCGGCGTTTATCCGGGTTTTTCCCGAGGCAAAGGTTTTAGTTGCGCTCCGCGACCCGCGCGATGTGTGTTTGAGCTGTTTTATGCAACCCCTGTTTCCGGCCGGCCCGATGAGCTCGACCTACCCGAGCCTGGAAACCGCCGTTGCCCAATATGCGTCCGTCATGGGTTTGTGGCAGGCCCTCAAGCCGCACATGCCCTGTCCTTTTCTGGAAGTGCGCTACGAGGATGTGACGGAAAATCTGGAATTGGTCGCCCGGCGCATCTTGGAATTCCTTGGCGTTCCGTGGAACGAGCAGGTTTTAACCTTTCAACAACAGACCCACAAATTGATCCGTTCGCCAACTTACGGAGACGTGAAAAAACCGATTTCCAGGAGTGCCATTGGGCGCTGGCGTAACTACCAAAAATATTTTGAACCCTGTTTGAAAAAACTCGAGCCATTCGCAAAAGCATTCGGCTACGAATAACTGCCAGTGCCCGGTTTGCCAGAAGGCAGGATGGTCAGGACAAAACTTGGATTTGACGGTGCCTTTGCCATAATTCTCCCTCCAAATGCAATCCATCGGCGACATTCATGCATCGAAACGGGCGGCCCGGCAACCCGCCTGCGTGGCCGAAGCCTCAACCCCGGCAGGAGCCGGCAGTGCCGCCGACCGCAAATCCGAAATCGAAACGGCGAACACTCCGGCGCGGCAGAGGACCGTCAATTCCTTTGAATTTTTCCCGCCTAAAACGGATCAAAGCGCACCGAGTTCCGTGGAAAAACATATCCCGCCCTCGCCTCGGGCCAGACTGGACTTTGCTCAGCTACTTACAGCGCCGGTGGCCATCCGAGCAACGCTGCGGAAGAGTTTGCAGCCACTGCCCAATATAATTTGTGGGCGAACGTGATCCGCCGCGTGGAATTCAGCCGGGACCATGTTGAACACGGAAACGCTTTCGGCTTTGGTTCAACGGACGTGTCCGCAACCAATACCAACGGGACATCCAGAGCCAATGACTTCCTGCTGGCGTTGAACCTGATCTATCAATTCTAATCCAGGTTGGAACTTTCGGGCCCCTTCCGGCAAACACGGAAGCGGCTTTTTATTTCAGGATACACTAAACCGCTTGCCGTCTTGGAGTGCGGCAGTCCTCTGCCGCTTTCGAACAGAATTCATCCCTGACATTCATTCCAGGCCCCCCTACAATCCGCCGTCCAAAATGCAATTCATCCGCGACATTTACGCGTCGAAACTGGCGGCCCGGCAACCCGCCGGCGTGGCCGAAGCCTCAACCCCGGCAGGAGCCGGCAGTGCCGCCGACCGCAAATCCGAAATCGAAACGGCGAACACTCCGGCGCGGCAAAGGAGCGTCATTTCCTTTGAGTTTTTTCCGCCCAAAACGGACGAAGGCGGGCTGAATCTCCTCGAAAAGCATATCCCCGCGCTGCTGCAGGCCAAACCGGATTTTTGCTCCGTCACCTACGGCGCGGGCGGCAGTACCCGTGACAAGACATTAATGATTGTGGACCGCATTCAACATCAACATGGCCTGACGGCGCTGGCACATCTCACCTGCGTAAACCACACGCGCGAACAGGTGCGCGAGCTGCTCGCCCGCATCCACAATCTCGGTTGCAGGAATATCCTCGCGCTGCGTGGCGATCCGCCCCATGGCGGTGAATTCGAACCCGCGCCCGATGGCTTTGAATTCGCTTCACAACTGGTGAAATTCATCCGGGAAACCGGCGATTTTTCCATTGGCGTCGCCGGATTTCCCGAAGGCCACCTGGCGTGCAAAGAGGGCAAGCACGCCGACTGGCGGCATTTGCAGGCAAAGGTGGATGCCGGGGCGGATTTTGTCCTGACCCAGCTGTTTTTCGACAACGCCGATTATTTTGAATTCCGCGATTATATGACGGGCAAGCTCGGCGTGCGCGTCCCGCTCGTGCCCGGAATCATTCCCATCTTAAGCGCGGCGCAAATCACCAAATTCACCCGGCTTTGCGGCGCAAAAATCCCGCCGCGGATGCGAACGCAATTGGACAGACTGGGCAATGACGACGCGGCCGCCGTTGAATTCGGCATCGAATACGCGACCCGCCAGTGTGAGGAATTGCTCCGTGCCGGCGCGCCCGGACTGCACTTCTACACGTTGAACAAATCCTACTCGACCGTGCAGGTCCTGAAAAACCTCGGCCTGGCCTGACCATTTTCGACGTACGATATACGATTTACGCGACGGCAGGGAAAAGAGGCAGCTTATTCGCATATCGAAACTCCGCAAAACCGTTTCGTTGCAGAACGGAGCGCCGGTCTCCGACCCGGCGTGTTCAGCAAATCAATACCTTCGCGCCGGGTCGGAGACCGGCACTCCATTTTTGCAAAGGTCTCAAATCGTAAATTCCGTCACAGCCCCAGATTGCTGGCCACGATGCCGAGGACGCTCAATGGCCCCTGATCTTCCAAACTGTCGGCAGCCTTGTCCACTTTCTGCAACGTCAGCTTCGCATTCCTGTAAAGGTCCTGGTCGTTGACGAGCTTGCCAACCGAACCTTGTCCCTGATTGATCTTCTGCAAAATCTGGTTCAAGTTCGTCATGGAGGAGGTGGTGGCGCGATAAAGCGTGTCGTCCGTCACCAGTTTGCCGATGGTGCCCCGGCCGGCATTGACCTCATTGACCACCTGCCGCGCAGCCGCCACCGTGCTCTGCAAATTGCTCACGGTGTCCAGCGCGGAATCGTAAAGCGTGTCGGTGTAAATCAGCTTGCCCACGGTCCCCTGTCCGCTGGCAATCTGGCCGGAAATCGCTTCCACATTCGAGATGGTGGCGCTGAGGTGACCGCTGTTTTGCCTGATTAAATCGGTCAGGGGACCGAGCAAATTGTTAATGGTGTCGCCGGTGAAACTCTTGGTCAGGTTTTGAATCCCGGTCGCGGCGTCGTTGAGCTTGGCCATGATGGCGTTGAGGTCCGGCTGTTCCACGGTGGCCAGCACGGCGCCATCCACTGCCTGCGGCGCGTCCGGCGAGCCAAAGTCAATGGCGACAAAATTCTGCCCCATTAATCCGGTGAACCGGATGGCGGCCTGGCTGTCCGTTTTCACCACCGTACCGCCGTTCAATTTCATGGTGACGCGGACCTTGTTTTTTTCGAGGGCAATTTTTTCGACGCGCCCGACTTCCACCCCGGCCATTTTGACGCTGTCGCCCACCTTCAGTTCCTGCACCGTGTCGAACAGGGCGCTGACGCGGTAGCCGCGCTGGAAGAAGCCGATCCCGCCGAGTGTTTCCATAATGAGCAAGGCGGCAATGACCACCAGCACGGCAAAAATGCCAAGTCGCGTTTCGAGTGAATTTTTCATAGGCTTTATGGGGATTCGTGTTGAAAATCTGCGTGCAAAAATTTCTGCAGGGCCGGGTCGTTGAACTGTTTCACTTCCTCCGGCGTGCCGATGGTAAGAATACGACCCTCATTGATGACCGCGATGCGGTCGGCGATGCCAAAGGCCAGATCGCGGTCATGCGACACCACCAGCGAGGTGACGTGGATGCGCTGTTTAAGCTTCACAATTTCCCGTCCGATGACCGCCGCGGATAGCGGGTCGAGTTCGCTCGTCGGTTCGTCGTAAAGAATCAGCTGCGGCTCGATGACCAGCGCGCGGGCGATGGCCACGCGCTTTTTCATGCCGCCGGAGAGTTCGTTGGGCATTCGGTCGGCAGTGTCTTTGAGGCCGACGGCCTCGAGTTTTTCCTCAACCACCCGCGCAATTTCCTCGGGCGGCTTGAGCCGGTGTTCGGTCAGATAAAGACCGACATTTTCGCCCACGGTCAGCGAATTCAGCAGCGCGCCGGATTGAAAAACCAGCGCCATCCGGTATTTGGCCGCGATTTCAGGTGATTGAATGGATTCGCCGTTGATGAGAATTTCCCCCTCATCAGGCGTTTCCAAACCAATGAGATGCTTGAGCAGGACACTCTTGCCGCTGCCGCTGGGCCCCATGATGACGAAAATTTCACCGGGCTGGACCTCGAAATCAATGCCCCGGAGCACCTCCTCGCCGTTGAAGCTCTTCCGCAGGTGGCTCACCTGAAGGCTCACGCCGGAATGGTTGTTCATCACGTCGTTCATTATTTCAAAAGGATGCGCGTCAACACGTAATCAAAAATCACGATGAGGACGATGGAGTTGACGACTGCCTTCGTCACCGAGCGGCCGATGCCGCGCGGCCCGCCGATGGTCGCCAGTCCCTGGTGGCACGAAACCGCGCCGATGATCAGCGCGAAGCAAAAACTCTTGAAGACCCCGTTGGCCACGTCCTTGAGCTGGACAATGGTCCGCAGGTCGGAGAAAAACGCCTGGAAGGGAATGCTGATGTGGCTGTTCAGATCGGCGACGACCGCACCGCCAAACCAACCGACGAGGATCGCGAAGACCACCAGCATCGGCAACGCCGCCGCGATGGCCACCATCCGCGGCAATACCAGGTAGTGGATCGGGTCAATGTTCATGGTCCGCAACGCGTCAATTTCCTGATAGACGCGCATGGAACCGATTTCCGCCGCCATGGCCGAGCCGATGCGGCCGGCGATGAGAATCGCCATCATCACCGGCGCGAGTTCCTTGGCGATGGAGATGCCCACCACCCCGCCGACGGCGCTGGAGAGGCTGCGTTCCACCAGCACCGGACCGGTTTGCAGCGCGATGACGGCGCCGATGAAGAACGACAGCACGCAAACCATCAGCAGGCTCGCGTTGCCGATTTCAAAAAACTGCTCGAACACCTTCTGTCGCTGCCGCCAGGCCAGCGGCAGGGCCAGCATCGTGCGCCAGAACAACAGGATGATTTCACCGATGTTTTCAAACATAATGATTCTCGAAGGCAGAATGTAGAATGCGGAAGGAGGAATTACCAGCCACGGATGACTGCGTCTCCCGATTATTCTGCATTCGGTATGCTTCCGGCTTCATGGGCTGGTCGCAGATGTGGTTTTAACCACGGGAATATAAAACAAGCGCAAGCATTTCCCACCCGGGTCGGATTGATACTGGAAAAGGCCAAAAATGAGCGAGCATTTTTTGGAGGCGGGCGCGGTGTCGTAGCGATAAAAATTCCACAACAGCGACTGGCTGGTCCGGCCGGGTTTGGCGCTGCCTTCCGACCGCCACAACGACCATAACGGCGACCAGTTGCATTCCACGCCCCGGTTGTTGGGCAACATCGGTTCAATGGGCGCCAGGATCTGCAAACGTCGATTCCCGTTGAAATCCCGGTGATAGGTGAATAATGGCCACATATCCACCCGACGGCGCAGGGCTCCGGTTTCCAGATTTTTTTCCGCCACGTTCACAAACAAATAAAACAGGACGCGCGTCCGCCGGTCATCCAGGGTGCCGGCGTGGAGACGATCGTACCGGTAAAGCGGCCAGAGATAGTAATCGTTTTCCAGTGTGTCGTTATGTGCCCGGTTGAACAGCGGCCAAAACCGCGTGACCGTTTTGCCCGCTCCGCGCGCGACCACGACAAAGGGATACGGCCCTTCCCATTCATGATATTTCTCCCCGCGATCGTCAATCCACGTAAAGAACGGCCACAACACGGAAGTTGAATCGCGTTGGGGCGAGCGCAGCACGCTGTAAAACGGGAGGTCGGCGCGAAATTTCGCCGGATCGGCGGTGCCGATGCCGGTGTTCTGGTAAAAATGGACCGGCCACAGCGCAAAAAATTTGTCATAACCGGCAATGGTTTCAACTTCCCCAAATCCGTTGGTTTGCGCGGTGACGTCCTTGTGTTCCGTGCCCACCAGGGGCCAGAGCTGCCACCCGCGCAGCCCGTCGCCGCGGCGGAGGTCGAAAAACGGGTAAAGGTAGTTGTCGGTAACCACATCCCGCTTGCGGGTTTCACTGTAAATTGGAAACATCACGAAGAAAATTTCGTCGCGGAACAACCGGTTCTGCAGGTGGCCATAGAACGGCGCCAGGGCGGTGTAATTTTCCTTCGGATCCCGTGAACGTTGCTGGAAATAAATCGGAAAAAGCGTGAAACGCCTGACCGGGAAATCCTGCGGGTCCTGGCCGCCGGCAAAAGCCAGCAGTTGGCCAAGCTGCCACCGATACTCCGTTCCAAAACGCCGGTAGGTGAGCACCGGATAAAGCAAGTCGTCTTCCACCGACTCAACGGCGGAATCGGTGTCGAACGAAAACAAGGGCGGGACACCCCATATTTTTTCTGAATCCATTTTCTGGCTGTAGAAGAATGGGCCAATGGCTTCAGTCCCGGACCCTGAATCCAGCGTCAGCGTAAACCGGCTGAAGATTGGCCCGGCAACAAAGTCGTCTGTGCCGAAAACAGCCAATGGGGAATTTAGCACCATCAGCCAGGAACAGATTCGCAGGCAAAATCCAAATTTATAATAGTTCAGTAAGCCAGGTAACATGAAATCGTTGTAACGGTAACGTTATCGTAAAGCTTTTTTATGTGATTTTGACCTTTGCAAACCTATTTTTAACATTGATGTTGACATTTCACCGAATTGCTTTACCTTTTCCTTCCACTTGAGGTTTTTGACCTCGGTTCCTCCTGACCCAGTGTCGGCAACGATGAATTGTCGGCACTGGGTTGATTCGTTTGTATCAACGGACTCCGTCGGCCAAGCAAATTTATCAAAGCCGGCAAAAATGTCAGTCCCGCAATCATGCAAGTGGTGATCCCCGTCGCCATCACACAACCCAGGCTGTACATGCCGTAATGTTTGGCGAGAATCAAGCTGCCGAATCCGGCAATCGCTGTCAACCCGGACACCAGAACGGCCTTGCCGGTGCTCCGCGCCAGAATGCTCGGCGTGCGCTCCTCGGCAAAACGGTTCAGGACGTGAATACCGTTGGTCACACCGATGCCGATGAGCAGCGGCAACGTCATGATGTTCGCCAGATTGAAGGGAACCCCGAACCACCCCATCAATCCCGTCAGCCAAAGCGAGCCGATCCCAACCGGTAACAGGGCCAGAACCACCGCGACCAGGCTGCGAAAATGGAAAAATACCAAAACGACAATCGCGGCCAGCGAATACCACGCTGCCTGCTCGTAACTGTTCTTCAGCAGGGTCTCGTATTCGTACAGTTGGACCGGCGTGCCGGTCGCGTTCTCATCCACCGTCCGCAAATCGGCGACAAATGCTTCCTGGTTTTCGCGTTGCCAGACATCGTGTTTGGGATAGACCTGCAGGAGAAATTGGCCGGTCACGCCGACGAACTGATCGCGCAAGGCCGCCGGCAAATCGTCCACCCGCAAGAGCGCGGTGTCATTCTGCGCCTTCAACGATTCAAACGTTTCACGGACATCGTTGAACAACGCCTGCTGAAACTCCGCCAGTTTGGTCGCGTGCTCCTGGAGTGCGGCGCTGTCACCGGCCAGCATGGTCTTGCGCAAACTATCGATCGCCTGCCGCAGGGCAACAAATTGTCTTGCCAGCTCGGGTTCGTTGGTGCGAACTTCGGGATCCTCCAGCGCATTGCCGGCATATCCGTAAAGCGAATACAGCGTCTGGCTGAGTTCTTTCACGTTCACCGGTTTCGAGTCGGGAGCGCTGAATTTCAACGGCGCCACCTCCTGCTTGATGCCCCGGATGAGTCCTAATTTTTCCCTCTGGTTCGGCTCAAGAAAGTCATTGAGCATCTCCACCGGTGGCTCAATGTCGGCCACGGTCGGCAGTTTCCGGATGGTTCCTTCCAGGGTAATGGCCTGGTCCAGATTGGAGGCCACGATCGCACCGTACAACAGGGATTTGTCCGCCGAATTGATTAATTTGTGTTCAAACACCACCGACGCCAGGTTCGGACTCTGCATTTTGATGAGGTTGTAATCGAACTGCACTTTCCGGGCCTCAAACAATCCCGCCAGGCACAACGCAGCGGTGATCGCGACCACCCACACCGGGCGTTGCAGCCAGAAATTTTCGATGCGCGCGCGGGTTTCATCCTCGGTGGTCGAGTGGTCCATGACATTTTGACGGCCCCGCAGCAACAGCGCCGGCAACATCGTCATCATCGGCACAAAACAAAGCAACAGGCCGCCACCGCAGATGACGCCCATTTCCTGGATGCCGCGGAAATGGGTAAAGGCCATCGCCAGAAACGCGCCCGCCGTGGTCAGCGCCCCGGTGAAAATGCCCTGGCCGGTGAAGACCATGGCCTTGGTCATCGCCGCCTCTTCCGTCTTTCCATGGCGCAATTCCTCCTCATAGCGCGTGATGAGATGCACGCCAAAATCAATCGCCAGCCCGATGAGCATCGGCACAAACGTGATGGTCAGGATGTTCAAATGCCCGACGGTCAACGTGGTGAATCCCAGCGTGTAGGCCAGCCCGATCACCAGGCAAAACGTCGCTTTGATCGGCCGGCCGGTCTCGTTGTAGCCATAAATGAATATTAACGCGCAGAGCACCAGCGACACGATGCTCGCCAGCGTGACGTCCCTTTGCGATTGCCTCATTTGGTCGTAATCCAAAACCGGCTCGCCGGTCAGGCCGACGTTCACACCGGGCACCTCTTCCTGGGTTTGCGCTATCAACTGGCGCAATCGTTCAATCGCTTCGCCGTTGAGTTCCTCGCTCGGCGGATGCGTGGTGAGCAGAAAAATCCGGCCATGGTTGAAGGTGATGTAGATGTCCGATATGTCGTTGGCGCCGAACAGCGCCGCCACGCCGGGTGACGGCGGTTTGCCGGTCATTTGCAGACAGGCGTCGGCCTGGGTCAGGATGCGGGTCAGCACCGGCAACGCCTGGACCAGCGATTCGGTCTGGGCATTCGCCTCGCGGGGCGCGGTGCGGAAAGCCGTGTTGATTTGATCGAAAAACAAAACGAGGTTGGTGGTCCGCGTGAACTGGCGAATGAACGGATGGTCGTCGTGCAGCGTTTTTTGTATGGCTGCCAAATCCTCTTTCGGCACAAAGAATAGCGCCTTGGTCCCCATCATCGCCAGGTCGTGCTGATAAAAGACATCGCAGAACAAATTGGTCTCCGGCGCCATCTTCATGGCGAGGCGTTCGACGAATTGCCGGTTTTTCTCCGGGTTATCGCTTTCCACCGCCACCACCAGATCGTTGCCTTGCTGGGGAAACTCCTTCTGCAACTCGAGATAATTCCGGTGATACCTCTGGTTGGGGCCAACGAGGTTGTCCTGGTTCATGTCCGCCTTCAGGTAGCCGGCGGTGTAAACCACGCACACCACGAACAGGACCACCTGGGGATAGACAAACCACCGGGGATGGCGAAAAACCATCGCCGTCACTTTGCCTAGCAGTCGCGCAAGAATGGAATCGGCGCTCAACGGCTTCATACGTCAGGCCGCGTTCGGGTTCATGCCTTCACCGCCTCATTGGGGAAGTCGGCGTTGGAAAAGACTTCCTTCACGTCGTCGTGCTCCTCCAGCGCCTCGATCAACCGGTTGACGGCGGCAATCGCGGTTTCGGTGGTGAGCGGCACCAGGAGCGTGGGCAATGAGGTAATTTCCGCCACTTCGCATTTGATGCCCCTGGCCTCCACTTGTCGGTGGACGTTTTCAAAATTTCCCGGTCCGGTCAGAATCTCATAACCCTGCGGCTCGGCCTTGAAATCTTCCGCGCCGGCTTCGAGCGCCAGTTCCATCAGTTGGTCTTCATCCGCCGCTTCCCGCGAGACGATGATCTGTCCCTGGCGATGAAACAAACGGCTGACCGAGCCGGGCGTGGCGATGCTGCCGCCATTCTTGGTCACGATACTGCGAATATCCGACGCCGTGCGGTTGCGATTGTCCGTGCTCACCTCCACCAGCAGCGCCACGCCGTGCGGGCCGTAAATTTCATAGGTCAATTCCTCGAAATTCACGGCTTCGCCCCCGCCCGTGCCCTTTTTGATGGCGCGCTCGATGTTGTCGCGCGGCATGTTGGCGGTGCGGCATTTGAGCAGCACCATGCGCAAACGCGGGTTCATGTCCGGATCACCGCCGCCGATTTTGGCCGCGATGGTGATTTCGCGGCTCAATTTGGCAAAAATCCTCGCGCGCTTGGCGTCAATGGCGCCCTTGAAATGCTTGACCTTCGCCCATTTGCTGTGTCCGGCCATACGATTTAATGCGACGCTTCCACGTAAACCGCCGTGCCGTAGCACAGCACCTCGCTGATGCCCGGCGCAATCTCCGTCGCGTCGTAACGCACGCCGACGACCGCGTTGGCACCCAGCTCACCGGCGTGCGTCAGCATCAGATTAAAGGCGTCCTCGCGCGCCCGTTCGCACAGGTTGGTGTAAAGCGAAATGTTCCCGCCGAAAATGCTCTGGATGCTCGCGCCGATGTTGCCGATGACCGAACGCGACCGCACGATGATGCCGCGCACGACACCAAACGACTTGGCCACCCGGTAACCGGGCAAATCAAAGGTCGTGGTTGTCAAGGGATGTGTCAGACTCATAGGTCAACGATTGAACACGAGAACGCGTGCCCGCAAAAGCGAAAAAGTTTCCGCGAACCGGGAACGGCCGCCTGCCAACGAGCTGGAGTTTCATGCCACCGGCCGGCCCGCACCAGGCACCGCAGCAAAATTTACGGTGAAAGAAACGAAAATGCCGGCAAATTTCGCAGCACGGTAAAAACCACGGCCACGACGAGCAGGGGCCAGAAAAATTCCGGTGGCAGAAACGGCCCGGTCGGGCGGCGCAGAAATTTTTTGGTTTCGAACCACGCACCCCGCGCTGCCAGCCCGGCGAGCGACAGCACCGCCAGGGCGTTGTCCTGCAACGCGCGCCACGCATGGCCGTGCAACAACTGATAGACGGCGCGCGTGCCGCCGCAACCCGGACAATTCAGCCCCGTCAATTCATGAAACTCGCAGACGGGATAAAATCCATGCGTGCCGGGATTGAAGAAATACAACACCGCGCCCGCGCCGAGCATGGCCATGCCCGACACCACGCCCACAAAAACTCTCAACCCGGAGAACGTTGAAAGTTTTGGCGGAACAACTTGTGATGGGGCGGGCGACATTGGAGTCAAAAACGATGAAAGCCCCAGTTCAGATGAAAATTGCCGGTGGCCAGGGCAATTAGAAAGACCATGACCGCCAGCAACAGGCTCAAAATGGATAGAACGAGTCCGGCGATGGCGAGGCCGCGGCCTTCGTAAAGTTCCGGATGCCGGTTGATCTCCGAAAGGCCGACGAGCGAGAAAATAATGCCCAGCGGGCCAAACAGAAATTTGCAGCAGCAGAAAAATGCCAGAATTCCGAAAATCAACCCGGCCATGGCGTTGGCGTTTGTCTTCCGGACGGGACCGGGAATCGGCGGACTGATGGTCGGCGGAATCTGCGGCGTGAAACGGACGGCGAACTCCGGCATCGCGCCAAGCGGTTTCCATTCCGCCGCGCCTTCCGCGAGGGTGTGCGTCTGGGCATTCGCCCGGCCCTCGGCAATCCATTGCTGCAATTGTTCCGTGGACACCGGGCCGTATGGCCGGCCATCCGCACCGATGATTCGATACATGCCCATCTATTCCTCTTCACTTTCTACGGTTGCGTGCCCACATCCGCGCACACACCGTGTTTGGCACCCGCCACAAAGTTTAGCAGAAGTTTCGCCGCGTCGCTGGAAAATTTTTTTTGCGCCTCGCCCAGCGCCTCACGCAGATTTTTCCCGCCACGAAACAGCCAGAGATAAAGCCGTTTCAATTCCAGGCGCTGCTCCGTGGTGAATCCCGCGCGGCGCAACCCGACACTGTTCAAGCCGCAAATCTCATTTATGCGCGCGGCCACCGTGAATGGCGGCAAATCCTTGCTGATGGCCGAGTTGCCCTGCATCAAGGCCAGTGTGCCTACGCGGGTGAACTGATGGACGCAGCAGTTCCCGGAAATGAAGGCGCGGTCGTGTACTTCGACGTGTCCGCCCAGCAGCGCGCCGTTGGCCATAATCACGTGGTCGCCCATGATGCAATTGTGCGCCACGTGCGCGTTGGCCATGAGAAAATTGTGCGAGCCGATGATGGTCTCCGCCTCGGGCTTCGTCGAACGATGCACCGTGAAATGTTCACGGAATACGTTGTAGTCGCCAATGCGCAGGCGCGTCGGCTCATCCTTGTATTTCAAATCCTGTGGCGCGTCGCCGATGACGCACCCGGCGTGAAATTGGTTGTGCGCGCCGATGGTCGTCAGGCCCGTCAGATAAACGTACGGTCCGACAACGCAATCCGCACCCAGTTCGACGTCTTCATCAATCACAGCATGCGGCCCCACCCGGACCGTTGAGTCCAGTTTCGCCTTGGGATGAACGATGGCCGTTGGATGAATCACGCTATAAAAGTGACGCATTGGGCCTCATTTCCAAGTTCAAAATACCGACTCATGCGAAGAGGCTTTGTGCCACAGCCTTTCGCTGTTAGATTGGAAGCATCATGGCCGGTACAACTACCAGTGAACCCATCGGCGATCGACAACCCGCCCCGGCGGAGTCGGAGCCGGCCACCGGCCGTTGGCCCGAGTTGCTCGCGCCGGCCGGCGATTGGGATTGCGCCCGCGCCGCCGTCGAGAACGGCGCGGACGCGATTTATTTCGGGCTGGAAAAGTTCAACGCCCGGATGCGGGCGCAAAACTTCACCGAGGCGGATCTGCCGAGGCTGATGGAATTTCTCCACCGCCGCGGTGTGCGTGGCTACGTGACGCTCAACACGCTCGTTTTTGAAGATGAACTCGCCGACGCCGAAAAATATCTGCGCGCCATGGTTTCCGCCGGCGTGGACGCGGTCATCGTGCAGGATGTGGGCATCTGCCGGCTGATTCGCCGGCTTTCGCCCGATTTCCCGATTCACGCCTCGACGCAGATGACCATCACCAGCGCCGCGGGAATGGAATTCGCGCGCGAACTCGGCTGCCACCTGGTGGTGCTCGCCCGTGAATGTTCCGTTGCCGAGATTGAAAGAATTCGCGCTGCCGGCGAAACAATCCCATCACCGGTCACCCGTCACGCGTCACTGCCTTTGGAAGTGTTCGTCCACGGCGCGCTGTGTGTCGCTTATTCCGGACAATGCCTGACCAGTGAAGCCCTCGGCGGCCGTTCCGCCAATCGGGGTGAATGCGCCCAGGCCTGCCGGATGCCGTACGAACTGATTTCCGACAACCGGCTGGTTCCGCTGGGCGACCGGAAATATTTGCTGAGCCCGCAGGACCTGGCCGGACTGGAGGTTTTGCCGGACTTGATTCGCGCCGGCGTCGCTTCGCTGAAAATCGAAGGCCGGCTCAAATCCCCCGAATACGTGGCCAACATCACACGGATTTACCGGCAAACCCTCGATGATTTGCGATTTACGAATGACGATTTACGCGCTGCTGGTGAATCGGTTCGTAAATCCGAAATCGTAAATCGCAAATACGAAATGGAAATGGCCTTTTCGCGCGGCCTCTACACCGGCTGGTTCGGCGGCACCAACAACCAGCAACTCGTCCACGCGCGCTTCGGCAAAAAACGCGGCGTACTCCTCGGCGGAGTCACAAAGGTCTTGCGTAACGCCGTCGCGGTGAAACTGGCAGGCCCGTTAAAACCCGGCGACGGCGTGGTATTCGACGCCGGCAAGCCGGAGGAAAAGGAAGAAGGCGGGCGGGTTTACGAAATCATAAATTCAAAATTAAAAATTAAAAATTCGGAATGCGAGTTGCGCTTCGGACGCGGCGACATTGATTTCTCGCGTGTCCATGTCGGCGACAAATTGTGGAAGACCGACGACCCCGAATTGAACCGACGGTTGCGTCAAAGTTTTGAAGCCGATGCGCCAAAATTCCAACGGCCAATCGAAATGGAAGTTCATGGTGCGGTTGGCACGCCGCTCACGCTAATCGCTCGGGATGAATTTGGAAACGTCGTCCAGGTGGAATCCGCCCTGCC
Source organism: Verrucomicrobiia bacterium (assembly GCA_035945675.1). GTDB lineage: Bacteria > Verrucomicrobiota > Verrucomicrobiia > Limisphaerales > UBA11358 > UBA11358. Next base: position 10,320 of record DASZAB010000112.1, on the reverse strand, counting down.
GCTGGCGATGGCGGAAAAGCAGCCGCTCAGGGAAGACCAGTTGCGCGAACAACTCGGCCGGCTCGGCGGCACGCCATTCAGGCTTGGCGGGCTGAAAAACAGCCTGGGCAGCGGAGTCATTTTGCCGGTCAAAGAATTAAACCGCCTGCGCCGCGAAGCGGTGGCCGAACTGGAAAAACTACGCGCACAGCCGAAGCGGTGGAAACTCAATGAGGGTAGCAGCCGAGGTAACGAGGCTCAGGCTTCAACTTCATTCGGTCAGGGCCTCCTCACGTCGGTTGCCGCCAATCCAGAATTGATTGCGCTCGTTCGGAATCTACCCCAGCTCGAAGCCGTGCTCCAATCCGGCGTGACGACGGTCTATTGTGAGTTTGAAGATCCGAAGAAATACCGCGAAGCCGTCACGCGTGCGCGTGACGCGTGGCGAGTGACGGGTGGCGCGAATCCCTCGTCACCCGTCACCCGTCACCCGTCACCTTCCATTTGGGTGGCTCCTCCGCGCATCTTCAAGACCGGCGAGGAATGGACCCTGGAACAGGTGCGCTCCTGCAAGGCCGACGGTTACCTCGTTCGCAATTACGATCATTTGAAGTTTTTCGCCCATGACCGGTGCATCGGCGATTTCGCATTGAACGTCGCCAACCGGCTGGCCGCGGATTATTTCAAGAACCGGTTTGGCCTGGAACGGGTCACGGCAAGTTACGACTTGAATTTCCAGCAACTGGAAGCGTTGCTGTCCGCCGCGCCGCCCGAATGGTTTGAGGTCACCATTCATCAGCACATGCCGATGTTTCATATGGAGCACTGCGTGTTCTGTGCGTTCCTGTCCAACGGCACGGATTTCCGGAACTGCGGCCGCCCGTGCGACCACCACGACGTGAAGCTGCGCGACCGTGTCGGCGCGGAACATCCGGTGAAGGCGGACGTCGGCTGCCGTAACACCGTCTTCAACGCGCTGGCCCAGACCGGCGCGGAATACATGACGCGGATGATGGAACTGGGGGTGCGCCATTTGCGCGTGGAATTTCTGAACGAAACGCGGGAGCAGGCAAGACAGACCATTACCAAATACCAGCAACTGTTGCGCGGCGAAATCACCGGCACCCAACTCTGGTGCGAATTGAAATTGTTCAATCAACTCGGCGTCACGCGCGGGCAGATTGGAGGGTAGCGGTTTCCGTTCACGAATAAAAATATCCCAACTCGCGTAACGAAGCGTAATCCTTGGGCCGTTCCGGCGTGGCACGGCCGATAATGACGTGGTCGAGGACGTCAATCTTCAAAAGCTGCCCGGCGCGGATCAAATCGCGCGTCACCTTGATGTCCGCTTCGCTCGGCGTCGGGTCGCCGCTGGGATGATTGTGCGCCAATACCACGGCGGCGGCATTGGCGGCGATGGCAGCCTTGAACACCTCGCGCGGATGGACCAGCAGCGTGTCCAGCGTGCCATCGGTGATTTCTGCGACGCGAATCAGCCGCCGTCGCGTGTTCAGGAGCAGCACCTGCAAGGTCTCCACGTTTTTTGCCAGGTTCTGCTCGCGCAACAGCCGCACCACGTTTTCCGGATTGTCGAGCACGGGCGATTCGCGCTGCAAGTCCTCCGCCATCTTGCGCGCCAGGGCGAACGCCGCCATCAACGTCACCGCCTTGTCGCGTCCGATGCCCTTGACAGTCCGCAAATCCTCCACCGACGCTCGTGCCAGTAACTGCAAGGTGCCGAACTTCTGCAAAAGCTGCCGGCCGATTTCGACTGCGTTGGCACCCTTCAAACCGGTGCGCAGCAAGATGGCAATCAACTCCGCGTGGCTCAAGGCGTCCGCGCCGTGTTGCACCAGCCGTTCGCGTGGACGCTCGCTGACCGGTTGGTCCTTCAGTCTGAGGCTTTGGGACATGAATTGAATTTATCCTGCGCCATAGTAAAATCACATAAATAAATTAAAGTCGAAATTTTCTGGACTCTCCATTTTGCTGCCCACAAATTCGAAATTGCGAATTGAGCCTCTCCCCGCCTGGCGGGGCGAGGGAACAAAGTTTCCGCGCGCGGCCCTTTTCCAAATTTCAACCCCGTGTTAGCCTGCGGCGGCAGCATGAAATCACCTGCAACCAGAAAGGCCGACGCCCTGACCCCTTCGCAACGGCAGGCGGTCGCGGCGCGGGGCAATGTGCTGGTCATGGCCGGCGCCGGCACGGGCAAAACCCACACGCTGGTTGAGCGCTGCCTGGATTGCCTTTGCCGGGAACGCGCCTCGCTCGACGAAATCCTGGTCGTCACCTTTACCGAAGCCGCCGCGACCGAAATGAAGCAACGCCTCCGTGCCGCGCTAGAATCTGCCCTCGACTCTCGACCTTCGACTCTCGACGGCCATTTGGCCGAGCAACTCGCGCTGTTTGATACCGCGCCCATCGGCACGCTGCACAGTTTTTGCTTGCGGCTCGTGCGCGAGCATTTCTACGAACTCGGCCTCGACCCGCAACTGGCCGTGCTCGACACCGGCGAAGCCCGCCTGCTCGCCGAGGAAACGTTGGACGAACAGTTCCAATCGCATTACGCCGGGCAGACGGATTTTTCCATCGCCGCGCAGGACCTCATTCAAATCTACGGTAATGGCGACGACCGGCCCATCCGCGCGATGCTGCTGCGGTTGCATCATTACGCCCGGACGCGGCCCGACGCCGACCGCTGGCTCGCGGACCAGCTCGCGCGGTTCGCGTCACCGGAACCGGTCGAATGGCGTGCATGGTTAAACGATGCCATCATCAGCTGGCGCGCCGAATGGCTGCCGGTTTTAATAAATCTCGGAACGCCGGCGTCCGGCCCGGCTCGATATTTGGAACACGCCGGGTCAGAGACCGGCGCTCCGGCGGCAAACGAGAAAGCGGCGGAGCTGTTTAAAATCCTTGGGCAAAACGACAGCGAAACCGTCTCCGAAGTTTTGGGAAAAATCCTGGCGGCGGACGAAAATTATTCGAAGGGCAAAAAGGGCGTGTTCCGCAAGCCGCTCGAAAATTTCTTTGCCGAGGCCGCTTTCCTGAAATCACTCATGCCGACGGCAGGCAGCCGCGAGCCGCTGGCCGAGGATTGGGATTGGGTGCGCGGCCACATGACCGCACTGCTGCAACTGGCGCAGGAATTCGGACAGAAATTCGCCGAACGCAAGCGCGCCGACGGCGTGCTGGATTTCCACGATCTCGAACAATTCGCCTTGAAACTGCTGTGGGATTCCGCCAATGGCAAACCGACCGGCATTGCCAGGCGTTGGCAACAGAAGGTCAGGTTCGTCTTCGTGGATGAATATCAGGACATCAACGCCGCGCAGGACAAAATCATCTCTGCACTTTCACGCAATGGCACGCCTGTTTTAACTCCCGCGCCCCGCCCAAGCGGGGAGAGGGCCGGGGCGAGAAGTGCTAAATCTCAAGCTGGAAACCTCCTCACCCCGCCCCTCTCCTCCGGCAGCGGAGGAGAGGAAGAAGAACCATCACCGCAAGGGGACAAAGTGGCAGGAAACCGTTTCCTGGTCGGTGACGTGAAGCAGAGCATTTATCGTTTCCGACTGGCCGACCCGAAAATCTTTCGCGAGTACGCGCAAAGCTGGCGGGGAAAAGATGGCCAGGTAATTCCGCTCACGGAAAACTTTCGCAGCCGCGAGAGCCTGCTCGGTTTTGTCAATTCGGTTTTTGAACTGCTCATGCGCGAAGAGGTCGGCGGCGTGATATACGGCACGGAATCGCGCCTGCAATTCGGCGCGCCGGAACAACGCCTGGCGCTTGCGCTGGCCGGGGATCCATCGCCACGCGCGGAATTGTTGTTGCGCTTTAAGGACGGCCGCGACGACCGCCAAACGAACGATGAATCCGGCGACAATAATTTGGCCGAACTTGAAGAAACCGAAAAGGAAGCGCGGCTCGTGGCGTACCGGCTGCGCGAGCTCGTCGAGAAAGGGCACCAAATTTGGGATGAAGAGAACCATGCCGGGCGTACCGCCGAATGGCGTGACCTGGCAGTGCTGCTGCGCGCACCGGCGAACAAGGCCGAAGCGTATGCCAAGGAATTCGAACGCGCCGGCGTGCCGCTGATCGTCGAACGCGGCGGTTTTTACGACAGCACCGAAATCGCCGATTTGCTGAGTCTGTTCAAGCTGCTCGATAATCCGTTGCAGGACGTGCCGGCCATTGCCGTGTTGCGCTCGCCGCTGGTTGGTTTGTCACTGGATGAACTGGCGACAGTCCGGCTGGCGGCCAAGGACGTTCACTTTTGGACGGCGCTGACCAGAGGTCAGAGGCCGGAAGCCGGAGGCCGGAAGACAGAAACCGGATGTCGGAATGAAATGGCGCGGAAAATTGAAACGTTTCTTGAGCGGTTCTCGCGCTGGCGACAACTGGCGCAGCAGGCGTCGTTATCACAATGCCTGGAATGCATCCTGGCAGAAACGCATTACGCCGAGTGGCTGCGTTCGCGTCCGCGCGGCGCCCAACGGCAGGCGAACATGGAACGGTTCCTCGGGCTCGCGCAGCAGTTTGATCAATTTCAGCGGCAGGGCCTGTTTCGCTTTTTGAAGTTCATTGAGGCGCAACAGGCCGCCGACGCCGAGCCGGAGGTCGCCGCGGTGGCGGAGGAAAACGCCGTCCGGCTGATGAGCCTGCACCAGAGCAAAGGCCTGGAGTTTCCGGTCGTGGTCGTGGCCGATCTGGCGAAGGCGTTTAATGAGCAGGACCTGCGCGGGGAAATCATTTTTGATGAGGAATTCGGGCTGTGTCCGCGCGTCAAGCCGCCGCACGCGGGCCGGCGTTATCCGAGCCTGCCGCATTGGCTGGCGCAACGGCATCAGCGGTACGAACAACGCGGCGAGGAATTACGGCTGCTGTATGTGGCCATGACCCGCGCCCGCGACACGCTGATTCTGACCGCCACCGTTTCGGAAACAAAATGGGAAACCCTTTGGTCGAAGCCGGAGGCCATCACCACTCAGACCGTCGTCTCGGCGAAAAGTTATGCGGATTGGCTGGGGCTGTGGTTCGGAGTCCACAGCCCACAGCCCACTGTCCAAACCGCGATGGGAGGTGAATTGCCGCATTTGCGTTGGCGGATTGTGGAAAATGCGGAGATTGGTGATCACCCGACAGGCAGGAGCCGAGGTGACGAGGCTCAAATTACAGATCAGCCAGAGACTCCTCACGTCGCCTCCTGCAAGGGCGTGGGCGGGCTTGACACTGCAACCGCGGAACGGTTGCGCGCGATGTTGTCGTGGAAATATCCCTTTGCGGCGGCGACACGGCGTGCCGCCAAGGCTTCGGTCACGGCGTTGCGGCGGCAGGCGGAGGAGTTGGACGACGAAGCGGATCTGCTGTTTCAAACTTCATCCCGTTTTGTAAAACAGTTTCCCAGGAAACAACCCACGCGTTCGCGCTCAAATCCGCAATCCGCAATCGGTAATCCGCAATTGACTGCGGCGGCAACCGGGACGGCCCACCACAAATTTCTCCAGCACGTTGCGCTGGAAAAGGCGGATGACCTCGCCGCCCTCCAGAGGGAAGCCAGCCGTTTGGAAACCGCCGGTATTTTAACGGGGGATGAGCACGCGGCATTGAATTTGGAGGCCGTGGCGGCGTTCTGGAAATCGGAACCGGGCCGGAGAATTCGTACTCAACCGCCGGGTTGCGTAAAACGCGAGTTGCCGTTCACGGCAAAATTCAGTCCGGCGGAGGTGGACGCCATCATTGGCGCCAGGACGCCGCCGGGACTGGGAGCCGAATTTATCGTCGTACAAGGTGTGGCGGATTTGGTCGCGTTGCTGCCCAAGGAAATCTGGCTCGTGGATTTCAAGACCGACGACATCAAGCCCGGGGAATTGGCGGAGCGAAGGCGGCTCTACGAACCACAGTTGAGACTGTACGCGCAGGCACTGTCGCGGATTTTTTCCCGGCCGGCGACCAACTGCTGGCTGCATTTTCTCACCGTGGGAAAAACCATTAACGTTTAATGGCGGGACCAGCGCGCGGCGCTGTCCGGGCGCCGCGCTGCGGCGTCCCTGCCGGAATTTAATCCGGCTCGCCGAGCGGAAGTTCGTCTTCCTGGTTTTCCCTGGCCGACATCTCAGCGGCAGCGGAACGCGAAGGTGGCGGCGCGGCGGGCGCGGCGGCCTCGCGCAGGCGTACCACCGCCGGGCGCAATAGTTTCCCCTGAAACGTGTAACCCGCGGCGATGGTTTCAGCAACCACCGCGCCGGCGGGCGGATTTCCTTTGGCGTCGGCGAGCTGATGCCGGGCGGCGTCGAAGGCTTCGCCCGGCTCGGCGGCAAACGGCGTCAGGCCGATGCGGTGGACCGTGCCGCGGCAGGCGTTTTGGAATTGGGCGATCTGCCCGGCCAACTGCGGCTGGCCGGAACGCGCGGCGGCGGCGTGCAAAGCAAAAATATGGTCGAAAATACGCACGAGCATTTGCAGCCATTCGGCTTCGCCCCGGTGCATTTTTTCAACCTCCAACCGAAGCGTGGCCTTCTCGCTGTCGTTTATCTTCTGCATGAACTGGGAAAATTCGCGGACTTCGGCGCCCATTTTCTCGGCGATCTGTTTGGCCCCGGCGGCGGTTTTCTCGGCCTGGCCCTGGATGGCGTTCCATTGATCCGTGGCGGAGCTGATTTGCGCGGCGAGCTTTTCCAGATCCTGAATTTTGTCAGCCACCGCCCCGAGGGCGTTGACCTGGATGGCCGTGCCCATGGCGCGGTAATCCAGCAGAAACGGCAGAATCCCCAGTCCCGCACCGAGGGCGGCGGAAGCGAAGCACGCGAGAATTTCCCATTTGGAAATTGGATGCGGTGATTTCCAGACGATCAGATAGGCGAACGTGAGCAGCAAGGCGTTGCCCAGCAGGAACGGCCATTTGGGAATTTTCCACTCTCTTACGTCGTTCATGTTCACGAGTCTCGTAAAATCGCGCCGGCAGCGCAAGCAATCGCCTCGCCGGGCGCCGGCCCGTTTGGCGGGGCAAGGCTACGGACAAGCCGGCTCGCGAGGACGCTCGCCCCACCAAGAAATTCAAATCGGACCACCCCCTTTCTCCTCGACTAATAGCGGGCGCGACCCGAATCATTTAAGGCGTGCGCACTTGCGTCATCTTCAACCCGGCGGCCCGCGGCGACCAGGCCCGGCATTTTCGCCGCCATCTGGATGAAATCGCCTCGCGGGGCGCGTTGAAGGCGACGGCCGCTCCCGGTGACGCACGGCGGCTGGCGACGGAAGCGGTGGCCGACGGCTTCGAATTGATCGTGGCCGCCGGCGGCGACGGCACGGTGAACGAAGTGCTCAACGGCCTCGGCGACGCAGCCGACGGTTTTGCCCGGGCGCGTCTCGGCGTGTTGCCGCTCGGCACGCTGAACGTTTTTGCGCGGGAAATCGGGTTGCCCTTGCGCATTGACCGGGCGTGGGAAACGCTGCAGCGCGGACACGAGACCCATCTGGATTTGCCCGGCGTGGAATTTTCGGCCGGCGGTGTCCGCCGGCGGCGGTATTTTATTCAGCTCGCCGGGGCGGGGTGGGACGCACGCGCCATCGAGCTGGTGACCTGGCCCTTGAAAAAGAAATTCGGTCCGCTGGCTTATGTGATTGCGGGCGTGAAGGCGTGGCGCGGCCGACTGCCAAAAATTACTGTGCGCGTTAACGGACAATGCAGCACCGGCGAATTGATTCTGGTTGGCAATGGACGCTTTTATGGCGGGCCGTTCGAAATCTTTCCCGGGGCGGATTTGCGCGATGGTCTGCTGGAAGTTTGTGTTTTGCCGCGGGCGAATTGGCTGGCCATGCTTCGTTGTGCCCCCGGTTTGCTCGCGCGGCGAAGACTGCCGGCCAGGGTTGTGCAGCGTTTTCGCGCCTCCACCTTTGAACTGGACGCCGACGCTGCCGCGTCCTTTGAACTGGACGGCGAATGGGCGGGAAATTTGCCGGCCACGTTTTCAATTGCGCCTGGGCGGTTGCGCGTGGCCGTCCCCTGAACCGGTCAATCCCAACGGCGAAACGGAATCACGCTCGGATCCAGAAACGTCCCACACTTCGGGCATTGGTCGGGTTGTTTCCATAACCGAATCCGATGGCGGGGGGAAATCGGACAGACCAGCTTCCATTTAATCCAGGGGCGCGCGCCGCGCGGGGGCAAGCGGTTCAATAAGCTGATAAACCTCGGCGCCGTTTTTGGATGAAATTCCCAGTGCCCCGACGGTTTGAAGGCAATCACCGCGTCGTAGAGTTGCTTGCACTCGGCACACAGAATGGTTTGGACGACGACGTGCCGGCCGCGATCCGCGCTGCCCGATACGCGGGCGCGATAACCGCATTTGGAACATTCGAAGAGATACGTGCGGCCCATAAGCCGTTTATCGAATCGTTATCCAGAGTGATGCCGGTCGTAACACAGTTCGGTGGGGCGAGGCTACCGACGAGCCGGTTCGCGAGGACGCTCGCCCCACCGAAGATTATACCCGTCTTCGCTTTCCGCTAACGCTCCGAGCGAAGACCGATCAAAGCCGTTTCTTTGCAAAAGTACGGCCTGACGACGATTTCAAGTAACGCTCAAACTTAACGGCTCGCTCCTGCTCTGTAAAAGCAATTGCGCTTTTTATCCGCCACGGACGGAATTTGGCCGTGTGCGGAACATCACCGGCATTGTGCTTTCTCAGGCGTGCCTGCAAATCTTCAGTAAACCCGGAATAAAAATTCCGCCCGTCAAGTTCGCTCTGAAGAATATAGACGTAGTAGAATTTCATTTCTACTGGCTTGCCGGGTCGCAGCTCGGAGCGTTGTTCAAAGGGGGCCCTAAGCCCGCCTTCACTGCGTTTCGGCGCGGCAGTCTTCGCTCTCCGCTGCCGCTCCGAGCGAAGACTCGTTAAAGTCGTTTCTTTGCAAACGCACGACCTGACGACGATTTCAGGTAACGCTCAAACTTAACGGCTCGCTCCTGCTCTGTAAAAGCAATTGCACTTTTTATCCGCCAGGGACGGAATTTGGCCGTGTGCGGAACGTCACCGGCATTGTGCTTTTTCAAGCGCGAATGCAAGTCCCCGGTGAGCCCGGAATAAAAATGCCTTTCGTCAAGTTCGCTCTGAAGAATATAAACGTAGTAGAACTTCATTTCCACCGGCTTGCCGAGTCGTAGCTCGGAGCTTTGTTCAAAGGGGGCCCTAAGCCCGCCTTCACTGCGTTTCGGCGCGGCAGTCTTCGCCCTCCGCTTCCGCTCCGAGCGAAGACTGGTGGGTTGGCAGGGACTCGAACCCTGGACCAATGCCTTAAAAGGGCACTGCTCTACCAACTGAGCTACCAACCCCTCAAAGGACATCATCCTAAAAAAGCCGCGAAAACACGCAAGGCTTTTCCGGGGTCAACAGCCGGCAAAATGGCCTGGGGGGTTGATTTTCCGCCCCGGCCCGGGAGATTTGCAGTTTGTTTTTTCCGCCATCTGGGCTAAAATAGTGACATCAACACCGCCACATGCGTGAAATTCTGGGGCGTGCGCGGCTCGATTCCGACACCGGGACCGAAGACGGTCCGCTTTGGCGGCAATACTTCCTGCGTGGAAATCCGCAGCGGCAACCACATTATCATTCTTGACGCGGGCACGGGCTTGCGGGCGCTCGGCCAGTCCCTGCTGGCGGAATTCAAAAACCAGCCGCTCAACCTGATCTTGCTCCTCACGCACACGCATTGGGACCATATTCAAGGCCTGCCGTTCTTCGGGCCGATTTATCATTCGCGCTGCCGGCTGCGGATTCTGGGCTGCGAGGGCGCCCGCAAGGGCCTGGTCAGTGTGCTCACCGGCCAGATGGAAAGCACCTACTTTCCCGTGCCGTTCGACAAACTGCCCAGCAACATCGAAATCGACGAACTCAAAAAATTCGATTTCAAGATCGGCCCGGTGCAGGTGCGGGCGCAACGGGCGCATCATCCCGGCCTGTGCGTCGGCTACCGGCTGTTCACACCGCGCGGGTCGGTGGCGTATTTTCCCGATTGTGAACCGCAGCCCGGCGGCGAGGACGAGAAAATGGTCAAATTTCTCAGCGGCACGGACGTGCTGATTCTCGACTCGCAGTACAACGCGGTGGAATACGAACGGCACGCGGGCTGGGGCCACGGCTGCGTGGACGACTCGGTCGCACTGGCGCTGGCGGCAAAAGCGAAACGGCTGTGCCTTTTTCATCACGACCCCGAACGCAGCGACAAACAATTGGATGCTTTGCTCCAGCACGCACGCCAGCTCGTGTCCCGGCAACGGGCGAAATTAAAAGTGGACGCCGCCCGCGAGGGCATGACCATCCGGCTGGGCGGAAGAAGTTA
>DASZAB010000111.1:0-3715 GCA_035945675.1 Verrucomicrobiia bacterium | reverse complement strand
ACCACGCCAGTGAGGTTTCAGGGTCTTTTGACACGCCATCGCCGAGCCGGTAGGCCTGCCCCATGAAAAATTGGGAGTCGGTCGCGCCGAGCGATGCGGCCTTGAGCCGCCAGTAATGGTAGCTGGCCACATTGGTTTCAGTGCCGCCCCAACCGCGATAATAAAAATTCGCCAACTCCTGCGCCGCCAGGGCGTCCCCGAGTTCGGCGCTTTGTTTCATCCACTTGAAGCCTTCAGCCATCGCATTGGTATCCGGATATTTAAGGCTATAGATCACGCCAAGATCATACATTGCGCGGCGGTTTCCGGCTTCATTCGCCGCCCGCATGAGCCAGTATTTGGCTTCCGCCTCATTTGTTTTTACGCCGTAACCGTTCATCAGCAGATAGCCCAGGCTCTTCATGGCCACGAAATTTGTCTGGTCGGCCGAGAGCCGGTAATATTTTGCCGCCTTTGAAAAATCTTGAGTCGTTCCCAAGCCGTAGTGGTAGCAGCCGCCCAACTGAAGTTCCGCTTCGGTGTTTCGGGCCTCAGCAGCCTGATTGAACCAGTGAAAGGCCTCGCTATAATTCTTGCGGACGTATTTGCCCCCTTCCAACAAATATCCCAAGTTCAACATGGCCGCGATGCAGCCTTTTTCGGCCGAACCGCGCAGCAACCGCAAACCCGTGGCCGAGGCTTCCGGGGAATTGCTCTGGACAACCAAACCAAAGCCCCATAGCGCTTGTGCCACAGCATTTCCCTGCCGGCTTTCCTGACATATATAATTGGTGGCGTCCGAAACGGTGAAATTGCTATTTGCCCGGTATCTGGTCGGCACGGCCGCTATGACGGCCGCATACCAATTGGTTGAAAGCCTGTCGTCAAATGTTTGCGTCGGCATCTCATCCGCAGAGGGGACGTTGGCGGCAGGCAATTGACAATACGCTGTCAGAACCAACGCGAACGTTGCCAGGCTGCGCAGGGCTTTTTGCATAATTTTATTTCGCGTTGGCCGGTTTGACCGCCGGGTCGGCCGGTTCGATCTGGCGGGCCAGATAGCGCAAAATGGTTTGAGCGGTCGGCGCCGCCTTTCCCTCCAGGCCGCTGAGTGAAAAAGTCACGCCCTTTGTCTTCGCTCGAATGAGGCTGCATTTCCAAATCGGCGGCTGCTTTTCCTTGAGGCGGAACGACAGAATCACGTTGGAATAGGAACGGCGGGCGAAGGTTTTTTCGATTTCCTGAAAATGCAGCGACCGCGTCCAGCCGCTATAAAAAATACCATCGGCATTCAGGGTCAATTCCCCGTGCCGGTGGCGTTTCCAGGCCAGGGTGATTCCCAGTGCTGGAAGGGCTCCGAAGACGGCAAACATGACCCGCCCCGCGAGGTCATTGATGAAGATTGTGCCCGCGAGACAGCCGGCCACAACCAATCCCAGCAGGACGACCACCGCCCACAAGTTGGATTGTTTGTAACGCCATTTTTTCTCCGGGAAATGCTGGTCCAGCATCGCTTTCCCCTCCGGTGTGGCATAGTCGGCCTTGGCCAGCCGCAGCTTGCCGATGACGGTTTGCGCCTGCTGGGCCAGATTGGTGAACAGCGCTTCGCGCGTGGAAAACCATTTTGCATAGGCGCTTTCCGATTCAGCCAGCGCAATGTTCCGGGCCTCGTCAGCGTTAATGTTTTGACCGAGTGCGCCCAACCGGACGTTTAGGGGCGGATGAGAGTCCAGCGGGTGCGGCGTTTTCTTTTCAAACAACAGGTTCCAAAACTCTGAATCCCCTGCCAGTTTCTCTCGCACGACGGCTTGCAATGGAATGTTCAAGGGGTTTTCGATTTTGTTTTTAATCGCGTCCGCCAGCCCGCGCTGAAATGCTTCGGTAGCCACTTGGAACCGGACCAAGGCATTGGCCGCCGTCTGCGACGAGGTCAATGCCGCCGCCTTTTGGTCCGCCAGCAATTCACGTTTGCGCGAGGCCGCCTGTTCGGTCTCTCCGAAGCACCAACTGAAATAGTTGAGAAATTGAAAACTAGGCCAGCCCACCCAGCCCGACCGCGCCATCGCCACCATCGTTGCGTGAATCTTCAAGCGCAAGGGATAAAATTCGCGCGTCATCCGCGTGTCCTCGCCGATGAAATGCCCCAGCTCATGGCCAATGATGGCCAGCACTTCATCTCCCGAAAGCTGTTTTAGCAACGGATATGAGAGATAAAGCATCTTGCCTTCCGTGCGCCCGGAATCCAGGCAAACGGCCAGTTCCGTCACATAAAAGTTGAATTGCAATCCAATGACAATGTGATCAGGCGGCAAGGTTTGCAGTCGCCCCGCCGCATCCTTGACGGCCTGCCATAAGTCGGGCGCTTCTGACGGCGTGACCTCCCGCGACATCGGCTCCTTGAATTCCAACGGCGCCTTTTTGAGCAGAATCGTTGCGCTCCGCCATAAGGCAATCAGACCGCCCAGGATGATTACCAGCAGCAGTTTCGGGAAGAACTGGCCGAACCATAAAACCGTGAGTTCAAAGGTCCCATAAGCCAGCAGCGGTATCAGGAGGAACACCTTGGCTAGCGCTGCGGCCATTCCGATCTTCCAGCTCAACCGATAACCGTGGATCAATTCTGCCGGGGAGTTTTTAGCTTTCGCGTTCAGCGAAAAAATTGCCCAAATGGCAGCGCCCAAACCTGCCACCAACACCGACGAGAGAATCAGTCCCCATTGCAGCCGGCGAAATCTCGCCGCCAGACCCGCGCGCGCCAGATTGTCATGCAACTTTTCAAATCCGGCAGGTGGATTAAAACAGACCTGCTGAAAATCTATCTTGGCAATCTTATCCAAACGATCTTCCATCTCGGCAGGCGCGGCGATTTCCGTGCGTATTTTGCTGTTCAACCAATGCGGGGCTGCGGTGAAAAACGCCAGCAGCAGCACTGGAACCAGCAGGCTCTTGACCAGAGCTAGCAACAAGTTCTTACGGACATTGACCGGCGGTTTGCTCTTGAGCATAAATTTTGTGCAATGAGCTGGTTTGATCGCTGCTTCTGCACTCGGGCGAAAACCGTTTATTCCGATTGCCCACGATGCGCCAGTGTGCGCTTGGAATCTCCCAGCGTCAATTTCCACATTGTTAAGACTACGAAAACTCAAGCCTAATCCTTCAAAGACCCTATGGCGCCAAACGAAAGAATAAGTTTACTAAAAATGCCGAGTTTACTGTGCAGTAAACAGCCGCCTATGTTATTACAGGTGCTTTAAATCCATCTCATGTGACGCGACATCAATCCGGGACAATCCTCAAACAAGTGAAAGGCTTTACAGATATTTTGCTGCTCCTGGCATCTTTGTTTCTGATATGCCCGGATATATTCGCGCAAAATCCGAATTCCGCGCCCGCCCCAACGCCGCTTTTTCAAGACGCCTATGTCTGGCAACGGAATTGGAACCAGGCCGTCCATGACGCCATTCTTCAGCACGGCTCTAATTTTCAAACCGTGATTGCGTTGAACGCTGAAGTGTCATGGCGGGCCAAACGGCCAGAGATCGTTCAGGTCCCATTGGACTACTCGGTCCTCAGGAATTCCGGCTCGCATGTCGGGCTGGCATTGCGAATTGGGCCTTATCCAGGACCGTTTCGGGCAAACGACAGAGCGGCAACGTTTATTGCGAGCGTGGCCTCCGCTTTGGTCGGTGAGGCGAAATCCCATGGCTGCCCGCTACATGAATTACAAATCGATTTC
>DASZAB010000110.1:0-2891 GCA_035945675.1 Verrucomicrobiia bacterium | reverse complement strand
CCAATGAGGGCTTGCAGCGGCGGGTAAAACAGCGTTGCCAGGCCAAACAGGAACAGCGCCACGCCCACCCACATAATTCCCTTGAGGCTTGCCAGCTTTGCGCCGAGTTCACGCGCCGTGTCCTTTTGCGCCGCGCCCAATTCCGTCTTGGCCCGCGTCTCTTCATGCTCGACGACGGGCATCGGCGCGCTGACAACCACCACCTGGTTGCTGGTTGACATCAACCGCGAACCCGCTGGCACGGTGTAGGTCCGAATCTTCACCGTTTCCTGATCCTGCCGGGACACTTGCGCCGGATTCTCACCTTGCGCCACGCTTTGCTCGATGACCCCCGCTGTTGTGGCGCGGCCACCTTTTAACGGCGCCATCGCGCAGCCAGACAAAAGCCCGACCGCCGCAATGACAGTGAAATTAATCAGCATAATTTTTGTTTTCATAAATTATTGGCCCGTGCGGCACGCACTTTCCTGAAACCGGCGCAGTTCGAACGCGCATTCGCGCAACGCTTCCGTGTTCCGGTCAATGCACACGGCCAGCTTGAGCGATGTCTCATTCTGTTTCTCGATGATTTGGGTCAAGGCCGCGTGATGTTCGTTCCGCAGCTCCTTGTGGTCCTGAATCAGCGACTGCAACTGCCGCACGAGCCAGTAGATCACCAGGCTGCCGCCAATGAGCAGCAGGCAGAACGCCGCCAGGAACAGCCAGCGGTCGTCCATCCGGGCGGCATGGTCCACTGCGTTGAGAAAATCGCTTGTGTTCACTTTCGTCATGGTTCAATCGTGGCCGACCGCTAGGTCCGCATCAGCCGCACCGCGCCGCTCTTGGCGCTGATTTGCGTGCCATATTTCGCCAGCATCACTTGCGCGACCCGCGAAAGCACCGGACGCCGGTCGGTTTTGTCGTATCCCGTCTGTGTCGTCCCAACGTTATAGTAGTTCAGCCCCTCGCCATCCGGTGCGGCAGTCCGGTCAACCACCAACAGCTCGCGCGCCATTTCACACGTCGCCTGGACCACGGCATTTGGCACCTTGTCATATCCAACGCAGTCACTTGGAATCGGCAGCAACGCAGAAATTGGCACATGCGCGCTGTCCGGCTCCGGGCACAGCGCGCGCGGCCATTGCAGGGCCTGTCCCGCCATCGTGCGCGTGCCGTTGAATTGAAACTCCGCGTCAATCAGCCGGCTCGCCATCACCAGGGCGACCGCTTTTTGATCCGCCGTCGCCGCCGTCCACGCCGTGGCATACAGATGCCCGGCATGATAGTTGTCCCCATCCGCCACGTCGGCATAAGCGTTCGCGTCAGCCTTGCCGGTGCCATCTTCTTTGACGAGCGTGAGCGCCATAAAAATTACAAGCCGTCCGAATAAACCGCATTCGAGTAAGGCAACACATCGTTGCCGTTCCAGTCGCAAATACAGATGCGGAAATAGCCCTGCGAACCGCTGCAATCCCGATTGCCAGACCCAAGGCCCCAACTGTCGAATGCCCCGCCGGGCCACGTCACGCCATCGGCGGACAGGTGGATGTTGATCGAATCGTAAGGAACACCCGGCTGGGAGTCATCGCTCGGTGGAATAAAGTTGATTGTCCACGACAAACGGCCGTGCCCATCTGAAGTCAGCAGGATGGCCGGCGCAGGCACCGCCGCCGCCCGGGCCCGCCGCCGCTTTTGCAGCCACACCGCCAGCCAGCCGCGACGGTTAATAGTTGGTATCTTCGTCATTAGATTGTTCAGTCTTTGGCGGAGTGCCTGCCGCCGACTCCGCCGGTTCAATCAATGGCCCGACTGCCACAGGTTGAACCGGCTCGGTTTTGGCCGGAACAGGCGGAACGTCCGCTGATGGCCCGTCCGGCACGGACAACGGACGCCGTTGCCGCCGAATGATGGGATACAATTTGCTCATATTGCCAGGTGCGGCTCGCCCTCAGATGGCGTTGACACCAATCGCGACTTGCCGCCAGTTCGCGCCGTCACTCACCGCCAGGCACGGCACCGAACCCGTGCCGCCAGCCGACAGGTAAATGATGCGACGCGGATACTTCGCCGCCGTGACACCAGCAGCGATCGCCGCGGCGTTGTTGGTAAAGGTTGGAATCTGGATTTGTTCACCCGAACGAATCCGCTCAAAACTGCGAGGTTGAAGTTTGCCCATAATCTTTATTTTGTTTTCAGTTTTGCCCGCCCCTTCCCCTCTCCAGGGGGAGAGGGGCCAGGGGTGAGGGCGCAATGGCCCGTGCGGCTCGCACTAGATGTTGTGAGTAACCGCCACGACCGGGACGTTCTTGTTTTCCCAAACACGCACCCAATTCGCCTGATTTTCCAACTCGGCGTTCGTCGGGTTTGCGCCCGCGACGCTCGCGCTGGTGAATTTCACACCGCGAGGGTGCATGATGAACCGGCGGCGATTGACCAGGAACGTGTCGCTATTCAACGCATCACGCGCCATTTCGCAACCTTCCGTGCCGTGACCACCTTCGACCGGGGCGCCGTTCAGATCGGCGAAGCCCATGCCGAACGCGCCGGGACCGAACAGGAACGTGGTGTAAACCAGCCCGTCGGTCGTGCCGTTGCGCACCGGGCAACCATCATCCACAATGACTCGTCGGCCCTGGAACGTCCGGATTTGCGCCTCACCCTGGCTGTCCGGGATGAAGTCAATCAGGTCAAGTTTCCGCAGCGCGGCCTCCGTTGCCGAGTGCATCGCCACGGCCACCAGCCGGTCGCCACGGTCGCCCAGCCGTTGCGTCGCGTCCACGAACGTCGCGCCGTTCAACCGCGTGCTGTTCGTCTGCGTGGCGGCTGCTTCACTGTGAATCGCCAACAGGTTGCCCGCCATGCTCGCCGCCGCAAACACGCCCTTGAGGGACGAGATCAGCATGTACTGGTTC
>DASZAB010000109.1:0-28158 GCA_035945675.1 Verrucomicrobiia bacterium | reverse complement strand
TCGGTTAGCCATTTCAACTGTCACTTACGCCGGTCTATTACTTCTCGCCGCTCGTTAAGTGAAGATTTAGGTGAAATAACTTCCTGCTCATGGTCCGAGCACCGCGCGATAGAAGCGCGCTGATGTCGTCGTTATAGAGTCAGTGAATATCCGACTGGTCATATCGGCTGAATACAGCAGCATCTGTTCCAGCAATTCCGGCTTCAGCCATAAGATCGGAATTCACATGGGCGAATTGCATCTTTCTCCGCAAGTTAGGGATTTCCGGCATCCAGCCAGGCCTGCAATTTTCTGATGTAAGCCGCCAAAGAATGATCGCTCAGCGGGGGAAAATCGACGTGTGCCGCCCGAAGTTGTTTTTCCAGACGCCGGCGGGTGCCAACCAGTCGCAACGCCGTCCGCCACCACAAAAACACGTCCGTGCGAAGTTTGCCGGCCGCGTCAAACTGTAACAACCGGCCGGCGTGCCGGTAGAAAATCGGGCCATGCAGCGGAATGATCAAAAAAGGAATAAACGCCGGCGGCACATGTGGAACGATGTCCCGGTCGTTTACCACACGGAAAGTAACGGTTCGCAATTGCCGGTTGCAATGGGCCGCAAAGGCGCAATTGCCCGTGCGCGGCTGGCCAAGCGTGTAAAGGCCGTTGACGGCCTGGTGCTCGGAAAAGACAAAGGCCGCCGCCGCAATCAAGGCCATCGCCCCACCGAGGCTGTGGCCGGTGATCCAGAGCGACTGTTTGATCGTCCGCACACCGGCGACGAATTGGGACAGTTGTTCCCAGACGAACGATGTGTTGCGCACGAAACCATGATGTACCCGGCCCAAATCCGGTCCACCGAAAAAATTCCGCCACGGCTTCTGAATGATTTCGGCGTCCACCAGCCAGTCCGCCAGCTTGTCTGGCTGCGTGCCGCGGAAGGCGACGGCAATCATTTCCTCGTTCGCCGCGGCCAGTACTTGCGCGGTGTTCACCCTGAATACGCGGCAGCCGGCGGCGGGGAATCCCCAATCCTGGAGTTGCTGGAGGATTTTATTCTGGTCGCCCTCGTAGGCGAGCCTGGCCGCGTGCGCCAGCGCCAGCGCATTGGCTGCGCGCCACTGCGTTGCCGATGAATCAAATCGGTCAAACGGCGGATTCACCAATTGGGAACATGCCCCCAAAAATCATTGATGCCAATGCCAAATCACCTTTCCGCCCCGGCCAGCAGGGTCTGGAAATGCGGCGGCTGTTCCTCGTGCGCGACGACGCTGATTTCGATTTTTTTGAAACCGGCGGCTTCCAGCCAGCGCTGCAAATCGCTCTCGGCAAACCCCGGCCAACGGTCGCCGTAAAGCGCGCGCGCCTCGTCGAAGTTGTGCTTGAGCAAATCGAGAATCATGACCTGCCCGCGTGGCCGGAGGATTTTGTGGGCGGCGCCAATCGCCTTGGCCGGTACTTCGGCGTGATGCAATGCCTGGCTTAGAATTACCAAGTCAACGCTGTTCGGCTCGATGGGCGGGCTCTGCAAATCGCCGAGTCGGAACTCGAGGTTTTTCAGCCCGTTCTTCTTCGCCTTGGCCGCGCCGAACGCCACCATTTTCTCTGAATTGTCCACGGCGATGACCTTTTTGCAGCGGCGCGCCAGCAACTCGCTCAGCAGGCCCTCGCCGGCGCCTAAATCGGCCGCCACCAGCGGCGGCAGAATCCGCAGGAGCAAATGCCCGAACGCCTGCCAGGAACGGCCCGGCCCGTAAACCCGGTCGAAGCGCCCGGCGATCTGGTTGAAATAAACCTGCGCCTGCTCGCGGCGGCGCGCCAGGATGCGTTTGAGATTGATCTGGTCGCCCTCGTATTCGGGCAGTTCCTTCGCACCGCGAATCGCCAGTTGAATGAGCTCGCGCGCCGCGCCGTCCGCCTGCAGGTTCGGCTTGTAAAACGTCCGCTTGCCTTCGCGCCGCGATTGGAGCAGCCCGGCGTCCTGCAACAGCCCCAGATGCGTGGAGATGCGCGACTGGCCGAGCCGTGTCACCTCCTGCAGCTCGTTCACCGACAGTTCGTCCCGCTCCAGCAGCGCCACCATCCGCAGGCGCGTGGGATCGGACAAAGCCCGAAGCGATTTCAGTGCTGAGGACATCGTTTTCCGGGCGCGCCGGTTTCTTTGAAAAACCTGTTGACGCGCTTCAATTCTGATATATCATCTTATCCTGATACGTCAATATGACATTTGAACCCATTCAGCCATGAGCAAAAATTTCATTTTCTCTTCCGAGTCCGTGGGCGAAGGCCATCCGGACAAGGTGTGTGACACCATTTCCGATTACGTGCTGGACGCCTGCCTCGCGCAGGACCCGCACAGCCGCGTCGCCTGCGAAACCTACGCCAAGTGCAACCTGGTCGTGGTCGGCGGCGAAATCACGACCAAAGCCAAGCTCGATTTCAACGCCATCGCGCGCCAGGCCATCCGCGACATCGGTTACGTGAACGATGACGACGTGTTCCACGCCGACAAGGTGCTCATCATGAACGCCATCACTTCGCAGTCCCCGGACATCGCCCAGGGCGTGGACGCGCGCGCCGCCGAAGGCAAGGACACCGACGAGCAGGGCGCCGGCGACCAGGGCTTGATGTTCGGGTACGCGACGACCGAAACGCCGGAGTTGATGCCCGCGCCTATCATGTACGCGCACCAGCTTGGCCGCGAACTCACGCGCATCCGCAAGACCGGCAAGGTCAAATGGCTGCGGCCCGACGCCAAGAGCCAGGTTTCCGTCCGCTATGTGAATGACCAGCCCGTCGAAATCACCAACGTCGTCATCTCCACCCAGCATGCACACGACGCGAAGCACGAGACCATCAAGGAATTTTGCATCGAAGAAGTCATCAAGAAGACGTTGCCGAAAAATCTCCTCACGAAGAACACCAAGTTCCTCATCAACCCGACCGGCCGGTTCGTGGTGGGCGGGCCGCAGGGCGACACCGGGTTGACCGGCCGCAAAATCATTGTGGACAGCTACGGCGGCATGGGCCGGCACGGCGGCGGCGCCTTCAGCGGCAAGGACCCGTCAAAAGTGGACCGGAGCGCGGCGTACATGGGCCGTTATGTGGCGAAGAACATCGTGGACGCGGGCCTGGCAACCAGCGCAGAAATCCAGTTTGCCTATGCCATCGGCTTTCCTGACCCGGTGTCGGTTTGCGTGAACACATTCGGCACGGGTGTGGTGAGCGACGAAGCCATTGAAAAGGCGGTCTGTGAAGTCTTCAGCTTCAAACCCGCCGCCATCATCAGGCAACTCAACCTGCTCCGCCCGATTTATGCCAAGACCACCAACTACGGCCACTTCGGCAAGAACGATCCCGACATCACCTGGGAACGCACGGATAAGATTGAAGAACTCAAGCGCGCCGCCGGGAGTGTCAGATCTGACGCGGCTGCTTCCGGCGTAAAAAAGGCCGCCTCCGCCAAACGCGCCGCACGAACTCAAGTGTCCGCCTGACCATTAACTCTCAACCCTCAACTCTCAACTTTCAACCAAGTCATGCCCGCCATCAAACTTTCACCGCCCCGCGCCAAACCCGGCAAGCTCAACGGCAACGGCGCCAAACAGGATTATTACGTCCGCGACCTTTCGCTCGCCGACCTGGGCCGGCGCGAAATCGAAGTCGCCGAACAGGAAATGCCCGGCCTCATGGCCGTGCGCGCCAAATACGGCCCGTCCAAGCCGCTCAAGGGCGTGCGCGTCTCCGGTTCGCTGCACATGACCATCGAGACCGCCGTGCTCATCGAGACGCTGGTCGAACTCGGCGCGTCCGTGCGCTGGGCCAGCTGCAACATTTTCAGCACGCAAGACCAGGCCGCCGCCGCCATCGCCAAAACCGGGGTGCCCGTGTTCGCCTTCAAGGGCGAATCGCTCGAGGAATACTGGCAGTTCACCCTCGAAGCGCTCACGCATCCGGGCAACAAAGGCCCGCAACTCATCGTGGACGACGGCGGCGACGCCACGTTGCTCCTGCACAAAGGTTATGAGATGGAGCAGGGTGATAACTGGGTGAACGCGCCCGGCGACAGCCACGAGGTTTCCGTGGTGAAAAATCTTTTGAAGAAATGCGCGAAGGAACGGCCCGGCTGGTTCACGCAGGCCGTCAAAGACTGGAAAGGCGTTTCCGAGGAAACCACGACCGGTGTGCATCGCCTTTACCAGATGCTCGAAGCGAAAAAATTGCTCGTGCCCGCCATCAACGTCAACGACTCCGTCACCAAATCGAAGTTCGACAACCTTTACGGCTGCCGCGAATCGCTCGCCGACGGACTTAAGCGCGCCCTCGGTGTGATGATTGCCGGCAAGACGGCTTGTGTTTGCGGTTATGGCGACGTCGGCAAAGGCTGCGCGCATTCGTTGCGCGGATTCGGCGCGCGCGTCATCGTCACCGAGGTTGATCCGATCAACGCGCTGCAGGCGGCGATGGAAGGATTCAAGGTCACCACCATTGAAGACACGCTGGGTGAGGCGGACATTTATGTGACGACGACCGGCAATTGCGACGTCATCACGCTGGAACACCTGCAGAAAATGAGAGACCAGGCCATCGTCTGCAACATCGGCCACTTCGACAACGAGATCCAGGTGGACCGGCTGAACAACGCCAAGGGCGTCAGCAAGGTGAACATCAAGCCGCAGGTGGACCGTTACGATTTTCCCGGCGGCCGTGCCATTTACCTGCTCGCCGAAGGCCGGTTGGTGAACCTCGGCTGCGCCGAAGGCCATCCGAGCTTTGTCATGTCAAACTCCTTCACGAACCAGGTGCTCGCGCAACTGGATTTGTGGAAGAACAAGGATACCTACAAGGTCGGCGTTTATCGTCTGTCCAAGAGATTGGACGAGGAAGTCGCCCGGTTGCACCTGGAAAAAATCGGTGTGAAGCTGACCAGGCTCACCAAGAAACAGGCCGATTACCTCGGCGTGCCGGTGGAAGGCCCTTACAAGCCGGAGCACTACCGGTATTAAAGGTAGGGCTGGCTCTCCGAGCCGGGCCGCGGCGCGGTGGGACACCGCGCCCTACCGAAGACTCGAAAGGCGAACGGAAAACTCCGTTCGCCTTTTCTGGTTCACACCTGCTCTTGCCGCTGTCCTAATCCATTTCGATTGGGTTTGCTTGCCGACAAAGACCAATGGATTCGTGACGATGTAAAACGTGCTTTGAAAGAAATCGAGTCTGTTCCGTCCGGCGAACCTTGAAGCTGGCGTTAAGCTGACGAAGCCGGCGAGAAGCAAAAATCAGTTCCTTTTAGAAACTCGCGCCGCTGCGCCGAAAAAGTTACCGACGCCAAGCAGGCGATTTTCGGCGGTGCGCGTTGACGATTCGAGTTTGGTAATATAATATTACCCGTATGAAGGCGACGACGATTACGCTGACGGCCCGGCGGCAAACGGTGTTTCCGCTGGAATGGTGCCGGCGCGAAGGACTGGAACGGGGCGGGCCGCTCAATGTGTTCGACCTGGGTGAAGCCGGGTTGCTGGTGCGCCCGGTGCGTCCGCCGTCTCTGGCTGAAGTTAAAAAGCTCCTGGTCCAAGTACCTGCCGGACGGCATTCAGCCAGGCAAGCCGCCACCATTGTGAACCGTGTGTTGCGCAAAATCCGGCGGTGAAACTTATCGTCCTGGATACAGGCGTATTTGTGGCTGGCGTTTTCTGGCGGCATGAACCGCATACAGGTCTCAAAGCGTGGTTGCGCGGCCTGATTTGCCCCGTCGTTTCTGAGGATATCTTCGCCGAATACAAACGTGTGCTTCATGAGGTCAAGACAAAGGAACGCTTCAGCACAGACCTCAAGCCCTGGCTCAAGTTGGTGCAAACCTCCGCATTGTGGGTGACGCCGGTGGAATTGCGTGGACCGGTTTGCCGGGATCGCCACGATGACAAGTTCATTGAAGCGGCTTTGGCAGCCGGAGCGCAAACCTTAATCGCACGGGATCCGGACCTCACGATTTTGCAGAAACCTTTCGGCATCGAAATCCTGACTCCACGCGCATGGCTATCCCGCCTCCCTCGCGCACAACGGCGGTTGCTGGACCGGCCTGCGGCCTGAACTTACGGCAATTCCGGCTTTGATTCCGCCGCGTGATTTCGTCGTGATGACGGAGGATGTGTTGGACGCCGGGATGCACGTTGGCGTTGCCGATTTTGCGGATGAATTCGATGGCGACCAGCCGGCCGCGGCGCGGTGGGACACCGCGCCCTACCAATGAATTCGGATAAGGGCGAACGGAACAAACCGTTCGCCTTTTGCATTGGCAGAGTTTTATGGGAATGGCATGGTGACCCCACATTATCCCATGCGACCGCTTATCTTCTGTTTGATCCTGGTTTCCGGGGCCATCTTCCTGCCGGCGGACTTTCCCGTCCGGGCGGCAGATTCGACTTCTGTAACCAACATTCCTCTCCGCCGGACCGATGCGCACGGCAATCCCATCCGTCGTGCACCGACCGGCCACATTTCCAATTACGACGAGTCCAAAGTCGGTCATTATACCTTGCCCAAACCGCTCGTGCTGACGGACGGCAAACCGGTGCGCGACGCCGAAACTTGGTTCAAGGTGCGCCGGCCGGAATTGCTCAAGTTTTACGCCGAGGATATTTACGGCCGTGTCCCGGCCAACGCGCCAAAGGCAACCTTCAAGGTCGTCGAGACCGACACCAACACGCTTGGCGGCCTGGCGATTCACAAGGACGTTGAGATCCGGTTGGGCCAGACGACCAACGCGCCCGTTGCCCATCTCCACATCTATCTCCCGGCCGACGTGACCCGGCCGATTCCATTGCTCCTGCATATCGTTTTCTTTTCCAATCCACCTTTTCCTGACCGGAACGACAACGCAGCCGCGGCCGGGGTGCGCCGGCGATTCAATGAGGCCGGTCCGATCACGAACATTTTCGCGCACGGCTACGGCTACGCCACATTTCGTTACACCGACATTCAACCGGACAACTCGCACACGTATCATTCCGGGGTTATCGGCCTGACCCTCAAACCGGGCCAGGCCAAACCCGCCCCGGACGAATGGGGCACCATCAGCGCGTGGGCCTGGGGCGCCAGCCGGGTGCTGGATTATCTCGAGCAGGACCCGTCCGTGGATGCCCGGCACGTCGCCCTCATCGGCCATTCGCGCCTCGGCAAGACGGTGTTGTTGGCGGGCGCGCGTGATCCGCGGTTCGCCCTCATCTTCTCCAGTTGCGCCGGCGAAATGGGTTCCTCGCTCGCCCGGCGCGATTACGGCGAAACCATTGACGACATGGCGGCCAATTTCCCCTGGCAGTTCGCCGGCAATTTCCAGAAATATTCCGGCCATTGGAACGAGATGCCGGTGGACGCGCACGAGTTGATTGCCCTGAATGCCCCGCATCCAGTGTTCATCACCGGCGGTACCGGCGACCAATGGTCGGACCCGCGTGGTGAGTTTCTGGCGGAAGTGGCCGCCGGATCGGTTTACCGGATTGTCGGCAAATGGGGCCTCGGCACGACCAACTTTCCGCCCGTGGACACACCGCTCGTTACCGGCGATCTCGGTTTCAATTACCACACCGGCCCGCACGCCATCCTGCCTTCCGACTGGAACGCCTTTCTCGATTTCGCCGACAAATATTTCAAATCCGGCAAGCCGAAATAGATTCGATGACGCGCCGTTTACTTTGTCTCCTGGCCGCGTTGTGTGTGGCCGGTTCGATCCGCGCGGAAAATCTTTCGCCGGTCCGGGTTGAGGCCCTGACCTGCGAGCACCTCACCGATCCTGTCGGCATCGGCAACCGGCAGCCGCGGTTGTCCTGGAAGCTACGGTCCGATCGTGCCGGTGAAGTTCAGACCGCCTGGGAACTCCGCGCCGCTTCCTCGATCGGCGGTCTCAAGGCCGGTACACCCGACTTGTGGGATTCCGGTAAAATGGTTTCCGACCAATCCATTCTGGTTCCTTGGGCGGGCAAATCGCTGAACTCGCGGTCACAGGTTTTCTGGCAGGTTCGTGTCTGGGACCAGGCTGGCCGGCCAACCGCGTGGAGCCGGGTGGCGTCATTCGAGCTGGGATTACTTGATCCCGCAACTGAGTGGAAAGGCAAATGGATCACCGCCAATTTGCCGCGGTACGACATTGAACAGGCCACGCTGGCCAAAGCATCCTGGATCAGCGCCGGTTCCACCGCCAGCCAGGCCGCGGCCGTCCGGTTGGCATTCGAGCTTCCGACAAACGTGGTAGTTCGCAGCGCCGTCGTGGACGCGGCGGCGGACGGGCGCATTACCATTTACGTGAACGGCCATTCCACTCAGGAAGGCTTTACCAGCCTCACCGCACCGCTGCACGCGGAGGTCGGGGATCAATTAAGACCCGGCAAAAACATCCTCGCCATCGGCTCCGCTGCCGTGCGGCGTAACATCCGACACGACCGCGGCGAAGCCGGTCACAATGCCATTGCGGCTCGCGTTTTCATCGAGTTGCAGGACGGACGGGTCATCGAGCTCCACACCAATCATGACTGGAAGGCGGCTGTGGCGCCTGGCGGCGATTGGTTTGCGACAAATTTTGATGATTCCGGATGGCTGACGGCGACAGTGCTGGCGCCTTACCCCGCACGGCCTTCGAAGTACTGCAACACGACCATCGGGCCGGGGCGTTACCTGCGGAAGGATTTTACAACCACCAAACCGATCGCCAAAGCGCGGCTGTACGCGACGGCGCTCGGCGTTTACGCGGCGTATATCAACGGCCGGCGTGTCAGTAACGATCTGCTCGCGCCCGGCTGGACCGATTACACAAAACGCGTGATGGCCCAGACCTACGACGTCACCCGGCTGATTCATTCCGGCCGGAACGCGGTGGGGGCGGTGCTCGGCGATGGCTGGTATGCCGGCCGGCTCGGCTGGATGGGCCTCGCCCAATACGGTTCGGTCCCGGCGTTTAATGCCCAGCTCGAAATCACCTACACCGACGGCGCGAAGGATGTCATCGCCACCGATGATTCGTGGAAGGCGGGGCCGGGCGAAATCGTTGGCGCGGACGAGCAATGGGGCGAGGTGGATGATGCGCAAAAAGCCTTCAAGAATTGGGACCGGCCGACCTTCAACGAATCCACTTGGACGAATGCCGTCGTCGAAGAACATTCCGTCGCGCTCGTTCCCCAACTCGGCCCGCCGGTGCGCGAGTTAATGGAGCTCGCTCCGC
Organism: Verrucomicrobiia bacterium; assembly: GCA_035945675.1. GTDB lineage: Bacteria > Verrucomicrobiota > Verrucomicrobiia > Limisphaerales > UBA11358 > UBA11358. Next base: position 18,971 of record DASZAB010000109.1, on the reverse strand, counting down.
AAAGAATCACCCGGCACGGCGACGCGTGGATTGTGGATTTCGGCCAGAACCTCGTCGGCCACATTCGCCTTGCGGCCCGCGGGCCAGCCGGCGCCACCATCACCGTGCGCCACGCCGAGATGCTCAATCCCGACGGCTCACTCTACACCGAAAATCTCCGGACCGCCCTGGCGACCGACAGGTTCACGCTTGCAGGCAAAGGCCGGGAGAGATTCGAGCCGCAATTCACCTTCCACGGTTTTCGTTATGTGGAAATTACCGGCTACCCCGGCAAACTCAAGGCACGCGACCTTCGCGCCTTCGTCGTCGGCTCCGGCAATGCGCCGACCGGAACGTTTGAAAGTTCCAATCCCGATTTGAACCGGCTTTACGAGAACATGGTCTGGAGCCAGCGCGGGAATTTCCTGAGCGTGCCGACCGACTGTCCGCAGCGCGATGAGCGGCTCGGCTGGATGGGTGACGCGCAGGTGTTCGCGCCCACCGCCGCGTGCAACGCCGGCGTGGCCGCCTTCTTCGCCAAGTGGCTGGTGGACGTGGACGATGGCCAGGGCACCAACGGCGATTTTGCGGATGTCTCGCCGCGCGTCTCCCGGCCGCAACCGGCCATGCCGGTCTGGGGCGACGCCGGCGTCATCCTTCCCTGGGTGATGTTCGAGACTTACGGCGACAAAGCGTTTCTGGCGGACAATTATCCGTTCATGAAGCGGTGGGTGGATTTCAGCGAACGCCGCTCGCACCATCTGATTTTGAGCGGTGGCGTCGGTGACCACCTCGCGCCGGTGCGCACGCCCACCGAGGTGGTGGACACGGCTTACTTCGCCCACTCCGCACAACTGGTGGCTAAAGCGGCGGCGTTGCTCGGCAAGACCGACGACGCGGCCAAATACGACATGCTGTTCCACGAAACCCGAGACGCCTTCGACAAAGACTTCGTCTCCACCAACGGCCTGATCCGGGGCGACACGCAGACGGCTTACCTCCTCGCGCTGCAATTCGGCCTGCTGCCTGAAAATCTTCGTGCCGCCGCCGCGCAGCGGCTTACGGAAAACGTCGAACAGCACGGCCACGTAACCGGCGGCTTCGTCGGCAACGGACTGATTTGCCCCGTGCTCACGGCCATTGGCCGCTCCGACCTGGCGTGGAAATTGGTGCTGACCATTACCTATCCGTCATGGCTCTTTTCCGTGAAGAACGGCGCCACCACCATTTGGGAACGCTGGGACGGCTGGACACCGGAACGCGGCTTCCAGGATGCCTCGATGAATTCCTTCAACCATTATTCGCTCGGTTCCGTCGGCGCGTGGCTCTACTCGGGCGCGGCGGGTATCCGGCCCGACGAATCCAGTCCCGGCTACAAACATTTCTTCCTGGCACCGCAATTCACCACGCGGCTCACGCGCGTCATGGCGACTTTCGATTCGCCTTACGGCATGATCGTTTCCAGTTGGCGCGCCGAGGGAGACCAATTGCTTTACGACGTCACCATTCCGCCGAACAGTTCCGCGACGTTGGAACTGCCGGTGCCGCCGCAGGAAGTTCGGCAATCCGGCCATCCGCTCCCGGTTTCAAGCGACGCCCTCACCCGCCTTCAGCTCCAACCTGGAAATTATCATTTCTCCCTGCCTTGGCGACTCCTCAAGTGATCACCCGCCACACAAAATGATTACGCCGTCGCCAGCTGAGCGACACTGTAGGAGCGCGCCGGCAGCTTGAAGGTCATTTGCGAACTCGCTGCCGGCGCGTCGAGCGCGCGCGGCGCCACCTGCTCGGGCTGCGCAAACGTGTTGACAGCCTTCAAATCGGACCCGGTCAGCGTTTCACATGTCAAAACCTGTTTTGGCGTCGGATCGCGGAAGGCCACGAACAACTCCCGCTCCGCATTGAGATCCCGATTCAGCATAAACAGGCAAACCCTCCCGTTATCCGGGTCGAGCGTGGCGGTGACGTCCACGTAGGGGACCTCGTCGTTGCGGGCGAAGTCGGCACGCAAACCTGCCGCGTGAATCGGATACGTTTCCGACTCCACGAGCAGGTCGAGAACTTTGCCGCGCGCGTATTTCAGGGCCCAGGCGTACGGATAATAGATGCTCTGGCGCAACAGCGAGGTTTCGTTGGTGACCAGCGGGGCGATGACATTCACCAGTTGGGCCAGGCAGCCCACGCGCACGCGCTGAGACTGCCGCAGCAATGAGTTGAGGAAACCGCCGACCAGCAGCGCATCCTCCAGGTTGTACACTTCTTCCAGCAGATGCGGCGCCACCGTCTGCTGGCCGTCGGCGAACCGTCCGCCCCGGGCGCGGTACCAGACATTCCATTCGTCGAAGGACAGCCACAGGCGCTTGGGCGATTTCCAGGTCCCCTGCACGTAATCGCAGACAGCGGCGATTTCGTGAATCTGACGTTCCATGTCCAGATTCATCGCCAGATAACGGGACGAGTTGTTGCCCGTCAATTCCGGCGTGTTGCCGTAGTAATTGTGCAAGGAAATGCCATCCACCTGGTCAAAACATTGTTCGAGCACTTCACGGTCCCAGACCAGGTAGGTGTCCAGAATGGTGTTGCTGGAACCGCAGGCGATGAGCTTGACGCCGGGGTCAACTCTCCGGATCTGGTTTGCAGCATCGCGTGCTTTCTCGCCATATTCACGCGCCGTGCAATGTCCCATCTGCCAGGGACCGTCCATTTCGTTGCCCAGGCACCAGTATTTTACCTTGTGGGGTTGCGGGTAACCGTGTTTCCGCCGCAGGTCGCTCCATTCGGTGCCTTTCTCGACGTTGCAATACTCGACCAGGGCGGCGGCCATTTCCGGCGTGCCGGTGCCGAGATTGAAACCCAGGAGCGGCTCGGTGTTGACGAGTTTGCACCAGTCCATGAATTCGTTGGTGCCGAATTGGTTGGTGTCCAAGGTATTCCAGGCCCGGTCCAGCACCGTGGGCCGCTGGTCCTTCGGACCGACGCCGTCCAGCCAGTGATAACCCGACACAAAATTGCCGCCCGGATAACGGATGATCGGTACGCCGAGTTGTTTGACTTCCGCCATAACATCTTTGCGGAATCCTTCTTTATCGGCCAGTTTCGAGCCGGGTTCATAGACGCCGGTATAGATCGCGCGGCCCAGGTGCTCCAGGAACGAGCCCAGCAGGCGGCGATCCAACAAGGACCGATATCGGGCCTGGTTGATGGTGACCCGGGCCGGGCCTTTGGCGATCTGGGCATAGCCCAGTCCTTCCAGCCAGGAAGACGCGGCCAAGACCGCACTCGACGCGCCCAGTTGGGCGATGAATTTACGCCGGCTCATGGCGTGCATTGGCGGCGATCGTATTTCCGACCCTGCCGCTGTTCAACCCAATTTGCGTCCGCCGAATTGCTGGAACCGTGCACCAGTTCGGTGTTCAGGCCTGATCCAGCCTTGATTCCGCCCGCGTGGTTTTGTCGTTAAGGCCGAGGATGAGTTGGACGGATTCCAATTCTAACTGTCACGGTTTCAATTACTTTTAAATTGCGAACCGACAAGCATTCGCTCTTTTCCTTGCGCTGACACCACCCGTGGGTTCTCTGGACGCAATGCACAACTTTCGCTCAGCGGGAATTGTGCTACGTTGGCGTGTAACTGTGATCTGGTTAGGCTTTGAATTAAAGGCCACTGAAAAATGAATGTCCCGCTCCCCAACAATGAAGCTGAACGCCTGGCAGCCCTGAAGGAGTATCGCATTCTCGATACCGGAACCGAGCAGCCATACGATGACATCACTGCCCTGGCTGCGCATATTTGCCAGGTTCCCATCGCCACGATTTCCCTGCTGGACGAAGCCAGGCAGTGGTTCAAAGCCAGGGTGGGAATGACCCGGCCGCAAACGCCGCGCGAGATCGCGTTCTGTGCGCACACAATTCTTCAACACAAGCCCCTGGTGGTCCGCGACGCCAGAAAGGACCGGCGATTTGCCAACAGTGCCCTGGTCAGGGGCGAACCGTACATCCGGTTTTATGCGGGTTTTCCGTTGGTCAGCCAGGAAGGATTGGCCCTGGGAACACTCTGTGCCATGGACCGGAAACCGCGCGAGCTTTCCGCCAGACAGGAAAAGGCAATGCAGGCCCTGGTGCGACAGGTGATGGCCCTGTTGGAGTTCAGGCGGGTTTCGCTGCACCTGGCAGATGCGCTCCATCACATCAAAACATTGCAGGGGCTGCTGCCCATCTGCGCCTGGTGCAAGCGCGTCCGCGATGACGAGGGATACTGGGATCAGGTTGAGGCTTACTTCCACAAGAATACCGGCATTGATTTTACCCACGGCATTTGTCCGGAATGCCTGGAGAAGATGCGCCCCAAGGCGAGTCCTGCGGTTCAGCGGCTGCAGCCGAGACGCGGCTGAGAGTCTGGAATGCACTGCTCAGTCAGCGCCGCAAATTTTGGGCGCGGCGAAGCACTGCCTTCCGATAACAAAAAGGCGAACGGAAATTCCGTTCGCCTTTTCCAACGAAGGACGTTGTTTCCAATTCGAAATTAAGCGGCAACTGCCGTTTTCCACAATTTCCGACGACCGGCCAAAGCCAGACCCAGAACGCTGGCACCCAGCAAGCCCAGCGCCGAAGGTTCGGGCACTGCTTGAACGGTAAAAATTACGCCGGCATCCGAGAAAAGTCCGGCGGTATAAGCATCCGATTCGCCCGAATTCGGCGCAGCCGCCAGTTGCGTCGGCGAAAACGTCGCCGAATAGCCGAATCCCGAGAGTGACTGGCCCGGCTGGATGTCATACGCAGAGGAGCTGGCGACGTACTGGACTGAATTCCCGCTAACGGTCGCCGTCCAGCCGGTCGGTGCCGAGGCGCCGGTGGGTGTTCCGGGCAGGAAAAACTGACCGGGAATCCACGCATACCAGACGCTGCCAATCGAGCTGGTGGCGCTGGCCCCGTCGCTAAACGTCAGGCTGTAATTGAACGGCCCGCTCCCGGAGCCGATAATTGTGCCGGAGGGGATGTCGCCCTGAGCGAAGCCAGACGCCGTGCCCAGTCCGATAATAAGGGTCAAAGACAGTTTGGTGGGAATCAGCTTAAACATTGTTTTCATAATTTTTTCCTCTAATTTTATGCTCGGGTTTTAATTCAAAACATCCCCGCTTTATCTTGAGAGGGAGAAACCGGGGAAATGTTCCAATATTTTTCCAACCCTGCTTGCCCTCCCTCTCGACTTCAGAAGAATGCCGCGATAGGCCTGATTTTGTCAAGCCAAATTGCAGTTGCAATTCCTTGAGCCGGTGTTATCTGTGACCCATGTGCAAGGCCGCCTCATTGCCGGGTAGCCGCCCTGCCGCGCGGCTCGCGCCGAGCCGTCTCTGGGGTCGCAAACTGAACAGGAAATTCCCATGAAACCTTCGCGTCCTGACCACGACGGGCTGAGTCGCCGTCAATTCCTTAAAACCTCCACCGCGCTGGCTGGCACCGTGCTGCTCTCGCCCTGGGTGCTCGCCGAAAGTGGCACCGCCGCCGGGCCAACCGTCACCCGCACCGCGACGGACCAGGTGACACTGGGCAAAACCGGCATTAAATTGAGCCGGCTGGGATTCGGCACCGGCAGCGATAACGGTTACATCCAAACCGCCGATGGCCGGAATGCGTTCGTCAATCTCATCCATTACGCCTATGACCGCGGCATTACGTACCTGGACACCGCTCAGGCCTATCAGACGTTTGGTTGGATTGCCGACGCCATCAAGGGATTGCCGCGGGAGAAACTTTTCATCCAATCCAAGGTGGACGGCCGGCCGCAGGACGTATTGGCCGTTATTGATCGGCACCGCAAAACCTTCAACACTGATTACGTTGACAGCCTGCTGGTGCATTGCATGACCAGCGGCCAATGGACGGACGAATGGAAGCGGGTCATGGAGGCGTTCGACGAGGCCCAGCAACGGAAATGGATCCGGGCCAAGGGCGTTTCCTGCCACAGCCTGCCGGCGTTGCGCGCCGCGGTGGCCTCCGATTGGACCGAGGTGCATCTGGTCCGGGTGAACCCGCAGGGCGCTTACACCGACGCTGAAAATGGCGGTTGGGGCAGCCGCCGTCATGACATTGCCCCGGTGATGGAACAAATCAAAGTCATGGGGGCGAAGGGCCGCGGGGTCATTGGCATGAAAATCTGCGGCAACGGCACGTTCACCAGCCCGGCCGACCGCGAGAAATCCATCCGTTTTGCCATGGCCTGCCGCGACATTGACGCGGTGGTCATCGGCTTCAAGAACCGCCAGGAAATTGACGAAGCCATCGAACGCATCAACCGCGTGTTGAAGGAAGTCTGAGCCCGGAAGCCGCGGAGGCTCGCGCCGCCGAGACCAGACCGGTTTGATCTCAATTCGCTGCTTGACGGGGTTGCTTTCTCCCCGGATGCTCGCTGCCCGCAAAAACACATAAAAGCCAAAACCAAATGAAATACTATCTCATTCCCGCTCTCGCTCTCGGATTGCTCGTCGTTTCCGCGTCGGCCCAGGACAAGCCGGATCTGACCAATCCTAAACAGAAAACCAGCTACGCCCTCGGGGTGAACATTGGGTCCGGGCTGAAGGCCCAGGAGCTGGACCTTGATGCCAAAGCCCTGGCTGCGGGCGTGGCCGACGGCGTGAATGGCAAGCCGGCGCTGACGCAGGAGGAGGTGCGCGACACGCTCATGAAACTCAAGCAGGATATCCAGGCCAAAGACGCGGCCGAATCAGCCAAATATTCCGACGGCGCAAAGAATCTCAAAGACGGGGAGGCGTTCCTCGCGGCGAACAAAACCAGGGAAGGCGTCAAGGTTCACTCGGTGACCTTGCCGGACGGCACGACGGCGGAATTTCAATACAAAATCCTCAAGTCCGGCACCGGCGACATGCCCAAAAAAACCGACACGGTTACGGTCAACTACACCGGCACGCTGATTGATGGGACGGTCTTTGACAGTTCCGTGCAGCGTGGTCAGCCGGCCACCTTCCCCCTCAACGGCGTGATCCCCGGCTGGACGGAGGCGCTGCAGATGATGAAAGTGGGTGACAAATGGCAGTTATTCCTGCCCCCGCAACTGGCCTACGGCGATCAAAGCCCCAGCCCGAAAATTGGACCGAACAGCACCTTGATCTTCGAGGTGGAATTGCTGGGTATCAAAAAATAAACGGATGCCATGCTTGGGCAGCGACGAAGCGCTGTACGCCGATGACGAAAAGCGAACGGGAAACCGTTCGCTTTCTTTATGTCCACTCAAACATTTCAATTCACTTCCAGATTAAAAATCTGCGATTATCGCAAGGATGAACCAAGCCATCCGACGTGACAAACCCACGTTTCGCGAACGGCTCAGGCGCGGGCTGCTGCTGTTCGCCGGGCTTTATTTTTTAATTTGTGCCGGCTGTGCCACCTTTCAACGCCGCCTGATTTATTATCCTTCCGTCCTGACTCCTGAACAGGTGGGCCAAATGGCGCAGGCAGCGGGCCTGGAACGCTGGACCAACGCCGCCGGCCAGTTCATCGGGCTGAAACGCCGGTCACCGAAACAACCGGCGGAAGGCTCGGTCATGGTCATTTACGGCAACGGCAGTACCGCAGTCGGCTCCGGCCATTACGCGGACGAAATTCAAACCGTGGCCGCCTTCGACGTTTTCATCCTGGAATATCCCGGTTACGAGGACCGCCCCGGGTCGCCCAGCCAGAAGAGTCTGTTTCATGCTGCCGACGAAGCGTTCCGCCGGCTGCCCGCCAACCAGCCGATCTATCTCCTCGGCGAATCGCTCGGCACGGGTGTCGCTTCGTACCTGGCCGGCACGTATCCGGACAGAATCGCGGGCGTCGTTTTGATCTCGCCTTTCAGCAGTTTGACCGATGTGGCGCAGAGCCATTTCCCGGTGTTGCCGGTCCGGTGGTTTCTCGTGGACCGGTTTCCGTCGGAAAAATATCTTCGGAGCTATCATGACAAACTCGGAGTGACGGTTGGCGGCAAAGATACGGTGGTTCCGAAAAAATTCGGTCTCCGGCTTTATCAGGGTTATGGCGGCCCCAAAAAACTTTGGGAATTTCCCGATGGCGGACACTGCCAGATAATGGAGCCGCCCTCGCAATTCTGGAAGGAAGTCGTTGATTTCTGGCGAAGTGGCTTTTCGCGCTGAATCGCGAACAAAAAATCGTCCGCTTTTTGTTGTTCACAATTCCCGCAGCGCCGATGCAATGGGCAGCCGCGCGGCGCGAATGGCCGGGAATAGGCCGCCAATCAGGCCGATGACCGCCGACCACACGATGCCGCGCACCAACAATTGCGGCGTGACTTTGAAAGCAAAGGTGATCTGGCTGAAACTTTGGAAATTCATCGTCGAGGTGTGAAAATTATTGAAAGCGATGTAGGCCAGCGCGCCGCCGATGATGCCGCCGCCGAGCGCCAGCAGCAGGGATTCGAGCATGAGCGAGACCACCACCGCGCCGCCGCCAAAGCCGAGCGCCCGCAGCGTGGCGATTTCCCGCGTCCGCGCCGTCACCGCGCTGTACATCGTGTTCAGGGCGCCAAACACGGCGCCGACCGCCATCAAAAATGCGATGAGAAAACCGAGCGTCGTGATCAGCCGCGTCAAAGTCTCGGATTGCTGGGCGTAATAATCGGATTGCCGGATGACCTGCACGTTGAGTTGCGGATTGGAGGTGAGTGAATCCTTGAACGCCTGGAACGCCGCCGGCGAATTCAGCCGCACCGAGACAGATTGGAATGAATTGCCGCGGTTGTAGGCGTCCTGCAATATCTTCGCATCGGTCCAGATTTCCGATTCGGCCACGCCGCCATTGGCCGAAAAGATGCCCACGACCGGCCATTCGTAACGGCCCACTTTGATGGCGGAACCGACTTCCAGTCCGGCAAATTCCCGGGCGGCGCCGCGGCCGACGATGACTTCGTCCTTGCCCCACTCAAACATCCGGCCCTGGATGATTTTCAGATGGTCGCGCACCAGCAATGCGGCCGGCTCCACGCCGCGCAACGGGACGTTGGCGTCGGTGCCGGTGGACCGTTTGGGCAGGTCAATGATGACGAACAATTCCGCGGACGCGAGCGGGCCCTGGGCGGTGCGCGCGATGCCCGGCGCATCGGCAATGACGCGGGTTTCATCCTCTCCCAGGCCGCTGACCATTTCGCTGTCGGCGCCGCTGCGCAAGACAATCGCGCCGTCGGGCGAGCCGGAAACCGTCAAGGCCTGCCGGAAGCCCGCCGCAATGGAAAGCACGCCCACAAGCACCGCCACCACGCCGGCGATGCCAATGACCGTGGCCGCCACCGCGCCGCGCCGCTGCGGCAGGCTCAGCAGTCCGAACTTCGTGATCGAGCCGATTTGCGAAAACCAGTTGATGGGGCCGGCCATAATCAAGATGAGAATCCGTGTAAAATCATTTGCGTATTGAATTCCTGAACCGGCAGGAAACATTCAACCTTCAACGCCCAACGCTCAACATTCAAATGTACGCGGATTCGACCTTCATTGAATGTTCGATGTTGGTCGATCATTTTCTTCTTCACATTCTCCTCAAGGCATCCGCGACTCGCAGGCGCATGGCCTGGAGCGCGGGAAAGATTCCGGTCACGAAGCCCAGCGCGATACTCAGGCCCAGCCCGATGAATAGATCGCGCGTCGGCAGAAAGAACATGGGCAGCAGACCGGCCAGGTTTTGGGCCAGGACGGGCGTGATGGCCCGCGCCAATCCCAAACCGACCGCCCCGCCGAGGACGGTGAGCAGGCATGATTCGGCCAGCACCAGCGCGACGACCTGTCCGTTGGTAAAGCCGATCGCCTTGAGGACGCCCAGTTCGCCGGTGCGCTCGCGCACCGCCTGCGCCATGGTGTTGCCGGTCACCAGCAGAATGGTGAAGAACACCGCACTCAAAATCGCCGCGACGATGAAGACGATATTGCCAATTTGAGCGGCCCAGCCTTGAATAAACGCACCTTCCGGTTCCGTTTTGGTTTCCGCCGGTGAATTTTCAAACTCGGCGTCCACCCGCCTGGCCACTTCCGCGGCCTGCGACGGGTCCTTGATACGGATGGTGTACCAGCCGACCTTTCCCTTTCCCCACGGCTGCCGCGCTTCGTCAAAGTAATCGTAGCGGAAAAACATCGGCGTGGTGTCGGTCCCTTTGTCTTTCCCGTCGTAAATACCCACGATGTCGAACGTCCACGTTCGGCTGCCATCCGGCAGCGTCCAGATGGTGGATTGAATCGGCACCCGGTCGCCGATCTTCCAGCCGAATCGTTCGGCCGTCCGGCGGCCGACAATCGCGCCCGTCCGCGTGGCCAGCCAGGCTTTCTCCTCGTCCGGCGGCAGGATGATTTCCGGATGCATCTTGAGAAATTTTTCCGGCTCGACCGGATTTTGCATGAAGAAATTTTTCGGGTCCTGGTAAATGCCGCCGAACCAGGTCTGGTGCGTGGAAAAATCCACGCCCGGAATCCGGTCAATCCGCTCCTCGTAACTCACCGGGAGGAGATTGATGATGGAGACCTTTTCCCGGACGATCAACCGGTCCGCCCCCGCCAGCGCCACGCCGCCGACCAGTGCCTGCTGGATGGCCGACAGGAAGCCGAACAGGATGAACGCCACTATGATGGAGAGCAGGGTCAACGACGTGCGGAGCTTCTTCCGCCGCAAATTGCACCAGATGAGATGGAAAAATTTCATGGCGCAATCGCGGTGGCGCAGGCTTTCGAGCCTGCGGGTTGAGGCGACTTTCCAGTCGCCGGAATTACGGGACAAGAATGTCCCGTGAACCCGCAGACAGGAATGTCCGCGTTACACAACGTGCTCACTTTACTTCTCCATTGCTCAATTGCCCCTTGTCCAGATGCAGCGTGCGGGCCGCGCGCGCCGAGGCGTGCGGGTCGTGCGTGACCATGATGATGGTCTTGCCGTGCTCGCGGTTCAACGACTGGAGCAGATTCAGAATTTCATCGCCGGATTTCCGATCCAGGTCGCCGGTCGGCTCGTCGCACAACAACAACGTCGGGTCGGTGACAATGCCGCGGGCGATGCCGACGCGCTGTTGTTCGCCGCCCGAAAGCGTGCGCGGATAATGCCTGGCGCGGTGCGAGAGGCCGACCACCGCCAGCGCCGTTTCCACGTGCTTCTGCCGTTCGGCCCGGGAAAGGTGCGTCAGCAACAACGGCAGTTCCACGTTACGTTCCGCCGTCAGCACCGGCATCAGGTTGTAAAGCTGGAAGACAAAGCCAATGTGCCGCGCGCGCCACGCGGCCAGGGGACGGTCGGACAATTGATCGAGCCGTTCGCCGGCGACCGTGACCGCCCCGTTGGTCGGGCGATCGAGGCCGCCGATCAGATTCAGAAGCGTGGTTTTGCCGGAACCCGACGGCCCCATCAGCGCCAGAAATTCGCCGGCCGGAACCTGCAAACTCAAGTCCGCCAGCACGTGGATGTCCTCTGAACCGCGATGGAAAACCTTCCCCACGCGCTCGACCTGGACCAGCGCGTTATGGTTCGATTTGCTTTCACTCATAGGGTCTTCTCCTTCACCGCCATGCCGTCCCGCAAATTGGCCGGCGCGTTTACGACGACTTTCTCGCCGGCGGTCACGCCGGCGCTTAACATGGAATCTTCGCCCTGCGTGCCGTTGACGGTGACCGCGCGGCGTTCGGCATGGCCGTCCTGGACGACATACACCACGTCGCGCCCGTCGCGACTGAGAACCGCGTCCTTGGGAATAATCACCGCGCGGCCCGACGCCGTTCCGCCACTGTCACGAAAGGCCACTTTCACCGACATGTCCGGCAGGATGCGCGGGTCCAGCCGGTCGAACCCGACCCGCACCTTGACCGTGGACTTGTCGCGGTCGGCCGTGGGAATGATGGCGATGACCTTGCAGGGAATTTTCCAGTCCGGATACGCGTCCAGCGTCGCCTCGACCGGCTGGCCCGGTTCGACGCGGTTGATGTAGCTTTCGTTCACGTCAATTTCAATTTCCAGCGAGCTCATGTCCACGATCGTCCCGATGCCCGTGCGCGTGAAACCGCCGCCGGCGGACACCGGCGAAATCATCTCGCCCGGCTGCGCGTCCTTGGTAGTGATGACGCCGTCAAACGGCGCGCGGATAATCATGTCGTCCATCTGCTGTTGCCACAGCTCCACCTGGCGTTGCGCGACGACGATGTCGAGTTTCTGCTGCGCCAGGTGCGCCTGCAACGCCTTGGCGTTCGATTCGGCCAGGTCCAGGTCGGATTGCGACGCGATGTGGTGTTTGGCCAACTCGACGGTGCGCTGATATTCCAGGTTTGCGTCCTTCAGTTGCGCCTCGGTTTCCGCCAGCGCCGCCTTCGACGATGCCAACTGGGCCACGGCGACGTCAAGGCTGGTCTTGACGTTGGAATCATCCAGCCGCGCCAACACCTGCCCGTTGGTGACCTTCATGCCCTCCTCGATCAACACTTCCATGACCTTGCCGGTAACTTTGGACGAAACGGTCGCTTGCCGCCGGGCGGTGACGTAACCGGACGCGTTTAACACCGTGTGTTCGCCACTGCCGCCGCCGGCATCACGCGCCACGGCCGTTTGCACTTCGACGGCGCCGGCTCGCGAGTGCCACCAAATGGTCGCACCCAGCAGAAGCAAAACCGCCACCACCAAGCCGACTGGCCACGGGTTAAATTGGCTTGGCCGCTCGGGACGGCGCTCGATTCGCAATTCATCGAGCGGAGATTTGGGCGAACTCATAAAATGTCCGGTTAAATCAAAACGATTTCGCCGTGAGGGTCAAGCGGTGTAATGTAAAAATTGCGATGCATTAGCGAACGGCATTATTGAAAATTTGCCTCATTTTCACTTCGCCGACGTGAACTTGTAGAGTTCGGCGCTGTGGGCGGCCAGGCTCACCGGGAACACTCCTTTCACGGGATCGCCCACGTCGGGCAGGTTTTTCTGCCGCCACAAATCGCGCACATGCTGGGGGCCCTGGATGCCGAGGTAACCGAGTTTGTCGAAATGCAGGTTCTCCGGGGCCGGACCGCGGTTAAAAAATGCCACGGCTTTGCCGCCGTCTTCCAGATTTTTCAAATAAACGTCCACGTCGCCAATGGTCGCCACGCGCGTGGCCTCTTCGCCTCGCGCGTCCTGGTCAATCGCAAGAACCTCGTCGTTGTCCAGGAGATTGAGCGTGAAGGGATCCAACCGGTCCAGATCACAGCCGATAAGCAGCGGGGCCGACAACATGCACCACATGGTGATGTGGGTGTATTGTTCGTCCGGCGTGAGATGGGTCAGATGCAGTTGCGGCCCCCAGCCGACATAGCCGACGACCAGCATGTCGGGGTCGTTCCAATGGCCCGGTCCGGCGAAGGGCACCCAACGGTCCTGGGAAAAGGCAATGCCGGAAACGGTGAACTGCCAGAATTGGCCGGGCGTGTCGTAACTGTCAAAGATGTCGCTGGTGGTGCGCCAGCAGTTGGCCCAACGCGCCCAGTCGGCGGCGTGATCGAAGGGGGCGGTGTTCGAAAGGCTGAAGACAATGTCGCGCCCTGATTTGCGCAGGGCCAGGCTCATGGCCTTTACGTGCGGGACATCGATCGGGTTCCAGTCATACTTGAGATAATCAAAACCCCAGGCGGCCCATTGTTTGGCATCGGCGGCTGCAAACGAATATTTGCCCAACTGCCAATGCTGTTCGTTGCCCATCTTTTCGGACCATGAACCGTCCGGATTGTCGCTGGAACCGCCCGCGTGGAGCCCATAGGACGTAATCCACGGCGTGGAATAAATGCCGGCCTTCAAGCCGAGCCGGTGAATCGTATCGCACAGCGCCTTCATGTCGGGAAATTTATCGTTGGCTAGCAGCACATGGATTTTCCCGGCGCGTTCGCCCTGCCACGTGTCGTCGATATTGACATAGGTCCAGCCGTGATTGATGAGGCCGGACGACACCATCGCCTGGGCCGATTTCAGAACCTTGTCCTGGCTCACCGAGCCGGCCCAGCAATTCCAACTGTTCCAACCCATCGGCGGCGTCAACGCGATTTTATCGCCGCAAATGATGCGGAATTTTTTTTCCGCCCCGCCCTTCGCGTTTCGCGCGTGAAACACCACGTCATATTCTCCTTTCTTTTTGAGAACACCGGTAATTTGGCCATTGGCGGAATCCACGCTCAGACCGGTCGGCAGGTTTTCGATGCTGAACGTCAGGGGCCGGTCGCCGGTCGCCGGAATGGTGTACAGGAACGGCGAACCTGGTCGCACCCCGAAAATGTCCGGTCCATTGATGCGTGGTGTGTCCGGTGCGGGCGGCGTGCGGATGAACGAGGTGTAATCCGGTGCGTCGGCCGCGCCGAGCTGAAGACAGGTCAGGCAGAGAAGCGTTGCGGCAAATCGAAAGTTCATGCTTGCAGAAATACACTTTCCCGGATGGCGGTGTCAATTCGTCGGGCGGAACGCCACGCCGAAGAGTACCCGGCGTGGACAATTGCCCGGGCCAATGCGCCCATTTTGCGACCTCGACCTTCGCATCTTTGGCCCCTCCATGCCGCAGCGGCGTGGCCTGGGAATCATCCAGGCTTCATGCATTTCTCTGGACGGGCAATTTTCAAAATGGGAGGCTGAACGCCGGATTCATGACAAATCATTTATGAGCACAAATTTTATCACCCGTCGCCTGCAAACTTTTGGTCCGGCCTTCGTGCTGGCATTGGCGATCAGTGCGGTTCGCGCCGAACAGCCCTTTCCGCTCAGCCAGCTCGACCTCAGCAAGGTGCAGCAGGATTGGGGCGACCCGCACGCGAACAAGTCCGTCGAGAATCACACGCTTTCCATTGGCGGACAGACCTTTACCAACGGTCTGGGTACGCACGCCTACAGTGAGTTGTTCGTGGACGTTCGTGGGAACGCGGAAAAATTCACTGCACAGGTGGGCGTGGATGACGAAGTTGGCGCGGGCCGGGGCAACGCACAGTTCGAAGTGCTCGGTGACGGGCACCCGCTCTGGCAAAGCGCCGTTTTGCATGGCGGCGACGCGCCCCAACCGGCAGACGTAAGCCTTGCCGGCATCAAACAATTGACGCTTATCGTCAGCAGCGGAAGCAACAACATCGATTACGCCCACGCCGACTGGGCCGACGCCGAAATCCGCATGCGCGCCGGCGCGCCGGAAGCGGTCTCGCCGCCACAGGAGCCGGCGGTGATTTTGACACCCCAGCCTTCGCCCGAACCACGGATTAACGGCACGCGGATTTTCGGTGTGCGGCCCGGCACTCCCTTTCTGTTCACGATTCCGGCCACCGGCGATCGGCCGATGACGTTTGGCGCGGACCATTTGCCCAAGGGCTTGCGATTGGATTCCGATAGCGGCCGCATTACGGGCGAACTGAAAAAGGCTAAAACATTTATCGTGACGCTGCACGCGAAGAACGCGTTGGGCGAGGCACAGGAGCAATTCAAGATCGTTTGCGGCCCG
Organism: Verrucomicrobiia bacterium; assembly: GCA_035945675.1. Taxonomy (GTDB): domain Bacteria; phylum Verrucomicrobiota; class Verrucomicrobiia; order Limisphaerales; family UBA11358; genus UBA11358. The sequence continues at coordinate 3,532 of DASZAB010000109.1, read as the reverse complement.
CAAATCGGTCTGACGCCGGCGATGGGCTGGAACAGTTGGAATTGTTTTGCGTCGGCGGTCACCGAACAGGACATCAAAGCGGCGGCGGACGCGATGGTCAAGAGCGGCCTCATCAACCACGGCTGGACCTATATCAACATTGATGATTTTTGGGAGGTGAATCCGCATCGCGCCGACGACCCGACGCTCCAAGGTCCGCAGCGGGATGCCAAAGGCCGCATTTTGCCAAACCCGCGCTTCCCGGACATGCCCGGGCTGACGGCTTACGTGCATGGCAAAGCGCTGAAGATCGGCCTGTATTCCTCGCCCGGCCCATGGACGTGCGGCGGCTGCGCGGCAAGTTTCGACCATGAATTACTCGACGCGCAGCGATACGCGCAATGGGGTTTTGATTACTTGAAATATGACTGGTGCTCCTACAAGCCGGAATTGGAGTCGCATCGGGGAAACTCGTCGGAGTTTGTAAAGCAACTGGGCGGCTGGAGCGGTTCCGCGCCGACGGATCGGGCTCAGCTGATGCGGCCTTATGCCATTATGCACGCCGCCCTCGAAAAACAACCGCGCGACATCCTTTTCAGCCTTTGCCAATACGGCATGGGCGATGTCTGGAAATGGGGCGCGCAAGTCGGCGGCAATTCCTGGCGCACCACCGGCGACATTCGCGACACGTGGAGCAGCATGTCCGCCAACGGTTTCGGCGAGGCCGGCGAGGAAAAATACGCCGGCCCCGGCCATTTTAACGACCCGGACATGCTGGTCGTCGGTTATGTCGGTTGGGGACCGAGTCTCCATCCGACGCGCCTGACCCCCAACGAGCAATACACGCACATCAGCCTCTGGTGCCTGCTCGCCTCGCCGCTGTTGATCGGCTGTGACATGACGAAACTGGATCCGTTCACGCTGAGCCTGCTTTCCAACGACGAAGTGCTGGCGGTGGACCAGGACCCGCTGGCGCGGCAGGCATCGCGGGTTGCGGATGGTGGCACGGAGCAAGTCTGGGCCAAAGACATGGAAGACGGTTCAAAAGCGGTCGGCCTTTTCAATCTCAGCCGCAGCGACGTCAAAGTAGTTGCCCCATGGTCGGAACTGGGTCTGACCGGCCAACAGCGCGTGCGTGATCTCTGGCGTCAAAAGGACCTCGGCGAATTCTCGGACCGGTTTGAAACCACCGTGCCGCCCCACGGCGTGGTGCTCGTAAGAATGTGGCCCGTCAAGTAATCCGACCGTTGAGAAATTTGGAACCGACTCCTGGTGTCTGCGGGGTTATGAAATCCTTCATCCTCAAACTCAAACGCGGCGCAAAACCGGCTTTTGCCGCAATCGGCCTGCTGGCTCCGCTCCTGGCCTGCGGGCAACCGCGATTGGATGTCATCAGGTTTTCCAGCCATGTGCTCAAGAATAACCCCCTGCATGACCCGGTTGTCCGCAGCGTCGCGGTTTTTATTCCTGCGCAATACACCAATCACGCGGTGCTGCCGGTTGTCTATTATTTGCCCGGTTACGACAGTTCTTCGGATGATTTTATCAAGGACGCGAGCCGTTGGCGCGCGTTTACCCAAAAACTGGCCGACGAAGTCACGCCGGTCTTGCTGGTCGTCGTGGACGGACGCAATCGCTGGGGCGGCAGCCAATACCTTAACTCGCCCGCGCAGGGCAACTACGCGGATTATGTCTGCGACGAAATCGTTGCCCGGGTGGAATCGCGCTACGGCATCACGACCCATCGGCCGCGGCGGATCATTGCCGGGCATTCCAGCGGCGGATTTGGCGCCTTGCGCTTGGGTATGCTGCGCCCGGACCTCTTTGATGGCGTCATCGCGCTCAGTCCGGATTCGGATTTTCCGTTTACTCACCTGCCGTTGGTGCAACGGCCCGGTGTCACGAACGCAAGCCTGACTCGGATCAATTCCTGCATGACGCCGCGCCTGCCGGTTCCTTTCCCGAAAGACGGCGACCTGATCTATGCGCTGGGTTTGTCCGCCGCTTATGCCCCGGCAGGCCCGGGGCAGCCGGGCAGATTCCAATGGTTGTACGACGCGAATGGCCGGTTTCGAAAAAGGGTGTGGCAGCTTTGGCTGGATAATGATCCGCTCACCATCGTCCGACAAAACCCGAACGCCTTCCGCGCGAACCAGTCGGTTTATCTCGATGGGGCGGCCCACGACCAGTTCGGCGCGAACGTCGGCGCCCGGAAGATTTACGAGGTCCTCCGCAAACGGTCGGCCCGCTGCACATTTTATGAACCGCCGGGCCGGCACAACGATCATGTCCAGGAACGGTTGCAGCGCGGGCTTGCCTGGGTTTTCCAGCGTCCCGTCCCCGAAATTAAGTGAACCCGCGCGCTTGACGCTTCCGCCTCGGCGACCTAATTTCACAGACATGGGGAGCCAACCGGTCGTCCTGTTTGCAGGCGGCGAAGGCTGAGAGTTCGGCGCGGAACGCCGAAGACCCGTTGAACCTGATCCAGGTAATGCTGGCGGAGGGAGGGTTGAGTCCGGCTTCCCTTTCTCCCAGCAATCCCGGCGATCGAATAAATGTTATGATTGCGAGCAAAGATTCTTTCGAACCGCACAGCCGCGAGCAATTGCCCGCCAGCAAACGCGTCTATGTCCAGGGCGCCATCCATCCCGATGTCCGCGTGCCCATGCGCGAAATCGAACTCACCCCGACCAAATCCTACACCGGCGCCATCGAAATCAACGAGCCGGTGCGCGTCTATGACTGTTCCGGTCCCTGGGGCGATCCAAAGTTTGCCGGGTCGGTGGAGCAGGGGCTGCCCGCGTTGCGGCGGGACTGGATTTTGAGACGGGGCGATGTCGAGGAACATGCCGGGCGCGAGGTGAAACCGATCGATGACGGTTATCTTTCCGAAAAGCATCGCGGACTGGACCGGGCCAAACGCCAGGACGCGACGTCACTCCGGCTGGAAGGATTGATTACTCCGCGCCGCCGGACGCTCCGCGCCAGGTCCGGCAAGGTCGTCACGCAACTGGCTTACGCCCGTGCCGGCATCATCACGCCCGAAATGGAATTCATCGCCATTCGGGAGCAAATGCGAAATACGGAATGCAGAATGCAGATTGCCGATTTGAGCAACGACAGTGCACGCAACGATTTATTGAAGCAGCACGCGGGTTCAAGCCAGCTCGTAAATCGTAAATCGCAAATCGTAAATCCGCCACCGCCTTCGGTGTTTCACCGCTTCCCGCAAAGAATTCCCGCCGAAATCACTCCCGAGTTCGTCCGCAGCGAAGTGGCGGCGGGCCGCGCCATCATCCCGTCGAACATCAATCATCCCGAACTCGAGCCGATGATCATCGGACGCAATTTTCTTGTGAAGATCAACGCCAACATCGGCAACAGCGCCGTCGCCTCGAGCATCGAGGAGGAGGTCGAGAAGATGCGCTGGGCGACCAAATGGGGCGCGGACACCGTCATGGACCTGTCCACCGGCAAGAACATCCACGCCACGCGCGAATGGATTCTCCGCAACTCGCCCGTGCCCATCGGCACCGTGCCGATTTACCAGGCG